>DAOUTW010000085.1 GCA_030668485.1 Candidatus Zixiibacteriota bacterium
CCACCGGCGGCGAAGGAAGTACTGTCGTTGAACCGACCCGAGACATAATATCTCTGCAACCTATTTCCCAGCAGGGTTTCATAACTATCGATAAAATCCCGAAAGTTAGAAGTTATCCGCACCGCTACGCCGGGGATATCGGGATGCTCCTCGCCGCCATAGATGGAATAGGGAGACACCACACCATTGATCATCAGCGTAAACGGATCGATATCATCAACGGTATAACCATGTTCAAAAGCCCCGATATAGACCGATAACTGCATCGGATCGGGAGCATATGCCAGAATTGCTTTGATAGTATCTTTTTCCATAGCCGCCAAACCGGTATAGGTTTGATTGAATAGAACCGAGACCGTATTGTCTTCCGAATTGCTTGTGGCCAGGTCGATATCTCCGTCGCCGTCAAAATCGGCGGCACAGATTTCGCCGGATCGCCCTCCGGCACCATAGACACCCTGGCTTTGGAAACTCCCGTCGCCGTCATTTAATAAGACAGAGATGGTCCCAGGCCAGCTTCTGGCAATCGCTAAATCATTATCGCCATCGCGATCAAGATCATCGCTGACAAGGGCAGAGGGGCTATCGCCCACATAATATGCAACCGCCGGATCGAAATTGGCATTACCCTGGTTAAGGAAAACAACCACGGAGTCTCCAGCCAGTATTCCGGCTGCCAAGTCGTCAATACCATCGCCATCGAAATCGGCCGTCTCGATATAGGCCGGAGAGAACCCGTCTCCGATGCTGGCATAAGTCTGAAACGTCCCATTGCCATTATTGAGCAGAATATCAATAATCGATACAATTCCTACAGCGAGATCTATATCTCCATCGCCATCAAAATCAGTGACGCTAATCGTCTGTCCGCTTTCGGTTATGGGGTAATTGACCCGTGCAAAAAAAGTCCCATCCCCCTTATTCATCAATACTGATACTTCCAAAGAAAAAGCATTGGAAACCGCCAGATCGATATCGCCGTCCCGGTCAAAATCGGCAGCGTCGATATCCGACGGAGCCTTACCGGCAGCATAACTATACGAACTATAAAAAGTACCGTCACCGTTATTGAAAAGTACCTGTATAGTCCATCCGACACGATTGGCAACCGCCAGATCAAGGTCGCTGTCGCCATCGAGGTCGACCGCAACCAGCGCATACGGACCGTCGCCAACCTGGTACCGTACCTCGGGCTGAAACGTCCCGTCACCATTGTTCATCAAAATCGAAACACTGTCGTTGCTGGATGAAAATGGATGTTGGTTCACAACCGCGATGTCATCATCGCCATCGGCGTCCAGATCGGCTGCTACTATCCCCTGAGGTGTGTCACCGACATTATAGTCGACGCGATCGCCGAACATATTATTGACAGCCATGATGTTTGTGGAAAAAGTTAGAAATATTGCCAAAGAATAGAAGAACCTCTTCATCAATTTCTCCTCCCGAGAAGATCATGATTTCCGGAATAAGGCATGTATTTTGTAGTCTTTAGCAATTCTATCGAAAGATAACACTATTTCAGGGAGATACAATCTCTTTTTTATTGATTGAATATTTGATAATCAGGATAAAATCAGCGAGAAAATATCAGTTCAATACGCCGGTTTAGGGCACGGCCATCGGCTGTTTGGTTGGATGCGATAAAGTTGGTCTCACCTTTACCGACCGCCGTCAACCGCTCAATTGCAATCCCCTCGGTCACCAGCCAGTCACGCATCCGATTGGCCCGCTTCTGCGACAGGCTCTGGTTGGCCTCGGCCGAACCGATATTATCGGTAAAACCCTGGATAGCTACGTTCACCTCATCAAGTATCAGCAATTTTCTGATCAGTGGCTGAAGACGTTCCCTGGTTCGCAGATCCACCTCGAACGATCCCGACTGATAATCGATATTTATCCGCATGGTATCGCGCAAAAAGGCGATATCGATACATCCGCGGGTATCGACCTCGATTCCGAGCGCAGTATTGGGGCAGTCGTCCCGACCGTCATACACCCCATCGCTGTCGCCGTCGATCGGACACCCATACTCGTCAACAGCCGCTCCGGCCGGGCTGGCCAGGCAGGTATCGCGAAAATCGGGTACACCATCGAAATCGCTATCGACCGGACAGCCGAAAATATCAACGAACCCGATCGCCGATCGCGGCGTCCGGGGACAATCGTCACGTCCATCGGCGACGCCATCGCCGTCGCTATCCAGAGCACATCCTGCCTTATCGACCACCACTCCGGGCAAGGTTCCCGGACATTTATCGCGCCGATCTTCAATTCCGTCGCCATCGGTATCGCCCTTACCGGGGGCCGACCGAACCTTTTCTTGTTGCTGTGACCAGGTTGACGACGATGGCCATGATTCGGAGGAGGGTCGGAAATCTCCGCCCAACCCGAAATGGTACGACAGGCCGATACCGACTCGCATCATCATTCGCCCGCGGATATTGTCAATCGAATCGTTGAAAGACGCTCCCACGCCGGTCAAATAGTCAATCGACGTTTTGAAATTAATAGTCACCCTTTGCGATGCGGCGATCTCCAACCCCAGCGCGCCTGAGATATACATTTCGGCGGCACTGAAATCGACCGTATTGTCACGCTCTCCCACCGCTTGCACAACCGTATCGCCTTCTGGATCGGTGTATTTCCAGATCAGATATCCAAGGCCGAGACCGACCGTGGGACAATAAGTGGATTTCTCTCTCAGGCGATAATCAAAATCAAATCCGGCCCGAAGCGATTTAAAGACCCGCTCAGCATCATCCTTGCCCGAGAAAAATCCGAAATGACCCGATGCGCTCGAATCGCTGTAGTTTTTTTGAGACAGTAGACTGAATGAAAGGGTTGTCCGCCGCCCGTTGATACCGGCGCCAAAACCCCAGGCATGATTGAAAGTATAGTTGGGAACCTCACCGGCCTTCAGGTTGCCCAAACCGTACAGAAAACCGATACGATACCGCTTAGGCTCATTTCCGCCATCGGCCATAGATGAGATCAGTATCAAAACCGGCAAAAGAATGATGATAATTTTTCGCATCGCCTAATTGTGATAAATTACCGGAGCGAAATCAATTAAAATATCTGAGAATTCAAACCGTTGCCGAAGATATCATATGGCTTGCGGCCCCAAAAAGCGGAAGAGTAATACCCTTGATGGTATATATGGGAAATTGCTCCAGATGAGGTTGATTCAGCCCCTTTAAGGATTAAAACGAGAAAAATATCGAAAAGATCATTATCAAAGCTGACAACATATCCCGTTGTCACCTGATCCTACAAATCCTTAAAGCTTCTCTACCAGCCTTATCAATTGATCGAGACCACCGGCTAGTTCCAACCCGAGGTTCAGATTGATTATCGGACGTTTGCGTTTCTGCAGTGCCTTGAGATCACCTTTGGCCTGAGCTTTGATCAATCGGCCGAAACTGATATTATTTCCGGGAATATCAAAATCGGTTTCAAATTCCTGTTCAATAATGACAAAATGCCCCTTTGGGCTGCCACCCTTGAACAACTGGCCGGTCGAATGCAGGAATCGGGGGCCATAACCACGCATGGTGATCAGGTTGTACTTGCTTTCGACCAGTTTTCGCAATTGAGCCAGCTTGTTTTCGATCTCCGCTTTTCTCTCCGTGTAGCTCAGAAAAGCGACATAATCGCCCTTGCCAACCCCCTGGAAAAACTCGGAAAAAATATCATTCGAGGTCATTTTGCGACGCCGTTCCAATGCCTTCACGCCGCTGACGGAGATGATGGCGACATCGCCGATTTCTGCGAGAGGGTCAATCGGAATAACCTTCCGCGGCCCTCTTCTGGCATGCAAAATCCCGGCCACGTTTTTCTTGCTTTCCGCGACATTCGGCTCATCGAACGGGTTTACTCCGAGGACCGACGACGCTACAGCCGTCGCCATTTCCCACTTTAATATCTCGCCGCCGATACTGACCGCCTGCGGCATTTCAATCGATACGTGCGGTATGTTATTTTGCCCCTTTGCTGCGGACTTATCAGGCGACGCTTCGCCTTTAACCCAATAGTAAACATCCAGGAGATCATCGGCAACAAGGCCGCCATCAATATTTCCCTCTATCGGTACGATCCCTTTGGCATCCTTCCCAGTTGACTCGGCGACCAATTGCTCAATCCAATTGATATACGGGGCGACCGTTTTGGATGTACGAAAACGAAGCTTGTCATGGCCGCTTTTGGCGCCAATTCCCATCAAAATGCCGAGTCGGAGGGCATCGCAATCACGGCCATTCTCTTTCATCTCGGCTAAACGTTGTGTAGCGCCGTCAAGCAGCTCGCTCAGATCGACATTGGTAAATGCTGCCGGCACCAATCCGAAATACGATAAGGCCGAATACCGTCCTCCGATGTCACTCCTGTTCAGAAATACTTCTCGAAAACGGTTTCGGCGAGCGATCCGATGCAAGTCAGATCCTTCGTCGGTTATCGCCGTGAAAAATCGGCCGGCCTTCAATGGCCGGTGCGATTTGACCATCTTGAAAAAGAACCGGAATTGCGACATCGTTTCAATCGTGGTACCCACCTTCGAGGATACTATGAAAAACGATCTGCTCAAATCGACAGAATTTATAATTGCTTCCAGACTGCTGGGCGCGGTTGTGTCGACAATTGTAAAACTTTTCAGCCAGCTTTTTCCGCCGAATATTTCGCCGAAAACCTCGGCGCAAAGAGATGAACCTCCCATCCCCAGGACAAAAACATGGCGAATACCATCTTCTTTGACCCCCCGAACCAGTTGTTCCATGCGGCGAATTTCACCGGGCATTTGCTCCACGACGTCGATCCATCCCAATCGGTTGAGGATGATTTGCTGGTGTGCCTTCTGCTTTTTTTTGAAAACCGCCGGGTTTTTGCCGATGATCTGGCCTACCAGATTAGCCTTGCCTGCCTTCTCCATCTGTATTGCATATGCTTTATCCAAAGCTCCAGCATATACCTGCTGCTTGGCAAGTAATGTCATCGTATTTCCCCCTTATAATTTGTATCAGCCTGATCTAAAATCGCTACTTCAACCGTCATTGTCAAGAAAATAACCATACTACAATTTCACATTCCTAAATTGCACTACCATTCATCAAATGCGGACATAAGTGGTCAGGATAAATAATATTGATCTTCACCAAATATTATGCTGCACCGCACCTGACATTACGCTCCATGCCACAAAACTGCCGGAATCCCTGGTCCTTTTCCTTCACACCACAATCACCATGGTGGAGAGGAATATTTGAATCCTGTTAAGTCGAGGTGTTATAAAATTGTTACCGTCGGATGCACATCCTAAATGCAGCAACCGCCGGCGCAGGTTGTTCCCAATGATGTCAATACATTATACGCATAAAGGTTGCGCTAGTTGAAAGAGATTTTGGATAAATATATCACATTTATGTAAAAACCATACCGTTTACAATGATTTAATATACCGGACAATACCTGTCCGATCATCATCGCCGAAAAAGGCCGAACCCATGACGACAATATCGACACCGGCTTTGATAATATCCGGGGCTGTTGTGCGGCTGACGCCGCCGTCGATTTCCAGAGCGCAATCCAGCTTGTGCTCATCGATAAAGGACCGAATCTCGGCCGCTCGTTCCAACGACTCCGGAATGAAACTCTGACCGCTGTATCCGGGGAAAACCGACATCAGCAAAACCAGATCGACCTGTTCCAGGTATGGCAGCACCGCCGACACCGGCTTATCAGGGTTGAGCGATAATCCGGCCCGGCATCCGAGATCGCGAATCATCTTAATCTTGTCGGTCGGATCGGGATCGGTTTCGATATGGAAGACCAGCAGGTCGGCTCCGGCTTTGGCGAACGATTCGAAGAAATTCTCCGGATTGGTGACCATCAGATGAACATCGAGAAAAAGGTCGCTCGACTTTTTGAGCGCCTTGACCATATCGGGACCCATAGTCAGGTTGGGGCAGAAATGGCCGTCCATGACATCGATATGAAGCCAGTCGGCGCCGGCGGCCTTGGCCGATTTAACTTCTTCGCCCATGCGAGCGAAATCTGCCGATAGTATTGAGGGAGCTATTTTAGTCATGCTATTATATAATCATCCTTCGCTGTTTTCTCAACCGAATAATTGCAAAAGAGCGACACGGTGACAGAAGCCGCAGGCAGAAGCCTCCAGAAGGCGGTTTTTGGCTGTCGCGCGTGGATGACCGTAATATGGGCCCAAATACGGCCCCCAATATGACACCAAATATTACCCAAAACACCCTTTTTAAGCACAAAAAATGGCTTATAATGGCTTAAAATGGCTTTGAAAAAAGGCGATGTTGTTGCCGCACAACGATAAAATGGCTTTGTTTGTTCATTTTTACATATTTCCCGGGTTTTTCCTCCATTGGGGTCATTTTCGGTCTGCTATTTCTAATGCTATCATTCATGCATATACCTTTCGCGTTCAGGTTCACTTAGTATGACGGCATCAGGATTAACAGCGATCCTATGTTGTTTTTGCTGGTAAGGCTGGCATATGTCATACTGCTGAAGGGCTTGTTGAAGAAGTCGGTTAGACGTTATTGATTGAGAACTCAACTAAATATTTGAGGTCTGGCCCCTATGAAGCGTGCGATCACTGAGTAGGAATTCGCACCGCAAGCGGTGCGGCACCCAATGCTGAGAGGCTTATCAACATGCCCTAAAGCAGTGCGGCACCCCGCTTACGACGGCAATAACCTGTAACTGGCATTCCTATTGACCATAACCTCATTTCCCCCTATATTACACTTCAGAGGTTACCGTGCTTCAGGGAGCGACAAAGTTGCTTTGCAGGAAATTAATCCCCTTTCGGGGGTTATTGAGTATTCAAAATAACGACGAGGCGATCATTCCTCGAAAACCCAATGGGGAAAAACTTGGATATTTGCTGCTGTGGCAAATAATAGAAAACAATAAAGCTGTGCCCATTGGGCTTTTTAGTGAAAGGAGTTCTTGAATCAGGAGTTTACAGTTTCATGCTCTAGAATTAGGTGTAATTAAATATCACAAATCATGAGGTGATCTATGCAAAGATTAATTTGCCTTACTTGTCTCACAACACTTCTCTTGATATATTACGTTGGTTGTGATGGCGACGATCCGAATGGGCCCGATAACCACCCGCCTTCAATTAATAATCTGACATCTAGTCCTGACACTACCTTTGTGAACGATACATGCTCCATAACATGTGAGGCCACCGATGCCGATGGAGATGCCTTAACCTATACATGGACGGCCGCTGAAGGTACCATCCTCGGAACCGGAAGCGGTGTCGATTGGTACGCTCCGGATACTGCTGGCATCTATTATGTAAAATGCACGACCTCTGACGGGCGTGGCGGTTCAGATACCGATAGTCTTGATATTGTAGTCAGGGCGGAGCCCATGCCTTCAGCGGGCTTGGTCGCGCATTATCCATTTAATGGCAATGCCGATGATGAAAGCGGTAATGGCCACGACGGTACTATTTTTGGCGCTAATATGGTTAATGATCGTTTCGGCAATCCGAATAAAGCCCTCAGTTTTGATGGAAATGACAGGATTGATGTACCTGATAATCCCGACTTGACATTCGGCTCTGATCCATTTACGATTTCTGTTTGGGCACAATTGAGTGCCTTTGGTGCGGACGGGGGGTATTATCTCATGGGGCATGATGAAGGTGGAGGTAATACCAATAAGTGGATAATCTGGTTTGGAAACGCCAGCATTACGTTTATTATAGGACCATCGCCTGGATGGATATATCTTGGTCCTGCACCATTTCAATTAGGAAAGTGGTATCATCTTGTTATTCGACGAAGTGGCACTAATTTGGAAGCCTTCGTAGATGACTCTTTGATAGGAAGTGATACCGGACCGCTAGTTATACCGGACCCAGATACACCTTTTCAAATCGGCACTGCCGAACCGGAGAATCCAAACCGTGGATATCAAGGTTTGGCGGATGATATAAGAATTTACAATCGCGCTTTGGATAATTCTGAAATTCAGCTACTTTATAATGAAGGTGGTTGGGGATTATGATATTAAGCAGATGTATGGTATTGTAGTGGTCAATAATGGCATTCCCGTTTATTTCGGCGCCGATATTCTAACGCGTGGTTAATCTGCAGCAGAATGTCGGGTGCGTGGCCCGGAGCTCTGCTCCGGGTTTCTTAAGAAGGCAGGTATCCATGATCCTCGCTGGAGAGGGTCAGCTGTGATATGGACATAAAAAAACGCGGCGGATAAATCATCCACCGCGTTAAAATTATATTGTCGAAACCTCCCTCGTAAAACTCGGGACCTTCGGCAGGGGTTTCGACCTACTCTAATCTTTAGATCATCTATGCGACAGCCCAAAAGTGGCCCCTGCCACTAGTCGCCGATTCTGATGCCGCCGACCGGGGTGCTGGAGGCGAAGATCTTCGTGAACCATTTGAACGTTTCATTCAGGCCGGTCTTGAAATCGAAATCGGGCGAATAACCCAAATCTTTTTTGATCGCCTCGATATCGGCCATCGAATGTTTGATATCGCCCTGCCGGGCATCGACATATTTGGCGGTAACTTCGCGGCCGACAATTTCACCCAGCATCCTGAGAATATCATTCAGAGTAAAACGCTCGCCACAAGCGACATTATAACTTTTTCCGGCAGCATCGGGAGCGGTGCAGGCCTTCAGGTTGGCCGAAACGGCGTTGGAGATATAGGTGAAGTCGCGCGATTGTTCACCGTCGCCGAAGATTAGAGGCTGCTTGTTTTCAAGGACAGCTTTGATAAAAAGCGGAATCACCGCCGAATACTGGCTGCCCGGGTCCTGACGGGGGCCGAAAATATTGAAATACCGAAGTGAAACCGTTTCCAGACCATAAAGGCGGTGATATACTTTGCCGTATGCCTCGCCAGCCAATTTGGTGACGGCATAGGGAGAAAGCGGGTTGGTTTTCATGGTCTCGACCTTGGGGAGGACCTCTGACTCGCCGTACACCGATGATGAGCAGGCGCTGACGATCCGCTTGACACCGGCCTGACGCGAGGCCTCGAAAAGATTGAGGGTTCCGTCGAGATTTACCGCATTGGAAGTCAACGGATTTTTAACCGAACGGGGCACCGACGGCAAAGCTGCCTGATGAAGAACAAAGTCGATTCCCTCGACCGCCTCCGAAACCGTCCAGAAGTCGCGAATATCGCCGTCAATCAATTCAATTTTATCGAGGATCGGTTCGATATTGACCATGCGTCCGGTGGCAAAATTATCCAGAATTCGTACCGAATCGCCGCGTTTCAAAATCTCGATGGCGATGTTGCTTCCGATAAATCCGGCTCCGCCGGTTATAAGATACTTCATTTGTCCGCCTTACCGTTTGATGTCATAACCAAATGCTGTCTTTATAGTTATCGGTCTCTTCGGTTGAATGATTTACCGCCTGCCCGAAGAAACCGCCGTTGCTTTTTGTAAAACGTTTCCACCGCCTCTTTGTAATCGTCGGGACGACCGATATCCAGCCATTCCCCTCGATGACGATATACGGCGGGAAAGACCTTCTTGTAGAGCAGTTTATGAACCAGGTCGGGGAAATCGAGCCGTCGCCCGGCCGGGATATATTTCAAAATCTCCCGCTTAAAGGCGTAAACACCCATCGAAACCAGCGATTCGATTTGCGGTTTTTCATAGTAATCAACCACCCGGTCGCCCTCTGACTCGATAACCCCGAAATCGATATCAAGGTTCCGCTCGAAGGCTCCAATAGTGGCGATAGCGCCGGTTTTCAGGTGAAAATCGATAAATTTTCCGAAATTCAGGTCGGTCAGGATATCACCATTGAGCACCAGAAAATCGGCGCCGAGGTTGCGAATCAGTTTCAACGGTCCGGCTGTCCCGAGCGGTTTTTCCTCTTCGGAATAACGGATTTTGAGGTCGAACTTCCCAGCCGCCGTGACCATTTTGATCAGCTTGGCCGCCTGATGACCAACTGTCAGGATCACCTCATCGATTCCGGCATAAGCCAGTTGTTTCAGCACAATCTCCAAAATCGGCCGGTTGCCGATCGGCATCAGCGGCTTGGGAAAAACATGAGTGAATGGTTCCAGCCGAGAACCTTTACCTCCGGCTAATATGACCGCTTTCATCAGAGTCGATAATCCTCTTTAGTAAAGTCTGCCAAATGTGATTCGTAATAGGCGACCGTTTGTTTGAGACCATTTTTCAGCGAAGTCCTGCGGCCGAACCCGAAAGTCCTGTTACCCAGCGATCCGTTACCGAGGAGGCGATCTACCTCGGAGCCTTTCGGCCGTACTCGTCGCCGGTCGGTCTTTATTGTCAATTTCTTTCCAAGAATATCCGCCACCATCTCGACCACCTCGGCAATCGAGTAATCTTTTCCGGAGGCGATGTTGAACTGCCCGCCCAGACCTTTGGTCGAAAGAGCCATCTTGGCCAGAGCCTCGGCGGTATCTTCGACAAAATTCAGATCACGCCGGCTGTCGACGTTTCCCAGCTTGATTACCCTGCCACGCAGAGCCTGAAGGATAATGGTAGGGATAACCGCTCGCGGAGATTGCCGGGGGCCATAGGTATTGAATGGTCGAGCAATAATCACCGGCGTCCCGAAGGAACGATGGAACGATTCGGCCAGTTTGTCGGCGCCGATTTTCGAAGCCGAATAGGGGGATTGACCGACCAATGGATGTTTTTCATCAATCGGTGTATATTGCGCCGAGCCGTAAACCTCGGAGGTCGATAATTGCACCATCCGTTTGGCCTTACTATCACGGACAGCCGAAAGCATGTTTAGCGTCCCGTTGATATTGGTACTGACAAAATCGGCGGGGGCGAGGTATGAATAGGGGATGGCGATCTGAGCTGCCAGGTGTATTACGAGACTGTTTCCTGAAACTGCCCTACGGCAGTCGTCATGGTCGCGAATATCGCCGAAGACAATCTTCAATTTCCGGAGTTTGCTTTTATCAAGCTTATCCAAAAATCCAGCCGTTCCGGTCGAAGTGTAGCGTACAAAAGCGGTCACTTCCGCACCAGCATCGACCAGATATTCAGTCAGGTGAGAGCCGATAAAACCGCCGGCCCCCGTAACCAATATTTTCTTTCCAACAGTTTTTTTCATTTCAATATCCGTATTGTTCTGATTATCGGCTGTATTATATGACAGATAAACGACTTAATCAAGATTAGAGGCAATTAAATTGGGGATTTATCCCCTCTTGAAACATAGGTTAGGATTCTATGCTTTGAAATCGAACGTTTATATAGATTATTATTGGTGTTTCCTCAGGGCGTGGAAAATCTCTTCGGCCGCAAGAGTATGCCCGCGGATGTTGTAATGAAAGGGATCTTTAGAGACGTCGTCGAACAGGTTGTCATACTGATCGAAAACAGCCGCCAGGTCGATCAATCCGGCTGAAAAAACGGCCGCCGCCTCGCGGGTCATTTCATTGTAATAATAATGACGCTCATGCATATAAGACTGCTCCGTCATATGATAATAAGTTTCCATCGAGGGGATAGGTGACGTTAATAGAATCACTTCGGCGCCGTCATGGCGGGCCGCCCTGATTATTTTTCCCAGGTTGGACTTAAAATCCTCCAGATCGACCCGGGCCTGCTGATCCCGGTATTCAGTCAATCCCCTTTCGCCCCGGAAGGAAAACAAGAAGCTTTTGTAAAACCGGTATATGCGGGTTCGCCCAATCAGATTATAACAATCGAGGATCAATTGAGGCGGCATCTGCTGGTCTTTATCGGGGCGGTCGTTGGCTGACATCCATTGATCATTCCAGCCGAATGTCACCAGTAAAATATCCGGGCTGTAATCACGGACATTTTGCCGATAGTTTATCTCGCCCTGAAACGAACTGTATCCCGGAACCGAGAAATTGTAGACTTCCGCCTTTTCCATTCCGTGCTGATGCCGCAGCATCTTTTGCAACTGCCCGACGAAGGTCTCACCTTCATCCATACCCCAGCCGAAACTGCATGAATTGCCGAGCACCGCGATTCGAAGCCCGGACTTTTCCGGAATGAAATCATCGCCCCGGAACCCCTGCCGGTTGATACGATAACTTTTGCCCTCAAAGAATCCGGAGACAATCGTCCGTCCGGGACGAAATCGCCAGAACAGATCGCGATCCTTGAGGAAAACATCGGGATAATCGGGAGCGCGGTTGACGGCGAATTCCACTCCCCGGGGATAAGGGTCGACATTCAGCAACCATAGAGCCGATTCAGCCAGAACCATGAATAGCAATACCGAAATCAGCGGCAGAAAAACCCGAATTGTGATGCTGTTACGAAGATCCATACCGCGAATGTAGCATCAGGTAACAATTATGGCAAGCCAAAATCAAGACCTGACGGTCCTTTAAACCTCCTTTGCATTTTCGGCTTAATGAGGTATAATCAGCTTTCCGGATTGATGATTTGTCAACCCCTGAACTTGAGGATAATATGCCGATCAAGAATTTATTAATTATCGGATTGTTGTTACTTCCGGGCATCGCAATAGCTGACAATATACCCGCGCCTGCATCTTCGAGCTGCCTGTCATGCATGGTAACGCCGATTACCAACGAAATTTCTTATTACAAAAACATCGATGATTTCGGGCGCTCGCGCGGTACCACCCTGCAGCTAATTTCCATAAACATGTTCCATGTCGGGACTGATTTTATCTTCGAATTCACGGGCGATTTCAACTGGGATCTTGATTTATACGAAGACTCTGATTACTACCTGGAACTGTCACTTGTTAAACCGATCTATCGTTCGTTGTCGGTCAACTATCAGAGGATTTACGGTACCTTTGTGGGCGAACCGATTAACCAGTTCGGCCTCCGCCTGTCACTTTTTTCCGGGTTATAAAAAAAGCCACCCCGGACCGGAGCGGCTTATATCGATTGACCGGTAAATTTATTTTCCCAGATCAGTCTCGCGGGCGGAGGAAAGATACTTGTCGATCTCGTCGTCGATGATCGGGCCGCATTGCGGGCAGATACGATCGGGAGAAAGACGTTCGATCTTATTAAGGGCCTTCAGGTGAGCTTTTCTGGAACCGGATTCCCTGGCCTTGATCGGTACCAGAGACCTCCAGCCGTTGGCGGCGGCGAAAAGCTTCCATTCATCATTCAAAGTACCGATAAGATTGCCTGAAAACAGGGTTGCCGTTTTCGAGTCAAATAACATTCCCATACCGGCGGTAGGGAGCCCCGGAGTTTCAAAGTATTCGAACGACCGCCCCGAGCGGAGGATGACACTGTCGCCCTCGTTGAGGCCGACGACCGGGTTTTTGCAGCCATAATAGGCCAGCGATCTGACCGCCTGTGAGGGGGCGTATATTTTGACATGTCGGTCGGCCATTTTTTCGAACAGCGGCAGGGAAGCGCATCGGTCGGGGTCATTATGCAAGATAATGATATGTTGAATCTGTTTGGGATCGATCAACGATTCCACTTTTTTACGGACGGTGCCGAAATGTTCGTCGGCCCGAGAACCGGGATTGATTAAAATAGCCTCTTCTTCGTCGAAGAATAGAAAAGGATTATGAGAACATTCAATGCGCGAATCGATATATCCGATCCACCAGATGTTTCGGGCTATTTGATGAGCCACTTTTTCATCGTATTTTTTTCGCTCCACCAGTGAGGGGGGCACAGATGGCATATCCATAGTTTCTCCTGCAAGGTTAAGATTATATAAAGATTATCGGATAAACCGCGGGAAATTTAACCGCTGTCTGATTATTCATGATGGCCGGGCTAAGATTTTTGGCGAGTACTCCGCCCAAAGGTTGCTTTAGCGACCGGCGGGTGGGATTTAATTGGGACCTCTTTCGAGGTTGATTTCAAGCGCAACATTGTCATTTCCATGATAACAATTGTAACTGCTCCATCTCCATTCACTGAGTACCCCGCCCAGAGGTCGCTTTAGCGACCGGCGGGTGGGAATTAAATGGGACCTCCTTCGAAATCGATTTCAAGCACAACATTGTCATTTCCATGATAACAGTTGTAACTGCTCCATCTCCATTCACCGGGATTTTTCACCAACCCCCATTTAACCGGATTGTCATGACAATATTTGACTTTCGTCCACACAACTTCTTCGGAGCGGCAATTATGATCGAAACACCGTTTTTGCCAGAAAGCGAATTTGACTGCGCCTCGGCGAGTTATAATTAGTTTGGCCGATAAATCTGAATGAGCAGCTTTGAGACGACGATGAATTTCTCGGGCCGAAATGCGCTTTATCTCTCCAATGATAAATCCGACCTTTCCTTCAATGGGTGGCACAAGGACCAGATGGATATGGTTGGGCATAAATAACATAGGCTAGAAGTTTTAATCCCGTCCGCGCCCTGACCTCCTTGATGGCTTCGACAGCAATCGAGCGAAAGCTATCATTCGTAAGCAAGGGTAAACGATTATGGGTGCAGAAGGTGATAAATCGAGCCCGACCGTCATGATCATAATGCTTGATCTTCATGAAAGAGACGATTATAATATTTCCTGAAATTGTCAATCACATTTTGGTCTCACGAGATGATAAAAGAATCCCACCCGACGGCCATGAGAATGACCTCTGGGCGGGGTACTCAGTGGCAGAAGCCACTTTTTGGCTATCGCGCGGATGGTCTCTCGTTGGTGCCGGGCCACCTGAGAGATGGATAATATAGGGTGGATTCGATGATGATATTCAAATGCCGTAAATCAGGGATCAGGGCTCAGTGACTTCGTCCCAGGAGTATATAATAACCGCGTCCGGTTCGTCATTGCGGATGATATTGACATGAACGCCCCGGTCGAGACCTTTAAGAATCCCGGCGAACAACTGCTTTATATTCCGTGGTGAACTGCCTTCGATATTGCGGATAAGATCGTCTTTGCGGAGGCCGGAGATATAGGCCAGCTTTAAGGTATCGATATCGACCACCCGGAAAAATCCGGAACTGCTGCGGGCCACCGACAATCCCAGTTTACCTCCCGGCGGCGGCTGCAATTGGTGGTCTCCCCAGCCACTACGGCGCGGCTTTTTTACTACCGGGGGACGGGTCAGGGCGACCAGGCGGGAGCTATATGGTTCCGAAGCAACCATAGCGGCCAGAGTGCTATCGCCCGAAAGCTCCCATTTATTCCAGAATTTCTTAAGTAATACCTCTTGTCCCGGTTCACGCTCTTTCCAATGAGCCGAACGAAAAACGGCCATGACCGAGTCGATATCCTTGAAGTCGGCCAGGGTACGCAGGGCCAGAAGGTTGGCCAGGTTGCCAAATCGTCGCGGCGTTTTCTGCATCAGGGGATGATTGGCTATGTAATAGGGAGAACCGCCGGGAGCAAAGGCCTGCTCCAGGAGCCGTTTAGACAATTGCTGAAAAAGGGTGATATAATGAGACAACCCCTGAGGTACCGCCACGATCCGGTTATCGTTTTTTTTGCCGGCCAGGGGAATAGTCAGCGGCCGGTGGCTGGCAAAATCGGGGAAATACTTGACTATATAAATATCGAATTCCGGTTCCACCCAGTTGATTCCGGCATAGTACGAGAGGTAAGTCAACACGTATTCGCCGTATTCATCCCAGAATACTTTGAGCGATTCCGCTTCGGTCGTAATGGTCGAACATGCTTTTATCGCCTGTTTCCGGCTGGAATAATCATCGGGGAAAAGCGAGATCATATAGTCATAGTTATCGATGACCATATCTACCTGGGGGAGGTCGCTGGTCTGCGCAAAAGAAGTCAATGGCGCAAAGCTCAGGCTGAAGATCAGCACCAGCGCCATGACAGGATATTTAAATATCGATTTCAAGACCATTACATCCAATCAAGGCGCAGGCGGGGGAGGCGGAGGAGATAAATCGCTGCCCGGAGCGGTCGGTTGCATTGCCGCCGCTTGACTTCCTTCCACCAGTTGATAATAAAACTCGGTTGTCATCAGGTGCATGGCCGAGCCGGAGAAGCCATCCAATACCAGCATAATCAAAAGCATGATCGGTGCGCCGATCAAAATTCCCATCCAGAGGTTTACAAAACCGATGGCGATAAACGGGATGACGGTAAAGAGGAAAACTACCAGGGAGGCCAAACCGACGGCGATAGCGATGCCGATATAGATGAGACAAAATACGACCGACGATCCCAGGTCCGATCTCCAGAGATTGTATCCATCAGCGATACTGTCGAACACAGGGCGATCCTCGATGACAATATATCGTTCCGCCATAGCTACCGTAATCGAGGTCACAAACATCCCGATAATCAGAATCGGCAATAAAACCAAAATTGAAATAATCCCGAATGCGACATGGATGAAGAAGGCGGCCACGCCCAGTAGCACCAGGAATATAATAAAGGCCGCTATCACAAGGAAGGTCAGGAGACCGATCCCGAGAATCCTCCAGAAGTATGAGGCGCCGGTTTTGAAGGCCTTAACGAAGCTGTACGTCTCGCCGCGTTTTAATTGCCGGGCGGCGTCGATCAAGCCGCCGGTCGAAATGGTGCTAAGGATGATCCAGATAATAAAGGCGACAAAAGCCAAGAGCGCAAACATGGCGATAATCAGCAGATGTTCGGCAACAAAGTTCTTGATCTGGTACATATCTGGCCCGCCCAGACCTAACCCATCAAAATCATCCGTAAAATTGGAGACGTTACCGCCGCCGGCGCCGGAGATAAGAAAGCCGAAAATCCAGAGGGTTTTGTGCTTCCAGGCCTGACTCCAGCCGGTCGAGACAATTTTTCCATATTGCATAACGTATATCTACCTATTCAAGAAATTAGTGTCAACCAAAAAGGGGCTGCCGCCCCGTTTCGGTTGGGGTCATCTATTGTATCTGTGAAGGGCTTGAATATTCACCGATTTTTGGTTTTTTCTACAAATTTATGGCCGCCGCCCCTTTTCGGTTGGGGTCATCTATTGTATCTGTGAAGGGCTTGAATATTCACCGATTTTTGGTTTTTCTGCA
>DAOUTW010000007.1 GCA_030668485.1 Candidatus Zixiibacteriota bacterium
ACGATTGTGACACAGGTATAAATGTTCCCGAATCCATTGGGCTTGTCGACGTATTTCCATGTCACGCCGTCATCAGACCACAATTCATAGCTTGGGCTGGCGCCGCCGAGAATGAAATCGTTTTCGATCCAGGTTCGCAATTCATACTCACCGCCGACATACAAGGTATCATAAGCCACACCCGATTTGCCGGCATCAATATACACCCGATTGGCCGCCCCGGCCGGAGATAATCCAATCACGAGAACGGCCAAAAAAATAAAAAATATGAAAATACGTTTTGGGCTAGAATGAGACATAGCAACCCTCCCGAAATTAGGTTTATTCAGGACAGCCGGAAGTAGATTAAAAGGTACACGTCCTCACTTAAATATATACAAAACAAAGACTTAAATGTCAAGGTTAAAATGGTTAGAAATAGGAGAGGACTACTCCGAGATCACCGTCAATTTCGCATACTTAGCGATCAATTTTTTTGGCCCCACCGAGGCGAAATCGACATCAAGGCGCATCTCTTCGCCATATCCCTCGACCTTCAGCACCCGCCCCTGGCCGAATTTGGCATGCAGAACGATATTCCCCGGCTTCATCCCCTCACCGTCTTCATATTCATAATACACACCATCGGGGCGACTCGGTTTTGCCGGCTTCGACTGCCTTCCGGCGGGTGTTCGTGTCGGACCGAATTCGTAGCGATAAGAACGCTTGTCTATTTTCTCGATCAAATCGGGCGGAATTTCCTTCAAAAATCGTGATGGCACCGATTCACTGCCGCCAAAGCGATAACGATAATGCGCAGCGGTGAGAGTCAGAACCTTGCGTGCGCGAGTTGCCCCGACATAGAGCAAACGCCGCTCTTCTTCCAACTCGGACGGTTCATCAAAGGCCCGCGCCAAAGGAAACAGTCCGTCCTCCAGCCCGGTAATGAAAACATTATCGAATTCCAGACCTTTGGCATTATGCAATGTCATCAAGGTCAACTTGTCGTCGGTCTCCTGGTAATTGTCGAGGTCGGTGTAAAGTGTGATCTCGGCAAGGAAATTATCCAGCGTCGGGTCGGGATTGGTGTGAAAAAAATCGGTTGCCGCGGCTGAAAATTCGTCGATGTTTTCTACCCGCGCTTCGCCTGTGACCGGATCATCGTCAACCAAAGCCTGGTTCAACCCGGTCTCATCAATAATTTTCTCAATCAGACGGTCAATCGGCAAAGTTTCCGAATCTTGTTTGAACCCGGCAATCATCTCAGCAAATTTCTTAAGTCCATTCTGCGCCCGGCTGCCGATTGTGCCGATTGTGTCTGCTTCCGATGCCGCCTCGAAGAGTGATTTCCCTGTTTGATTGGCATATGCAGTCAGCCGTTCTAGCGAAGTCTGCCCCAGGGCACGCTTGGGGAAATTGATAATCCGGATAAAGGCCGCTTCATCGCGATGATTTGAAACCAGTTTGAGATAGGCGATAATGTCCTTAATCTCCTTGCGCTGATAGAATGATACTCCGCCGATAATCTGATACGGAATGTTTTCGCGCCGCAAAACTTCTTCAAAGGTGCGCGATTGCGCATTGGTGCGGTACAGGATAACCATTTCTTTCAACGCTCCGCCGTTGCGCCGCTCCAGAATTTTCTGGATCACCCAGTCGGCCTCATCCCCTTGCGATTCCACCAGCGCGACGGTGATTTTTTCGCCGCCATCGTGCTCGGTCCAGAGGGTTTTATCTTTGCGGGAGATATTATTTTTGATTACCGCCGAGGCCGCATCCAGGATCGTCTGGGTCGAGCGGTAATTCTGCTCCAGCTTGATAACCTTCGCGCCGGGAAAATCGTTTTCAAAATTGAGAATATTGGAAATATCGGCTCCGCGCCAGCCGTAAATCGACTGATCCTCATCGCCGACTACACAGATATTCTTGTCCGGGCCGACCAGGGCTTTAAGCAAACCATACTGAGCATGGTTGGTATCCTGGTATTCATCGACCAAAATATATTTGAAACGCCGCTTCCAATTTTCGCGGACATCGTCATGAGCATTCAAAAGCATTACCGCTCGGCCGAGGAGATCGTCAAAATCAAAAGCCGCCGAGGCGCGCAGCTTGCTTTCATACAGGGTAAATACTTGTGCGACCCGCTCATCATAGTAGCCGTTTGCCTCCGAGGCGAACCGTTCGGCGGTATAGAGGCGGTTTTTGGCCGATGAGATTTTACGCAGCACCGAATCGGGCGTAAACTGCGATCCCGCGACACCTAAATCCTTGAGACAGCGTTTGATAAGTGATTTACTGTCGGCGTTGTCGAGGATGGTGAAACTGGTCGGGTAGTCGATATGGGTGGCCTCCATACGGAGGAATCGGGCGCAGAAGGAGTGAAAAGTCGAAACCCACATCCGGCTGATATCGAACCCCAGCAGCCCTTCGATCCGTTCTTTCATTTCGCCGGCGCCCCGGTTGGTGAAGGTCACGGCCAGGATTTCCCATGGTTTCGCTTTTTGCTGGTCGATAATATAGGCCAGCCGGTGAGTCAGTACTCGTGTTTTTCCCGACCCTGCACCAGCCACTACCAGCAACGGTCCTTCTGTCTGTTCTACAGCTGCCTTTTGGCAGTCGTTGAGTTGATCCAGTAGTCTGCTCATAGCGGGACAATATAAGCATGATTAAAAGCCTTTGCAATCACAGACAGGCAGAAGTCCGATTTTTTATCGATATGTGAATCTTTGGCAGATTTTCGTAGCCCGGGATCCGTGTGATCCCGGGAATTGACTAACGAAAATCCTGTGCAGGGCCTCTATCCACATCGGCCGAATAGCCGGGCGGATGTGGACATCCACCCGGCACAAGTTTTGGTAGGGGCATCCGTCCGGTTGGCGGCTGGCTCACCGTACTTAGAGACCCTGAAAACGGCGTTAGTTTCATTTATCTGGTCCGGGCGGAATGCCATAGCCGATCGTCGGCGAAGCTGGCGGGTTTCAAAATCGGCTTGACATTTCGGTTTATCGCCCATAGTTTGGCCTCAGCCTGTATACTATCACCCCAATTACGCATGGACAAAGGGATGGATGTACGTTTTATAAGGCCGGGTGAGGACAAGGTCTGCAATGATTTCCATAATCATTTTTTCCGCGATGACCGGTCGTTGAAACAGTGGCGCTGGTGTTTTCTGCCCAAAGAAGACAATCAAAATACAATCCCATTCGTGGTGGTCGATGATGACGATCGGATCGTCGGTACCCAGGCATTTATTCCCATCCGACTGGTGGACGAAAGAGGAGTTTTCCCAACGGTCAAATCGGAAGAGACTCTGGTACATCCCGACCTTCGTGGTCAGGGTTATTTTGAAAAAATGTACACGGTCATGTTCGACTATATGAAGACCCGCGATTATCACTGCATTTGGGGTTTCACTGCGGCTATCAAGGCTTTGATCAAGATCGGATTTTTGGTTCCGGTTGGTACCTCCCAGTTGTTTCTGCCTTTTTCCGCGTCGGCGGTGACAGTGGCGGTCGGTAGTCAGGTTACATCGAATAACGCCGGTATCGGGTCAAAGATCAAGGCGATTGGATATAAACTGGCCAGCCTTCTGGCTGCGAAATATGCATCCTTCAAATCATGCCGAGCCCGCAAAAGGGTGAGCGCCTCCGCCGCGACAAACAGAATCGAACTCAAGACTCTGGATAAACCGCCGGATGATGCGGGAACCATCTCCAAACGTTTTGTCCGCCAATGGGGCGGGGTTACCATTTATCGCGATGCTGCTTACCTGCAATGGCGGCTGTTTGAAAATCCCTTCGCCCGTTCCATCTTTCGAGCGGCCTACTGTGACAATCAACTGATCGGATGGTGTGCCTTCACTATCGGCGACGACGGCATGGGTTATTTGGTGGATATCATGGTGACGCATGAGGAATCGGACATCACCGGTACGGCCGTGTCGTTACTTCTGCAGGATGCCGTGGATACACTTCGCGCCATGGGCGCATCGGGAGTTAGGGGGTGGAAAGTGAATAACCATCCTTTTGACAATTTGATA
Organism: Candidatus Zixiibacteriota bacterium; assembly: GCA_030668485.1. Taxonomy (GTDB): domain Bacteria; phylum Zixibacteria; class MSB-5A5; order GN15; family JAAZOE01; genus DAOUTW01. Next base: position 4,019 of record DAOUTW010000007.1, read on the forward strand.
ACCGAAACGGCCCGGAAGGTTGGATTCTATAATGTCAAGCGCGGATACTTCGCCGTTCTATATATCAACGATCAATCGGATCGGCGTGATTTTCTGGCGCAATTCGACAACTGGTTCGTAACCCGGATTTTCACCGAGGGAGTTACCGGATGATCGCCAGGTCTCGGATTGACTACCTTAAAACGCAATTGCTGCGTCATTGCGGGCGGTTTTTTTCGGATGAAGCCTCTCAGGCATTGCAGAAAACTGAGATCATATTTGAAAATTATAGCGAAGCCGTCCAGCGGCGCGCGTCCTGCATAGCTGTCCCGATTGATATCGAAGCGCCGATTGTCCCCGAAAATCAATATACGGCGCCGTTCAATGAAACCGAACTGACACTCTATAACCGGCTGCCTCGACCCGATGGCGAGGGGTGGGCCTGTCTGCCTGATGAAACTCATCCGATCTGGTACCGGCATCAATCGGGAACGCTTATTCCGGCCTGGAACCTTTATCATAATCTGTTTGACCTTCTGACTTTTCGTGAGGATCGTGAGGATTCGCGGCGTGATATTCATGGACGTTTTATTGCCGCCTATAGCCCTCGATGTGAAAAAAATCTGCTGGAAACACCGGCTTTCAATGAAGCTGCCGCGGCACTGGTGGGGGCCGCGCTGGGTTTGCAGCAAGATAGCCTCCCGTGGTTCGAGTTAGATGGCCATGTGCAGCCGCCGATGGTGGTTCTTTCGCATGACTGCGATATTCTGTCAGGCAACGATTTGTGGACCCAATCGGTACGGGCTTATCGAATCCTTCAACCCCTGATCCGGCTACGCCCGCCACACCTGCAAAATATGTGGTGGATTATTCGCAATGCCGTCCGCCCCAGAGACTATTATTTCGACAATGCCAAAGGAATGATCGCGCTGGAACAAATCTTTGATTTCGAATCCACCTTTTATATGCTCAATGGCAGCGGTGGCCGCTTCGGCGCGCGTAGCGGTTCAAAGATTATCGCCGAGCTTATGCCGCATATTCCTGACCGAGACGATGTCGGTATTCATTACAATTACGATACCCATCTGGATAATGACAAGTTTTCGGCTCAGCAAACGGAATTGAATGAAGTTACCGGACGGACGACCAGGGTCGGGCGAGCCCATTACCTGCGGTTCGATCATGCAAAATCATTTGACTTCTGGGCCGCCCATGATATTACGACCGATGAATCAGTCGGGTATCCCGACCGGATCGGATACCGTTGCGGTATCGGTGGATGTTTTCAGCCGTATGATATTGACTTCGAACAACCTCTGAAATTTCGAGAAATTCCGATAGATATTATGGAGGCGACGCTTTTGTCTCAGTATGGAGACGGAGCGGTGGATGCCTTCGAGCGGATGTTGCGCCATCTAAAGCAGGTCGGCGGCGCGGTCAGCATGGTCGTTCATCCGGGAATGTTTTTCAATCCGGAATTTCCCGAAACGCGCGGCTTTTATCATCGCCTGCTGATTGTTTGCCGGCGTCTCGGGGCCGTATCGCAAACCGCTTCGGTTATTGCCGACAATGTTCATCCTCGCTAAACTTTTACTACGGAGTTATCATCATGGCCGGCAACATCCGATTCGAAGCGGTGACAAGAGACAACTGGGAAGAGGCGATGAAAATGGCCGTCAAACCGGAACAGCAAAAGTTTGCCCCATCGGTGGCCGAATCTCTGGCGGCAGCCTATGTCAAGCCATGGGATGAGGCGCTCGATCCATACATAGTTTATGCCGATGACACCATGATTGGGCTTTTCTATATCTCATACACGCCGGAGAGTGTCGACAACTATTGGATAGGCGGCTTCATCATCGATCAAAAATATCAGAATCAGGGTTATGGTAAGGCGGTCCTCCGCCAGATACTGCAATTTATCCCCTCAATTCATTCCCAATGCCGCGAAATGAAACTGACTGTCGAGAAAGATAATGTGATCGCACAGAAGTTATATAAAGGCATGGGCTTTTCCGACACCGGCGAGGAAAACAAATACGGCGAGATCATTTATACCTTGCCGGTGGATGCTTCATGATTATAATTGGATGAATTGTAAAATACGTTGATGTAATAACAGAAATGTCTTAACACAAAAGTATTTCAATATTCCTCAGCGACATAGGACTATCAAGTCGCGGATTCACTTCTGGGCACAGGTAGAAGTGGAAGTTCAATCTTTTCAACAGACGATCCCTTGCGGAGCAATAAATCATAGCCGTCGATACGTTTTTCCAAAAACCAGGCAAATAGGCGCAATGAATTCTTAATCAGTTCCGCACGTGTCGTTGCTTGAGAAATATCCTTCAATTCATCCAGTGCCTTCAAAGCCTCAGGAGTCAGATCAAATTGTATTCTTTGCTTTTTGGATGAATTACTCATTTTATCTCCTTTACTAAGGTGCAGGACCCCTATCTTCAAAAATAACTCTTAAAAGATATCCTACCAATGGTCCAACAAACATCCACCATAATCGGGCTGGCTCAAAATCGTCTCGGAATAATCCGATGACGAATAACAAAGCCAAAAATATCAAAGACCCGAACAAAATGAAGTTAGCGATTCTCCGCTTATGTTGTCCCGTCTTTTGCCGCTCCTGAAGATGAATACGTTCCCGAAGCAATCCGATTTGCTTCTCAAGATCAGTGAGGTAAAGATCCTCCGATCCATGTAGGTAGAAATCTTCTTCAGAATCCGACGATTCCCTAAATTCGCTGAAGTTGCAAAAGAAGCGAGCCATTCTCTACTCCTCCTTGCTCCAGATCCGTTTCCCTAGCTGGAGTCAAATGGGTTTACTATTTTGCCAATCATGCTAACCTCCAGGTTATTTTGATGGTGTACTTAAAAATATTTGATGCTGCACTTTACGCAATCACAAGTTAGGGAGTATTGAACATTTTGTCAAGTAAAAACTTCAAATAATGAGTATATTATGAGTAGATATTAATATAAGATAGCCTAAGCTCCTGCGAGGCAATTGATAATGGCAAATTGTGTTAAGGCCTTATAAAGGCCATTTTCTACTAGAGAAAACGCCCCTGATAAAAACCAGGGGCGCCTTTTCAATAAAGAAATATATCAATATTGCAGTCCGCGATCCGTGTGATCCCGGGAATTTATGCTGTGAATCGCGGTTGTGCTACATCCGGTCTTCCTGAAGCGATTCGACTTCGCTATCATCATATCCGAGCGCCTTGAAATCCATGACACCAAAAGGTGAATGGCAACTCTTGCAGGTTAGGGCGCCTTCCCGCCGAATGGCGTGGCTGGCTTCCAGCAGAGCATCCTGTGGAATCCAGCGCGCCTCTACCTGACGGAGGTTTTTGGCGTCCTCGTACGAATCGGTGTTCCAACCATCGGCGTCCATGAAGGTCATGAACTTGTCCATCATGTACACCTTGAACATCCATCCATACATCATCTCCATCATCGGATGCTCCATCTCAACCATTGCTGCTTTGTCGGGATCGCCGGTTTTATAATAAGTCGGCAGATTGTACGGCAGGTACATACCGCCGAAGGGAGTGATATTCTGAAGGTCGATATGCTGTTTGCCATTAAACAGCTTCATCGGATAAATCTTGGAGGGGCGGCCGTCCTGAGCGATTGGACGCATTACCTCTTCATACCAGGTTGCATAATCAAAATCGGAAAACTCCGGCCAGATTTTATCCGGCTGGTAGAAACTGTAAAGGTTTTTGCCGTTGGGATTGTCGCCGATCGGATTGCCGAGGAAGGTGGCATCGCCGTTCCACCAGGCATATATGATTCCCTTACCCGGTTCGGTCTCTTTGTGAGTGTCGGTGTACACATAAATACCGGGATGCTCCTCGAACATCGGAGTATTGAAATCGCGATAAGTGGCATTGTCCTCATGGAGGCTCGGAATATGGCAGGTCTGGCAGGCGATCATGTCAGTGTGGTCGTTATAGAAATCGGCGTATTCTTCGTCTTCGGAATGCGGCGCATTGGTATGACAATTTTCACAGGCGACTTCAACTTCCGGAAGATCGTTAGCCATCATAGTCGTCGTGTGAGTCCCTTTGGCGATATAATGACCTTCGGTTTTGTGACATTCGATACAATCAACTCCGGCGGCGGCGTGAACATCCCATTCAGGACTAAAGGGGGTTCCCCTTTTACTGCCGGGATGGGCGACACGCGGGCGTTCCTTGCCGACTTCAATGAGACTCTGATGGAAGGTCGGGTGATTCTCGTCGACAAAAATATCGCCGCCAAAATTATGCTGATGGCAGCGCAGACAGGTTTGGGAAGTAGGTGTGGTAACTGACAGGGCAGCCGTCATCGAACGGTCCTGATCCCAATACCAGCGACCTTTCTCAGTCGATACCACTTGTTTGCGGTTCATGTCGTATCCGACCGAATGGCAAATCAGGCAATCGATAGCGTCTTTTTCGCTGTCGCTGGTGCTGTATCCGGGCATCATTTCACCCAGCGGAGCGGTTGGCTGACCGCCGATATGGCATTGTCCGCAGCCCTCAGAAAGAGTATCGCCGCTGGCCAGAACGACTGGGGCGGCCCAGGCTGTCATCGCAAACGAACCCGGCTTGGGGCAGGGGCGGTTGATTTTACCCATCCGGAAATCATCGGCCAGTTCACCGTTGAAACCATATACATTGGGATGCTTGGTGGTATAGAACCGGTAATGAGCCGAGGTAGTGAGGTTATGCATCAGATCATCTTTCTTGATCTCACCGGTTTTGGCATCCTCGTATTCAATATCCTCATGGCATTTCAAGCAGGTTTTCGGTCCTTCGTAGACAAAAATTCCCGCCTCGCGAAAAGCCTCAATATGAGGGAAATCATAATCATGGGCGGCCATCAAATCGGTGGCGATACGGTCATATTCCTCAGCCGTCACCTTTTCGGAGATAAAAGTAACTTCGGTCGGCCGGCTATTGGCGGGCATCATTTTATTAATCGCTCCGGACCAGATATCACAGCCGCTGATGGCAAAAGCGATCAGCACCACTGCAATAGTTTTTATGATGGTTACCATGCCATACTCTCCTGTATGTAAATCTGTCTCGCGGATTGTTTGTGATATATTTCACATACTCAACTATCAGGATAACATTATGAAGTCACTCTGTCAAGAGCATATGGACGGGTGGCCGAGATCTTTGATCGCGGTTTACAAACCCAGCTTTAGGTCATCCGCGCGATAGCCGAAAATCGGCTTCTGCCGGGTGGATGGCGGACATCACGAAGCTTTCCCATAAATCGGTTAAAACCGTTTTGGCGGATTTTGATCCGCCTTGGCCGCCCGTGACGAGTGACTCGCCGGTAAGTCATGATTAAACAACAGGTTATCCGATTGCGGCGGTCAGCAAAATGTCAGAACGGCCGCGCAAAAAGCCAACTTAGACTTTTGGGACAACATTTCGTCAAGTGCGATCGTCAATCGGGGCGCCGGGAGCGTCGTCTTTAACGGCGGCGATTCCATTATCTCTGGCCGCCGTGGTAGTATACATTTCGCTGACACCAATTATTTCATGATTGGCGGCTCGAAGATTGAAATAATACTGACCGTCTTTTGATTGTTCGCGGACGTATCGTTCTTCTTTAGTAGCATTTTCCTTCACGCTCTCGATTCCATTATCTGCGCCAGCCTTGGTCTTGTATCCTTCGCTTTGCAGAATCGGTTCACCGTTTGCGGCCTGCAGTCGGAAGTAGTATTGATTATCTTCGCCGGTAAAAAGTACAAATTTGGGATTATCCATGACGGTTCTCCTTCATTGTTTTGCTTATTTCAGAAAATTATGCCCAGGATGAATGTTTCTTTACACCGGTAGTATTCTATGGAAATCAATTATAATTGTCAAGCAGAATCGGGGGAGACATAGAAGTGAATATTTTTCTATTGGTTGACAATATATTATGAGATGTATATTTTAATCTAAACCCCGGATAACGGAGCCGTTGATGAAGTGTGTGTCCTGCAAAGCTACTATGATAGTCCTCGAACTGGATCAGGTTGAGGTTGACTATTGCCTTGAGTGCGGCGGAACCTGGCTCGACTCCGGCGAACTGGAGTTGCTCCTGGAAAATCCGGATGAGGTCAAAAAACTCCTGCATCATCCGGCCCTGAGCGGCAAGGCGGAGCGTGGCGACAAAAAATGCCCCATCTGCCAAAAAGGTATGAATGAAATCGCCCTCGGTTCCGGAAAGCCGGTTCATATCGACCTTTGCCGGAAGGAGCATGGCCTCTGGTTTGATCGCGGTGAGTTGAAAGAAATTATCGACATCCTGGGCGGAGAGGTCAATGTCAAAGTAGCCGATCTGTTGCAGGATATTTTTGGAGAAAAGAAAAACAAAATATAGACTGGAGGCAGAAAATGGAACTGATCGTTCTGCTGATAATATTTTTCATAGTGGCGATTTTTGTTGTAAGCATCTACAATTCGCTGGTCCGCTTGCGCAACCAGGTCAAGAACGCCTGGTCGCAGATTGACGTACAGTTGAAACGGCGACATGACCTGATCCCTAACCTGATGGAAACGGTCAAGGGGTATATGAAGCATGAGCGCGAAACACTGGAAAATATTACCAGCGCCCGCAGCCGCGCCATGGGAGCCGAAACTGTCGGTGACAAAGCCAAAGCCGAAGGCGAACTTAATGGTGCCATGAGCAAGTTCTTTCTGGTGGTGGAAAATTATCCCGACCTGAAAGCGAATCAGAATTTCCTCTCCCTCCAGGAAGAGTTAACCTCGACTGAAAATAAAATATCGTACTCACGTCAGGCATATAACGATCAGGTTTTGTTCTTCAACAACAAAATCGAGGTTTTCCCGTCGAACATTATCGCCGGCATGTTCAATTTCAAACAGTCTGAATTCTTTGAGATTTCAGATCCGGGTGAGCGGGATGTACCGAAAGTAGACTTTTCATAAACGATGACAACTATTGAGTATGTAGAACGAGACAATAAAATCAGGTTACGGAACAACCGACCATGTGGGAACTGATTCGGCAAAACCGGCGCAAGTCGTTTATCCTTTTCATTATGATGGGCATTTGCCTGCTTTTGCTCGGTTATCTGCTGGGGATGGCCTTTTGGGGCGAGGGCGGCGGCCCGGCCGGTCTGGCTCTGGCCTTTATTATCTGGGCCGTACTGTCGCTGGTCAGTTATTTCTCCGGTGATTCTATCATGCTCAGGATGGCCGGCGCCAAATTGGTCACTCCCGACGTTCACCCGCAACTGTTCAACGTCGTCGAGGAAATGAAAATCGCCGCCAGTCTGCCGGTGATGCCAAAAGTTTATATCATCGACACGCCCGCCCCCAATGCCTTTGCCACCGGACGCAACCCGGAAAAAAGCGCTATCGCCGTCACCGCCGGACTGCTGACCAGATTGAATCGTGATGAACTTCAGGGAGTGGTGGCGCATGAAATGTCCCATATCCTCAATCGCGACATTCTGTTCATGACCTTTGCCGGTATCATGCTGGGAAGTATCCTGCTTCTTTCACGCATGTTCCTATACAGCGGCGGCGGCCGCGGCTCGCGGCGAATCGAATCCAAAAAATCCTCAGGCGGCGGCGGAGTCCCGATAGTTGCCATTATCGCTATTATATTTGCCATCCTGGCGCCGATTCTCGCCCATTTTCTCTATATGGCGATATCAAGGCAAAGGGAATACCTGGCCGATGCCTCGGCCGTACGGCTGACCCGTTACCCCGAAGGGCTCGCTTCGGCCCTGGAGAAGATATCTCGAAGCGACAAGGAAATTCCGAATGTCAACAAAGTAACGGCGCCGATGTATATCGCCAACCCTCTCAGGGCAAAAGGTAAGAAGGCGGCCAATCTCGGCAGCACTCACCCTCCGATCAAGGAAAGAATCAGGATTCTGCGCACCATGTCGCATGGCGCCGATTTTGCCCAGTATCAGGAGGCTTATCAAAGCGTCACGGGCAAGGATGAAAACCTGATCCCTTCATCAGGGCTCAAAGATGCCGCCGCGATACCGATCCGGGGCCGCGAGACAGCCGGTGTGGAACCGCCCGATCCAAACAGCAAAACCGGAACACGCCAGCTTAATGATTTGATGCGGGCCGTCAACGAATATCTCTTTGTCGCCTGTGTCTGCGGCCTGAGGTTCAAGCTTCCGCCCGATTTTAAAAAGAAAGAATTTTCCTGCCCTCGTTGTCAGCGTAACATTGTGGTCCCGACCGCCGAACTTGCTGCCGCGGCAGTGGTTCTCGATCAATTGGAAGCCAAAGATAAAATCACGGCTGACGCCAAACAGACATCGATAGATAAAACCTACCACCGCACTGGCACCGGCTGGGAGACACTGTCGTGTCCCTCATGCGGCCATAAGCTGCAATTATCACCTGATTTTGAAGGGGATTCTATTAAGTGCGGCAAATGCGGCACAGAGATTAAAATTGAAAAATAAAACCTGCCATTTTACGAAACGGTATCAATAGTCTCCGTCGCAACCTCAGGCTCGGCATTACCATTAAGCTGATTATAGGCCGCCAAAAATTTCTCATAGGCGACACCTTTACCGCGCGGCTCGGACAATTCCGGCAAGACCTGGATATTACTCAGCGCCGACTCCAACTCGCTCAATTTCAAATCAAATGATTCAACTAACCCGGTAATAAACTGCTCGAAGTCGAATGATGATTCTTCAACCGGAGCGGCTATTTCATCTTCTATCACAACATCGGCCTTTAATGTAACAGCTTCGGGATTGGTGACAAGTTCCGGGGATTCGACAGCTTCTTCAGTACCGGTTTCGGTTTCCGGTTCAAAGATAAAATTCAAGGATGTTACTAACTCATCGAACCCGGCTCGTAAATTGGCAGTAGAATTATTAACTTCCGATGGGGAATTGAAAACACTCTGAACTTCGCTAATGGCAGTAGCGGCCTGCTCGCTGACTTCACCCGACTGAACCAGGGCGTCAAGTTCGGAATTTACATATTGCATGATATCGGAGACACCTTCACCGGCTACCCGTTCGGCCTCAGCCTGCTCCATCGCGGCGATTTCATCATGAAAATTGATCCTCAGACGAACATCGGCGACACCCTTGAAATGACCGTTCATCAGGTTACGGATAACCCCTTTTACCTTAGGGCCGTCATTGGTAGCTACATCGGCGGATTCATCGGGCGTATCGGAGGGTTGAGGAGCAATCGCGGGTTCTTCCCTTGGTGCGACCTGTCCATCGCCGGTTGTGGCCGGAACGATGGTATTATAAGCCAGCATCGAATTATCGACGGCATTGATAATCATTTTTTAAGACTCCTCAAAATAGATAGCCCTTTTGGAAATATATCGGCAAATCGGGACAATTATTATAGGCAATAAAAAAGCCGGGCGATATCGGCTTTCTATCGCCCGGCCTGAAGGAAAAGGCCCGAAATGATCGCCGGGGAGGCGATTGTCAGGTCTGAAAAAGATATTGGATTTTCATAAAGTACTGCCGGTTGGTCAGCCTCCAGCGGTCTTTGCCGTCGGTCATGCTCTCGACATGGAGAATATCACTCGTTGAACCAAAGTAGAAAACCGAGAAGGAACTGAGCCGATAAGTCAGCAACGGATCGCCTTCCCATGTTTTTCTCTCGTATCCCGGTAACCGCAGGTGATTGTACTGAACCACCATGCGCAGGGAAAGCTGCCGATTGATCTGCAGCCGGAATCGTGACCGGAGAATTATCTGCCGAAATAGTTCGTCACCATTGTCGATATCGGTGCTCTGTGCATAATTAATAGTAGGTTCGATGACCAGACGGTCAATCGGTTTCCAGTCGATTGACGCATATCCGGAAAGTTCATCACCCTTGGTTCCCTGGAAATAGGCGATATCGCGGCCGACGGTAACTCCGAAGCCGAAATTGAATTGACTGCTCGGACGACCAAACACATTTACACCGGAGGACCAAAGCTGATCGAACATCGTCCCCTCATACATTTCTTCTTTGATATTTCCCGTTACGCTGAAGCCGATTTGAGCCACATTGAGGCTGTTACTGACGGCAAAGTTGGCCATTTGCAGTTTCTTGGTACCGTCAAAATTCCAGCGACTGAGGGTGTAGAACTGAGGCGTTATCCGCGTGAACAGGTTGTCTTCGGGATAAATGTTGTATGAGGATGAAATCGAAAAATTGCGATAATTTATATAAGGGTCAAACCCGGTTTCGGTGCGGTAGGACGGACTGACCTGATTGTAATCGAGCATGAAATTCCAGTGACGTGCCCGTCTACTGAATCGGGTGATCAACCCGGTCCCGGAATACGATTCGCCGTCAAAGGCAAAGGTGTTGGACGAATCGGGCAGCCGGGACAGATTATAAATATATGGGTCTGCGAATGCGGCATTGACTTCATCCTCGGTGTACCCGTACGGAGCCTGGTCCTTGAAAAAGGAAAAAGGAGCATCATCTTCCGGCTCCTGCGTATGAGCCACAAGAAACTGGCCGTCGATACTGTAATTCCGGTTCAAACGAATGTCGCCGTCGACTCCGACAATCGTTCCGGAAGCATTATCCTTGAAGCGCCGGTCGGAGACGATTAAACCGACATGAGTGTCATCCCCGATGGTGCGTAGCGCCCGAACGACGTTAACGAAGCTCTCGCCGCCGTTGATGGTGATGGTGCGTTCTTCAGTGGGGACGACATAAGGTGATGTCTCATCATAAGCGGATAAAAAACCGATAGTGGTCCTCTCCATGCGCGTCGTCAGTTTGGCTGTGAATATCGGGTCGTTTACTGTGCGGGTATAAAAGGAGTTGAACAGAGTCCGGAAAATATCCCGCCCCTCCTGAAAATACGGCCGTCGTTCAGGATAGAACAAAGCGATAGGAGAGTTAACATTGACCTGGGCCGCATCCGATTCAATCTGGCTGAAATCGGGATTAACCGAGGCGTCAATAATTAGATCGGAGGACAACGAATATTTGATATTGAGGGATGGCTCGCCCATGACATCGCCATTGGATATCTTCGAGTCAGGCTCATACCGGGAAGGCAAGGTACCCGATTCATTGGCCACAAAAGCCGGCATGACTTCCAGCCCTTTACCCTGCTGGACGTCCTGGATACCTTTGACCGTGCCCCATTGGCAAACCCAGCATTGCTCGTTACGGTCATACGCCGCCCATGAATACTGGAAGGAACTTTCGCGGGGACGGTTGCGCCAGAAATCCATTTTCCATGTCTGTACATCCTGATTGGGAAATCGGAGACTGGAAAAAGGTATCGCCATTTCAACGATATAACCGGCATCGGTTATTTGCGCCGCAGAATGCCAGATCAGATCGAATCCGCCATCTTCGCCGCCGACACTTGACCAGAGACGATCTTTCTGGATTCCATAGGGATTGACGAAAAACTCATAAGCCCGGGTGGCGTCGCCGAAAGTATCGAGCAGAAGACAAACATTATCGTCTCCGTAAAATTGATCACGCTGGCACATGGTCGCCCGGATGTCGCTGGGATCGTCATGACACACAAAAGCTACATATAGATTGTTGTTGTCATAAGTCACAAAAACCTCGGTCTCAACCTCCGGCTCGATCATATCACCCGGATTGCGTTCCACAAAACCGGTTGCTTTTCCAGCCGATTTCCAACCGGGGTCATTGAGGTTGCCGTCGATATCGATCGATTGGCCCGTCTTTGAGACTTGAAGGGTGGGGTAATGGACTGGCTTAAAAGTATTGGACGCATAGGCGGGAGAGCATATTAATACTATCGCCGTGAACATTAGAATATAGCGGCCTGCTACTTGGACTAAATCAGATCGTTGCATTTTCAAACCCTCTCACATAAGCGTGGTGTAAACCCATAATCTTTTTTGTCCATGCTGTCATGATGATTCGTCTTCGGCCCAATTACCGGAACCGACGACGAAAGGAGGGTTTGAACAAGGTGCTTGGATCGTCAGTTAGTTTCTATACGATTAATAGATGGGGATGTTCAGGAAAAATGGAATAATATGATTACCAACTTTTTGACGATCCGCCCTGGCGGACGGATCGTCTTGTCTGAAAAATTTATAGGTACCGCAGATAACCGACTTATAAGCCCATAGTTAATCCCTTGCGGTGAGAGACTCCGAGTATGGATCGGCAATGGGGGCAGAAATAAAGGCAGCGTTTACCCAGGTCGCCGCGCATCTCCCTGTACCAGATATTGTTCAGATCTTTTTTGCAATGCTGGCAAATCGGCATAACAGCATCGTTCTTTTCAAAAGTAATCATCGCAAACCTCCTTAGCAATAATTTCCGGCGGGCCTGCAAAATATACCAGCCAATTTCGATATTATTCAATAAAAAGAAATGGGCCGTACTTCCCAATTGACAACGTTGTAACCTTTTGCAAGACCTCTCGTTTATAGAAGAAATACTGGGAGGTATTACTAATGAAATGCTGGAAGAAAGTCGCTCTTTATGGGGTAATCGCTCTGCTGGCTGCAACAACCGCCGGAGCCCAGGGAAATCTCACCGATCCTTTTGAAATTCTGGATCGTCACATTGAAGTCAACGGTGGACTTGGCCGCCTGAAGGCGGAACGAAGCCAATATATCGAGGCCGATATTGCTGTGGCCGGACTTCAGGGAACCCTCAAAATCTGGACCGAAAAACCGAATCGAACCCGCACCGAAATCGACCTTGGTATACTGAAAATTACACAGGGAGATAACGGCGAATTCAGTTGGTCCTTGGATGCCAATGGCAAACTTCAAAAAACGACCAATTTCGACGAGGCCACCCTTAAGCGAAGAGATTTACAAAATCGGATAGCTGAGTTTGAACAGTTGGACAAAAACTCCGATATTTTCACGGTTACTTTCGACGGCATCGAGAAGGTCGATGACAAAAACTGTTATGTGATAGTCGTCAAAAACAATATCAATATCGATGTGCACACCAGTTATATCAACACCGTGAACTTCCTTCTGGAAAAAAATACTGCCATCCAGGGCGAAAACAGCTCCGATTCCTACTATGCAGATTACCGGGAAGTAAATGGGTTGATGGTCGCCTATGGGACAAAAGAAGTCATGCGTGAAACCGGACAGGAGCAGGATATTACCATCACTAAATATATCTCCAATCCGGATATTGATCCTTCCCTCTTTGAACCGCCGGAGGAAGGCGGCAAGGATTTTCGTTTCACCAACGGTAAAAACGCCGAGAACATCCCCTTCCGTTTCATCGGCAAACATATTTACATCCCGGTTACCGTCAATTGCAAAGAACGACTCTGGGTTCTCGATTCCGGAGCCGGTATGTCGGTAATCGATAAGGAGTATGCCGATCTCCTGGGGGTGGAGCTTGAGGGAAATATCAAGGGCAGAGGAGCCGGCGGGACGGTTGACGTCAGCCTCACCAATCTTCCACCATTCAGCCTGGAGGGGATTGAATTCGACGAGCAGGCGGTGGCGGTAATCGATATGTCCGACCTTATTCGCCTGCTGGGCGTCGATATTGCCGGTATTCTCGGTTTTGATTTTCTGTCGCGCTTTGTAACCAAGGTGGACTATGCCAATGAACTGGTATCATTCTATGATCCGGAAACTTTTGAATATTCCGGAGACGGTCATGAGCTGGATGTACATATGAAAAATGGCATCTTCATGGTCAAGGCTACTATTGAAGATGAACATACCGGCACCTTTCTTTTTGACCTCGGCGCCGGTTCCTCATCACTAAATGGCGCCTATGCGTTGAAAAATAACTTCGCCGAGCGAAAAGGCGTCGTGGGCTTAAGCCACGGAGCCGGGAATGCCTTCCAAACCAAGAGCATTATCTGCAAATCCATCGGTTTTGCCGGCTTCACCGTCAACGATCCGTTTATCAATTTTTCGTACGGAGAAATTGACACGACCATTACTTCCGATGATATTGGCGGTCTGGGCAATACCCTCTTCCGCAATTTCGTGCTCTATCTGGATTATGCCGACGAACGGGTTATCGCGGAAAAAGGGGCAAACTTCAATAACGATTTCCCCGAAGACGGTTCCGGCCTCAAACTGACTCGCGGCGAAAATGACGAAATTATTGTCAAGTTTATATCACCCGAGACGCCCGCGGCAAAAGCCGAGTTCAAAGAAGGCGATATTCTGAGATCGATAAACGGCGTTGAGGTGGAATACTATAAAGGAATTATTGCCATCCGGAAAATGTTCATGAAAGCACCTGGAACCCAATATACCATTGTCGTCGACCGCAATGGAGAAGAGAAAAAAATGAAGCTCAAGCTGGCCGATTTGTACTGATCTCACCTTCTATAAGTCAAAAAAGGCCGGGTCATCATCGATCCGGCCTTTTTCATTCATTCCCGTCACCCCGTCATTAAATCTAATGCCATTCAATTGGATACTCCGAATCGCTACGATTTTTTTCTGGACATGGTTTCTCGTGGAACGCAAATTGAAATTGATGATATAATGTTTCGGAATTTCTGCAACGAGACCATTAATCTCGATTGTTAACGATATTTGTTGAGATTGGCGATTTTGACGACATGCAACCACAGCAAGGCATAACCAATAACGGCAAACAGCATTCCCTCAAAGTCCTGTCACTGGCGGCGCTCGGTATCGTATTCGGCGATATAGGCACCAGCCCGCTTTATGCCATCAGGGAATGTTTCCACGGCGAATACGGTATCGAGGCGGCGCAGGATAATATTCTGGGCGTACTGTCGCTGATGTTCTGGGCTCTGACGATCATCGTCTCGCTGAAATACCTGACCTTTATTCTACGGGCCGACAATAAGGGCGAGGGAGGTGTCATCGCTCTGACGGCTCTGCTTGGCTCCGGAATCCGTTCGGCGAAAAAGGTTCGCCGCTTGCTTATCCTGGCCGGAATTTTCGCCGCCTGTCTACTGTACGGCGACGGCATGATAACCCCGGCAATCTCGGTACTGAGCGCTGCCGAGGGGCTTAAAATTATCACCCCCGATTTTGAACCGTATATCATACCGGCTACCATGATAGTCCTGGCCGGACTCTTTCTACTGCAACATCGAGGAACTGCCCGAGTAGGTATGCTCTTCGGCCCGGTTATGGTTGTCTGGTTTCTTATCCTGGCGGTACTCGGTTTTCGAGAGGTTATAAATCACCCCGATATCTTCAGGGCCCTGTCGCCATGGTACGGTATCAAATTCCTAATCCACTCCGGTATCCAAGGGTTTACCGTGCTCGGCGCGGTTTTTCTGGTTGTCACCGGAGCCGAAGCCATATATGCCGACATGGGTCATTTCGGGCCCAGGCCGATCCGGTTGGCCTGGATATTTGTGGTATTACCGTCGCTATTGCTCAATTATTTTGGGCAGGGGGCGCTGCTACTCTCTCGTCCTGAGGAGGCATATCATCCTTTTTATGCTATGGTTCCGGCATGGGCGATTATCCCCATGGTGGTTATGGCAACCCTGGCGACCATTATTGCCTCACAGGCGGTTATCACCGGCGTGTTCTCGCTGACCAGACAGGCGGTTCAAATGGGATATTTGCCGCGGATAAACATAATCCATACTTCATCAAAGCATTTCGGGCAGATCTATGTGCCTCAGGTAAACTGGATAATGATGATCGCTACCCTGACGCTGGTAGTCGGATTTCAGTCGTCCAGCAAACTCGCCGCGGCTTATGGTGTGGCGGTGACATCGACCATGCTGATCGCCACCGTCCTTTTCTATGTCGTGGCACGGGAAAAATGGGGCTGGGGCAGGCTGGCTGCCGGGATTCCGGTGGCTCTCTTTCTTATCGTCGATATCAGCTTCTTCTCGGCCAACATTTCCAAAATATTCCATGGCGCCTGGTTCCCGCTGGTAGTAGGCGGTGCATTGTTAATGGTCATGACGACTTGGAAACGAGGCCGGGAAATTCTGGGTGAACAATTTCGGAATCTTTCGATCCACTTTCAGGAATTTCGTGAGAAAATGTCGCGGGATCGGATCGAGCGCATCAAAGGTAAGGCCATATTTATGAGCGGAAACGCCGATCTGGTTCCGATCGCCTTATCGCACAACCTAAGGCATAACAAGGTCGTCCATTCTCAGGTTGGCTTTCTCCATTTCCGCTCCAGAGATATTCCGCGGGTCCCCAATAAGGATAAACTTCAAATTGACAAACTCGGCAACGGATTCTATCGAATCACAGTCTACCACGGATTTATGGAAGATCCCAGTGTTCCGATGGCGCTCTCTCTGGCCCACGGCCAGGGACTCGATTTTCCCCTGGATGAAACCAGCTTCTTTCTCGGGCGGGAAAAATTGATTTCGGGACAAGGCGAGTTGATGTGCCACTGGCGCAGCAACCTCTTTTCGTTCTTCTCACGCAACGCTTATGATGCCTCAGCCTACTATGGAATTCCTCAGGAGCAGATAATGGAAGTTGGTGTCAGGCTGAAAATATGATCCCGACACCAACTTCGAATTTGATTATACGTGGGCTATGCCGGTATGATCGGAAATTTCGCTGTTGGTGGTGCACAGGTCTGACATCGCCAGTCCATGCACATCATTGTTCCCGGTGAGCCGCGCGAACGCCTTCAATTCCTTGGTGCACACTCTTAGGAAATTTTCCAATCGCGCAGCCGACTTATCGATATCGAACCTCGCCCGAAGTTCCAGATCCTGAGTCGCAATCCCGACCGGACATTTATCCGAATGGCATACCCGGTACTGCTGGCATCCGCAGGCCATCATCGCCGCCGAGGCAATCGCCACCGCGTCGGCCCCCATCGCCAGAGCTCTGGCAAAATCGGACGACACTCGCAGGCCGCCAGTAATGATCAATGATACATCAGACGCCCCCTGCTCATCGAGAAACTTTCGCGCCCGAGACAAAGCGAAAATTGTCGGAATCGATGTCGCTGCCTTGATATACCTGGGTGCCGCTCCGGTAGCGCCGGGCCGACCGTCGATGGTGATAAAATCCGGCTCCGCCTTCAAAATTATGGCCAGATCATCCTCAATATTACCGGCCGCTATTTTAACTCCGATCGGTTTGCCTCCCGATTTCTTTCGCAGCCAGGAAACTTTCTTCTTCAGATCATCGGCCGACAGAATGTCATCGAAATGAGCCGGGCTGATAATATCCCGCCCCTTTTCAAAACCGCGAACTTCCGCAATCTCTTTGGTGACCTTTTTACCGGGCAGATGCCCGCCCATGCCCGGCTTGGAAGACTGACCGATCTTGATTTCGATAGCATCGACTCTTTTGAGATTCTCGTCGGTCACACTGTATCGATTCGGCACATATTCGAAGATATACTTATAGGCATTTCCCAGTGAATCGGGCAGGATGCCGCCCTCGCCTGAGCACATGGCAGTTTTCGCTGCCGCGCTACCCCTGGCCAGGGCGATTTTGACCTCTCTCGAAAGGGCGCCGAACGACATATGGCTGATGTAAACCGGCGTCTCAATTACCATCGGATGTTCGGCCTTCGGCCCGATCACGGTCTTCGTAGTCACCGGATCGCTTTCATTCAATGGTATGCGGGCAAGTTGCGCCCCCTTGATCAGGATATCATCCCAGGAAACGACCGGCTTTCTCGTCCGCATCGGTTCAATGATCGACTCACCGGTTTCAGCCATGGCGTGAATATCGGCCATCACCGTTTCAAAATCATCCCCTGGGCGACTGAAGTCGTCAGCCGATTGCGCCGCAGACGGTGCCTCTTCGGTGCCGGAATCCACACCGCCAACAGGCTTAAAATATAATTTAGCCGATCCGCAAACAGGGCAGACCCAGTCGTCGGGAAGGGATTTCCATCCCTTCCCTTCTTTATCCTCATCATAGATATAATCGCAAATTTCGCATATGTAGGAAGCCATCGGTTTCCCCTATAAATCCATATTGGCCGGCTCGTAGTACTCCTTGGGGTGCTTGCAGCAGGGGCATTTCGGAGGCGGCTCATTCCCTTCATGAACATATCCACAAACAGCGCATTTCCACTTTATCGGCTTTTCACGTTTGTAAACCGTGCCGGCCTCGACCATTTCTATCAACCTCCGGTAACGGTCGCGATGGTGAGCCTCCACTTTTGCGATTTGCTTAAACAATGCCGCCGCGGCCATATTGCCCTCATCTTCGGCATCTTTGGCAAAGGTGGGATACATTTCGACCGTCTCATAATGCTCGCCGTCCGCTGCATCTTTCAAATTGGCCAGGGTGTCGCCGATACCGTTAAGCAGCGCAAATTCATCTTTGGCATGGCGCATCTCATTATCCGCCGTCTCTTCAAAGATTTTTGCGATATAATGATACCCTTCTTTCTTGGCAACCTTGGCCCAATAGGTGTACTTGTTGCGAGCCTGCGATTCGCCGGCAAACGCCGCCTTCAGGTTTTCTTCTGTCTTGCTCACTTTTCGCCTCCTTTATATTCAGCATTATTCTGTTGTCTTGCCTCCAGCCGCCCCGAATGACAGACGCCGGTAAAATTATCATGTAGATTATCACAGCCACCCGTATCAAATTTCCCATGGCTAATGTACGCAATTATTATCTAAGAATAAGTCCCGTTTGTCAAGAGAATGTGGCGAAAATGAAAATCAGGATAACGTCATTTTATAAATTGTAGGAGTTTCACAAAGATGAGCGTACCAGGCGAAAACCGCCGTGAAGAAAACGGAAGTCGGGCTCAGCCTTGCCTCGATTGACTGTACGCATCGAATTTGTGAGACAGCCATACCCGACATCACGAGAAATACGCATGACCCCGGATGATGGACCACGGGGATTTTTCCCGGGGCTGCTGTGATAATACTCCTCGTCGTACCAATCCCAGCACCACTCGTAGACATTCCCCGACATATCGCATATCTCGGCTTCATTGGGAGCGAAACTGCCGGCCGGAGAGGTAAACAGATAACCGTCATCGTAATCTTTCCACCAGGTCTTGACATGCTCTTTCCATTCCCGCTTGGCCGTTTCGTCTCGGATATTGGCCGCTTTCCGGTTGCCGATATACGGCTCCCCATTGTCCCATGAGTATTTATTATCTTTGCCCCGGCTGCGAGCCGCAAATTCCCATTCTGCCTCGGTTGGCAGTCGGTAGCCGTTGGCCTTGAAGTTGCAAACTATGCTGTCACCGGACCCGCTGTAGCAATGCTGAAATCCCTCCCAACGGCTGCGCCAGTTGCAGTATTTGACAGCGTCATACCATGACACACAGACCACGGGATGATTTTTGTCCTGCTCGAAATTGACTCTCTTCCAGCAGGCCGAGGAATCATGCACCATCTTCTCGCCATCATATATCTCCGCCCCGCCGTCGATTTCGGCGGTGGTTCGATAGGCGGTGGCGGTAACAAATTTTTCAAATTCGCCGACCGTGACTTCATATTTTCCGATATAATATGAATCGAGGGTGACTTCATGAACCGGTTTTTCATCGCCTTTGCCGTCATCGAAAACGTCGCCCATATTGAACGATCCCCCTTCGATGGCAATCATAATTGTCTGATTTCGACCGGTCGATGAGACCTCGGGCGAACATGAGCAAAACCAGATTGAACCGAGCAGGAGGGCGAAAATCGCATGGAAGTAAGCTCTCATATTTTTCTCCGTTCCAATAGAAGAGTGATATTTGGAGCGGAAATCTTACAAATTATTTTAAGCCCGGGGGATAGTAGACAATTCAAAGACTGCAGGTTTGGAGTCCTGCGCCTTGGTGGCGCATCCGTGCGTTCTTACGTTCGGGTGGGGTCCCGCTATTGACAATTATCGAGTCATTATTTTCCTCAACTGTTCCCACTCATAAATTTCGATGCAAATTCGTCGGTAAATCGCTGTTAATCCCGGAAAAGTCCTGTATTGTGAAAGATAGTAGAAAGGTGGACTATTTGAGTGACAGGAACAATACAGCGCAGCATCAACAGGCGAATTACAAATTCGCCATAACTTCACCGCCGATTGGCGGACTCGGAAATGTATCAATGTACAAAACGAACCCAGTTCCTGACAAACCATCGGGCAATAACATCTTACACCAAATTTTGGAGGTTTGGAGACTACCTGTGGTAGTGTCCTCTTAAGTAACACCACCATATATGGGGCTCATAGATCGCCAAAAACAGGCCCCTGCCTGCGAGGGTGGCACCCTCAAACTTGTTTGGGGGTGTGGTTCAACTACAGCGATTGGCCATCTCGGCGACAGCAGAAAACAGGCCCCTGCCTGTTTATGCCAGCACGGTTTTGCTGAGTAACTCGCCACGGATGCCGACGACTACCTCGGTGAGAGGAATATCGCGGCCACAAGCTTTGATCGCTTCGCGGGTGATGATGTTCAATCCGCTGCAACAAGGGACCTCCATGGTCATAACCGTCACTCCGGTACATCCGGATAGTCTGAAGGTCTCCTCCAGCTTGCCCTGGTAATGATTGATATCATCCAACTTGGGGCATCCGACCAGAAGAGATTTTCCCTTGAGAAACTGCCGATGAAAATCGGCAAAGGCAAACGGACAGCAATCGGCCGCCAAAAGGATCTCGCGATCTTTCAAAAAGGGAGCTGTCGGCGGAACCAGCATCAACTGCACTGGCCACTGGGTCAGGGTCGATTTGATTTCGTCGGCGGGTGTCGTATCGTCGATGACTTCCTGCGACTCCTGGAAACTGCGCATCGCCGATCCGGGGCATCCGCCGCCATGGGCATGCGGTTGAGGAGCATGCGCGGCTGGCTGACCGGCTATCGGAAAAGCTGCAGGCTGAGGCGCCGGAGAAGGCTGATCCTGAGTCAGTGAAGCAGGAACATCAGGCTTGAAGGTCTTCAGGTGTTCCTCGACAATTGCCTCGTCGAATTCATCGGCTTTCTGCTTGGCAATGGTGATGGCGTCCTGCGGACAATCCCCGACGCAATTGCCGAAACCGTCACACAAGTTTTCGCTGACCAGCTTGGCCTTGCCGTCGATAAGCTGCAGAGCGCCCTCGGCGCAACTGAGAATACACTGTCCACAGCCGTCGCAGAGGTCTTCATCTATATAAATAAGGTCGCGTACTATCCTGCCCATAAGAAACTCCTTATATGGATTTGTTATATCTACGATACTAAGATATAAATTGGGGGAAAAAGTTCCTTGACTCAGATCAAGAAGCTCAGATTTTCTCGCCGGAGGCTATTTCGCCCAACCGGCTACGATCGAGGATCGAAATTTGCTGGCCATGGACGGAAATTATGCCCACCTCCGACAATCGGGAAAATGCCCGCGAAAGCGTTTCCGGGATCGTCCCAAGCAGAGACGCCATAACCATTTTCTTCTCAGTCAGCACGACGATATCGCATTCCTGTTCGGGCAGAAGACCGATGATATATCCTGCCAGGCGGGTGCTGACATCCTCCAGCGAAATCCGTTGAATCAGGCGGGTCAGATGATGCAGAAGCATCGACAGACGGGCGATCATATTGACGGCAATCGAGGGATTGGCATGAATAAGGGCCATGAACTTCTCATGGGTGAAGTACATAAGCTCACTTTTTATGACTGCCTCAGCATTGGCAGGATAAATCTTACCGGCAAACAGCGCCGCCTCGCCAAAAGAATCTCCGGGACCGGCCATCATCAGGATCTGCTCTTTTCCGTCAGGAGAGGTTTTACCGATTTTGACTTTGCCCGATATGATGACATAAAAGCGATCGGCGGGATCATCCTGGAAAAAGAGAAAATTCCCTTTTTCGGCGGTGAAATATTTTCCGGCCTGTTCGATAAGTTTCAGGCCTTTGGAATCTATTCCTGAAAATAGAATTGAGTCTGCCAGATGTTTTGTCATCCGGTGAATATAAAAAAATAACCCCGAAGGGCAAATAAGAACTTTTTGAAGGGAGGATGGCGATTAGCCGATGACTTGCTTGAGCAGAGCTTCGATATCGGCCATTTTGAACGGCTTGTTAAGAAAACCGTCGGCCATATTCGACAGCAGGTTGCTGCCTTCGTCATCGAGGGCGTATCCGGAAATGACGACCACCGGGATTTCCGGTTTTGTCTCTTTGATTTTCCGGAGCAGGTCGAGGCCGGACATTTTGGGCATTCTCATATCGGTGATAACCAGACTGATGTCGTTTTTCTCTACCTTCTCAATCGCCTCCATACCGTCGCCGGCCCGGATCGACTCATAGTCAAAGACCTCCAGCATTTCTGCAAGCAGAGAAGACATATTGGGATTGTCGTCAACGATGAGAATTTTTCCGCTCATATTATACCCTTTATTGTTCTGGGTATCGGCAAATCTCGCTCGTACATTAAGATAAATTTAGGATAATCTGGACATTATTTCGGCCTTGAGGCGATTCAGGCCGGTGTTTTTCAATGCCGAAAGAGGGATAATTCCATTGGAAGGAAGGGGCGGCGGCCCCGATCCATCGAGCAAATCTGTTTTATTATAAATAGTTATGCGAGGTACCTGACCGGCTCCGATTTCTTTCAAGACCGAGATCACAACCTCTATTTTGCGGTCCTTGAACGGATCGGAACAATCGGCTATCAGGAGGATTAGGTCGGCCAGATTGACCTCCTCCAGGGTAGATTTGAATGAGGCAACCAGTTGGTGGGGCAGTTTTTCGATAAAACCGACGGTGTCGGTGATGACAATATCCTGAGGGTATTCGACCGATATAACCCGGGTGGTCGAATCGAGTGTCGAAAACAGCTTGTCTTCTTCCATGACATCAGATCGGGTAAGGCGGTTGAACAGGGTCGATTTGCCGGCGTTGGTATAGCCGACCAGGGCGATCTTGAAAAATCGCTGGCGGCCCTTGCGCTGAGTTTGGCGCTGGCTTTCTATTTTTTTTAATTTCTTTTTCAGATGAGCGATTTTTTTACCCACGCGGCGGCGGTCGACCTCAAGCTGGGTTTCGCCGGGACCCTTGGTGCCGATACCGCCTCGCTGGCGCGAAAAGTGTTCCCATAGCCCGGCCAGCCGGGGAAGGAGATATTCCATCTGGGCCAATTCGACCTGAAGTCTCGACTCGGCCGTCCGGGCATGCATCGCGAAAATATCGAGGATCAGCATCGGGCGGTCGATGACGCGAATATCGAGGTTTTTGCTCAGGTTGCGCAATTGGTTGGGGGAGAGGGGATCGTCGAAAACGACCAGGCTGGCCTCGTGTTCCTCGACAGCCGTCTTGATTTGCTCGACCAACCCCTTGCCGACAAAATAGGTGCCGTCCGGTTTGTTGCGGCTTTGCAGGAAGCGTTCGGCTTCCACCCCTCCGGCGGTTTCGGTCAGACGGGCCAACTCATCGAGTGAGTTTTCGGCCTCAATGCGGGAGCTTCGTCCCAGTATAGTCCCGACCAGTATTGCCTTTTCGGCGACCTGATCTTTTCCGGTATCATACCCTTTCATCATGCCAATATAATATGTTAATGCGGTTATGGTTGCATAAAAGTTGTTTTGCAGGCAGGTGGCAGGGGCCACCTTTTTGGCTGTCGCACAGATGATCGTACTATGGAGTCGTAATCGCATGAAGTCTTACATACACCAAGGCTACCATTATACTGCCCTAATAAGTTGTCGTGCAACAGCATATCGGGAATTTGGCTTTGTTTGCTCATTTTTAAAGAAATTTCTTTTTCTGAATCTTTTTCTGTCCCGCATTCAGTTGTAGTACTTGTGTGGCAATGGTTTAGGGTCCGTTTGTCATATTTAAGGTTTTTCCTTTTTTTGGCTTTGGATGGAACTTCCCTCTCGTTCGCGTGCATAGGTATTGTTTCCTTTAATCATCAGGTTCATCTATAGGGGAATGGACAGGATTTACAACGGTTCTACGTTGATTTTGCAGGTGGCAGGGGCCACTTTTTGGCTGTCACGTAGATGATCTGAAGGCACCGCGACCACCGGTCGCGGCCACCCGTCCGCTACAGAAAACTATTTGTCTATTTTATTGAATCAGTTATCTTTTGATAAATGGTGTGAAAAATTAAGATTTCTAATGAGAGAATTACTTTTAAAAAAAATACTTTCAAGCTTTAGTGAGAATTCATTCCGCGCGTTTGTAAAGGAATTTTTTGAGACAGATGGCGTACCTCTAGTTGCACATGAGGACATTGGGGAGGATATATTTTTCCGACCAATTATTGACTCATACGGGGGATCAATACATTCGGTATTTATGCTACATTTTATTCCGTTCGAATTATTTAAGGATCCATTAAATATTAAGATTGTCGATCCTCCCTTGAAAAATAACCTACAAAAAATCGAAAGATATTATAAAGGTAGAAAAGGCCAATGGGGAATGGTTTCTCCTGCTTTGACGGAAGATGATGCACTACAGACTCTGGCATTTCTTGTAAATATAGCGAATGTCTCAGAAGATGCATACCACGAATTTATTATCCCAAAGTATTCACAAGCGGCGGCCGCATGCGGAATTAAGGCGGACATTTATGTTGGGTCGTATGATTCGTTTTTTGCCAAGAGCCCGAATTGTACAGAGAATACTATAGAAAAGTATTTTGATAATTACCGTGAAGGTATATCAATAAATCTTAGCCATGATGAAGTCTACATCGATCAATATCTATCAGAAAAATATATAATAAATGGTGTCCTTCCACATACTTTGAATCCATGCGAGCCTGTTATTGTAAATCGAACTGTGAAATTAAATCAGGTATTTGCGGAATTTACCAGTCTTTTAAAAGAATCGACGAAGGAAAAAGATTTGGAATGCTTTTTGTCGGCCCACTATAAAGAAATATTTGGCTACGTATATGATAGAATTGAGACTCAGTTATGGCTGAAATTTCCTGAGGTTGATATTGCCAATAAAAATAGAAGACTTGATATCTTCTTGAGAAACTGCATCGAAAATGATTGGGAGCTATTTGAACTAAAAAGAATTACTCCATTGACAACAAGCTACAGAGATGTACCAGTATTCACCCGGGAAATTATGAATGCATTACAGCAAACAAAGAACTATGCCCGTATTCTTTCGCAAGATTCAGTCAAAAAGAAATTGGCGGCACAAGGGATAGAATATTATGAACCTTCATTACGTCTGGTAATTGGAGGTAGACCTAACATGTCTATTCAACAATGGCGGTGGTTGAAAGCATCCAATGAAAGTAACATAAAGATAATTACTTATGATGACCTTTTAAAGGAATTGAAATTACGGATGGAGAATAGAGCATAAATATAAAAATGAAGCTGAGAATAGACGCCGCACTAATTTGCTAATTCTTCCAGTTTTTCCCTCGTCACACCCAGTGAGACCCCTGTCGATAGGGCGACTTTTATTAGGTCGGAGTCGAGGGGGACGTTGCGGGATTTGCCGGAGACTTCGGAAAGGGGAACGGAAACAAGATCATCACCCTTGAGGGCAACCATGTTACCAAACTTCTTTTCGGAAACAAGACGGACCGCCTCGCATCCATAGCGAGTAGCCAGCAGACGATCAAACGCGGTCGGTGATCCGCCGCGCACCAGATGACCAAGAATAGTCACCCGCGTTTCCAGTTTCGTCAACTCTTCTATCTGCTCGCCAATGAGACGCGAAATTCCGCCAAGGCGAATGGCGTCAGGGGAATTTTCGATCATTCGCTTGATGACCATCTCGCCGCCTTCCGGCTTGGCACCTTCGCCGACAACGATGATAGAAAAGTTTCTGCCGATACTTTTGCGTTCTTTGATCTTCTCACAGATAGCATCGATATCATATGGGATTTCGGGAATGAGAATAATATCGCCGCCGCCGGCCAGACCGGAAGCAAGCGCCAGCCATCCGGCATAACGCCCCATGACCTCGATAATCATTACCCGGTGATGAGCCTGAGCGGTGGTATGGATTTTGTCGATAGCCTCGGTCGCCGTGGCAACAGCCGAATCAAAACCAAAGGTTCGGTCGGTACCATACAAATCATTGTCTATCGTTTTGGGCACGCCAATCATATTGATGCCCAGGTCACATAAAGGCCCGGCGGCCGACATGGTTCCGTCGCCGCCGATGACGATCAGCGAATCAAGGCCGAGCTTTTGGTAGTTATTGACCAGGTCGGCGGAGCGATCAAGGTAGACGTATTTGTCTTTTTGAAGGATGGGAAATTTGAAAGGATCGGCGCGGTTAGAAGTACCGAGAATCGTCCCTCCCCGACTCAAAATTCCGGAAACCGAATCCTTATCAAGAGCGATATAATTGTCGAGTACGAGACCCTCATACCCGTCCTTGAACCCGATTACCGACATATCATAGTCATTTATCGCGGTTTTAACCACCGCCCTGAGAACAGCATTCAATCCGGGGCAGTCGCCGCCGCCAGTGAGAACTCCAATGCGCATCTGTTTGGCCATAATTTCTCTTAAGTCCTTTCAAATTCTTCCTTTGACATAACGTTTTTGTGGACCGGGAGCAAGAAAATACTGTTATGGAAATAGGAGTTGTTTTCAGGCGGTTACTTTCGTAACTTTTTGGGCCTGATACAGCCGGGACCGAATCGGCAGCGAATAAGGAAATTTCGCTAAAATGCCGATAATAAAAGGACTTATAGATTTTTAGACATTACACCGGCGCAGGAGATACAGGCGGTAAGGGGATAGATGTTCCCGCCGCCAGAGTATAAACTGCTTACACAGGGATGGTCAGATGAAAATCAAGCCGATATTGGTACTTCCTTCACTCCCGGACAAAATCTCTCACCTTCAGGATTTATCACGCAACCTCTGGTATTCCTGGTCACCCGATTTGATCAGCCTGTTCCGGCGCCTTGATCGAGAAACCTGGGAGGTCTGCAATCAAAACCCGGTTCAGATGCTCGCTCAAGTGTCACAGGATAAATTGCTCGCCGCCGCTGAAGACGATTCTTTTGTGGCGCACCTGGAAAGAGTGTATGGGGCCTTCAATCATTACATGGCACAGAAGAAATGGTTCGAAGCCCGCTTCCCGGTTTGCAAAGATTCCACGGTTGCCTATTTTTCATGCGAATACGGTCTCGACGTTTCGCTGCCGATCTATTCCGGCGGCCTGGGTGTCCTCTCCGGAGATCATCTTAAGTCGGCCTCCGATCTGGGAATTCCGATTGTGGCTGTCGGGCTGCTCTATCGGTACGGGTACTTTCAGCAATCGTTGAATGCCGACGGATGGCAGAATGAAAGCTACAAGGAGAACGACTGGTACAATATGCCGGTCAAGCTGGAAAAAGATGCTAACGATAAACCGATCCAGATATCCGTTAATATCGGCGATTCACCGGTCAGGGCACAGATATGGCGGGTGCAGGTCGGGCGAGTACCGTTGTACCTTCTCGATACCAATATTCCGGAAAATCCGTCGATGCATCGCGAGATTACTTATCAATTATACAGCGGCGACAAAGATGTGCGAATCCGTCAGGAGATTATTCTCGGTATCGGCGGCGTCAGGGCGCTGGAGGCACTCGGTTATGAACCGAACGCTTATCATCTGAATGAGGGACATTCGATGTTCCTCTGCCTGGAGCGGATCAGGCGATTGATGGAAAAGGAGAAGCTTTCATTTGACGAGGCGACCGAGGTGGTCTGGTCGACCAATGTCTTTACTACCCATACTCCCGTACCGGCCGGAAATGAAGTTTTTGAGATCAAGCTGATGGAGAAATATTTGAGCCCGATGGCCAGTAGCCTGGGGATTTCATTCAAGGAAATGATTAAGCTGGGTCGAATCACCGACGCTGATCCGGCGGAGCCGTTTTCGATGACGGTCGGGGCGCTGCGTTTGTCGGCTCATTCCAACGGCGTTTCGAAGCTGCATGGCAAGACCGCGCGTCATATGTGGCAACATGTCTGGCCCGGTTTCACTGAAGAAGATGTACCGATTACCTCGATTACCAATGGTGTCCATACCTATAGCTGGATTGCGCCGAATCTCGGCGAGCTATACCGGACATATCTGGGACCGCGCTATATTGAGCAGCCGGAGGATCCGACCTGCTGGGATAATATCAATCGTATCCCCGACGGCGAACTCTGGAGATCGCATCAACAGAACAAGGAAAAACTGGTATTCTTCACCCGCGAAAGGGTGCACCGCCAGCTTCAGGAGAAAGGCAAATCGCGCCAGGAATTGAAACGGACGGAAGAAATTCTGGATCCATACGCTTTGACAATCGGGTTTGCGAGACGATTCGCAACCTACAAACGCGGCTATATGCTCTTTTCCGACCTGGAACGACTCAAGAAAATGATTTCGGATGAAAAACGCCCCGTTCAATTGATACTCGCCGGGAAGGCTCATCCCAAAGACAACGCCGGCAAAGAAATCATCAAGTCGATTATGCATATTGCGCAGCAGGAGGAATTCCGCAACCGGATAGTATTTCTGGAAAATTACGATCTTGACCTGGCTTATAAACTGGTAGCGGGAGTCGATGTCTGGCTCAACACTCCCCGGCGCCCGCAGGAAGCGTCGGGAACATCGGGTATGAAAGCGGCTCTCAACGGCGCTCTCAACTTGTCGATTCTCGACGGCTGGTGGGAGGAGGGGTACACCCCCGATACCGGTTGGGCGATCGGTAATCCGACCGATTATGCCAGCCGGGAAGAGGAGGACCTTGTTGAATCGCAGGCGCTGTATGATGCTCTTGAACGCGATGTTATTCCGACCTTTTATGACCATGGGAAAAAAGATTACTCTTCCAACTGGGTGAATATGATGAAAAGCTCGATCATCATGGGCGGAAAGGATTTCTCGTCGCACCGGATGCTGCGGGAATATAGCGAAAAATTCTACATCCCTGCAATTCAGAGCTACGGCAATCTGGTCGGCGATGGTTATAACCTCACCCATGATGTAACCGAGTGGAGCCGACGGATATCCCAATTCTGGAACAAGGTTTCGGTTTCATCGATGGATATGCCTAATCTCAATGGTTCAAGTCAGGTGGGGCAATCGATCTTGGTGAAGGTTAAAGTGTTTCTCGGCGACCTCTCTCCGGATGATGTCAAAATCGAAATCCTCCGAGGCAATTTGAACGCTCAGGACCAGATGGTCGATACCGAGGTATTTGCGGGGACTCTGGATGAGTCGATGCCGGATGGTCACCATGTTTATCATGTCGAAATGGTCAGTACGCGATCGGGCCGGATGGGAATAACGGCGCGGGTGATACCGAACAACAACAGCCATCTAATCAAGCATCATCCCCGGCTGATTGCCTGGCACGAGTGATGATGGTATTTATTTCCCCGGACGGCTTCTAAAATTCCAGACTTTTCCCATGGCAGGCCCGGTGGGTCTGCCCCATCATTAGAAAATCGTTGACAAATTGTGGATATATTTATATTTTATACTAAAGCTTACCCTCGCACCGGCAGGCATAATGAATCTTTGGAATGATTACCTTTAGAATTATCTGGCAGGGAGGCGTTCCATGTATTTCAAGACCAGTTTAACGGTACCAGTACTCATCGCTCTGCATTTATGTTCGGTAGCGGTTCTGGCCCAGGCCCCTCAATTCGTGTCCACCTCGCCGGAACAGAATGAATTGAATGTTTCGGCATCTTCCAATATCTCGGTTACTTTCGATATCGACATGGATGAAACGACGATCACAGGTTTGTCTTTTGTCGTCCACGCGGCGTATACCGGCTGGCATGAGGGCGCTATCAGCTACGACGCCGGTACCCGTACAGCGACACTCGATCCGAACAACAATTTCCTTGACGGGGAGGTCATCACAGTAATACTCACAGATGATATTGCCTCATCCGGAGGGGCAACGCTTGAGGGTAGCCATATCTGGTCATTTACTATCCTTATCAGTGGAGAAACCCCAGGTTTTATCCAATATAATTCTTCCTATGATGTTGATAGTGTAGCTCTTTCGGTTTACTCCGCTGATTTTGATAATGATGGCGACCGTGATCTTGCCGTGGCTAATTCCGGCGCAAACAACATCTCGGTGTTAATGAACAATGGTGACGGGACCTTTGGTACTCAGACCAGCTATACCGTTGGTTCCCTACCCACGTCGGTATGCGCAGCCGATCTTAACAGAGATGGCGCCCTTGACCTAGTTTCAGCCAATGGTTTTTCTCATACGATTTCAGTATTGCTAAACAATGGGGACGGTTCCTTCACTCGTGATTCGGACTATGATATCGGCCACTTTCCGATTTCTGTCACAGCCGCAGATCTGGACGGCGACGGAGACCTTGATCTGGCAACAGCCAACAACGTGACCAGCACAATGTCAGTCTTATTAAATGATGGAGAAGGATCTTTCGTTTGGCATCAGGAAATTCCGGTGGGCGTTAATCCCGGCTCGATCTCCCCGGGTGATTTTGACGGCGATGGAGACATTGACCTGGTTACGGCCAATTTGGGAAGCGACGATATATCCGTTTTGATGAATTTTGGAAATGCTACATTTGCGTCCGAGGTGAGGTATCCAGTGGGTGATCGTACCCGGTGCCTTGTTACGGCCGACATCGACAATGACGGGGATATCGATGCGATAGCGGCAAATTCTAATTCAAACGATGTATCGATTCTGCTGAATGACGGTAACGGGGTTTTTGTCACCGGCAATACATATAATATAGGTTCACGTCCACGATCTGTTTGTGCATCCGATCTGGATGGTGATGGCAGGCTCGATTTGATCGTTGCAAATCGGTATTCTCATAATTTGTCGATTATCAGAAATCTCGGTGGTGGGACTTTCGCAAACCACATGGATATTTACCTTGCAGGAGAACCCGCTTCAGCGTTCGCGGCAGATTTCGATAATGATGGCGACCTTGATCTGGTTGCATCATATTCCAATAGGGATAAGGTAGACATATTAATGAATCTTACCTGCGCAGATTCTGATGGCGACGGTTATGGAGATCCCGGTCATCCCGAAAACGAATGCCCCGATGACAATTGTCCATTGATAGCCAATACAGAGCAGACGGATACTGATAATGATGGTATTGGTGATGCGTGTGATGAGTGTACCGATACTGATAGCGACGGGTACGGCAATCCCGGGTTTAATGCCAATACCTGCCAGATCGATAATTGTCCTGATATACCCAATCCGGATCAAACTGACAGTGATGGCGATGAGCATGGTGACCTGTGCGACAACTGTCCTTTTGTCGACAATCCGACTCAGGAAGACATCGACAGAGATGGCGTTGGAGATGCATGCGATAAATGTACCGATACTGATGGCGACGGATATGGAGACCCCGGCTACCCAACCGATACGTGTGAACTGGATAACTGCCCCGATGACTTTAATCCCGATCAGGCCGATTCGAATGGGAATGATATGGGGGATGCCTGTGATCCCGTATGTGAATGCCGTCCCGGTGACTCCAACAGTGACGGTGGTGTTAATATCGGTGATGGGGTGTATATAATTGGCTATGTATTCAAGGGGGGCCCAGCGCCAGAGCCATACGGGAACTGCAGCGGCGACGCCAATGGCGATTGCGAGACTAATATTGGAGATTGCGTTTATGTCATCGCCTATGTATTTAGAGGCGGCCCGCCACCTAAATCATGTCATGAATGGATAGACGCATGCGGGTGGCCACTCCGTTAATTGACTGATTGTACTAAGAGTTTATTCCGCCCGCCTTGTGGCCTGAAGGCGGGCGTTTTCTTTACTGCTGAAAATATGGTTTGCCCGGGCACCGGGTTCGGAGAACCGGCCTTTTCGACCACCGCGTGATTTACCGGCCGGGTCATTTACTCCCGGTAATTGACCTTGGAGAAAACCACGCCGTCATCCTCAAGAGCGGCCCAGAAGGTGCGCACCTTAACTCCGGAAAAATCTTTCAGAATGGTCAGAGCGGCCGACTGCAAATCCAGCTTCCCTTTAAGAGGAAGCTGGATTTTTGTATGGTAACCTTTCATTTTATCATACCAGTGACAATCCTCATGATTGATAATTATCACCTGGTTGATATCGCCGTCTTTGATCGCAAACTTGATCTGCTCCCATAGAATTTTGAAATTTTTGGGCAAGAAGCTCTGAAGGCCAAAAGCATGCACCCCGCCGCCGATGATGATTGGTGTATAGCTGGAAAGACCGAGTTCCTCGGTGATAAAGCGGCGGAAAGCGGACTGGAATCGAGGATCACCGCAATGGATGACCACCGCCTGCGGCTTTCGGGTGATGAGACCGTAGATCTTTTTCCCATCAGTTCGTAACGGCACCGCTTTGACATCGATAACTTCATCATCGATGTTGCTGCCCTGTGCCATAACTGCAATGGCAGGGTGAATCTCTTCCGATATATTTTTCTCATCGCTCATGACAGATTAGCCTGTCTCCGGTGTCGATTCGCCGGCTGCTGAAGCGGTTTCTCCATCCGGTTTGATACCCAGCTTACCCATCAGACCGGTGACATCGATTCCGGCCGCTTTGGCCTGTTCGATCAGTTGAAACAGCATCAATGGGCCGGTTTGAGTAAAGCGGTTGAGAGCACCTTTATTGTCACCGTCGCCGCCGCTGTCGACTACAACCAGCTTATCGATATTGCCCATCGGCGCCGCGATCGATCCGAAGACCGTACCAAGCGATTCGATAGCCTGCGGCAGAACCTTGAGAACCTCGAGAGTTATCGCCGCCTCGTTGAACTGCTGATAAGCTTTTGCAAGTTCTGAAATCGATATCGCCCTGGCCAGTCCCTGCTTCTCGATAACATCGGCATCCGCCAAACCGGTTGCCCTGGCAGCCGAGGCCTGTCCGTCACCTTCCACCGAAAGTTTATGTTGGGAAGCGTCGGCTCGGGCAATGGTTGCGTATTTGTCACCGTCTGCCCGGGCGGTTTCGGCCTGTTTATAACCTTCAGCTTCTCTGACCTGGGCGTCGGCTTTGGCTTTGGCCGGAACAACGATCATAGCTTCCTGAGATTTTTGTTCACGAAGAATGTTTTGTTGCTCGACCGCAATTTGCGAACGTGAGCGCTCCTCGTCAATTTTGACTTCGGCCACGATTACTTTTTGCCTTTCACCGGCGGTTGACAGCGGACCGGCCTGTTCGGTTACTGCCGTCTCGCGGGCGATTTCGGCCTGATAAGTTTGCTTGGCCACCTTGGTATTTTTCTGGGCCTCGGCCTCTAATTTTTCGTTTTGCTGAGCGACAACCTCGGCCGCTCGTTCGGCGTCGGAAGACTTTTTCTTGGCTTCGGACAGAGCTTCGGCCTGACCGATGGCGGCGTCACGCTGGACTTCGGCGGTACGCTTTTTACCAAGAGCTTCGATATATCCCTGCTGATCGGTGATTGACTGCGGGTTGAAAACGTCGATCTGCATTCCCAAACGGGAGAGATCCTCGGCAGCCTCCCCAAGTACCTGCTGGCGGAAGGCATCGCGATCCTTAATAAGCTGATCGACGGTTAGTGTACCCACCACGCCACGAAGGTTGGCCTCCAGAGTTTCACGAGCCACACTCTGCACCTGATCCGAGCCCATTCCCAAAAATCGTGAGCCGGCCGCAAGAAGCGACTGGGCATCATCCTTGAAGCGGATATTGGCGACGGCTTCGACCGTCACCAGGACGCCATCGGTATTGGGCATGTTTTCAACTCTGATCTGGGGCAGAGAAATTTCGGTGAGGTCGAGAAACTGAACCTCTTCGATAATAGGCTTGCGAATACGTCCACCGCCGGTGACTACCACAGTTCCGGGTGGAAGCATTGTTACCGATGGGACCCCCGGTTCTGTGGAGGTTATAACTTTTTTGAGGCCTTTTTTACCGCTTCTGGCGCCATAAAAGAAAGCGGCTTTGTTGGGGGGAACTCTGATATAAAATGCCGAGAGCGCCTTCACAAGAGCAAAGAAGGCTATGACAATTGCTAGCCCGATAACGGGCCATGTCAGGTATCCCAGTGATTCAGCCATAATTTATACCCCTCCGTTGGGTGTTGTGTTATTTTCCGATTGGTTTAACGATGACGACACTTCCCGTTTTTTCGATTATGCGAACGGAAATGCCGCGGTTTATAGTTGAGCCATCGACCGACCGGGCCAGGTATGTTATTTCCCGTCCCCGGATGATGCAGGCCACCTGCCCATTCTGATTTTCACTCATGGTATCAATGACGTTGGCAGTCTGGCCGATTATATCCTGCTCCGATATGGTTGAACTTGTCTGGCTGGAATAAAACATTCTGATAATCAGATAACCGAGGGCGCCAATGGCAACAGCGCCGCCGATTCCTGCCATCGACGACTGAAACATAGACATTTCGGTCGTAGCCCTGAATCCAAATCCGACAGCGCCGAATCCGACCAGCAACAATGAAATAATTCTCATGCTGAAGACACTCGGACCATGGCCGCCGTCAATATCATCGCCGACATCGGCGTCGGCGTCAGCGTCGGCATCCCCTCCGAAAATCAAATTTATAATCAGAATCGCGAATCCTACACCGAAAATGGTCGCAAAGATTAGCATCGGTTGGTCCTCCTTAGTGCCGCCTGATCAATAGGCTATTGGATATACCGGTATTATGATAGATTATTCAAATGCCGGTGTCGAATACTTTTTTATGAGAAAATCGAAACAGAGAAATCCCGATTCAGTCTTTTTTGGCCAATTCCCTCGGTTCGACCAGGATTGTTTTTTCATGCTGGATGGTCACCAGCCCCGGTTTGGCGCCGCGCGGCTTGCGCACATATTTCTTAAGCGTATAGCTAACCGGCACCTTGGCCGATTTGCGAGCTTTGCTGTAATAGGCCGCCAGCGCGGCTGTCTCCTCGATTTCCCATTTGGACGGCTCGAAATTTTTATTGGGATATTTCATGACGACATGAGATCCCGGACATTGTGAGGCATGAAACCACAACTCAAACGGTTTGGCATAATCCAGGGTGAGGCGGTCGTTGTCGGCTTCGGTCTTGCCGACCAGAAGAGTTACACCAGTAGAGGTTTGATACTCCTTGTATGGTAGTCGGAGGGGGGCCACCGCCGTAGGTCCGCCGGTCGGGGAAGGCAGCAACTCGGGAAACTCGTTTTGAGCAGTTTCAAAGTTGTTTTCGAAAGATTGCAAAGCCTCATTGAGAGACTCCAACTCCTGTTGAGTATTCTCTTTTCGCCTTTGAAGCAAAGCCAGTCCGTCTTTTCCCTTGCGATATCGTTTGGAATAGAGTTCGATATTTTCCGGGCCGGTCAGTTTCGGATCGAGGGGAATGGTAGTTTTCTCACCCGCCCCGAAAAGATCGTCGACTTCAATTTCGGACAGGCCGCGCTTTAGTTGTCCCAGACTGATCTTGAGAAGATCGGAATATTTCAGATACTTTTCATATCCTGTCGCCTCTTCAATATCGCTATCGAGGCGGGCCAGCAGACGCCTTGTCTTTTTTATGCGAGCCTGAATATGCTTCAATGTCCGGTCGCGCAACGATTCGGTTTCTGTCACCTCTTTGACGCCCGCCAGAACATCATTCTGGGCGCGCGATAATGATTTGTATTTTCCCAATGGCTCATAATCGGTAATTTTGATCGGGAAGTAACGGCTTTTTCCCTTGATGAAATAGGCATAGACCGAGCCGTCGGGGGAATTATAGGAGGCTATCACCTGATGCAAACGGCGGCGTAGCTTTTCAGCATAATCCTCGCCGTTGATATCATCATCAGGCAGAAGCGTCTGCGCCAGGTAATAGTCGATACCATAAATAGTCTTTTCCAGCAGCCGGGCCGGGTTGGCATCGGGATGATCGGCAAATAATTGTTGAAGATTTTCAGATGTGACTTCGGCTGGATCAAGCTTTTCGGGCAGAGAGGGTGGGTCGTATGGCTGCGAGTCGGTAAATTGTTTTTGCCGCAACGACGCCGTCATCCTGCGATCGCCGTCCAGAAGCCATAAATTGGCATTGGGGCCGAGGATTTCGAATACCAGGTACCAGCGCTTATCGCCGCCGGAGATTTGTATCTCGACAATCCGGTCGTTGGGAAGCTGCCGGATCGCGTCGATGCTGCCGTCCCAAACCTCTTTGGCGAAGGGACGATACTTCTCCGTTGTATCCAGCCGCGAACGGCCCGGACTCAGTACATAAAAGCCGCTTCGCTGCGGGTGAAAGGAGAGGGTCACGCAATACCGCTTATCTTTTTTTAGGTACAGTTGTACCGCCCGTTCCTTGCGATAATACTCAACGCCGGTTATATTGCCCTCGATAAGCACAGGCGATGACTCGGCCAGAATTCTGGTTATGTCGAGCGATGACAGCATGGCGCCAATATATGAAAAGTAATGTCGCCGAAGTAACAAAAATATGGGGGGGCGAGGCCCCTTTATGAAAGAGATGCTCCATGTTGAATAAAAAAACCATATTTACCGGGCTGGTTCTTCTAATCTTGCTATCCCTGACTGGATTGGCCCTGGGTAAGGACAAACCGAGACGGACGATCAAGGTCAAGCTGGTTGCCGACCAGCACTATGCTCGTTATGAACAATGGCAGCGCAAAGCGGCCCGGATGCTTCTGGATATCGCTGAGGAAGTGACCCGGAACTTGCAGATCGATTTTCAAATAGTAGGTTATGAAGAATGGAAACATGACCCGGAAGAAAACCTGTATAATCTGACTTCGGAGATGATCCGCGAGGTGGATATCGATAGCGCCGATGCCTTGATCGGTTTCACTTATGGAACGTGCCCAGATGAAAACGTTCGGGCGCATACCGACGGTGTAACAATTCCATACCGGGGTATGATTATTAAGACTTATCCTGCCCGTTGCCGGCGCAATCTATATATTCCTTATGTGATGATTCATGAAATGGTTCATCTTATGGGGGGAGTACATGTCCGGGAACGCTCCCTGATGACGCCGGTCTTTACCGACACGGTTAGCCTGACCATCGACCGCCTAAATCAGAACATTCTGCGTCATACCCGGGATATCGATTTTCGGCAGGGTTATCGATCACTTTCGCGTGGATCGCTACGGAAGCTGGCGCAGAATTATCAATTGGCAATAAGTCAGGGCAATAATGAGTTACTGACACACCATGAGCTGGGAAAAATGTTTATGGCGATGGGTAATTATGCCGATGCTATTTCAGTGCTGCAATCGATTGTCAACTTCGACTCTACCTATACCGATGCCTGGATAAATTTGTCCACCTGCTACTCCGAATTGGGAAGATCGGATCGAGCCATAGAGTTACTCAAGGGCGCCGTCGCTACGGCCGACCAGCGCGGTTTGATTCATCATCGCTTGATGGAATTATATTTAACGATCGGCGATTCGGTCAATGCCCGTCAGGAAGCGACAAGATCCCAAAAACAGGGGATAGTCGTCGATTCGGTTCTTCTTAAAAGGCTTCAATTGCCAGGGGAAGATGATAATTAGGTGCGCTCAAGCTTGAGGGCGGCCAGGAAGGCCTCCTGCGGAATTTCCACCGTACCGATCTGCTTCATCCGTTTCTTGCCCTCTTTTTGTCTCTCCAGCAGCTTCCTTTTGCGCGTGATATCGCCGCCATAACATTTGGCGGTAACATTTTTGCGCAAGGCACGGACCACCGAACGGGAAATAATTTTATTGCCGATCGTTGCCTGGATAACAACCTCGAACATCTGCCGGGGAATAAGCGTTTGCAGTTTCTCGCACAGGGCTCGGCCGTAATAGAAGGCCTTGTCCTTGTGGAGGATCACCGACAGGGCATCGACCGGATCGGAATTAACCAGAATGTCGAGTTTGACCAGTTTGGCTGGAACATAATGAGGTATTGAGTAATCAAAAGAAGCATATCCCCGCGTGACCGATTTGAGCTTGTCATGAAAATCGAAAATCACTTCCGCCAAAGGAAAGGAAAATGACAGGTTGGCGCGGGTGGTGCTTAGATATTCGGTGTTTTTGTACTGTCCTCGACGGTCGCCGGCCAGTTTCATGATATTGCCGATATATTCGGGAGGGGTGATGATCTGGCTGTCGACCACTGGTTCCTCAACCCGTTCGATATCACCCGGGGCCGGAAGCTGTGACGGCGAATCAACCCGTTTCTTTTCGCCGCTTTCGGAGTAGACGTGATATTCGACATTAGGGACGGTGTTGATGATGTATTGATTATATTCGCGAGCCAATCGTTCGGTGATGATTTCCATATGAAGCAGGCCGAGAAAGCCACATCGGAAACCAAATCCAAGCGCTACGGAAGTCTCGGGGACAAAATCAAGTGAAGCATCGTTTAGCTTCAGTTTTTCCAGGGCGTCGCGCAACTGGGTATAATCCTCGGCCACCGCCGGGTAAATTCCGGCAAAAACCATCGGTTTGATTTCCACAAATCCCGGGAGCGGTTTGTCGGCCGGGCGAACGGCATCGGTAATAGTGTCGCCGACCTTGGCGTCACCGACATGTTTGATCGCGGCAAAGATATATCCGACCTGCCCGGTTTCCAGTATAGCGGTCGGAAAATATTTTAACCTCCGAAAGCCAACCTCGTCTACTTCGAATTCTTTGCCGTGCGATCTGAATTTTATGGTCATCCCTTTGCGGATGGAACCATCGACCACTCTGATATATGCAGCGGTGCCTTTATAGGGATCATAGGTCGAATCGAATATCATAGCTCGCAGAGGGGCGTCCACAGCGCCGCGGGGCGGCGGGATCTGCCTGACAATCGTTTCCAGAAGATCATGGATACCGATTCCCTGCTTGGCCGAGCAGAATATAATTTCCTCTCTTTTGCATCCCAAAAGATCGATGATTTCTTTGGCAACCTCGTCGGTGCGGGCAACCGGTAAATCTATTTTGTTGATCACAGGAATGATCTGAAGATCGTTCTCGATGGCAAGGTACAAATTGGAAACGGTCTGAGCCTCGATTCCCTGTGAAGCGTCGACAACCAATAGAGCCCCCTCGCAGGCCGACAGCGACCGGGAAACCTCGTAGGTGAAATCGACATGGCCGGGAGTATCGATCAGATTAAGATTATAAACTTCTCCATCGTCGGCCCGATAGTCGAAACGGATAGCGTGAGATTTGATGGTAATTCCGCGCTCACGTTCAAGGTCCATATCGTCCAGAGTCTGGTTTTTCATCTGGCGCTCATGCAGCGCCCGGGTCGATTCCAGCAGACGGTCGGCCAGGGTTGATTTACCGTGGTCGATATGGGCGATTATGCAAAAATTTCTGATCTGTTTCTGGCTCATATCTCAATCACTTACAAGTTACCCGCCTATATTACGGGAGCGCCAATATATCTAAAAAGAAGGGCGCTGTCAAAGCCAATGTAATAGATGAACACCAAATATCGGCCGAAGGTTCTCCTCAGGGCATAAAAAAACCTGCCCGCCGGTTAGGGCGGGCAGGAAAGGTTATAAAAACCTGAAATTAGATATTACTTAAAAATCGGCTGTCCGCAAGCGCCTTCCCAGGTATCGCAATCAACCGGGGGAGGTCCGCCCTTAAAGACATAACTGATAGTGTATACAGCGTCACCGACGTTACAAGAACAGTCACCATTGCCGTCACCGCTGCAGGTTGCATACGGAGTCGGGGCCGGGCCGCCCTTGAAGACGTAACTGATTGTGTACACCGCATCACCAACGTTGACACTACCGTCGCCGTTGGCATCTCCGGGAACGCAATCGCAGACGAAGTCAACGAAGATTTCCTGAGCAAGAGCCCAGGCGCGGGCCTGGTCTACCTGGTCGAGGTAGTCTTCTTCGCCTTCGTTGGTAGTTATCAGACCGATAACATACGTGTATTCCGCCTTGGCAGTCATATCGACGGCCTCGAAGGTCATACCGGAATGCAGGTCGATGGTGTCAAGTGCAGCCGGATTGTAACCACTGAGAGTGGTCATCTGCGTATACAGGTATTCCTTATCGTAACCCGATCCGAGCTGATACTCGGCGTTCTCTTCTGTCCAGGCATTCAACGGGGTGCCCGTTTCGGTACCCTTGAAGAGAGCCACGCCGCCAAGACGATCGTTCTCATTGATCGGTGCGCCACCACAGGCGTCATAGTTATCCTCTTCGCCGGGGATGGTATCATATTCAGCACCATACTGCCAGATCGTATTCCGAAGTGTATCCGCATCAAAACCGGTACCGTTATCGACGGCTTCATCGGCTGGGATATCCCAGTCGAGGACAAAGCCAAGATAGACTTCACTGGCGTCCTTGACCGGATTCCAGTTAAAGAAGGTGTATTTACCGACGACGAAGCAGTTGATTCCGTCAATCGGGGCATACATACTAATGGCCACACCGTAAAGTGAATCGGAAGTCGTGACGGTGCACTGGAGCATTTCATAATCTCCAGGTACGGTAGTCCGGATCAGACCACTCTGGGGCCGGAAGGTACCAACTTCCGTGAAGTCCTGAGTAAACACGGTCGTATAGGCCAGATTCTCATCGCCGTTATTCCAGGTGATCATCGGGGAGGCGTCGTAGAGATACATCAACTCATTCGGAGGAGTGTCGACCGAGTCGCAATCATCCGGAATATCGAGTGAGGCACCATCAGTGTCACCACCGAGACGAGCGGTATTATAAACCGCCAACTGCTTGCAGGTGGTATTGAGAATACTATCTTCAGGCATATTGAAATCAGAGGCCACGGTCAAGGCAATTTCAACAACATCGGGGCTCGAAGGAGCGTCATGAGTGATTGTGATAGTCGCATCATAGCTGGTACCCTCGGTGGTGAGTACACCGCCGGCGTTGAGGGTTATGTCGACTACGTCGAAGCTGCTGGTGTTGATAGCAGCCATGTGGCCGCCCATGGATATCCATGACGGATCGGCTCCGGCGCTATCGGATACGGCTATGCTGGCAATATTGAGAATCTCGTTACCGATATTGCTGATTTTAAGCGATACAACCAGAGGCACGCCAGGAGGCGTATGAGTCGGATCGATAAACTGAGTTGGCTCTAGCGAGAGTTTCGGGATGTGAGCCACATCGCGGCACGGGAAACGATAGTGCATCACATTATTGACACACCAGGTACCGCTGCCCTGCGGAATACCGCCGGCATCCTTATCGTTGATATACATAATATCGAGCGTATCATCGACAGTCTCATCACCGTAAACCATACCATACCTGCCCATCGACGACCAGTGATCGCTCTCACAGTAAGAGCTGTCGCAATTCGACGTTCTGGTTTTGGTCAGGTTCCAGGCAGTATCCCAGGTTACGCCCATATCGTCGGAAGCGCCCAGGTACAATTCACCGTTTGCGAAGCCGGCCTGAGAACAGTCTGCCAGAGCGCCCGGCTCATTGTCATCACCAAATTTGGTGTATAGAGCGTATAAATTGCCGTCGCAATACGACACCGATGGCTTGGCAATGTAAAGATTCCAGGCATCAGGGTCGCAGGGACGCGTCGGTGTCAACTGCATAACATAACGAGCTTCATCGATAATACTGCCCGTTGAAACGGTCTCAGACGTCAACTCGACAGCCCAGTGAACCAGACGCGATTTGTAGTTTTCATAAGAACTCTGGCTGCGAAGCTCGCGAACCGGAGCTATGATATGAATGGAGTTGTCCTGGGTCGTGAATACTGCCGACAAGTCGGAATAAGCGCGCCACAGGGAGTCGTCTTCCTCCGAGTAATTGGACACGCATACCGGCAAATTCCAGTTGTCACCCTGATCGGTGGACAAAATGTAGTATACGTCGAGGTCAGTCTGGCTGCCCGATCCCTCTTCTTCACCAGGGCGATCGTCGGTATAGACAATGGCAACCTTGTCCGAATTGGCATCCGGGACTACAGTGTAGGCCAAGTCAGTCACCGTTTCGATGTACTGACCCTGATCCCAGTCTGCGGTACCCATTTTGCGGTAGAGGATCATATCTTCGCTGCCCTCAAAGACGTGCGTAATCATGTAAATTACGTCTTCGGTCACACTCGGATGATCGGAATTATGTGTGGAGATAATCGGCCAGATAGTTTCCGGCTGATACCAATCGGCTTCCGCATCCGGGGAACAGGCATAGTTGTAAAAAATGAATGCAGGTACAGACGGATAACCGTCCCAGTAATAGGTTGCTTGATAAATACCGGTACCGGGATCGACATGGCAGCCAAAGGCCGCTTCACCATCTGCGCTCCAGGCACACGAAGTGTAGCCACAATAATCCGGATCGGTGGCAGCATAACCGCCTTCATCAAGCACATAGGTGGGTTCAGCCGCCCACGAATCATATGCCTGAACATAAACGCCGCGAGCGCCCGGTATTGTGAAATCGTCCTGTGCCATCCATACGATGAACACAAAACCATTATCCTTATTGGTCGCAACCTGACGACCCATCGATCCATTATGCTGGTAATCGTAAGTGGTCAATCCTGCCACATTACCTGGAGAGTTGGTTGGGGGGCCAGCCTTCAGGTTTAGTGGAATGTTACCTTTGGTTTGTACTGACATCCCATTCGTCTTTTCATACGGAATCATGAACCTTGGTGCACGATCCGGATGGAAAGTAGTTTTCGGATGCAGATTATCAGCCGCATACACTAATGAAGCTGACAGGAACATACCAAAGAGGAACGCGGTCATGAGTACAACGGAAAGCTTATTGCGCATTGCCCGTCCTCCTAATATGGTTATTAATTGCTGTTAAGACTTAAGAAAAACTGTGCAGTAACCTAAGCCTTTTCCTTCACGCTAAATATACTTCTTTGGGGCTGTTTGTCAAGTGATTAATAAACAGAGAGTTAACAAACTAAAAAGGTGGGTTTAAAAAATTCCCGTCATGAAAATTAGCAAAACCAAAATATTTTAGGTTGATAAGGAGCGATCACATTCGTTTATTAGTCCGATCACCGGTAAGGGAGGAAGACTGTGAGTATTAATATGGTTAAACGAAACTTTTATGGTATGCTTTCGCTTTTAATTCTTGTCGGGGCGTTGCCGCTCCTGTTGATCCTGTTGTCTTGCGACGAGTTGGAGCAAAAATATATCCGCCGCGATCAATTGTTTAAAATCGCCAATATCGAGGATTCCCGTATCTGGGATACCCTGCTGGTCGGCGGTAATTACCTTTCCGATCCCGATCCGGAGATCCGCGCCCGGGCCGCGGTCGCGATCGGCCGTATCGGCGGGAGTCGCTATGCTGCTGCCCTGAATCAGCATTTGCGCGACACAGTGTCTTCGGCTGCCGAAGCAAAATATTTTGCCGCCGGTTTGATCGGTGACTCCATTTTATTCGATTCCGTTTATAATCTGGCCCGGTCTGAAACCATCGCCAGAGAGGCTGCGGTTGAGGCGTTGGGTCGCATCTCAAATGCCGCACAAGCTCCGATGCTGGCCGTTTTTCTCGATGATCCCGATACCACCGTTGTTTATCAGGCTATGTTGGCCCTGTGGCGCGCCGGTGATACGCTGCAAGCAATGAAAATGGCCCAGATCGGATTATTGACCGGTAGCCGAAAAGTGAAATACGGCACCCTGTATTCCCTGGCGCGAGCCGGAAGGGCCGAAGGAGGGGAACT
This sequence comes from Candidatus Zixiibacteriota bacterium, assembly GCA_030668485.1. GTDB lineage: Bacteria > Zixibacteria > MSB-5A5 > GN15 > JAAZOE01 > DAOUTW01. The sequence goes on from DAOUTW010000007.1 coordinate 47,405, forward strand.
GTACCGCAGCCTGCTGTCCGATTCCGATCCGGAATTCAGGATGATGGCTTACACCGGGCTGGGGCGCACGCTGGATACGGCCTCTATCAAGCAAATCGCAGCCGGTCTTAACGATGCCGACGACCGCGTGGTGGCAGCGGCTATGACTGCCTTGAGCAAATTCGAAGACCTGGGATCAATATTTATCGGAGATAAAATCCGGGATCTCAAGGATGAAAAACTTCTGGCCCTGGGTTTGGATATTATCGGAACTAACCATGGATTTAAGGGGGCCGCGCAGATTGTCCGGACAATACTGAAAAACGACTCTCGATATAATGTGCGAGCCGCTGCCGCCGGAGCATTGCTTCGAATCGATGGTCTCAATGGGTTGACGACAATTGATGAAATATTGAAAAACCCGACCACACATCAGAAAACAGTTGTCGCCGAAGCGGCCGCTACTCTCGATGCCAAAGTTGCCACAGCCCGTTTGACACCACTTTTCAATGATCCCTCACCGATCGTCAGGGCGACAGCTCTGCAGTCGCTGTGTGAAGTCGATTCGGCCTCATGTGCGCCATATTTGAAAACAGGTCTGGAGGATGACGATTACGTGGTGGTGTCTACCGCTGTCGAGTTGGCGGCCAAGCAAGGTCGGAAATCTCTGGTACCGACCATAGCCGGTTTGTATCTGGATAATAGAAACACAATAGAGGACGACCTCAAAAGGTCTATTATCGATGCCTGCTCGACTTTCCCCGCCGATGCATCATATGACAGTCTGATCATTGCGGTCCTGGAGGAGGGTTGCAACGATGAATGGTTCCTTATTCGCCGGGAGTCAGCGGAGGTGCTGTGGAATAAATACAATATCGACCGCCGAGGCCGAACTGCAGGCGCGCGTTCGTATATCGAGAAAGGTAATTTTCGGAATCTGTTTTACCGTTACGAGACCAATCCTCTGGCCATCTTGGAAACATCGCGCGGGACAATCACCATCGAATTGCTCTACGGCGACGCTCCGAAAACGGTTAACAATTTTATCTCGCTGGCGGAAAAAGGGATTTATGACAGCAGCAATTTTCATCGGGTGATCCCCAATTTCGTTATTCAGGACGGCTGTCCTCGCGGCGACGGCTGGGGCGGACCGGGATACACCATTCGATGCGAGTATACCCGTCTGTCATATGAAACCGGAACCGTCGGCATGGCTCATTCCGGCAAGGATACCGGTGGGTCGCAGTACTTTATCAGCCTTTCGCCGCTCCCGCATCTCGACGGTCGTTATACAATTTTCGGGCGGGTGATATCAGGTATGGATGTGGCCCGGCAAATCGTCCGCGGCGATTCGATTGAAACCGTGACCATCCAATATGACGGGGAGGAAACATGATGCGGCATGGATATGCTCTGGTCATCATGTTCTGTTTGCTTCCGGGGTTGGTGTGGTGTGGAGAACATCTCGATATAGAGGAGGTTATTTCCGGCACCTATGTGCGCGACAGCATCACGCGTGCCGAGATCGGGGTTATGTCGATGGAGGTCGAGTCATACGTTCGTTCGCTCAAGGGCAACGGGGAGGTAAAAGAGGAAAAACAGTATTCAAGAAATTACTTCATCAAAGACACCCTGCTTAAAATAGAGTTCATCAATTATTACAAAGACGGGCAACTGCAAGACGAAAAGGAATTGCAGAAGCAGATAAAAGCCGAACGCGACCGGCGCAGAAAAGGCCGCAACCGCGACGCCTCGGTCAATCCGCGGCAGCCGTTTTTCCCCCAAAACAGGCAGCATTATTCGTTCAGTATGCCGGGAATAGAAAAGCAGCATGGTTGTATCTGCTATCATATTGTGGCCGATTGCCTGATGGAAGATGAGGATATGCTGGAGGGGGATTACTGGTTCGAGGTCAACCATTTGAATCTGGTCCATGCCGAATTTCGCCCTGCCCGGATGCCGTCCAAGATCAAGCAACTCGATATGACCAAGAGTTATGCGCCGGTGGAGTATGGCTATTGGTTGCCGGTTGGCTTTCATCTGCTGGGACGAGGGAAAGTCCTGCTTTTTATCAAGTTCAATTTCGAGGTCGAAGAGAAATATTTACGACATAAAATCAATGTCGAAGTTGCCGACGATTTTTTCGTGGAGGATGACGATGAAAAATAAATCATACAAAATTACCCCGGCCGAGGGTGAAAATATCATCTTTGGCATGTCGCATTTTATCAAGACGGTAGAAGATATTTATGAGATCATGGTCAACTCCTCGCCGTCGATTAAATTCGGTCTGGCTTTCTGCGAGGCCTCCGGGCCCTGCCTGGTGCGCAGCGACGGCAATGATCCCGACCTGATCAAACAGGCGGAGAAATACGCCTTCGATATCGGCGCCGGACATACTTTTATTATCATCATGCGTGACGGTTTTCCGATCAATGTTTTGCCGGCGTTGAAGGATTGCCGCGAGGTGTGCCGCATCTTTTGCGCCACGGCCAATCCGATTGAGATATTGATTGCCGAAAGCGATCAGGGGCGCGGCGTTACCGGCGTCATCGACGGTTTTATGCTAAAGGGAATCGAATCCGACGACGACAAAAAGCACCGAGTGGAATTTCTGCAGAAGATCGGGTATAAGAGATAGTTGGATTAATCCGGTGCCAATCAAGCTTCTTATATGATCAATATGACAGTGATATTATAAATTTGTGCTTGTCAAATTGTCTGTTTTGGACGTCTTTCTTGATAAGAAGGGTTACTTTGGCGACGCATCGGCCGCGAGACATTATATGTACTTGGGTCAGCCGGGTGGCGAGGATAAAAAAGTGCGCATCGGGGCTGGACAATAAATATGGACATTAATACTCAACATCGGGAGACGGCAGAATAATATTTAAACCTGCAAAAGGAAAAGGGGCCGTTATGAAATCTATCAGGCACTTAACGACAATCCTTTGGCTGCTGGCTATGGTCGTCGGTCAAACGGAATGGTCAGCGGCGACAAAGCCAAGCAGTCCATTTGTGGTAGTAAGAGAATTGGTGTCGCATTCTTCAGGTGGCGGAGCGACAACCGTGCTGTTGAGTATATCGCCAAGTTCCTCACATATAAAATGTGATGAGATCATTTTAAGTGTAGCCAAAATAGATAATCTGATATACGAAGGGCCGGATACGCTTGTGGGGTTCATAGTCGATTCCCTGCCGGCAGTATTTGAAATTAAGGTAAAGATTCCTGAAAACGATACGTCAGGTATGGAGTTTAATATAAGAGGTTGCAATGAATCGCGTGGATGTGACATCTATATGGTCGCCAAGGATACCACTGTAGAAATTCATCCCGGAGATGTCAGGAAATCGATGGCTGCGCGTCAGGCCGGATCGAAAATGGAGATAAGCACTTCGCATGCGGATTGGCTAAAAGAGAAATTTGGAGACACGCATGAGACAACAACGATCCTCGATGCGGAGGGCCGAATAGTATACACCACCGACGACGGCTGGTTCGACCCGGACGGTAATTCCATATCTGAAGAAGAAGCCCAGGACCTTTATTATAGGAAGGAACCACCGGTATACGGAAGAATACAGCCTCGTATCGATGGATATGGTTGGATCAGGACTGACAGCGGTCTTGTCTATATGCCAAAGACCGAAGCCCCCACGAATGAGCAACTTAGACTTAAAAAAATGAGAGAACTGGAAAAGGAGCCTCTTACAGACCACTCCGGGGAGTTATATAAAATTGGGGATACGGTGTATATTCGCGACAGTGGTTGGATCGATGCCAATGGTAACCTTATGTCCGATGATGAGGTCATGGAATTATATAATAGGGATAGGGCGCAATCAGATATTGGGTGCGGGTTGCCATGGCCAATCAGTGTGGGGTTGGAGACCGAACCCAGTCCGGCCCAGCCCGGGCCGGTCAATCTTAGATTGACCCTGAAATGGCTTTTGCCCGACAAGGACTGTGATACTTTGGAGATCTTCGTCGATTCGATTGATAATTTGATTTATAATGGTCCGCAAAGCATCATTACTGCATTCGGTCGCGGTGAACCGACGGAACTGGAATTCCCGATTGTGCTCCCGGCGAACGATACCTGCGGTATGATTATCAAGTTCAAATGCGACCGGCCGGTACAGACTAAATGGGTCTACTGGGTCACGAAGAGTGACACCGTAGAATTTTATAATGGTGATCCGAGAACGAGTCAAAAGGCGCTCTATCCGCCGACCCCCAGAAGAATGATTAGCCCGGAAGAGAGGCCATATTGGGAAATGGAGCAGAAGGAGCAATGGCCCCATACCGGCAGTGAGCCCGAAATCTTTCTTGTTGGTGATAAAGGTTTTATACGAAACCCTGGAGAGTACAAATTTCGAGAAATGGACGCAATCGAAGATCCAAAAGAATATATGCGGCACATACAAGATTCTTTGCGTGCCGTTAGTCTAAGTCACATAAATATCAGAACGATGGACCTGAGCGATACCACAAAGTACCGAATTGCACGACAATATGCCGACAGCCTTTTGCCCACCGATCAACAAGGCGTTTATCAAGTATATTTTACTCCTTCGGATATTAGTCAATTACGCGATTGGCTTTTTGAGATACATAGGATTAAACCTGTACTTGACCAATAATCCACCCGCCACTGAAATTGCCAGTTTTTTGCTGTTGATTCCCGGCTTTTTTACGTTATATTTACATCCTGTCATCTTTGAAAAAGGGTTTGTCGTGCAGGGAATTATATTAACCGGCGGCCGGGGTACCCGGCTGATGCCGCTGACAAAAAATACCAATAAACATCTGATCGACCTCTGCGGCCGACCGATGGTCTATTATTCACTGTCGATCCTTGCCTCAGTCGGCATCACCGACCTGACCCTGGTGACAAATCCGGAACAGGTCAACGACTTCGATAGCGCCATTACCGGTGGCTTTCGCGATCAGTTCGAACAGTTTCGAATCGTCCCGCAAACCAACAAACCGGGTATTGCCGGGTCGATCCAGATGATGCCGGAAGAACACCGGGCCGGACCGTATATGGTTGTCCTCGGCGACAATATCGTCGGCGGGTCGATCAGCGATATCAGAGACAGATTCCTGAAAAATCCCGACCGGGCCATGATTGTTCTCAGTAAAGTCGTATCGCCGGAGGCGTTCGGCGTCGCTCATATCGAAAAAGGGAAACTGCTGGCAATCGAGGAAAAACCGGAAAAAGCAAGATCCCACTGGGTAATCACCGGGATATACTTTTTCCCGACCGACCTGTTTGAGATCGCTTCTCAGTCGAAGCCGTCGAGGCGCGGCGAGTACGAAGTGACCGATATCCTGTCGGAATACCTGCGGCAGGATCGCCTTGATTACCATATCCTGGAACCGTGGTGGATCGATGCCGGAACGCATAAATCGTTGGCCGAGGTTAAACGGAAGATTTGCGGCGATGGCGACAGCGAAGTGGAGGAAACCGAAGGATGATTGCCGGAGTAAAAACCAAAACATTGATCACACATGCCGACGAACGCGGCTGGCTCTATGAAATCCTTCGCAACGACGACGAAATGTTCAAACAATTCGGGCAGGTATATATTTCGGCGGTTTATCCGGGAGTGGTCAAGGCCTGGCATTGTCATGCCAGACAAACCGACAGCTTCACTATTGTATCGGGTATGGCCAAACTAGTCCTGGCCGATTTGCGCGAAGATAGCTCGACCAAAGGCGAGGTCAATGAATTTATTATCGGCGATGAAAACCGGATGCTGATACAGATTCCGACAATGGTTCATCACGGCATCAAAGGAATCGGAACCCAACCGGCGCTGGCGCTCAATTGCCCCGACCAGCCGTTCGATAAGGATAATCAGGATGAAATCCGGCTGCCGCATAATACCCCCGAAATTCAATACGACTGGGAGATCAGGCACGGCTGATGAAATTGCTGATTACAGGAACCGCCGGATTTATCGGATCGAACCTGGTCCGGTATCTTTTGAACCATGTCGACGATCTCCAAATCATCTCGCTCGACAGCCTTGAATATGCCGGTGACAAAATCAATCTCGAAAATATCCCCGGCGGGATCGAATCGGACCGGCATCGCTTTATTCACGGTTCCATCTGCGATACCAATCTGATCGATGAAATCGCCACTGAGGGTATCGATGGTATTATCAACCTCGCGGCGCACACCCATGTCGACCGGGCTTATTATCATCCCGGCGTTTTTATCAAGAACAATGTCGAGGGGGTGCTCAATCTCCTGCGAGCCACCGCCCGGTTCGATATCAAGCGGTATCTTCAGATTTCAACCGATGAAGTATACGGTTCGACCCAACCGGAACATCCCTTCGATGAAAAAGCGCCGCTTCGTCCCGGTAATTATTATTCGTCATCGAAAGCGGCGGCCGATTTGTATATCGCGGCGGCGATCAATACCGATGGTATCGATGCTGTGATAGTGCGCGGAACGAATAATTTTGGGCCGTATCAGTTCCCCGAGAAAGTGATTCCGTTTTTCACCCGCCGGATTATCGATGGTGAAACGCTGCCGTTGTACGGCCATGGTCAGCAGATGCGAGACTGGTTGTATGTCGAAGATTTCTGCCGCGCCATCTGGCTGGTGTTTACCAGGGGGGTGTGCGGGGAGATATACAATGCCGGAGCAGGCAATCATACCAGCAATCTCGAGCTGTCCAAAAAATTGGTAAAAACCCTCGATGCCGATTATGGTCTGATCAAGCATGTCGCCGATCGGCCCGGCCATGATTTCTGCTATGCCGTTAATTCGGACAAAATCAGGAAACTCGGGTGGAGGCCGGATGCCGATTTCGATACCAAACTGACCGAGACGGTCATCTGGTATCGGGATAATCAGGAATGGGTCAATTCGATCATGACCAAATCCTCGGCCGATCCGGATGATGAATCGTTTTTCGAAAAGCATTACCGCCATCGCACATAAGAGGTCGCATGCACTCCCAAAATGATTCACATGCGCGACTACTTCTGACCGGAGCCGGAGGGGTCCTGGGCCAAAGACTGGCGACGGGAGTAAGCGATAGTTATCACAGTTTCCTGCATTATCATCATCGGCCAACCGACGATGAAGCCACCAACGTTTATGTCGGCGACCTCAGTAATCCTGAGCAAGTAAAATCTCTTGCCAAGCAAATCGACCCCGAGATTATTATCAACAGCGCGGCCTATGCCGATGTCGACCGTTGTGAGATCGAACCGGAAATATCGAAACGTGTAAATGTCGACGCGGTCAATAATTTATTACAGTTTTTCCCACAGGCCAAATTTGTCCAGATTTCAACCGATTATGTTTTTGACGATCATGACCGGCGCGGATCATCTCCACCAACACCGGATGATCCGACCCACCCTATGAATATCTATGGGAAACATAAGCTAGAGGCGGAGCAGGCCGCAATGGCGGCTTCAAATGACAATCTTGTTATTAGAGTTAATACTCTTTTCGATCATACCGTCGAGAGGAATTTCTTTCGATTCGTTTATGATAGCCTGATGCGAAAGAAAAAGATTTTCGGTCTGACCGACCAGATATCGAATCCGATATCGGCCTTCGATTGCGCGAGATTGATAGTCAAACTGGTTGAAAAAGGCGCCTCCGGGATATTTCATATCGGGGGAAAGGAATTTATCAATCGTTATGAATTTGCCAAACAGATCGCGCGGTCGTTCGATCTGGATGAGGCCCTGATCAGTTCGGCGACCTCAGATCAACACTCGCGACCGGCCCGGCGACCTTCATATGCGGGGCTGGACTGCCGCATTACGGAAGAATACCTTGGTTTACCGATGCCTTCAATAGGTGACGGCTTTTCACGAATAAGAAAAGAAATGGAAGAGAAGCGGGCTTAGGCGGCTTTGTGACCGTTGAAGAAAGCATGAATCTTTTCGGCCCGTTTCGGTCCGATCCCCTCGACTTTTTTAAGATCGGTTATCCGAGCGACAAAAAGCCGCGACAGTGATCCGAAATGCTGTAATAGTCCCGCCGCCAGCGACGGTCCGATTTCCGGCAAAGCCGCGATGATACTTATGCGCGGATCGGCATTGTCAGCATTGATCGGAACAGCCGTCGGCGTGCCGTTGGCGGCCGATGCCATCTTCCAATCGACGCTGTTGCTGGTCTGAGCCGCCATCATAAATATCATCTGGGCCGTTTCAACATCGCTACTGGTCGTCAAGATAGGGACCCGGTTCGGGACCGAAGCATACAGTACCGCTCCCTGCATTGTGGCCAGGCTCACATCACTGTTATGAAACGGGTCATCACCCTCGACGATGATAACCAGGTCGGAGTATTCGCGCTTGAGCTCGAGGATTTCGCGATAGAAAGAGCGGTCCTCGATTGCGCTGATAAACTGCCCGGTCGAATAATACTTTATTCCGAATCGTCCGGCCAGCACGAACTCGCCGCGGCGTAGCGCGATGAAGCGGACGTCGGTACCAAGTTCCCCCAGCAGCTCGGCCACCGGGTTACTCTTCAGGCGGGACGATATGGTTATCTGAAAGGCATTCATCTTTCACCTGCCATTTATGTTTTTGATCTTTATGTATAATCGATTCCGGTTAGCGGAATCACAGACTCTATATATTATAACGGGCGGAAAGGGGAATTTGTTCTATCTCCGAGATGAAATTATCCCGAAACATACCAACTACTGAAGCGGTGTACGGTCAGGTTTTACGTTCTTTTTTACGTGCGGCCGGGAACAGGATATTGTTCAGGATTAGACGATATCCCGGTGAATTTTTGTGAAGAGACAGCTCGGTCGGCGGATCGTTGATCATATGCTGATAATCTTCCGGGTCATGCCCGGAATAAAAAGTAAAGGTTCCTTTGCCGACATTGCCGTGGATATAGCGAACCTCATCGTACTCCAGCGGTTCGGCCAGGACGATGACATATTTTTTGAGAAGCGATTTGCGCAAGGCGGTACACTGGCCCATGAAACCGCTGATCATCGGAGTATGACATTGAACCAGCATACTCGGCACCGGGTCGAGTTTGGCCGAAAACTCGAAAAGGTAAAAGACATCCTCATCGGGCATCATAAACCGCTCCGAGCGGTCCGGGTAAGTATCGATATTGGAGCGGCGATAAACCAGCGGTTCGAGGCTGACCGCAAAGTCGGTAAAGGCCATTGTCTGAGTGTAATCGAGTTTCTCCAGGCATCCCGGGTCGGGCGGGTCGCCGTCGAATTCCGACGGGACAATATCGGTCGAATGCGCTGCCAGGGCGATATCAACCGTTTCCGCCGCCGAGCACATGGCAAACACAAATCCGCCGCGGACGACATACTCTTTTATCTCGCGAGCGACGGCCTTTTTACATTCGGAAACCTTGTTATAACCGAGCGACCGTGCCATCGCCTCATTGGTGGCGACATCCTGCTGATACCACAGTTGATTGTGAAAACTGGCGTAAAACTTGCCATACTGGCCGGTGAAATCCTCGTGATGCAGATGCAGCCAGTCGTATTCCTCCAATTTGCCGGTCAATACCTCGGCGTCCCAGAGGACATCATAATCGATTTCGGCGTATTCAAGCGCCAGCCGGACGGCATCGTCCCAGGGCTGATGCGACGGCGGCGCATAGACAGCTATGGCGGGCGCTTTTTCGAGAAAAACCCGTTCCATGTTTTCGGCTTCGACGGTTCGGTAGATATCGGACGCGGCGGCGTTGCTGATTGCCTGATAAGTGACCCCTCGCATCAGGCACAGATCGCGGTTCCGATCGGTGTCCTTGATCAAGAAGGCGCCGTCCATGAAATTGAGCAGCCATTCGGCTTCCTGGTCGCGGGTCAGGCAGTTAAAGACGACTCCATATGCCTTGAGGTGGTCGGCCTGGTTTTCATCCATCGGAATCAGGATCATCCCGGCCCGGACAGTCAGAGGCAGAGCGACAAGGATTAGAGAGATGGTCGCGATGATCAGCAGTTTTTTCATATATATATCAGTCCCGGTCATTTTTCAGTCTACCTCATTAAACATCATCGCCCGCCGATCGGTTCGGCATTTTTTTGCAGTTGCCTGGCTCGCAGGTGGTAATGTAACCGAAAAAAGTCAAATGTAAACGACAAATATTTAAGAAGGGTACTGTAGCAGGCAGTGGTATTCGATTATGTCCTGTCTGCCAATGCTTTTTACTTGTCACTCTTAATCTGATCCGTCCGGATATAGCAGACTTGGGCGACGGCGACTTTGACTCCGTTATTTCTTGGCGAATAAGAAAACCGCCTTTTGACAGCAATAAAAAATACGCCATCAGGGATTCGAACCCCGGACCAATTGATTAAGAGTCAACTGCTCTACCAACTGAGCTAATGGCGCATTTTATTTTGGTGAGGGTGGAAGGGATCGAACCTTCGACCACCTGCTTAAAAGGCAGATGCTCTACCCCTGAGCTACACCCCCACACTTATTTTGGGTCAGAAATATAGGCTTTTGCGATAAAATGTCAACATTTTTTATCCGGACTCAGAGGGCTCAGGGCGGACAAAATAAACTGCTTGCAAAATAAAAGAATAAATCTATATTATTAATGGTGTCTCGTATCTTAATTTCTCCATTGCCGCGGCACCGCAGAATAGACTTACATCTGTTTGCATGTCATCATTACGGTAATTTATTCCACGAGGAGGAGTAAAATGAAACTCATTATCATTTCCTTGCTTGCTGCAATTTGTATGATGTCATCGACTTACGCTCTTGACAATATTGTCGACATTAAAATGATTCGCACTGCCGATATGGCCGAGGTCGATACCGTCTATATCGGTTCACGGCACCATTTTCAGATTTTGATAGAGAATGCCTGGATAATGGGCGGCATGTCTTTGGCTTTTCAGGTATATTCCGAAGACGGAGTGACCTGGAACTGGGACAGTCAGCCAAGCGGATTGCCCGAAGACGGCCTGAAGGCAGTAACCATTGTCCCGGGATCGCGGATGGATAACACTCCCTGGGATATGACGGGGCATGATGTTACCGAAACCAATATGGACGGCGTAGGGTCGGATTCATTGATAATGGGCGGCGTGGCCCTGATGATCGGGTTGGTCCCGGGACCGCTTGAACCATCCTATGAAATGCATTTTACTCCCATTGATATGTCGTCGGAAGATATAGATATGATCTGTATCGATTCGGCTTTTATCCCGCCGCATGGTGTTTTCAGTTTTGCCGATAATACTGGTATGTTAATCACAATTCAATTCGACGGGCCGTACTGCTGGCCGGTTAAACGATTTGTTATCGGTGATTTCGATATGGACGGTGCTATTACCGTTGGCGACGCAGTGGAGATAATTCAATTTATTTTCCTTGGCAAGCCGAACAAAGGCCCGATCGAGGCTGGAGATGTTAACTGCGACGGCTTAACCGATGTGGCCGACGCGGTTTATTTGATCAACTATATCTTCAGATTCGGACCGCCATTGGGATGTCTGTAAACGAGGGAGGGTTACAAAGTGAAATTTTACATTCTATTATTTGCCGGGATTTTGGTTCTGGGTATTTTTTCCACATTGGCGGCGTACGAAAATAGAGTTGCCGTACAGGCAATTCGTACCCTGGATGATACTCCCGTTGATACGCTTTACATTGATTCAAAACATCAAATACAGGTGCTCCTTGAGAACGATGGTACTATGAGGCATATAAACCTGCCCTTTCAGATATACGCCGACGATAATTTAACCTGGACCTGGGATGCACAACCTGATGGTTTTCCGCTGGATGAGCATCAGGCGATTACAATGATTCCGCATAGTCGGCTGGAACATGCTTATGAGTATTCAGGTCAACCTGGTCAACCTCAAGTGTTTTTTTTCGAGTTGGATATGGATGGTCAAGGAGCGGATACATTGGTAATATTGGGAATGGGTTACAACTTTTGGCTTAATTCGGGTCGTTTGATGCCTATGCTGGCTTTTCATTTAACGCCGCGCGGGGATCAGATTAATGAAACGTATACACTATGCATTGACTCGTGTACGTCATTGGCTTCCCTACTATTTGAGGATCTTTACTATAGACCTGTACATCCCGAATTTGATAGGCCCATCTGCTGGCCGGTAAAACGCTTTGTGGTCGGTGACTTCGATATGGACGGCGAAATCACCGTTGGCGATCCGGTTGAGATAGTTCAGTTCATCTTCCTCGGCAAGCCCAACAAAGGTCCGATCGAGGCTGGTGATGTTAACTGCGACGGCTTAACCGATGTGGCCGACGCGGTTTATTTGATTAATTTTATATTCAGATTCGGCCCGGCATTGGGGTGTCTGTAGGGAAAAAATAGAAAAGAGGTATACAATGAAAGTCTCGATCATTTCTATTATGGCAGTTCTGCTTTGCCTGACATCAATTACCTATGCTCAGTTCAATAACAGCGTCAGCATCCAACTGATCCGCTCCGGTGATAATGCCGTAGTAGATACAGCATTTTCCGGCTATGATCACCAGTTTCGGTTTACGATTGAAAACGATTTCAGGGTTGGAGGTATGAGTCTCGGTTTCCTTATTTATTCGGACGACGGCGTTACCTGGACCTGGGATGCTCAACCGGATGGGTTTGGGGCTACGACACAGGCGGTGACTGTCATCCCGGGATGTCGTATGTATCCGCCTGAGAATGTCTTTGATATGACGAGTCTTCTGGCCACCGAGGTCGATGTAGACGGAGCAAGCCCCGATTCACTGATGTTTGGCGGAGTGGCCATGATGGCAGGATTAGAGCCCGGGCCGCCGGAACCGATGGTTAATTATCATCTAACACCTTACATTGTTGACGATTTGCCCGGCACTATATGTATCGATTCAACATTTATCCCCCCGACTGGCGCTTTTATCTTCATGGCTCCTTCAGACCCCGTCTTAGCTCCCAACTTTGACGGCCCGTTCTGTTGGCCGGTCAAGGAATTCGAACCGATATTGGGCGATTTCGATCTGGACGGGCAGATCACCGTGGGTGATGTGGTCGAGATGATCCAGCATATTTTTAACGGTAAACCGCATTTTGCCCCGATCGAAACCGGTGATGTTAATTGCGATGGCCAGATGAATGTCGGCGACGTGATTTATATGATCGCCTATATCTTCAGATTCGGCCCGGCCCCGGGGTGTCCTTAGGCAAGAGGGAAATTTGACATGGCCATAATATGTAAATTATAGGTACTCATAGATCCAAAAACTATCAGGAGGGTAACTCATGGGACTGAAAACACTGTATGGACTGCTTTCAATGCTGATACTGACATCTATGGTTTTTGCTGAGGAGGATGTCGTCAGCATCAAATTGATTCGAAGCGCAGACAATGCAGTCGTCGAAACCGCCTATTCAGGTTATGCGCATGAGTTTCAAATATCGATTGAAACAATCGGGTGGATCTATGAAAACATGCACCTCGGCTTCAAAATTTCATCTATCGATGGCATAACCTGGACGTGGGATGCTCAGCCATCCGGTTTGGGTAACCATATGGCTGTGACCGAAACCCCGGGCAGCAGAATGAATGATTGCTGGTCCATGACCGGATTATTGGTCAGTGAAACGAATATGGACGGCGTTTTGAATGACTCCATTGGCATTGGCGGCGTAGCATTTTTGGGAGCAGGACTGCCTCCGGGTCCGATGGAACCTATTTGCGAATTTCATTTCACGCCGCAAATATCCGTCGAGGATGGCACGGGAACAATTTGTATCGATTCGGCCTTTCTCCCGCCGGCTGGCGCATGGTTGCTGGCCGTATCGTCGGACCCTTATAGTATTCCCAGAATCGACGGCCCGTTTTGCTGGCCGGTGGTTGAATTCGAACCGCTTCTCGGCGATTTCGATCTGGACGGGCAGATCACCGTGGGTGATGCGGTCGAGATGATTCAACATATATTTCTGGACAAGCCACATTTTGCGCCGGTTGAAACCGGTGATGTTAATTGCGATGGCCAGATGAATGTCGGTGACGCGATCTATATGATCGCCTATATTTTCAGATTCGGCCCCCCGCCGGGATGCCCGTAATTTGAAAAGCATGAGGAAATGATTATGCATACTATGATCAAGATTTCGATACTGATTGGGGCCTGTCTGCTGGCGGCCAATGCGGCGGCCTTGGAAGATCGGGTATCCCTTCAGGCAGTTCGTTCCATGGACGGAGCTCAGGTTGATACCCTCTACTTTGGGCATGAACACCAATTTCAGGTTATGATCGAAAACAGCTTCGTTCTATTTCAATTCTCCCTCGGGTTTGCCATATACTCGGATAGTAATACCTCTTTGGAATGGAATGCTCAACCGGATGGGTATCCCGAAGACGGGCAACGAGCAATAACCGTGATTCCGGACAGCCGCTTGGATTCCGTCAATATTGACGTCGGCCAGGTACGGATAGGCTTTATAGATGGTAGTCTTGATGAGCAATTGCCGGATTCGATGGCGGTGATCCCCTGGTATGGCTTTGATTTACCAATAGGACCGATGGAACCGATGATGGCTTTTCATTTTACGCCGATACAAAACTTCCCTGATGAGGTCGGTGAGCTTTGCCTGGACTGGACATGGGCCGGGAGTGAATTTGTGTTCTTCTTCTATGATCAATGGATGTATTATACTCCCGAATTTGACAGGCCCTTCTGCTGGCCGGTCAAGGAATTCGAACCCATGTTGGGTGATTTCAATTATGACTGGCAGATTTCCGTTGGCGATATTGTTGCGATGATCCAGCATATTTTTGGTGGGGTGCCGCATGTCGCACCAGTTGGATCCGGCGATGTCAATTGCGACGGCCAAATGAATGTGGGTGACGCGATCTATCTGATTGCCCATATTTTCAGATTCGGTCCCGCGCCGGGATGCCCGTAGGCAATTTGGCCATTATTTAGCAATGATTTAGCCTGATTTTCGTCCCAATTGTGAAGATTGACCCCCAATAATAAAAGGCGGGGTGTCTAATCCCGCCTTTCCTAGTAACAAAAGGAGAAAATGTCTAAGTTCCTCCGAAACCTCAGCAATGTCTTTCCTCATCTCTTTTTACGAAATTAACCCTTGAGGGTTCCACTAATTACAGAAAATTTCACCCTCAATAATTTGCATCCGGAGGCCTTAATTAGCTATATTTAGAGTGAAAATTAAATTTTTGCCGAAAAATCGAACAAACTTTTGAATCGTTTTAGTGGTTAGTGTATCTAAAAGCCTAAACCGAGTTGGGAGACTTGAAGTGAATAAAAGTATTCAATGGGAAGGTGGCCTGAAATTTACCGGTAAATCGAATTTCGGGTTGGATATAACGCTCGACGGCCCCAAAAAAGTCGGCGGCGACGAGGATGGGTATCAGCCTCTGGAGTTAATCGTCTTTGCTCTGGCCGGTTGCACCGGGATGGATGTGGTTTCGATCGCTAAAAAAATGAAGCAAAACGTCACCGGTTTCAATATCAATGTCGAAGCAGTGCAAAAAGAGGATCATCCCCGTTTTCTAACCAAAGCCCATATTGAATATGTTTTTACCGGAAAAGACCTGAAACCGGAAATGCTGGAGAAGGCCATTTTGTTGTCGGAAGAAAAATACTGCTCGGTCGGGACAACCATGTCGGGCATGACCAAAATCACGCACAGTATTAAGATAAACGAGGGATAAAAAATGAACATGACCTACGAAATCGGATCGGATCGGCCGTTTGATGATGTGGTAGGCGATGTGGAAAGGCTGACGGCCGAAAAACAATTTCGTGTTTTGCACATACATGATGTCAAGGCGACTCTGGAGGAAAAAGGTTTCCAGCGCGAATCGTTGAAAATTATCGAAATTTGCAACGCCAAATTCGCCCATGAAGCACTCGGCAAACATATGGGGGTGTCGATCTTCATGCCATGCAAAATCAATGTCTATACCGAAAACGGAAAAACTAAAATTATGGCCATGCGCCCGATTGCTATCGCCGATTTTATGCCCGATGCCGACCTGAATGAACTGGCTGCCGGTGTCGATAAAATCGTAACCGAAATCGTCGACGGCGCGGCCCGGGGTTAGCGAGGTTAGAAGATGCCATTGTATGAATATAAATGTGGCCAATGCGGCCACAAATTCGAAAAACTGGTGACGGCGTCGGAGACGGTTCCGGAATGCCCTGCCTGCGGATCGAATGAATGTGAAAAGCTGTTTTCCGCATTCTCATCGAATATCGGTCAGGGATCGCTATCGTCGACCGCCGGTAATTGCGAAGGTTGCAGCGGCGGCGGCGGTTTCACATGAGGATAAGCCAATGAATCCGCCGTGGGCGGAGGAGTAATAACGATGAAAAAATCTGTTTTTTTAATAGTCGGCCTGTTTCTGGTCAGTATTTTTCTGATAAACGGTTTCAAGGGTGAGTTCGGCGGCGGGGGAGATGAATGGCAGGAGGGAATCAATTGGACGATGGCCTCGATTACAAAAGACGAAATTGTGGCCGCCGACAAACCGGTTTATCTGTTCGTCACCACCGACTGGTGTACCTTCTGCAAGAAAATGAAGGCCAATACATTCACCGATCCAAAAGTTCAAAAGCTTCTTAATGAGCTTTTTGTCGCCATCCCGCTCAATCCTGAAAAAACGGGAACAGCTAATTTTACCGGTGAGGCGCTGCCGTACTCCGATCTGGCCAAGAAGCTTCGCGTCAACGGATATCCCGCTTCGTTTTTCTTTGCTCCCGACGGCCAACTGATAGGCAGTCAGCCTGGTTATGTTGACGCCAAATCGTTTGCCGATATGGCCGAGTATGTCGGCGACGGCCATTACAAAAACTATTCTTTCGCCAAATTCCAGGCCTTACCTGCCGATCAGCGGCGGTAGGCAATAGAAATTGGCGATTCTCCTGATATCCCATAAATATTGATTCGGAAATAAAAAGCCCGCCAGATATTGGCGGGCTTTTTTTGTTTGCATAGTATCGTACTCACACTTCCAGCTTAATTTGAATCGACACAACCGCATGTCGGCGCCGGACCGCCTTTGAAGATGTAGCTGATCATGAAAACGGCGTCGCCGACATTGAAGGAACAATCGGAATTAACATCTCCCTCATTGATGCATGGCGGCTCAGGTCCGCCCACGAATATGTAATTAATGGAAAAGACGGCGTCACCGATATTCATCTCGCCATCATCATTGGCATCACCCGGCAAATGGCAGCAACCCGCACCGGGAGAATCACCGAAGGCGTAATTGGTGTGAGCGGCAGCGATCAACAGATCGGTCGGATACTCAATACTGTTGAGCAAATCCTTTTTTCCACCCATTGGTACGGGATCGTCATCGCGGCTCGTACTCACATCGAATGCACTGACCGCCCAGTAAATTCCATCACATCCCTCGACCTGCCCTTCGACAATACTTAGGTCCAACTCGTCGGTAGTCTGACCGCTTTCCCATTCGCCATCGGCGAAACCATTGGGGTTTATCAGGGTGTAAGTGGCGAGGTTGACAGCGGTATAGATGGTGTCGTAATTCAAACCACCTACGGCAGGCAGCAGATCGGGCACCGACCAGGTGATATCGGGCGGCCCGTCGTTGATGTTGTAGGCGTATACATCACTGACTCCATTGGGGTGAATAATCGTCTGCCGCCATCCATCGGCGTCAGGAGTCTGGAAGAACATAAACTCCATGGGTTGATTGTCGAATTCGGGATGCACCTCCCGGAAGTCAAGTTCACCGGTATGCGATTCACCGAATTCCTCATCACTGCCTACAATTCGGTAAATATAATACCAGTCGGCATCCATCTGTTCACCGTTTTGATACCAGTTGAAGGTGAGCGCCTGAGACTGATTTATCACATCATAGACCATCATAAGATCTTCATCAACAGTTGCATTGGCCCCCGGGGCGAGCGCCACACAGCGTCCGGCTCCCGGCCCCACCCGGGGCGAAAACATGATATCATGTGGGCTATCGGCTGCGTTGAAAATGGTTGTCAGGTTTAGTGCAGAATCATGGTCGACCATTATCGTAGTGGTGAGGTAATAGTCACATGTCTCAACCCAGAAATTAAGCGCCATAGTATATCCGCCGCAATTGGAGTCATAGGCACAAGTTCCGAATTCCTCAAGCACGAGATATCCGTCGATAATATCCAAGTAGGCCGTGTACTCGCCCGGACATTCGTTTTCGTCGGCGGTTGTTGAGAATTTTTTCTCTCCTTCCTGCGGCGAAACATACACACTCCCACCGGATTCGACTTCGACAACGGTACCGGCGGGAAGAACCTGCCCCACTGTCAAAGGCTCTCCATTCGCCGTCGCTGTACCATTTACTTCCTTTACTACAACGGCTTCATCGACGTGATACTTGCCATCTTGGAGAGTGTACTTGTTTATACAGACCGCACATGTGTCACCGGCGATCCCGTCCTCTCCTTCATCACCGTCTTTACGAGTTCCTTCATCACCGTCTTCACCATAGAGCCCATTACTTCCGTCAGCACCGCCAACACCGGGATCTCCGAAGTCGCCGAAGGGGCCAACATATCCGGTGCCGACAGTTCCTTTAGATCCACGACCTCCGCCGGGAGCACCGTCACCACCGTTACCACCATTACCGGCATTGCCGCCGTATCCGTCGCCTCCATTACCGCTATTCCCGCCGTTACCGCCATCGCCGGTTCCAAAACCATTTCCTCCGGTTCCACCTTTGCCGCCGGTACCACCTTTGCCATCTCCTCCGTGACCACCTACATTGCCCCCTCCACCTGGACCATAGGGATCGCAACACTTCCCGCCATCGCCACCATCGCCGGCATCACCCCCATGTCCATCGCCACCCTTTCCACCCTTGCCGCCGTTGGCGCCATTGCCATCGGCCGGTCCGGGAGCGTTATCACCGGGTCCACCCGGTCCTCCCTTACCGCCAATCCCGTCAATGCCTTCACTGCCTGGATATCCATGGTCACAGTCGCCACCATCATCGCCATCAACGCCAATAACGCCAAAATCGTTGTCCCCGTCCGTCCCAGGCTCGCCGTCAGTAGTCGACTTGAGGACGATGTCGCCCCCATTTCCTCCGTTTCCCCCATCTCCCGGATTGTTTGCAGCGCTGCCTTTACCTCCGGCGCCGCCATGGCCTGCATAAACCTTAGCATCATCTGATGAGGCCAGAATAGATCCGCCCAAATATATATTGCCGCCGTTTCCCCCGTCACCGCCCGGTTCGCCCGTTTCTAATGTGGCTGAATTAGCCGGGGCATCATATCCCCGTCCGCCGTCACCGGCATAGATGCTATGATTAATTATAATTTTGGGGGCGGAGATGACAAGATTGCCGCCATTCCCGGAGGCGATCCGAACGATCTCATCACCGCTCTGATTGGTTAGTAATGGCGCTGATATCTGTGCGCCATTTCCAGCTCTGACTTCCCCCCTAATTGTTATCTGTCGCTTGCTTTTCAGAGTTATCGAAGGACCTGTTACCGTTTCGGTGACCTGCACCCGTGCTGACCCCAGGATTGAGCCGTCGATGACGATTTCATCCTCACATGTGATACTGAGATCGTCAGAAACTCTAATTACCGCCGTGCCGTCAATGTTAAGGGATTTGAAATGAAATTCACCCTTGATCGGGGCGATGTTTTCCGAATCCCAAACGACATCTCCGAGATATTCCTCCCCCTGGCAAACGGATGAGTTTGAAATCGCTACACCGAGGCTGAGAGTGATTGTCATGAAAATGAAAATTACCGCGGTTGCGCATTTCTCGAAACTCCTATGTGGATACATTCGACCATTCATAGCTCCTCCTTCCAAATTGTTGCGGCGATTGTCTGCAGAACTGATCCGATATAAGATGCTTTTCAATTACAGTGATGTCGCCAATTTTGCAAAAATTACCCCTGAGCCAACGACTTAAACAAACTGAATACAATCGCCGAAGATGCGATACTTTTGAGAAATATCAATTTTTATATGCGATGTGGGATGCCAGGTGATGCTCTCGTTGCTCAATGATACTACATGCGGCGAACTCTGTCAAGTCGATAGTGTCGGTCGAACCAGCGCCGTGACGGAATGCGAAAGGTCCGGTTTGCCCTTGACAGATTAAGAAGCAGATGATATATAGTAATTACAGGTCAGGCATCTTATAATTTGCAAATCGGCATCGTATCCAGTGGAAGCGAATACCTGCTCTTTGCATGGCAACAAACCGTAAGGAGGTCGGTCGTGCCTATGTCTAAATTTAGGAAAATATCTGTATTTGTCGTCGCCGTTATCGTCACCATCGGGGTGGCCTATGTCCTGGGCGTGGCGGCAGCAGGCATAGTACAGAAAGTGCGCACCAATAGGGCCAGAGCCAAACAAACCGAGGATATCCTGAAGAAAATGGGCAGCGGCCTCGCGGTAGGAGTCACATTACCGGATGCCGATCTGGAAGACCTGAGCGGCAATCCGGTCAAACTAAGCGATCTGGTCGGACCCAAATCACTGGTGGCCATCTTTTCTCCCAGTTGCAGCTACTCCCTGGCCGAATTACAAATGATAAAAGAGGCCTCTGCCGATGCCGGCGAGGAAGCCAATTTTATCATGATCTCGGATACCGATCCGACCGAATTGATGTATGTGCAGGATTCGCTGCAACTCCAGTGTCACCTCCTGTATGACCGGGACGGTAAATACCGATCAAAACTGAACGTGTTTTCTTACCCGTTCAATTTCATCGTTGATCAATCGCTGGTGATTAAAGAAATTATCGTCGGGATGACCGACCAGGGGAAACTGGAAGAAATTATAAAAGAAAATCGGCAATCATAGATTGCCGATTCTGAAATTTGCCCGAAGCTGTACAACACCGGCGGGAAGTTACTCTATGTTATAAACCGTCGGTTATGGCATAATCAAATATCAAGGTTACGAACGTAGGTGGCGTTCTCCTGGATGAATTTACGCCGGGGCGCGATATCGTCTCCCATCAGCCTCGAAAAGAGAACATCACATTCCTTGGCATCTTCCATCGTCACTTGAAGCAAAGTTCGCTTTTCCGGATCCATAGTCGTGCGCCACAACTGTTCCGGATTCATCTCACCCAGACCTTTGTAACGCTGGATCGAGAAGTTGCCGTCGCCCAGTTGCTTCAATATCTGATCCTTTTCCTCGTCGGAATAGGCATATTTCTCGGTTTTGCCTTTTTTAACCAGGAACAAAGGAGGCTGGGCGATATAGATATGTCCCCGCTCAATCAGTGGCTTCATATAGCGGAAGAAGAAAGTCAGAATCAGAGTCCGAATATGAGATCCATCGACATCGGCATCGGTCATGATAATGACCTTGTAGTACCGGACCTTGTCGGCGTTGAATTCATCGGTGCCGATTCCGCATCCCAGGGCAGTGATCATCGACCTGATTTCTTCGTTGCCCAGAATTTTATCGATCCGCGCCTTTTCGACATTGAGAATTTTACCGCGTAACGGCAGAATCGCCTGAAAACGACGGTCACGACCCTGTTTGGCTGATCCGCCCGCCGAATCACCCTCGACGATATAGATTTCTGTTTCCTCGGGATTTTTGGTCGCACAGTCAGCCAATTTTCCCGGTAATGCCGCGCTGTCGAGAGCGGTTTTGCGCCGGGTCAATTCCCGAGCTTTTCGAGCCGCCTCGCGACTGCGTGCGGCCGCCATCGTTTTTTCGATAATCTTTTTGGCAATCGGCGGGTTTTCTTCAAAGAATTCCGAAAGATATTCTCCGACCACCCTTTCGACAATACCCTTGACCTCCGAATTACCAAGCTTTGTTTTGGTCTGCCCCTCGAATTGCGGCTCAGCCACCCGGGCCGATATTACCGCCGCCAATCCCTCACGACTATCATCACCGATCAGGTTGGTATTTCCGTTCTTGCCGTTTTTACCGGTTTTGTTCTTGGCTGCATAATTGTTGATCGTGCGGGTCAGGGCGGTCCGGAATCCGACGAGGTGCGTTCCTCCCTCGGTGGTATGGATATTGTTGACATAGGAATGCGTCGATTCGCTGTAACCGTCGTTATACTGGATCGCGATTGCGACCTCAACCCCATCGAGTTCCTTCTGAAAAGCGATCGGTTTGCGGAACAGCTTGGTTTTACTCTCATTGAGGTATTCGACAAATGAGGCCAGTCCCCCCATAAAATGGAAGGAGACCTCTTTTTCACGCCCGGATCGCTCAGAATTCAAATCGATCTTCAATCCCGGATTTAGAAAAGCCAGTTCGCGCATACGGCCGGCAAGGACATCGAAAGAAAAATCGATTTTCGTGAAAATGGTTCCGTCGGCCATAAAGGTCGTCTTGGTCCCGCTTTTTTTGCGGTTTCCGATTTTTTTGACCGCCGCTATCGGGTTACCGATTTTGTATTCCTGAAAATAAACATCCCCGTCACGGCATACTTCCACCTTGCACCATTCGGACAAGGCATTGACTACCGATACGCCGACTCCATGCAGTCCGCCGGAGATCTTATAACTGCTATGCTCGAATTTGCCGCCGGCATGCAGCATCGTCATGACCACTTCCAACGCCGATTTTTTCTGGGTCGGGTGTTTGTCCACTGGAATACCGCGACCATTGTCGATCACCGTCACCGACTGATCTTCGTGAATTGTCACCTGAATTTGATCGCAATAACCGGCCATCGCCTCATCGACGGAGTTGTCGACCACCTCATAAACAAGATGATGCAACCCGCGGGTGGCAGTATCTCCGATATACATCGCCGGACGGCGCCTGACCGCCTCGAGGCCTTTCAAGACCTGGATGGTGGTGGCGTCGTAATTGGATTTATCTTTTTTGCCTTTTTTATCTTCAGCCGTAGCTTTAGTCATTGTGGTTCTCCATAGATGATCCGGACTTGAGGACGATCTTCTTGACCGCACTACCTCCCGATGTCGAACGGATCTTCTCCAGTATATTCTCCAGTTGCATTTCCAGTTCCTGTCGCCAGACATCCTTCTCGACGACAATGGTAAGTATGCCGTCGGAAAACCGGATCGCACGAGCATGTCGGGCTATCTCCGGGCCGACGATCTCAGGCCAGCGACTCACAATCCGCCACCCATGGAATTTCTCACCCAGGCCCAGCGACCGTATCACATGTTCGATCAAATTACCCAGTTGGGTCGGTTCCTGTCCCATGGCGAGTACTCCATAACCGCCGTAAATCGCAGCGAACGTATAAGATAACCAAATTAAAACGGATCAGCAAGGGAAAAACAGCTTTGCGTAAAAAAAAGAGATGCTTGTACTTGATTGTTAATCAATAAGTTATATAAAGGGGTGAATGGTCCGTGGTGCTCTTTTGACGATTACCGTCCGGGACGCTGTGCCGGGTGCTGGAAACTGTTTCGAGGCCCTCTTCGACTGGGAATATAAAGGTCCGGCCCCTCTTTCCGCCGCATTCTGATGGTATGATCCTGGCATGATTGACAACGCCGGATAAGGTGAAGGTCTTCCTTTTTCACCCAGCGTCGTTTGACATGTTTGGGACCATAAACCGGACGGTCGATGATTTCATATCCCTTGGAAGGGTCCTCAGAATCATGAAAACTAACGCCGGAGGCGACCTCATTGGTGCCCGGATGATAAAGAGTGGCTCCCGGGCATTCAATCAAAACCTTGTCGGAATTCTCGGAAAAATCAGCGATTGATCGCGACAGGTAATTGTAGTTTTCCCCGCGCTGGTCGTTGCAGCGCTCGCAAATCGGAAGCCCGCCCATTTCCTGCAGCAAATCACCGCAATGAGGGCAAATCTGTTTGTTCTCTCCCATAAGGCGTCTAATTGATGCACATGTCGGCGTTACCGGAATCACGGGAATAGATGATTTTACCCCCGAATGCCTGGGTCAGTTGATCGATCAGAAGCTTTTCCTGTCGGGTGGTGTTGCCGGCCGAGTTATAGATAATTGCCCGACCGCCACAGTTAAGTATGGCCAACAGGGAAGCCACCCCGGGGTAAAACAGGTCGCCGTTTTTAAATATGGGATAGCTGGCTATGTCAAAGGCTACGGTCATGTTACCTGTCCAATGCAAAGCCCATGCCGCCCTCCGCCCGGTCTGATAAGTGTATTGATGTCTGTGGCTTAGCAATAATTGTCAATTCCCGACAGAGACCTCGATCAGCCAAAACCGTTGATTCGATCCTATAGTTATTGGGCCGCCTGGGATACAGTTCTTCCTCCCTTTGTCTCCTGAATGGGAAAAAGGGCTTGCCCGCAGAGAATGATCGGTCTATATTTGGGGGTTATTTGCAGATACATGGAACTACCCGGCGAGCCGGGTAGTAGAAAATCGAAGAAAAGGTCTGTCCGAGGAGATATAGAAATAATGAATCGTAAAATGCTAATGATGTTATTAGTTCTGATGACGGCAGTGATGATGGTTTTTACCGCCGGATGCAGTAAGCAAGATAGTCCCGTTGTTGCCAAGGTTGGTGATCGGTCGATTACATTAAATCAGATCGACGGCTTTTTCATTCGTCAGGGATTCCGGTTTGTCTCTGCTGAAATGGAACTGGAAGCCAAAAAAGCCCTGGTCGATTCCCTGGTCAATCAGAATCTGCTTATCATCGGTGCTTTCGAGCATAACCTGGATAACCAGGATGAGGTGCTCAAAGTGGTCGAGGGCGAGAAGGTCAAGTTTTTGCTCGAGGTGCTCTTCGATGAAAAGATTTTATCCAAAGCGGTTCCCTCCGAAGCGGAGTTAAAGGACTGGTATGTGCGGATGGGTGAGGAGCTCAAAGCCTCCCATATCATTACCGATACCGAAGAGAAAGCTCAGGATATACTCCAGAAGCTCAAAGAAGGCGCTGTTTTTGAGGAACTGGCGGTCGAATTTTCTATAGATCCGTCAGCCAAACGAAATCAAGGCGACCTGGGGTGGTTTACCTGGGGCACCATGGTCGACAATTTCCAGAAGGCGGCTTTCCAGATGCAGCCGGGCGAAATATCGGCCCCGGTCAAAACCGAACATGGCTACCATATCATCAAAGTCACCGATCGCCGCGATATTGAACATCGCCCCAGCTATGCCGAGTATAAAGATGTTATTCGAACCATGATTACCGAACGTCGCAAGCAGACTCTGATGCGCGAATATGCCGAGGAACTCAAAAAGCAATATCCGATTACGGTTAAAAAAGAGACTTGCCAATTTGTCCTCAACAAATTGGAGTTCCTCTATCCGGATACCATATCCGGACGGCCCCGCTGGCGTAACAATGTCGACCCGGCCCAACTGGATATCGCGGAAAAAGCTCTGGCCCTGGGACAATACGAAGGGGGTCAGCTGACTCTCGGACAATATCTTTCCAATTTGCGCCGCGTCCCGCCGGATAAAAGACCCGATTTTGACAAATACGATTCACTCAGCGAGGTCATCTTCCAGATGTCATTTATGGACATCCTGCAGATTGAAGCCATATCGCTCGGCATGGAAAACAATGATCGCTACAAGGAAAAAATGACACGGTTCAAAGAGTTGGCGATGGCGGATGTCATGCGTAACGATTCCATTCCATACAATGTCGAACTGGATGAGGGCGAGGTGCAGGAATATTACGACACTCATATCGAAGAATTTACAACGCCGCTGAAATTCCATCTGTTTGAAATCCAGGTAGCCGATGAGTCGGAGGCCAAAACCTATGCTCGGACCATCAAGTCCGAAACCGAATTCAAGCGCATTTCCGGCAACGCCACTTTGCGGCCGGGCAAGAAAACCACCGGTGGTGACCTGGGTCTTGTTCAACGAGAGCAGTATCCCGAACTGTTCGATCTGGCCGCCAATTTGAAACAGGGTCGGATCGCCGGTCCCATAGAGTTGGCCCGGAAATATTCGGTGATCTGGGTGAAGCAGAAAGTGGAACCGGTACAGCAGGATTTCAACCTGGTCAAGTCGAAAATTATCGATCAGTTGACCAGGCAAAAAGGCGATGCGATGTATTCTCAATGGATTGATGAGATGAAAAAGAGAATCTCGATTGAGGTTTATGATGATGTTATCGCCAACAGCATTGACGAGGAAAAATACGTCCAGCCCGATACGACCGAAGCGGAGGTCGGTTAATTATATATGAAAAGATTGATGACATCGGCGGCCCTGCTATTTGTCGGGGCCGTCCTTATATGCGGTCCGACGCAGGCCGAGACGGTGGAAAGAATCGCCGCCGTAGTGGGTGGCCGGGCTATCCTGGCCTCGGAAGTGTCCAACCAGATACAAATGATCATGATCCAGGCCGGCCGCGATGCCGATCTTGATCCCAGAGAACTGGCTGCCGACATCCTGCAGGAGATGGTCAACGATGAGTTGATCCTCACCGCAGCCAAGGACGATACGACTATCTTTGTCGGCGAGGGGGAATTGAAAGCGGCGATGGATGAACAGATCGCCGGGCTGGTGGCTCGTTTCCCGTCAGAAGCAGCCTTTTTGGAACAACTCCAACTTGAGGGATGGACCAAACGAACCTATGAAAAACGGCTACGGTCACAGATCCGAGATCAGTTGATGAAGCAAAAAATCATCAGCCAACGGTTATCCAAAGTGACTGTCTCACGCCAGGAAGTGGAAGAGTTCTTCGGCAAATATTCCGATTCTCTCCCGGAAATGTCGCCCCGGGTCCGGTTAGCGCATATTCTGGTCAGTTTCAAGGTGTCACCCGAAACCGATGATTCGCTCAAGGGGCTGGCTGAAGCCGCCCGTGAAATAGCGGTTGACCAGGATGATTTCGGTATCATCGCCGGACAATTCGGAGGCGGAGCGGTTGGTGGACGGATCGGTTTTGTGAAAAAAGACGAGCTGGTGCCGGAATTCGCAAGGGCCGCCTTCAGCCTCCAGCCGGGAACGGTCTCCGGCCCGGTCCGGACTCAATATGGATGGCATATTATTAAAACTTACCGGCGACTCGGCGACAGCGTCGATGTCAGCCATATCCTTTTTCCAGCCACCGCCTCAACCGCCGATTCGCTGAGGTCAAAATTAGTCATCGATTCGCTATACCAGGAACTTCTCAGTGGAGCGGATTTCAAAGAACTGGCCAAACTTAGCTCCGACGATGATGCCACTCGTGCCACCGGCGGCGAAATGGAAACGATGACGGTCGAAAATTTGCGACCGGAATTTCTGGCTCCGCTCGAGGCGGTCGAAGAAGGCGATATAACTCCGCCGGTAGCTTCCGCGCAGGGATATCATATCCTCAAGCTTTTGGAACAGATGCCGGGGCGGGCATTAAATCTCCAAGATGATTTCGACATTATCCGCAATATGGCCAGCCAGGAAAAAACATCCCGTAGCGTTCAGGAGTGGGTCGGGGAATTGAAGAAAAAGGTCTATGTCGATATTCGTGATATCGATATCGTCAACTGATGCGAATCGATAATTATATCTCTGACCTTGGCATTATCAAACGCCGGACGATTGCCAAGGAACTTGCCGACGGCGGCCATGTCAAGGTAAATGATCGGCGGGCCAAGCCGGCATACAAAGTCAAAGTCGATGATATCATCGAAATCACCGGCAAAAATCATATCAAGTTACGGGTTTTGAAAATCCCGACCGGCAAATCGGTCCCCAAACCGGACCGCCCCGAATATTTTGAAATCCTGCACCGCGCCTCATCAGCTTCGGAGTTCGAATTGTAAACAAATTGTCATTTGACAATGGGTATTCTTTCCATATATTACAATTTAGTGGCATCTTTGATTCACTTCTCGGCTAAGCAAATAGTCAACATCTGAAGATTAAAGTCAACTTTGGGGCATGTGCTCGATAGTATAGATAAAGAAATTTACTAATCAATAACTCTTAATATTGCGTGTGTTTGACGGAGGGAAGTATATGACTAAAATATTTGAGATTGGTGGAATAGTCGCAGGACTTGCAGGAATTAGTGTAATAGCGTTTTATTACCTTTTCAGGGAATTTATAAAAAAAAATATTTTCCCCAAGTTGAGTAGGGATCAAGCATTTCGGCTATTACGCCTATTTCTTATTCTTGTCTTCGCAGTTACAGTCATCGGAATAACTTTTTGGAGTATAGAAAAATTAAACAGCAAAACACCCATTTATATAAGTCCCGCATCATTATTATCAATGGAAATACAGAGAATAGAATATGTTTCATTTTTATTATACAATCCTCAGGGAACAAAACTTCCCGAGACGGTGCCATTCGAATACTTTTCGATATATGAGGGTGGTCTTGTCGCATCAATGCCCCCTCTAGAATCAATTGGGCTAGAGGCCGCCTCCTATAAGGAAGTATTGCCCCCCCATGTTCCAGAGGGTGAGTTAGTAATGGAATTCAGTCTTTTAAATCAGGGGCCGACTAAATTAGTTAAGAAGATATTTTTGGAAGTAATTGATACAATACCTATTCCCCAAAACTCCGCACAGGGTACTTTTTTGCCAGTATTAGAGCCTATAGAAGGTTCCGTGATCATCTCTCGTGATAAGTCTGAGTATAGCTTATTCGGTGATAAGATGTTCTCCTATCCCGATGGAGGTGTTGATTTATTCAGATTGAATGTGCTAATCTCAGATAGTGAACTTCCCGTTATCTTTAAGTTTAGAATTGGAGCGATTTACTCCGTCGGGTCAGAAGTTGATACAATTATTTCTGGTGAACAGTATATATCCAAATCAATGGTTGGTATGACCCCCCGGATTCCATATGAAAAGCGGGATGAAGGCAGCATGTCCAAATTGAGAACTCCAAATGTTAATGATAAAATAGGTAAGCGCAAATACAATACCGATGCAGTGGAACTGGAACGTAGGTTTGAGCAATACATAGATAATATTTTGCAATTTTCAAATTGTAATAGTATGCCTGATACCAATTATGTCGTTTTTATAAAAGGCTTATTATGGAAGGCTCTGATGGCAGGTGAAAGGGATAGCCTTGAAATATTTGGAATTCTTCAAGACGAAGCGGAAAGTGAATTTGAGGAAATTTTTGGTGCGGTGGGTGGTCCCAATACCACATGGGTTAGCTACGGATGGTCACATGACAAGGAGTACAATACTATTAGTTATCCTGAGTACGTCCTCTATAATGGCAGAAATACCGTTATGTACGAATGTCTATTATTAGTCTGCGAAGAATACTTTAAAAAAACCAAACCGGCTGAATCTCGCGAAGTTACCAATTTCATGATTGAGATTGCTTTGCAGGATTCGATGGATATTGCTGCCATATATGATTTAATACCGGTTTTGGCATTTTCAAGGCAGGATACGGCTCTGGAATTCATTCTGAATATTCTCTATCACGATAATCATTTCATTCGAGAACGAGCCGTAGAAGTCTTCGCATATATTAAATATGAAAAAGCGAAGGACGCCATAATGGCAATCTTGAAGGAAGTCAGCCCTTATGTTCGTGAAACGGCCCTAAGAGCCCTTATGCTTCAGGGAGATGAGTCAACGGCGCGAGAAATTATCACCTTATTTGAAGATGGTTATTTCCATATATCAGAGTTGGAATTAGTTGCAAAACTTGTAGCATATATTTCCCCTAATTACGCCTTGGACTTGTCAAGATCATATTTGACTATGGGGAGCTACGAGAAATCTATGATTGCCAGAGTAGTGCTAAAAGAGTTGAAATAATTATAGGTTTGTATTTCAGGGATATCATAAAATGTGCTTTAAATTAAAAGCGAGATAAAACTCACAAAATCTCATTGGAGAATCAAGTCGACAGCGCAAAGATAAGATTTTATTAACGTTTTCACCAGCATTTGAGATCTAGACCAAAAGAATGCTCCTTCTGTGCTTGTTCCAGTTTTCCACTGCTGGATAATCCAAATATTTCATATTATCATAATAGCACGGCATTGGCACTTTGTAGTCCGGTCAGTACTAAATGAGATAATTAAGGGACAAAATGACAGTTGACATTCTGTCCGTACGGCAATAGATTGAATCTCCAGCATCAGTGATTTGCACTATAGATGGGAAAATAAAATACGCCCGCCTCATCGGACATCGGCATCTCTGGCGCCCGATGAGACAGCGGGACTTTACATTTATATTTCGCATAACTATTTCGGAAGGGAGGTGACACCGTGACTTATCTGATCGCACCCAACGAAGTACTTTCCGGCAAACCATGTAAGACCAATTGCCTGCCGGTTTTCTGTGCCATTAAACCACTCTACGGCATCGGTCCGTAATCGAATCACTCGATCTCTAATCCCGGCAGGTAAGGCTTTGAAAAGTATCGAAAACGACAGCCTGCCGGGATTCTTAATTATGTTGCACTTAAATCACTCCCGGTCGAACCGGCAGACAGATCAGGCCTCAGCCCAATATGTGATTGACAAACACCAGCCAATCATCCTACATATAGCTAATTAATCCGGACAGGGATAAAAATGATCATTACAAAACTCAGGCAGGAAATCAAAAAGTATGACAAACCGGAAAACTGGCTCAACTACCAGCAGTTTTTCAAGGAAAAACTTGAAAAACCTTACGGCCTGAAAGCGGCCGTCCTGAGAAAAATATCCAACCAATGTTTCCGGGAAATCAAAACCAGCCCCAAAAAAGAAATTCTGGCCTGTTGCGATCAGTTGGTCAATTCCGGTGAACGATATCACCGCTTCTTCGGTTTCGAATGGGCCCTGAAAATCCGCGATCAATACTCCGCCGGTGATTTTAAATTGTTCGAATCATGGCTCAAAAAGCAGGTCGATAACTGGGGCGCATGCGACCATATCTGCTGCGGTCCGATCGGGCATCATGTAAAACAATTTCCGGAAATGGTCGCCAGGACCAAAAAATGGACGCCGTCCAAAAATCGATGGCTTCGCCGGGCCGCCGCCGTCAGCCTCATCATTCCCGTTCGAAATAAATTGCTCCTCGATGAAATATTTATTACCGCCGATATCCTTCTGACCGACAGCGACGATATGGTCCAGAAAGGTTATGGCTGGATACTGAAGGAAGCCAGCAACCGTTTTCCCGAAAAGGTATTCGCCTATGTTATGGCCAACAAGGCGGCCATGCCTCGCACCGCTCTGAGATATGCCATCGAAAAATTACCCCCGGCAAAACGCAAAGAGGCAATGAAAAAAGACTGGTGAAGGAGTTATTGCTGGAATAGCGCATATTAACTATTTTAACTATAGACATCCCGCACTCTGCTCACGACACGAAAAATATTTACCTTGAAGAGATTGCCTCCTATTCTGCTTCATTGGCAGGATCCTCGTTATGCTTACCCAAAAAAACAATTGCAAAAAAACTAATCTTTGTTATATATAATTAAGATGTCTTAGTAATTACATGTAAAGAATTATCAGGTAATTCTGTCATGTAGCAGGATCCTATTGAAGAAGGGAGGTCATATATGGTATACTTAATTGATCCCAGTGATATGTTATCGGGTAAACCGTGCAAGGATTTATGCAGTTTGGTCTGCTCGGTTCTTTGCGTAGTAAAGAATCCCTGCGCCGCTAAACCTCTGTACGGTGTCGATCCTATCTAAAGGGATCATGAATTTTCCGACCGCGAACGGGGTGTCACACTGAAACTCCGTTCCGGCCGGTATTTGATTCATTGTCATCTTATCCCCGATCATCATATCTCTGCAGGACCATGCGGATTAAAAATCTATCTGGTGCCTAATTATACTATTGAGGATATTATGGTATTTGAAACTCCCCGATTGATAATAAGAAAAGCCACTATATCGGACACCGATGTTGACTTGTTGTTCGAAATCTGGACCGAACCCAGAGTTATGACGATGGTCGGCTATCCGCAGGGCCTGCGTATCACCCATGATGATATACGGAAAGGTATTATGGGCAGGGGCGATTCGGAATTCGACTGCAATCTGATTGCTGAATTAAAAAAAACCGGACAGAGGATCGGCGAATGCAAACTTGGCCGCCTGAACTACGACAGAATAGCGGGAACCGACGTCAAGCTCCTGCCCCAATTCTGGGGGAAGAGGTATGGTACGGAAGTAAAACAGGGTCTGGTCGATTACCTGTTCGAGCACACCGACTGCCGGATTGTCCAGGCCACTCCGAATAAGAAAAATATAGCCTCGCAAAAAATGCAGGAAGCCGTCGGCGGAAAACGGATCGGAGAGACGGTTTATCGCTTTCCCGAAAAGATGAGAGACTATACCTGCGATGTGCCTCACTATATCTATTATGTTTATCGCGAAGATTGGCAAAGGCTGTTGAAAGACAGTACAAAAGACAAATAAAAATTATCCTCCCGGATGCCGATAATATGGATAGTTGCCCTCTTTTCCTGAAAGATGAAAGGGGGATTTTTGCCATTTTTCCCGAGGAGGTCGGATATGCGACCGATTAAAGTTATTGCGCTATTGTGTCTTATGGTCTTTTCACCGCTGGCCGGTCAAAGCCAGGCGGAAGTGAACTTCGGATTGTCGATCGATAACGATGGTATAAAGGGATTTTACCTGGCTATCGGAGAACATTACCGGGTTCCCGAACAGCAGATTGTCGTCGTCAGGGAAAAGAAAATTCCGGATCAGGAAATGCCGGTTGTCTTCTTTCTTGCTCGCAAGGCGAATGTTGGTCCCGAAGTCATTATCAAATTACGCCTTGGCGGAAAATCATGGATGGATATCACGACTTATTACGGACACAATGCCGAGCTATTCTATGTCCCCGTTACCGCTGATCCGGGTCCTCCATACGGCAAAGCTTATGGGCACTTCAAAAAACAGAAACGGGAGAAGTGGGGATCAATTTCCCTGAGCGACTCCGAAATTATTGATCTGGTCAACCTCAAATTTATCTCGGATTATTACCAGTGTCCGGCGGATGATGTTATCAAGATGCGCCAGAACGGCAAAAACTTTATCGACATCAATTCCCAGGTGAAACAAAATAAGAAACAAAAACAACAGCAGGCGAAAAAGCAGGCTTCCAAATCTGCCGGGAAGAAAAAAGGTAAAGGGAAAAAGAATTAATACGATGACCTGGAGACTACCCGGGAACACGCGGGTAGTCTCCGGATTATTCACTCAGCCAGTCTTTCCAGATATCGGGTTCGTAGCCCACGGTTGCTTTGTGTCCAAAGCGCACAATTGGCGTCTTAAGCAACATCGGGTCCTCAAGCAGTTCCTCTTCGATATCGAATTTCATATACTGCAGACCACGCTTCTGAAACGGTTTGCTTTCATTATCTATCAATTCCTCCGGCGGCATCACCTGAAGTATCTTTCGCAGTTCACCGGGGCTTAATCCTTTTTCTCGCAGATCGATCATTTGAATTTGAATGCGCCGCTCTTTGAAAAAGCGTTCGGCCTTGCGGGTTTCCTTGCACTTTGGTGTCCCGAAAATCTGGATGACCATAACCGCTCCACTATAATATGCCTTCTACACATTATAATCCGCCAAAGCGAATTATGCAAGCGAACAACACCATTTGATGCGTTCTTCGCTTGACTATCATAACGAGATTGCTTAAGATACCGTTATCACTATATCACATAATACAATATTATGAAAACGGGAAACTCGACAACTATCCGACGACCTGATCATCACCTTATGACGACATCGATATTGTTGCCCGTTTGAATTGGAGGGATAGATGCGATATCTGCTGATCCGACTCGTCCTTGTATCTATGGTTGCATTGCTGCCATACATCGACCTTTCGGCCACTGATGCCGACGATCTCGCTGAGGCTTTTCAAAATATCAAACGTTCCACGCTCGATCCCTCGACCTCGGCGATTATCACCAATTTCACAATCGATCACCAGGATCTGCACCTTGTTCTGGATACCGGCCGGATCGCTTTTTTAAATCCGGTTATGATCGATGATATGCCTCATGTTTATGCCGCCTATTTCGAGGGCTTCGGTCAATTCTCTTTTTCGCCCTCCGAAAAAGATGCCCGCGAGAGAATTCTATATTATCAAGACAGGGATTCGGTCAGGGTTCAGTTCAAGAAAGTCCTGCTCGTTTTCTCAGATGATATCTACCACCGTTTTGACGGCTATCTGAAACCGTGTCCAAAGCCGTTCGGCAAAAGGCAGATAAAACGGGTCAAGAAATCGTGGGAGCGCCTAATCAGAGATGACAACAACTACTATATCTTTGAAATTCTGCGCAATATCACGGAACCACCCGAGGAGCCGTATGTGCTGGTCAACCCTCAGACAGGTGACTGGAGTAAGAGTTTTTACTATATTTATGACCCACTCGTTTCCGAAGAAGTCAGGCTTTTGAAAAGTACGGTTCGCGGGCCGAATTTCGCCCAATATCTGAAAACTCTCTGCAGCTATACCTGTATCGCCACCGATTCTGGGCAACACTGTGGCGAACTGGCCGAACCGCAGGTCAGGGTTCGGCATTATACGATCGATGCTTCCATGAGCGACTACGGCGATTTTGAATGCGCCGTCGGCGCACAGTTTGAGGTCCTGAAAGGACCGGGGCAGCTTCTATGGATGTACATTCATCAGGATGCCGAAATCGATAGTATCACCAGCCCGGAACATAAAAATGTCCATCATATCCGATACGAAAAAGATAAGAATAAGTCGGAGATGATGTATGTTATTCTCGACAACCCGATGGAGGTCGGCGATAAATTCAGCCTGAACTTCTATTACAGCGCTCCTCTGTTTTGGTTTAGCGACCGTGACCTTGTCGGCAATCTCGGGTCGTCATGGTATCCGATGTATATCGATCCCTGCCGATCGACATACGAGATAACTTATGAAATTCCGCATTTTGACGATCTCAAACTGGTCTCGACCGGCAAACTGGTCAGTAGCGAAAAAAACGGAAGGCGATCCATTGAAAAATGGGAAGTGACCGACCCCGAATATCTGGTCACTTTTGAATTCGAGGAAATCAAGAAATAGACACTTTATACATAATTTCATCAAGGTCCGATTTCTGAAAGGCCGGGTAACAAATGAAAAGGTTTTTAATCATCATGGTTGTCGTAATTATGAGTCTGAGTAACGCCCATGCGGCCGATTATCCTATTGACCAGGGCAGTTTCGCTATTGAGGGGTCGATGTACTTACGATACCAGGGCGGAGACCTGTATGAAAATAGAGCGGGTGATCCACTGATGACCATCATCATCAATCCGGAAATCAAGTATTTCATCTCACCCGGCGTTTATTTGGGGGCGTTGTTCGGTCTTGAGTCGTATTCCCAGGGCAGCGCCACCGCTGACAATATTCTATTCGGTCCCTCGGTCGGATATTATCTCAATTCAGATCCGATGCGGGAAATAATCAAAGGATCGGTCTATCCGTTTGGTTCAATCTTTGCATTATTCGGAAGCAATGAAGAAGGGACTGCGATTACTAGTTTCGGCGGCAGACTGGGGGCGTTGTATATGCTGTCCGATGCGGTTGGGGTAGACTTTTCCTTGAGGATGTCGCGGGATTCGTATCAATTTAACAGTGGCACCTCGAGCGGCAGAACTCTCACCGCCGGTATCGGTGTAATGTCGTTTGTATATTAATAAGCGAAAATAAATGGATCGGCCCAACGTGGTGGGGAATAAGTTATTGCGCTCAAATACTTTATGGTAGATATATGTTTTTTGTTAATAGGTGTTGCGTATAAAATGTAATTGACGTAGAATTAGGATTACAAGCTTACTGAGGAGCGAAATGATAGTATCTCGAATCATTCTTACAA
Organism: Candidatus Zixiibacteriota bacterium; assembly: GCA_030668485.1. Classification (GTDB taxonomy): domain Bacteria; phylum Zixibacteria; class MSB-5A5; order GN15; family JAAZOE01; genus DAOUTW01. Next base: position 83,063 of record DAOUTW010000007.1, read on the forward strand.
ATTGGCGAAATTTCCGATCAGTTGACGTTAGTATTGGAAAGAGAGTATTTCTCGTGGGGCCAAATGCTTCAGGAAAATCCAATTTTCTGGATGCATTGCGTTTTTTGCGAGATATAGCCAAACCGGGCGGAGGGTTGCAGGAAGCAGTAAAGGAGCGTGGGGGAATTTCGAAGATTAGGTGTTTGGCAGCGCGTCGAGATCCACAAATAGGGGTGGAAGTAGAAATAATTAATGGGGAGGAATCCTCTACAACAAAATGGTGCTATGCTTTAAGCATTAAGCAAGAGGTGAGAGGTTATAGGCAACCGTATGTCTATTCCGAGCGTGTAACTAAAAATGGAGTCTTGATTTTAGAAAGGCCGGAAAAAGATGACGAAAAGGATAGAGTGCGGTTGACTCAAACACACCTTGAACAGATAAACGCCAATAAAGAATTTAGAGAAATAGCAAAATTTTTTGAATCCATTTCTTATCTACACCTTGTCCCACAGCTTTTGCGTCATCCGGAATCATTCGGAATGCCTATTGGTAAGGAAGATCCTTTTGGACGAAGCTTTCTGGAGCGACTTATTCAAACTCCCGAAAAAACACGTCGGTCTAGGTTGCGAAAGATCGAAGATGCCTTAAGACTTGCGGTACCGCAATTGAAACGATTGACTGATACAAAGGATGAAAAAGGCATACCCCATTTGGAAGCAGTGTACGAGCATTGGAGACCAGGAGCTGGGAAACAGAGCGAGGAAGAATTTTCCGATGGAACATTAAGGCTTATCGGCTTCTTATGGGCCCTGCTTGAAGGTGATTCACTTCTTTTGCTTGAGGAGCCTGAATTGTCATTACATGCCGGTATAGTACAATTACTACCCGGCCTAATATGGAGAATTCAGAATAGGAAGAGAAGACAAATTATTATTAGTACACATAGTGCGGATTTATTATCAGATAGGGGGATCGATGGTGGTGATGTTTTAATTCTTACACCAAGCGTGGAGGGTACGAATGTGGAGGTTGCTTCAGCTCTCGCGGATGTTCGGGCACTGTTGGATCAAGGATTTAGTATATCAGAAGTTGTGATTCCACGCACTAAACCTCCCAATATTGATCAATTGAACCTCTTCAATGAGTGATATTATCCCTATAAATCTTGCCGTTGAAGATCCGCTTAGTGAAACGGTACTTCGTAAAATATTACTACAAAGTGACAGGAATTACTGGATTGGCAGTTGTTTTTGTCGTGGTGGTTTTGGATACTTAAAAAAAAGAATTGGTGGATTCAATAATGCGGCGAAAGGTACCGCTTTCTTAATATTGACTGACTTAGATGATTCTGAATGTGCACCGGAAAAAATCAAAGAGTGGATTTCGGAGCCAATCAATCGCAATTTATTGTTCCGCATCGCCGTGAGGGAAGTTGAAAGCTGGGTTATTGCCCATCGTTCCGCGTTTGCGGAATTTCTAGGGATATCAAAAAATATTTTACCGAAGGAACCGGACACACTTGTGAACGCTAAAGATTCATTATTAAGATTCGTTCTTAGGTCAAGAAAAAGGGGACTTAAGGACGCCTTGATTCCATCAAGGGGGAGTACCGCAAGAGTTGGTCCCGATTATAATGCAACTCTTGGCTTCTTCATCCAGAAACAGTGGGATGTTTATGAAGCTTCAAAAACATCTCCTAGTCTAAATAGAACACTGCACTCAATTTTGAACTTCCATCCAAAGTTTAAATAGCAAATCAAAAATGGAATTTTAAAGTATGCCACTTGCTGCTTGACTAATACCATTCAAACACCATTTATTCCACTATGCGATCTCGAAAGAAAGCGGCATTATCGGAGCTGAAATGTGATCCGCTAGCAGAATTAAAACTCATATTTCACTTGCATTTAAATTGCCGAACGGTATAATTATCGCATATAATAGCATCCAGCATCATCGAAATTTCAGATAATACAGGTGTCTGCTAGTGAGACACCCGGCAGGCATTAATAACGCAAAGGGAAAACCATGAATATCAATGAATTGAAACCGGGCGATGTGTTGCTCCTTTCGGGAGGACGGAATAGTTTTATTTCGCAGGCAATTATGTTTTTAACCGATTCACCGGTCAGCCATGCGGCCCTGTCTTATTTCCAAAGCAGCGAAATCATCGAAGAAACGCCGCCTAAAATCGCAAAAAGTTCTACCCAGGAGAAATTTAAGGGCAGAGAAGTCTACGTCATGCGATATGCCGACAAACCTATGAAGCCGGTTATGGATGCGGCTACCCAATATCTCAATGAGGAAGAACCGTATGCCATGTCCGAATTATATCTGGTAGGCCTGATTTTAATCTACCGAAAGTTTACCCCCGGCACCCTGACGCAAAAAGTAATGATTAAAATACTCAGAAAACTAACCAGCGGAATTATAGATTTTATTAATAATCGCAAGTATCCAGGCAAGGTCCCGATGGTCTGCTCGCAGTTCGTTTATCAGTGTTACAAGGATGGTGGCTACACGCTTAAAATAAAAGACGGTGTTTTATTAAGGGCGGCCCTTCCGGGCCAGCCGGTGCAGAAAAGCGTTTTGGAGCAGGTCAGCGAAAGTATAAAACCCGGCGCGCCATTTTCAGCAGAAAAAGCAATGGCCTTCGGCGCCCCGGTCCCGGCCGTGGAAGAGGTGAAACAGTCGGCCGAGGAATTAGCCCAGGAGTTGATCGAGGCGCTTGAGAAAGGCGATGATGTTGCCGAGGAATTGCATCCTGATTTTGTCAAGGGCGCTCACGAATTCAGTCATGCGATGTATATGCATCACGCCACATTATCCGGGGAAATGACGGCTTCGGTGAATTTCGATGCCGGGCTGCAATTTCTGAAGGAAAACGAAGGATATTTCGTTACCCCCGGCGACCTGCTCAAGCACTGCAAAGACTTAAAGCAGGTAGGCGAAATAAAAATATCCTGAAGGCGATTATCGTATTTTACTAATTTCAAATTTCGCCCGTCTGCCTCACAGGCGGGCGAACAATTGAATCGCTGGCCGCGGTTGCCAAAAAGGGCGCCACGGTGGGTTAAGAACTTGACTATACACCCATAAACACCATTTATTCCAGCATGCGATCTCGAAAGAAGGCGGCGCTGGGGGCGATAGTTTTTACCGCCCTCGTCCTGGCGGCATTCAATGCCGGATGGTGGTGGTATTACAATTCCATCACCGATTATTTGGAACAACAGTTATCCCAGCGCCTGCTGGGCGTGGCCGCTATGGCAGCCCTGCAAATATCGGCAGAAGATGTCGAGGAACTGCTGATCGAAAACCTCGATGTCTATGCCGAAAAAATGGTTTACCTCGACTCCATCGCTCGCATCGATTCGCTTTCGGAAGCCTCGATTATCGACCTCGATTTCAATTACCTCGTAACCATCCGCGAGGATATCTCGCAAGACTGGTACCTCCTCAGCCAGATTAACATCGATTCCCTCAACCAGGCGACAACCGGTCGCCCGGCGGCGTCTGCCCTTTATGATGTCGATGGCACCTATTTGAAATCGGCCTATGCGCCCCTTTTCGATCTCAAAGGCAATGTCGCCGCGATATTTGTGGCTGAGGCGGGGGCCGGTTATTTTGATCTCATGGGAAATCTGCGCAATAACCTGTTCGTTCTGGCCGGAGGTTCGGCGGCGGTAGTTATCATCCTGTTAATAATTTATATCATCTACAATCGCCATATGGCCGCTGTGGAGGAAAAACTGTTTCAGGCCAGCTCCCAGGCGGCACTTGGGCGCATGGTTGCTGTCGTCAGCCATGAAATTAAAAACCCGATGATGATAATCCAGGCAGCCGGCGAACGAATACAAAAAAAATACGATGATCCCGAGGCTGCCTTTGTTGTCGAAGAAGTGAATCGCCTGAATGAAATTGTTAGCGGATATCTTTCCTTTTCCAAGGGTGACTCGTCACTCCGCTTGGGCAAAGTCGATCTAAACGCTCTGTGTGAAAAAATAATCATCGAATTCAAACCACAATTCGACACCCATGAGGTGCGCTTTTTGTTTAAACCGGCTGAGGAGGTAGGGCAAATTCTGGCCGACGGGGTCGGTATACGACAAGTGATAATAAATTTGCTGCTCAATGCTTTCCATGCCGTTACATCCGAAGAGCATAATAGGCCGGAAAAACTGGTCAAAATTACATTAGAGCAATCGGGAAGCAGGGTAATTATTCGTATCTCTGATAGCGGTCCGGGAATTAAACGGTCGCAAAGAGATAAGCTTTTCGAACCGTTCTATACTACAAAGACTCAAGGGTCGGGGCTGGGGTTGTACCTCTGCCGCCGTATTGCCGAACAACATAAGGGGAACATCGGCATAACCGATGACATAAAAGATATGACGACTTTCGAATTGACCCTGCCAACAGGAGAACGTTAATGAGCCGGATTCTGGTCATAGATGATGAACCGAAAATGACAATGATGATCTCCGCCAGCCTGACCGAGGCGGGATACTCCGTCGATACGGCATCAACCGGCAAAGAGGCGATGGAACGTCTGCAAAAGGGGTCGTACGACCTCGTTCTCAGCGATATCCGCCTGCCTGCCCCGGATGGCATGGAAATCCTTGATTGGCTCCGTAGCAACCGGCCCGAAACTCTGGTCATCATGATGACCGCTTTTGCCGAAGTGAAAACGGCGGTCGTCGCGATGAAAAAAGGCGCCTCCGATTACCTGATCAAACCGTTTCCACTGGATGAACTTATCCTCCAGACCAGCCGATTGCTCAATGCCAGCCGCACCAAACATCTCAAGGAAATCCGGGAGAAAGATTATGACCGCCTTGCCTATGACGATTTCATCGGCGACGCCCCCGCCACTCAAAAACTGTTGAGCTTGCTCGAAAAAGTAGCCATAACCGACACGACAGTACTGATAACAGGCGAATCGGGAACCGGTAAGGAACTGGCGGCCAAAATGATCCACAGCCTGTCGGAGCGGGGAAAGGAACCGTTTATCGCCGTCAATTGCGCCGAATTGTCGGAGGAGTTACTGGTCTCAGAGCTTTTCGGTCATGAAAAAGGCTCTTTCACCGGCGCCATAGCTCGCAAACCGGGGCGGTTCGAACTGGCCAACGGCGGAACCATATTTCTCGACGAAATTGCCGAAATGTCGCCGGGGCTGCAATCTAAACTACTCCGCGTACTGGAAGAGAGAAAACTGGTTCGTGTCGGCGGAGTCAGCGAAATTCCGGTCGATATCCGCTTATTGGTGGCAACCAATAAAAATCTCAAAGAAATGGTCAAGGCCAGTCGTTTTCGCGAGGATTTGTATTTTCGGATAAATGTTTTTCCGATCGAAATGCCGCCGTTGCACAAAAGAGCCAGCGACATTCCGCCGCTGGCCACATATTTTTTGAAAAAAGCGAACTTCGCTTATCCCGACCTCGATGAGGAAATTCTGAAAATCCTGAAAAGCTATTCCTGGCCGGGAAATATTCGAGAACTTAAAAATATTCTCGATCGGGCCATAATCCTCGCTGGTGATGATCCGATTGGCCTTGATTGTATCGGAATCGACGACGACGATATCGACCCTGAAGCCGGAGGCGAAATCACTTCCGGAAAATCGCTCGGTGAGAGCGAAAAAACATTTATTCTGGATGCTCTGAAACGTTCCGGAGGCAATAAAACAGAGGCGGCTAAGCTACTGGGGATCACTCGGAGAAGGCTATATTCGAGGATGAAAATTCATGATATTGAGCCCTGAAACATGTCCGATGCGGTACAACTGGCCGCTGGGGTACACCAAGAACGGTTCTGAGAGTCTGGAGTTGTGATTTAAGGTGTTGCTAAGCAATAAGATAATGAGCAAGAAAGGTTCTTTCAAGCCCGGCATGATAATTGAGTTCTTCTTTTGCATAAAGAAGAAGGAACCAAGCCTATGAAAACTAAGATAACGCTTTTTATTGTTCTGGCGCTTTTATTGAGCGCGGCCCCAACGCTGGCGCAACATGGCGATCGGGCAAGGCTGCAATACGCCCTCGAAAAAACCGACGAGTTGATTACTCGGGCCAGAGAAACCGTGCTCGAAAGCGGTTCCGAGAGGGCCCGGAATCAATTCGATATGGCAGTTAAGCTACAGGGTATGGCCAAACGATTGTTCAGCAACTCCGCTTTTAACGACGACGAACTAATGGCTAATTCGACCAAATATACCCTCAGCGCCCGCCAAAAAGCTCAGCGGGCGATTGCCATTACCAGTCAGGCCGAGGAAAACGAGGATTATGTCCGGCGCCGCCTCGATAAGGCCGATGACCTCATCCGCCGGATTGAAGATCGTGTCGGCGATGATGCCTCACCCGGATTACGCCTCATGCTCGATTCGGTCCGGGAAAAACAACAGCGAGCCATAGAGTTTTTCCGCAATCGCCGCCTTAAAGCGTCCCTGCAGTTGACCCTTCAGGTGGAAAATTCGCTGAATGAGGCGGCCGAAAAAGTCGGATCGTTCAATCGGGCACAAAAACAGTATTCGGCTTCCCTCGAACGTTATAACTCACTCCAGGAAAGAATCCAGTTGAGCGGCAATGAAGATTCTCCGCAGGTCAAACGGGCCCTGGAAAACGCCGCAAGACTTCACGCCCAGGCCGAAAATCTCACTTCCGAAGGTGGCCGTTATGGACGGGCCAACCAGCTATTATATGATGCCATTGCAAAGCTGACCAGATTGACTGAAAATCTCCGGGAACCGGCCCAGATAAAGACCGCAATTGACGATTTGAAAAAGGTCGCTGAACAGCTTGGCCGGCAGGTCGAACAGTTCGGGGATAGAAAAGCAAAGGAACAGTACCGTAACGCCCTGCAGCATCTCGAAAAGGCGGGCACTTTGTATAATCGCGGAGATTATCAGGGCGCTACTGCCCAGGTTCAGGCTGCGCGGCAAATTATGACCCGGATCTCTAAAATCGTCGAAGAACCGATTATGATAGAGCACGGGCTGGAACTGCTTCGGGCTATGGTGAACCGCCTGGAAGACAAGGTTGCAGCTTCAGATAATCCCCTCCTTGAAAAACAGTTTCGCGAGGCTCAGGGACACCTGGGTCAGGCTGCAGGATTTTATCGGTCTGGAAATTATGCTTCTGCCACCGCCCAATTGGAACTGGCTGAGAGACTGCTGGCGAGAATCGAGCACTCTCTGGGAGAGTAAGGTTGCCTGAGACAGGAAAGATTGTTTTAATCTCACTACTTTTGGCGGCAACAGCCTCGTTATCTGTTGCCGCCGATTTTTCTGGTCAAAAGAGGTTCTCAGCCGCTTTCGGGGGCGAATATCAATTCATTTCTCAGGAATACTATCTCCAGGACTATGAGGCTACTCTGGATACCACCAATATAGACCAGATCGAAATTTGGAAACTCGATAAGGATGAAATCAACGATTTTATTTTTCGCACCAATCTGGGATACAATTTTAGGGCACCTTCAAAAAGGGTCAACCTCCTGGCCGATATCGAATTTTCAGGCGATCGTCTGATCGGGCGATCCGAAGGATCATTCAGGCTGGGAGACTATGATAATAACCTCAGGCTCTTCGGCAAATTCGAATCCAAATCACCGACTGGGGACAATGATACCCGTATTGAGGAGTATACCTATTACCAGACCGGCCTGAGCGGCCGGCGGCGCCTCACCGATCGGGTCAGTCTAGAATTCAGGGCAGGTTTCGAAAATGTAAGTTTCGCCGGCGAAAATGACGACTCCGTGCTCGTTGACGACAGTCTCATCAATAAATTTTCGAATTTCGATTATTCTATTTTTTCAGCGGCAATTGGCGGCGAATTCACGATCTCGGAATTCGTCAGCGCCCTGACCTGGAGGGGCGGATGGAAGTACCGGGCAGTGCCTGATTCGACCCGGGCGGAGTATGATCAATACCGTTTCGACCTTGGATACACCTATTTCAGTCTCAAGACCATTATCAGCCTCGATGGGGAGGTCGAATTCAGAGACTATGCTCAACCGAATGATACGAACGACTTTAGTGCAATCACCATTAAGGGGCGTTTCAGCCACAATATTAGCGACCGGTTTCAAGCCGGGATGCTCTTGGCAACGGATATTTACAGTTATAAAAAAACTGATATAATTAATCGAGATTATACCCGATATATTGCGGAAGCTAAAGGGATATATAGTCTTAATGGCTTTGGGCTGGGCCCTTTGTTACGTCTGGAAAGCCGCTCCGAGGCTGCCGTAAAAGATGATATAATTGACGATTTTTCCGAAACTTACAGCCAATGGGAGGCCGGAATTCAAGCTGAATTTTTAGATACGAGAGCCTTGTTTTTGGATTCCGAATTAACCTATGGTCGCCGCAATTATCGTGAGGGGGAAGGATTTCTAAGTTCTTACAATTTATGGTCGGTCTCATTTCTTGCAAGTTATTCGATATTTAAGAATTTGTCGGTCGATGGTATGTTCGACGGTACCTTCGAAAGCCATTCGGACCGGAATGACGACAGCAATTTGTACCTTCTATCGATCGGTGTAACTGCCCGATTTTAGTGAATTTGTGCAAATATTGCGCCGAAATACCACTTGACAAATCGCCAGAAAATGTTACCTTGAACCTGTCTAGGGATTAGTTGTGTTTTGTCGCACCTTGCGAGTTTCAATCGCACCTTTAGTAGCTTTACTAGTACTTCGTGTACTTCAAGTTACATGTATGCTCTTACGAAAGCCTTTTTACTGAGATTTTAACTCTCGATGTTTGACTCGAGGTGGTTTACCCGGTTTTTCATCCACATTGCTTCATCGACTTGCTTCCGAGGTTGAAAGACAGCTAAACCAATGCTTCTTGACAAACAGAGGTTTAAACTCTAAAAAAGGTTCCTTGAATTTCATTATGGCTGGTTTTATTTACACTATGGCCATATTGAACAAATTACAAAGGAGCAGTGTAATGAAGCAAAACAAGCTACTTATTTTATCATTTCTGGCCTCGTTTCTGCTTCTGATTTCAGCTTCCTTCGCGACTGCACAGAATGCGGTTACTTTTGGTACTGTTAATGATTGTCCCAAACCTATGGGTGAAAAGGTGTACGTTCCTGTCATGGTCGACAACGATGTCGATCTGGCTGCTTTGGATATCGTTGGTCAAGTAGTGACCGTTAACGCTGTTCAATTGGTAGTGACAGGCGTTACTTTCGACGAACGTATGGTCTTATCGGAGATCCTCGATGGTCGTTTCCCTATCGGTGATCTCGGTCTCGGTGACGGATCCTTCCGTCTCGGTGCCGTCAAGCTTGATCCTCTTGATCTCGTTGCCGGTAATGGCCAGATCGCTACCTTGGAGTTGGAGTATCTCTCCGACTGCTTGCTGGGTAGTGCCGCTCTTGATGCGTTCACAGTCGATTGTGGTGGTGGCACCAAGGCGACCGTCTTTGTAGACGCCGCCGCCAACCTGATCACGCCGGACGTGAATCCGGGTGCTGTTAATGTTATTAACGCCATCCCGTATTTCACTTTCTGCCCAGATGACTATGTCATCTATTGGGGTGAGAATATTTCAGTTACATTAGAAGCTGATGATGAGGATCTTGTTTGCGGATGTGATGAACTGGCCTTCACTTTGGTGAGTGGACCTGGTTCGATAACCCAAGCCGGTGGATTGTACCAGTATGTGGCAATCCCTGATGATATCGGTTGTAATCATGTCGTAATCGAGGTTGAGGACAATTATGGTGGTGTCGCAGTATGTGAATTTGATATTGACGTGCTGAATCACCCGCCAGTTATTACTTGTCCCGACGAGGTTATTAATATTCTTTGGGGTCAGACTGTTACCGAAACGATAACAGCTACCGATCCTGATAGTGGTCCTTCGGCCATGACGTTCACATTGATCAATCCGGGCGCCTATCCTGGCTCCCCGGCGGTCGATCCCAACACAGGTGACTTCACCTGGGTTACCGGCGAAACGAATGAGTATCTCGGTCTCTGGGAGTTCTGTGTAATCGTCAATGATGGTGCAAATCTTGACTTATGCAATACTGAGAACGCCGACACGTGCTGCTTTGACGTACATGTCGATCCGAAGTTCCGTGTCACGATCGAAAAGACCCACGGCACACTCCAGGGTCATTATGCCGAAATTCATATCACCATGGACCCGACTTACACGTCGATGAACATGGGTGGTTTCGATTTCTTAATCGCATATGACGCCCCGGGATTGACCTTTGTCGAAGCTACACCTGGTCAACTTCTTGATGATTGCGACTGGGAGTACTTCACATATCGGTTCGGCGCCACCGGCAACTGCGGTGATGCCTGCCCGTCTGGAATGCTGCGTATCGTGGCTCTGGCCGAAACGAATAACGGCGAGAATCATCCGATCTGTTTCAATACAGGAGCGGGTGTTGAGCTAGCCGTACTTAAGTTCTTTGTCTCCAATGATCGTACGTTCGAGTGCATGTATCTGCCGGTCAAGTTCTTCTGGACCGACTGCACCGACAACACGATTTCGTCACAGGCTGGTGACACTCTCTTCCTCGTAGACAATGTCTTCGACTTTGAAGGGAATGACATTACTCTGTGGGGCGAATTCCCGAACTACGGTGGCGCCCCAGACGATCCATGTCTTGACGGTGACAAGGAATACCCGCTTCGTGCTATCGACTTCAAGAACGGCGGCGTAGACGTCGTTTGTGCCGATAGTATCGATGCCCGTGGTGACATTAACGTCAACGGTCTGGCGAATGAAATCGCCGACGCCGTAATGTTCACCAATTACTTCATCAACGGTCTGTCTGCGTTTGGCGATCATATTGAAGCCTCGATTGCGGCTTCTGACGTTAACGCTGACGGTATGGCTCTGTCTGTCGCTGACTTGGTTTACCTGGTCCGCGTGATTCAGGGCGACGCCAACCCGTATCCGAAAGTTGATCCGGCTTCCGAGTCTATCGCTATCCGGACCCAACAGATCGGGCAGCATATGACTGTCGGTTATACTGCTGAAGGTACGGTCGGTGCCGTGCTGTTGCGCTTTGAGTTCAATGGCGAAATCGGAACCCCGGTTCTGGGTGACGGTGCCTCCAATATGGATCTCAAGTACAGCGTCAACGGTAATGAGCTGAACGTCCTGGTGTATAACCTCGGACAGGAATTCATCGCCGCTGGTGAGAATGTTCTCGTGAACATTCCGGTTACCGGCGACATGAACCTGACTGAAGTTGATGCAGCCGACTTCTACGGCAATGTCCTGAGCTATACCGCTCATATCTTGCCGTCGCAGTTCGATCTGGCTCAGAACTATCCTAACCCGTTCAACCCGACGACTACGATTAACTTGGCTCTGCCGAACGCTTCCGATTACACGGTAGCGATTTATAACATTGCCGGCCAGTTGATCCGCACCTATGATGGCAATGCCAGCGCTGGTGTGGTGTCGATCGTATGGGATGGTAAGGATGCTTCCGGCAGCCAGGTTGCTTCAGGTATGTACTTCTACAAGGCCAAGGCAGGAAACTTCTCGGCCACGAAGAAGATGCTACTGATGAAGTAAACTGTTTGCTCTGACAACACAGCTTGTTTCAATATTAACCCCGCACCCACTTTGTGGGAGCGGGGTTTTTTTATAACCCGCCTCATTGATTGACATCCACTCACAATTTGTATAGTTTACAGCGATGGATAATAATCGATTTCTCGGCTTCGATTTCGGTGGTAGGCGCATCGGAGTGGCCTTGTCCGATCCCAGCGGCCTGATCGCCCAGCCGATCGACACCCTGGTCGTCAAGGGCCGCGACGATGCGATACAGAAAGTCTGCCGGACTATCGGCGAGCACGATGTCGTCGGTATCGTCCTCGGACTGCCGCTAAATCTCTCCGGCGACGCCTCGGAACTGTCACTGGAGGTCGAGAAATTCGCCGAAAGATTGAAAAAAAAATGCCCGGTCCCGATATTCTTTGAGGATGAACGGCTCAGCTCGCGCCAGGCGGAAAACGTTTTGCACTCCTACGGCAAAAAAATCAAGGGACATAAAGAAAAGATCGACCGTATTTCCGCCGCCATTATCCTCCAGAGTTTTCTGGACCGAAGAAACCTGAACGTGAACCGGCCGCCCGGAGATTGATGTGAAAGCGTAGTTTCGATGAAAAATGCCATTCAACCACAAATGCCGCCGCGCTGCCGCCCCGCCCTCGGGACAAGAATCCATCACTGGTTCTGGACTATAGTCATCCTGACCCTGTGGCCGGCGGCCATATTAATGAGGGGATTGGAAAAGCTGCGCCGACATGTCTAAAACCGCCGGAACAATTATAAAATTGGTCATCGCCCTGACCCTGATCCTGATCATCACTGCCGGATGGTGGTTATTTTACCCTCACGACATTTATCCGGCCTCGATATACGTCGAATCGGGCGACCAGTTTTACCAGGTCATGCGCAAGTTGAAGGACCGGGAGGTGGTCAAAACACCCTGGCTCTTCTCCAAAGTCGGTATCATCATCGGGCTCGACCGCAAGGTCATCCCGGGGCGTTATGATTTCAACCGCCGGGTCTCGAATTTCGGCGTCATGCGAAAATTCTGGCGCAGTGATATCGCCTACGAAACCATGACAATCCCGGAAGGCTATAACCTCAAGCAGATCGGGACCCTGCTGCATCAGCGCAACGGAACCAGCCGGGAGATTTTTGACAGCCTCGTGCGCGACTCTTCCTATCTTGCCGGTCTGGGAATCGAGGCGGGATTCGGCGAAGGGTACCTGTTCCCCGAAACCTACCGGTTCGAGTGGGGCGTTTCGGCCTCAGATGCCATTGAAGCGATGGTTCAACAACTCTTTTTGAAGATTGATCAGGTCCTGCTGGCGCGATGCGATTCGATGGGATATTCCCTGCATCAACTCCTGACCATGGCCTCGATCGTCGAAATGGAGGGGTTGCAGCATGATGAATTCGGTACTATCGCCTCGGTTTATCGCAATCGATATCGCATCGGCATGAAATTGCAGGCCGACCCGACCGTTATCTATGGTATGGGAGGCCTTGACCGCGATTTGCTGATTAAGGATTATCAATTTCCTTCAGAATATAATACCTATCTTCATGAAGGCCTGCCGCCGACACCGATCTGTTCTCCCGGCATGACCGCCATGAGGACAGCTCTCTATCCCGACTCAACCGAATACTTGTATTTTGTCGCCGACGGCAAAGGCCGCCATATTTTCAACACTACATATCAACAGCATTTGAAAGACACACGGAAGATTAAAAAAGAATTAAAGGGTCGCTAACAGGTACTTCAGACCGAGTGCTCGACCTGCTGTGGCATCTGCCCCAGGCTACCGACAAATTCGGCCACCATATCCTCACCCACGCCATCAAGATAAAGTCCGAAGGCGGATTCATCAGGTGATGCGAGGCTCAGCACTCCCAGTTTGTCGCAATCGTAAATCAAAGGGATTACAATTACCGACTGAGTGCGCCGTCCGAGCAAAATCTTTTGCTCAATTATATTAGCCGATATTAATTCAGGGTAATTATCAACTACCGGATATCCCTGCAACAGGACCTGGTACAGTAAAGAAGTCTGGTTCGGGATTGTCAGCGTCAGGCCCGATTTGAGAGTCCCTTTGGTCAGCATGTGAGTGACTCGCAGGTTATTGTTCTCCTGATCATAGATGGCGAGCGAGGCCTTTTCGATGGTGTAGGATCGGTTCAAACGAGAAATCAGGCCTTTCAGGAGACGGTGAATCACTTTATGATTGGAACGCCCGAGATCAATATGCGGCAGCCTCGATCGATTCGTCGATTGCAGCATCGAATTCCTGCCG
>DAOUTW010000050.1 GCA_030668485.1 Candidatus Zixiibacteriota bacterium
AACTCCCCCTTCCAATAACCATCCCTGGAGGAGATCGCCCTTGAAGACGGTGATAAGAAAACGGATGTACAATGAAATAACAAAATAGGACATTTCTATTTTGCTAAGAATAGGACATTTCTATTTTGCCTTGACATCAAGTGAGTAAAATCTTGACATTACCTCGGCTGTGTGATATAATTTTAAGTTACCTTATTTATTGGGAACAGGTTTTATGAAAATATCTTTTTGGGCAATAGCAGCATGTTTTCTGTTGGCGGTTCTAATCGTGATTAGTATTCCAATCCCGTTGTCGGCACAGGGCTCCAGATCGGAATCGACTGATTTTTCGCGTAGCGAGATCGGTTATATGGAGAAGCCGTATAGGTCGTATGCCGAGTACGCCCTCGATTTGATTTTGCGCCGTACTCAAAACCACGGTCTCGGTGTTTCGATTGATCCTCAGGAATATATTGTCGGCCCCGGTGATGAATTTACGATATATTTTGTATCCGGCGATATTCCCAATATTGTCTGCCGCATCGGAATCGGGGGGAAACTATTTATAAAATCGGTAGGGTCGTTGGAGGTTTCAGGAATTACCCTCCAGGATGCCGTTGAGGAGATAAGGACGGCTGTCCGTAAGAATTTTACCAATACCGACTTTGATATCCAGTTGACTGATTTTCGACTGGTTCAGATCAATGTGATCGGCGAAGTAATGCAGCCCGGTATTTACTATGCGCCGGCCGTTTGGCGGGTCTCGGAGGTGCTTGATCTGACTGGCGGGCTGACTCCGGAAGCGTCGAATCGAAAAATCGAACTACGCGGTGCTAGCGGCGAATTCCCTGTGGATTTGTTAAGATTCAGCGCTACCGGGGATAAGAAGGCCAATCCTTTCATAAACAAGGGGAGAACAATCGCGGTTCCGTCTCACACGGAAACCGATGATTATGTCACGATCTCCGGGCTTGTGAATCGGCCGCGAATAGTAGAAGTTTCCGGCGGTGATCATCTTGCCGATTATATCGCCTATGCTCGCGGTACTTCCGGGGATTTGCAGGATATGACCATATCCGTATCATCACGGAACGAATCTGAAGTCAGAAGAATGGACGGAGCTGACCCGAAGGTACTTGACTTTGTTCCCTCTCCGGGCGATAATATAGTGCTGGCCTGGAAAGAGGGTAAGCAGAAGTTCGGAACGGTAACCATTTTGGGTGAGGTTACCCACCCGGGGAAATATTCTATCGCAAGCGGGCAGTTCAACTTAAACGATCTTTTGAGCCAGTGCGGCGGCTTCACTGCAGATGGCTGTTCGGAGATGATTCAGATATATCGCCTGATTCCAGACTATGTCTCCGGGGCGTCGATCGAGAATCTCAATGAAGGTTCTCTGCCGGTCGGATCCTCTAATTTTAGCGGCAGTAGACGAGACGGTTTTGCGTATAATAAAGTAAGTTTCAATCCGCGCGGGTCGATGGATCTTTCGCAATTTATGCTGACCGACGGCGATTCACTCTTTATCCCTCGTGCTACCGGGATGGTCTCGGTGACCGGGGCGGTGGCCTCGCCGGGATTGATCCACTTCCGCAAGGGCAAAAATGTCGATTTTTATTTAAAGGAGGCCGGTGGTTTGGGATTTGACGCTGATGAGCATCGAATGGTCGTATATAACCCCCATACCGGAGGCCGAATCAGCGCCGATGAAGCGGGTGAGCTTTTTGACAGCGAGATACTCTTTGTTCCCCGAAAGGAAACCGGAACAAAACCATGATTGAAGATACGAACCGAAGTTTTAATCTGTGGAAAATGCTGCTGGTTCTGATGCGCCGCAAGGTTTTTATCATCAGCTTTATAATGATTTGTACCCTTGTAGCGGTCGCAGTAGCTTTCGTGCTGCCGAAATGGTATCGAGCCAAAACCTCGATATTGCCTTTGCAGTATGATCAACATATAGGCATTTCCGGAAATTTTGCCCAGTTTACTTTAAGTTCGGCCGGTTTCGATCTGCCGATCATGGCTACCCCCTCCGACGTTTATGCCACTATGCTGAAATCGGAGACTGTCGGCCGGGGTATTATTGAAGAACTGGATCTATGCAAACAATACAATATCCCGTCAATACAAAAGTGCTTCCTCTCTCTTGTCGATCAGACCAAAATCAGCGTGACGGGAGAAGGTGTCATTGAGCTTTATTTCCAGGATAAGAATCCGGAAATTGCGGCCCGCGTGGCCAATGCTTATATCAGGCACCTCGATGCCGTTAACCGAGAGGTTCAGGCGGGTAAGGCCAAATCGGACCGGGAATTTATTTATCAACGGTTAATTAATACCAAGAACATGATGGACAGCGCTCAGACTCAGTTGCTCCTATTTCAAAAGGAAAACAAGGCGGTCGACCTCGACAAGCAAAGGGATCTGGCGCTTAATGCCGCATCCACCATCAAATCTCAACTGGCCCTTGTGAACGTTTCTCTCGATGTCAAAAAGAAGTCATATTCTGCCGATCACCCCAAGGTGAAACTCCTGGAACTGGAGGTCGGCGAGTTGAGACGGCAATTGAAAACTATTGAAGAAGGCGACGGTCGGAATTCATATCTGAATATAGCGTTGGCGGATATTCCTCAGCTTTCGGCACGGTATGCGGAATTGCAGGCCGAGGTAGATCTGCAGGAAAAGGTTTATTCCTTATTGACGGAGTTGCACGAGGAAGCCCGGATTAAGGAACAGAAAGATACTCCGACAATATCGGTTCTTGAGACCGCCTACCCGCCGGAGATCAAGTATCGGCCTAAGCGGAGTATCATTGTATTGGCGACTTTTTTTGCGTCGCTGGCTCTGGCAATATTCATATCTCTTTTTGCCGATTACATTGAGAACCTGCGGCGTACTTCTCCGTCCGACTTTGAGTTGATGGATCAGGCCCGGAAAAAATTAACCGGCAAAACCGGTTATTCCGATACCTAATGCGGAGAGGCGTGTGCGAAACTCACGCGGGGCAATTCACTTCCGGCAACGTTTTTTTTCTTCGCCGGTACCTATCATCAAAGAGTATAACGGGTGTGATTTTGTCGATGAAACAAACAGTTTGCGGATAAAGTACATACTTTTCACGCACCCTGAGGGAGAATGATATATGGAAACCAGTTTTATAGATGCCAGTGCCAGTATCGGCGCCGATACTTCAATCGGGAATCTGGCAGTCATCGGCAAAAATGTCGTCATCGGGGCCGGTTGCGTTATCGGCCATCATGTCGTCATTCATGACGATACAGTCCTCGGCGATAATATCCGCGTCGATGACCAGACCGTGATTGGAAAAGAGCCGATGCGGGCGGCCAATTCGGCCACGACCTCGGATCAGAAACTTCCACCGTGTCGTATCGGAAACGACTGCATTATCGGTACCGGTACCGTTATTTATCGGGGCTCAGATCTCGGCCTGCGGGTTATGGTGGCCGATTTGGCTACGGTCCGCGAAAACGTTACCATCGGAGATTTCACCATTGTGGGCCGCGGCGCTGCGATTGAGAATTTTTGTACTATCGGCCGCTATTGCAAGCTGGAAACCAATGTCTATATCACCGCTTATTCCGAACTTGCCGATCGGGTCTTCGTCGCCCCATGTGTGGCGACCTCGAATGATAATTATGTTGGCCGCACCGAGAAACGGTTCGACAATTACAAAGGTGTGATCGCGGAAAAGGGTGCTCGTATCGGTGTCAATGCCACCATTCTTCCCGGAAAACGGATCGGAGCCGACTCCTTGGTGGCCGCCGGAGCGTTAGTGACCAAGGATGCTCCACCCAAACGAATATTCGCCCGTACCCCCGCCAGAGATTTCGGACCGGTTCCTGAGGAACAACTGCTTGAAAATCAAAACTGGCCAGAATAAGGAGAGTGACCATGAGTGTTCCCTTGATTGATATAAAGCGGCAGTATATGCCTATCCGCGAAGAAGTCGATCGTGTCACAAAGCAGGTATTGGACCACGGCCAGTTTATTCTCGGTCCGGAATTGAATAAGTTTGAAGCTGAAGTGGGCGAATATTGCAATGTCAAATATGCGCTGGGTGTGGCTTCGGGTACCGATGCCCTCCTTTTGGCACTTCGCGCCTGCGGTGTCGGACCCGGTGACGAAGTTATCACATCGGCTTTTTCCTTTTTCGCCTCGGCCGGAGTAATCAGCCGTCTCGGGGCCAGACCGGTCTTTGTCGACATCGATCCCGAAACATACAATATCAGTCCGGCCCTGATCGAAAAGGCCATTACCGATAAAACCAAGGTCATCCTGCCGATCCACCTTTTCGGCCAATGCGCTGATATGGATGCCATTGTTGAGATTGCCGCCAAATACGATCTTAAGGTGGTTGAGGATGCCGCCCAGGCGATCGGAAGCAAATATAAGGAGCGACATGCCGGTACTCTGGGTGATGCCGGATGTTTTTCCTTTTTCCCGACCAAGAATCTGGGATGCGCCGGCGATGGTGGTATGGTTGTCACTAATAACGAGGAAATAGCCAATCTTGTAAAAATTCTGCGAGTGCATGGCGGCCGGTCGGAGTATGTACATGAAATAGTCGGATATAATTCCCGGCTCGACACCCTTCAGGCGGCGTTATTATCCGCCAAGCTGCCATATCTTAAAGGATGGACCGAGGCCCGACGAAAAAATGCGGCCAGGTACGACGAAGAACTGAAAGATTTGCCGCTGAAAACGCCGGTTGTCCGACCAAACGCGTATCATATTTACAATCAGTATACCTTAGCGGTCGATGAACGGGATAAATTCATGGCCTGGTTGAAAGAGAAGCAGATCGGGCACAAAGTTTATTACCCGGTGCCGTTTCATCAGCAGGAATGTTTCGGTGATCTGGGATATAAGACCGGAGACCTGGCGCAAAGTGAAAAGGCGGCCGCATCGGTGGTTTCCATCCCGGTTTTCGGCGAAATGACCACTGCCGAACAGGATGAAGTGATCGGGGCCATAAAAGAGTTTTTTGCATAGGTGATTTTCATATAGACAAAAACGCTGCAGGGATGACGGAGCAAATGGCAAGGAAGAAGATAGTTATATCAATTGTAGGGGCCCGGCCGCAGTTTATTAAGCTGGCGCCGCTGGCAGCGCGCCTCAAGAGCAAGTGCCGCCACCTTATCCTCCATTCGGGACAGCATTACAATTATGAAATGTCGCAGTCCTTTTTTGATCAATTGCATATTCCCGCTCCGGATCTCAATCTGAATGTCGGTTCCGGCAGCCACGGACGGCAGACCGGCCGCATACTGGAACGGTGCGAAAAGGCGATAATTTCAAACAAGCCGGATATGGTACTCGTTTATGGCGACACCAATACCACCCTGGCCGGAGCGTTGGCTGCCGCCAAGCTCGGTATTCCGATCGGCCATATCGAGGCCGGTTTGAGGTCATTTGTAAGGACGATGCCGGAAGAAATCAATCGAGTAATGGCCGATCATATTTCCGACTTGCTATTTTATCCGACTCCTACCGCCCGGAAAAACCTGCATAACGAAAATATCACACGAGGGCTGGTCCGTTCGGGAGACCTGATGTATGAAATCCTGGATGGATGCCGACCGATTATCTCGCGTAATAAACAGGCGTTTAATAATCACGGTGTCGATGCCGGCGAATATATCCTGATCACTCTTCATCGCGCCGAAAACGTCGATGACCCGGACCGGTTGGAGAAGTTTGTCGAAATCCTTGAGCAGATACGCCACCCCAAACTATTCCTGGCCCACCCTCGCACTGTTAAAACTCTCAGGCGATTCGAACTGACCCGACGGATAAAAAAGATCGAAGATCTGATTATTGACCGGCCTCAGCCGTACCTGGAGACTCTGACTTTAATGTCGGGAGCGGCTGCGGTTATGACCGACTCGGGTGGAATCCAGAAGGAGGCCTGTTTCCTGGGTCGTCCCTGCCTGACCATGCGCCGGGAAACCGAATGGCTGGAGACGGTTGACTCCGGCGCCAATTTTCTGGTCGATATGTCATTGTCGAAAATTAATCGGGTCCTGAACCGAAACCTGCGACCGCGGCGGCAGCAACAATACAGGATAAATCGTATGAAGCCGTCAGAAATAATCAGCGGCGCCATTATGAAGTATTTCCACGACCATAGATGAGTCAGCCATCGCAAACGATCAAACGGGCCACGATCGGCATAGCCCTGCTGGTGTTGCTGTCGAAGGGGGTCGGTTTTTTGCGGGAGGTGATAATCGCCTACCGCTTCGGTACCGGCATCGATTATGATGTCTATCTGATTGCCGTCTCAGTTCCGATAGCGCTGTACTCTCTTTTCGGTTATGCCTTCACCAACTTATTTATTCCAAACTATGGCTACGCGGTTTCCGGGACCGATAAAAAATCCGCACTGCGGGCCTTGTGGAGTGATTTCAATTTATCGTTGATTGCCGCCGCGGCCATGACCATCGGCATCATATTGATGGCGCCTGCCATTATACGGATGATAGCCCCCGGTCTTTCTGAGCAGCATATCCCCGAGGCGGTGATGATAATCAGGGTGTCGTCGTCGGTGGTGATCCTGGCCGTTATAGAAGCTTTTTTCCGCTCGGTTCTCAATGCCGAAAAACAGTTTTTTATTCCTGCCGCCGGGCCGTTGCTGGCCAATGCCGTATTGATCGGGTTTATTGTTTCCTTGTCAGGTTCGATTTCCACCCGTGCGATTTTGTATGGTCTTGTCCTCGGCTATCTGGCACAGGTAATTCTGGTTTCCATCCCGTTTTTGAGGATGAAAATCGTCGGTTTCTTTCACACCCGTTTGATACAAAAGCATTCCGGCAGGTTTATTTCCCTGGCCGTCATTATTCTGATAATCGAGGGAGCCTCTCAGGTTTATTCGATTACCGATCGCTATTTTGCTTCCTCTATGGACCCCGGAATAATCTCCGCGCTGGGGTATGCCAATTTGCTGATGATGCTGCCGGTCGCTATTTTTGCGTACGCTCTCTCGACTGCCATATTCCCTTATTTTTCCGATGCTTTCGCAAGAGGGGATAAGGAGCGTTGCAGCTATTTGCTTACACGGGGCATCACGGTTTCCTTGTTACTGGCTTTGCCTTCGACGATGATTATCTGGGTTTTCTCGAAAGAAATAGTCCTGTTGCTTTTCCATCGGGGAGCGTTTGATCTGCATTCGGTCGCTTATACATCGGACCTTTTGAGATATTTGGCAATCAGCCTGGCAGGGCAATTTATCCTGTGGGTGATGTCGCGGGCTTACTATGCCGCCCAAAAATACCGAATCTTGTTTGTTCATGTCGTTGTTGCGATAGCCAAGGTTATCCTGACTGCTATTGCTATCAGTTATTTCGATTATATCGGCCTGGCGATCTCCAGCAGCTTCAGCTACACAATCGGGGCCTTATTACTTCTTTCATTTACCGGTCGAATCCTGGCCCGGGTTGACGTAAGGGGAATTTTGCTATATGTTATAAAAGTAATGGCGGCCTCTGCGGTTGGCTATCTGGTGGCAAGTCAAATCCATGTCTGGTTTGTCGCCGACCGCCTCGGTTTCTATGAGTTGTTGATAAGTTTGCCGCCGGCAATAATTTTATCGCTGCTGGTCGTCGTGTTGGTCGGGTACGGATTGAATATTTCAGAACTTCGCGAGCTGCCCGGCTTGATATATAGGAGATCGGGATCAGGTGTCGACAAGAATTAGTCATATTCCGTTTTTCAAGCGGATGATTATTTCCGATTGGACGCTTTTTGTGGCAGCGGCCTCATATGCTCTGCCGGTGGGCGTTCTTCTCCTGTGGAAGCCGATCCTGGGAGTGGCCTTTGCCCTGATTCCTATCGGAATCCTCATGATTTCCCACGGGCCGTCGGCGATTTATGCCCTTGTGGTCAGCACTTTCGTTTTTATGCCGCTTCACGGAACAATAGCGCTGTTACCGGCCGATCTTGTCGCAATCGTACTCGTCGTTGCCTTTCTTATTGATCTTCTGATTCGGGGGCGCAGCCCCGGTATAAACCGGTTGGCCCGCCCATTCCTTTTATACCTGTCTATAGTTCTTCTATCGATTGTTTTTTCGGGTATTACCGCCTTATCGGTCCGGTTTTTTCTGCGTCAATTGCTGTTGATTGCCACCTTTTTTGCTGTCTTTCATTTTGGGTATCGGGTCAATGTCAAGCATGTCCTGGCAATGCTGGTCGTTACCGCAGATCTTAACTCGATCTATTCGCTCATGGAATTCCTTGGCGCTGGGGGCGCGATCAGGGCTTTTGGTCTGGCCGGTCGCGGCTACGGAGATCATGTCATGCTGGCCTTCGTTATTTCTTCCGTTTTTTATTTCTGGAGCAGTGATATGCGCCATCGCATGTTCTGGGGCGGCAGTGCCATAATTGTAGTGGCGGCACTGGCGGCCACTCAGACACGGGCGTCGGCAATTACAGCCGGATGGGCACTGATAGTGATTATCATTCTGGCCATAAGCCTCGGGTGGCATATCAAATGTCCCACACCGAAAAGAAATCTGGCGATGGCCGTTATCCTGCTTTTATTTATATTCCCGTTCCTGTTATTATATACTCCGGTATTCGAGGGAATTAGTTATCGTTTCGGACGTATCGGCCTCCATGCCTCCGGCACCATTCTTCTGCGCATATCTTTATGGAAAGCAGCTTTGACCGCATTCTGGAGTAACCCGATTTTCGGTATCGGGGCCGGCAATTTCCCTAATGTTTCCAACTGGGTGCCGGGTGTGAGATTTGATCCGATTTTCTATATGGTAAGCGGACTGACGGCTCATGCCGTCATTTTCACCTCTCTTGCCGAAACGGGAATTTTAGGCTTTCTATCGATGTATTATTTCTTTGTCAGGGCGGTAAAGGTCTCCTTTCAGAATATGAAGAAGGCTGTCGATGTCTCCGATTTGGCCGCCACCCAATGCCTTTTTATCGGCGCCCTGGTGATTCTGGGGTCTTCGATTTATGCCGGTTCATGGTTCTGGGGTAACAACAGCTACCACATGGCAATCATATTCGGCCTCATAGCATCATTCCGACACAAACCGGAAATGCTTTGGTCCAAAGGAAACGATAGTTGAAAATCGCTATGCTGGCTTATGCCGGGTCGGTTCATACCCGGCGATGGAGTAGAGGATTGGCCGCCCGCGGGCATAATATCCGAATAATATCGAAGGGCGGCGTGCCGGAATTGTCCGATAATGTCGCCGTCGATATTCTCCCCGGAAAGACATCCCTGGCCTATTTCAGGAATATTGGTCGGGTAAAAAATATAATCAGTCGTTTCAGTCCCGATATTGTCCATGCTCATTATGCCACCGGGTACGGCTTATGGGGTTATAAGCAGAAAACCGCTCCGTTGATCCTGACCGTATGGGGAACCGATATTGCCGATGCCCTGGCCGGGAAAATGATCATTGCCCCGATTGTTCGGAGGGCGCTGAAAAAGGCCCGGTTTATAACATCGGCCAGCATCTTTATGATGGAGCAGACAGCAGGTTTTGAACCATCGGTCAAGGACCGGCTGGTGCATATACCTTTTGGAATACCTCTCGAATCCGATGTTCCTCTTCCCGATAATGACAGCGATACCGTAAAGCTTATTTTCGCCAAATTGTTTTATCCGTTTTATGCTCCGGAAATGGTGCTCCGCGCTTTCGCCAAAGCTCTCGGCCGGGTTCCGAATATCAGGCTGACAATGATCGGAGGCGGCCCGCTCCATGACCGGCTGTTGAAACTCACCGATGAGCTAAACCTGACTCATGCCGTGAATATCTGTGGCTTGGTGGAGATGTCCGAGTCATCGCGGCTGATTCGTAATTCAGATATAATGCTGATGCCCTCCGAAAAGGAGTCTTTCGGTGTTGCTGCCCTTGAGGCGGCCGCCGCGGGCGTTCCGGTTATCGCGACCAAAGTCGGTGGCATACCGGAAATCGTCGAGGACAAGTATAATGGAATCCTTATCGCACCGGGCGACGAAAAAGCTCTCACCGCAGCCATCATCCAACTGGCCGAAGACCCGATTATGCGCAGCCGGATGGGAGAGGCCGGCAGAAAAATAGCCCGAGAACGATATGATTTCGAAAAATGTCTCGATCAAATGGAAGGTCTATATCGAGAGGTGGCAGGCAACTGATGCGCATACGATTTATAACCTTGTATTTTTCTCCGGAAGTCGGGGCTGCTCAGCGGCGTATTTCGGAATTAACCCGGCGATTGGCCGAGCTGGGGCATGAGGTTACGGTTCTGACCGGTTTTCCTAATTACCCCTCAGGAGTCAAGCCCGAACGGTATCGAAATAAGTTAATTATGAAGGAACAATCGGAGGGCTGTACCATAATCCGGGTGCCGCATTTTATTGCCCCCAATAAAGGATTTCTCAAGCGGATCATGATTCATCTCACTTTTTCCTTCTCAGCCTCGGTCTATTCACTATTCATGAAAAAGGATGATATCATCTACCTGGAATCACCGCCGCTGTTCAATGGTTTTATCGGTTTGGTAAACAAATGGTTCCGCCGCATACCTTATTTCTTTAATGTGGCCGATCTCTGGCCGCAAACAGCTATCGAACTGGGGGCTTTGAAGAACAAACAGATCATCACTTTTACACAGTTTCTGGAGAGGCTGTTTTATAATCGTTCGGCCAGGATTCTGGCCGTCACGGCCGGGATTCAGGAATTTATAATCGATATGGGATATGATGAGGAGAAAGTTCCGCTTATCACTAATGGTGTCGACCACATGATTTTTCATGATGGAATCGAGCCGGACCCAAAGGTTCGGGAATATAAAAAAGAGGGCCGGATACTGGCGCTCTATGCCGGAACACATGGCATGGCCCATTCCCTGGAAACTATTCTCAAAGCCGCCAACCGTCTTGAAAATGAGAAAATAGATTTTCTGTTTATTGGCGATGGCGCTGAAAAAGATATGCTCGTAACCAGGGCTGGCGAACTTAATTTGATAAATGTTACTTTTCTCGACTCGTTGCCTCAGGCACGTATGCCGGCGATCCTGCGGAGCGCTGACATGGCAGTTATTCCTCTCAAGGATTTGCCGTTGTTTGATTCGGCAATGCCCTCCAAGTGCTTCGAAGCGATGGCCGCCGGTTTGCCGATTATGCTCTCGGTGCGAGGAGAAATGGCTCATCACATAAATGAGGCTGAATGCGGATTCACCGCCGAGCCGGATAACCTTGATGAAATTGTTGCGGCCTTCCGCAAATTTATCGCCTTAGACAGCGAGGAGCGGAAGGAAATGGGGAGAAGAGGGCGTGACTATGCCGTAAGAAATTTCTCACGGGAGATGATCACCAAAAAGCTGGAATCGATTTTGCAGGAAACGGTATCGCATGGATGACGATAAAGACAGAATTGACAGTGTCTTTCGCCGGCGCAGAAAGCTGGACAGGCGTTACTCAATTGAAAATCGGGGTAATATTTTCAACTTTGAACATCTCCATAAAAATATAATGAACCGTCTGGAATCGTTATTTAATGACCTGAGCGGGAAGCGGATGCCGGATTTGGGCTCCAGGGAACTGTTCTGGACCGAAAAAATCTTGCGCATGGGCTTTAAGCTGAAATCGGTGCTGGACTTCCGCAACTGGCCAGAAGATTGGGCGGAAAGTTCTCTCTTTTGTTGAATTCTTTTAATGCCTTGCCTATCTTACGGACACATTACCTGGCAATAATCGCACCGAAAGGATAGTATGAAAGTCAACGGCGTCCCTTTTTATAGACAATCATTCGGAAAAGCCGAAATAGCGGAAGTGACCGATACCATCAAGAGCGGTTGGGTCACCACCGGAAAAAAAGCAAAACTTCTCGAAAGCGAAATCGCCGATTATCTTGATGCTCGCCACACGGTGGCGGTCAATTCCTGTACGGCGGCGATGCATCTCCTGCTATGTGCCTCCGGTATTGGTCCGGGCGATGAAGTTATCACGACGCCGTATACCTTCGCCTCCACCAGCGAGTGTATCCTGTATACCGGGGCACGCCCGGTGTACTGCGATATCAACTATGAGACGCTCAACATCGAACCGGATGAGGCAGCCAAAAAGATTACCAGCAAAACCAAAGCTCTGTTGCCGGTTCATATCGCCGGATTACCGGTTCATCTTGACGGTTTTGTCCGGCTGGCCCGGGAACATAAAATCAAATTTTTCGATGATGCCGCTCATGCCCTGGGCGCCGAATATAAGGGGAAGATGGTTGGAACGATCGGTGACGGCAGCGCCTTCAGTTTCTATGCTACCAAGAATCTGACTGCCGGCGAGGGGGGGATGGTCGCCACCCGGCATACGAAACTGGCTGAAAAAGTCAGGCTATTATCACTTCACGCCATGAGTAAAGGGGCCTGGAAGAGATACACCAAAGGCGGCAGTTGGCGCTACGATCTTCTTGACCTGGGATATAAATACAATCTCTCCGACCTGGCCGCTTCGCTGGGCCTGGCACAGTTCAACCGCTTTGAGGAATTTCAGCTACGGCGTGCGCGTGCTGCACGACGGTATACGGCCTATCTGAAAACAATCGAGGAAATCAAACTACCGGTGGTCGAAGAACAATCGGTTCATGCCTGGCATCTGTATATGATCCGCCTGCGGCCCCGGATGTTGAAGATTAACCGCGACCAATTCATCGACGAATTGAATGCGAAAAACATCGGGACATCGGTGCATTTTATCCCGCTTTTCCTGCAAAGTCATTATCGCAAACATCTCAATTTGAATCGCAAGGATTTTCCCAATGCCGATAAGGCTTTCGGTGAGGTGATAACCCTGCCGTTCTTCCCCGATCTGAAGCAGGAGGAGATTGATTACGTCTGCGGTGTGATTGGAAGTATCTGCAAGAAATATAAACGATGAAACGCCTATTTGATTTTGTCATGACCCTTATCGGGTTGATTTTCCTATCGCCTCTGCTGATTCTGATATCTCTACTGATCCTGCTGACAATGGGGTGGCCGGTATTTTTCCGCCAGGAACGGGTCGGGCGGGACGGGAAGTTGTTTACGATCATCAAGTTCCGCAGTATGATAAAGGATGCTGAGAATAAAGGAAAGCCGTATACCTCAGAGGGCGATCCCCGGATTACCCCGGTGGGGCGTTTCCTGCGGAAATACAAGCTCGACGAATTACCTCAGTTGTTCAATGTCCTCAAGGGGGAAATGGCTATTGTTGGCCCGCGCCCGGAAGTTGCGGAGTATGTGAAGCTATACACCGAAGAACAAAGGAAAGTCCTGACAGTGCGGCCGGGATTGACCGATACCGCATCCATCGTTTACCGGAACGAGGAGAGAATGCTGGCGCGGTTCGAGGATTCCGACAGTGCTTATGTCGAGAAGATAATGCCGGCCAAGCTCAAGCTGAACCTGGCTTATTTGGAAAAGGCCGGTTTTTGGGGCGATCTGATCCTTATTTTCAAAACGCTTGAAAAGATCTTTTGGCGGCGATAATAAGTTGCCTGGCGTCAAAAATTCCTTATATTATTACGCTTTATGAGGGAATGAGTTTGCCGAGAAGACGTTATTCATATTTGCAGGCTGCCGCCGACTTTGTGCTCTTTATTTTCATTTCATGGGCATTGATTCTGTTCCAGCCTTCGATCAAAGAGATTGCCGGCGGGGGAATGATTTCAACCCTTCTGCCGGTCTTTATTTCTCTTTTTATGGTTTGTCTACTGGCCATCTTTCGGCAGTATCGGCTGCGCAGCAGTGATCGCTTCCTGCGGCAGTTCATGAGCGCCTTCAATGTCGTTACTCTCGGATTCTTGTTGGTAGTCGTAATCAGCTTCGACCTCGGCGCTATGGTTACCCGGCACCGGGGCCAGCTTTTCCTGCTTCTCTTGGGACTTTTGTTGGCTACCGCTCTTTCCCGTGTGGTAATCTACATGTGGATGGGCCGGCGGCCCGATTTTTCGCTCAAAGAACCGGTTATACTTAAAAACGGCAATGGCAATGGTCGCAAGGAATTGACTCCTCTGATCCTGTCCGCCGATCTTACCATCGAAGAAGCCAAAAAACAGATTGACGATTCCCCCTTCGATTTTGCCGTTGTGATCGACCCGGACGGCTATTATGCCGGGACGGTAACCGATGGCGATATTCTTGAACTTCTGCTCGATAAGGACAAAGAAAACGGCAACGTTCGCGGTGTGATGGACAAATCGCATCCGGTCGCGCGTGAAACGGTATCTCCCAGACGTATTCGCCAGATGATGATCGACCGCAACCTTCGTTTTTTGCCGCTTCTGACCAATGAGGGCAAACCGGCGCGAGTGTTACTGCTGTCGGACCTCGATGCCAAGTATCGCACGGTTAAACTCAAAGATCGTTCCCGGCGGGTGTTGATTATCGGCGGCGCCGGATATCTCGGGTCGGTGATGGCCCGCTATCTGCTGAAACGGGGTTACCCGGTGTCGGTCCTGGACAATCTGATGTTCGGTTACGATGCCATGACGGAGCTCGATAATCATCCCGCATACCGGTTCTACAAAGGGGATGCCCGCAATATTCAGGATCTGCTAACCGCTATGGATGATGTCGATTCGGTGGTTCATCTGGCGGCGATTGTCGGCGATCCGGCCTGCGAACTGGATCATCGCCAGACTATCGATATCAACTATGAAGCCTCGAAATTCATGGTCGAGGCCTGTATGCATAAAAAGGTCAATCGTCTGTTGTTCGCCTCCACCTGTTCGGTGTACGGCGCGAGCAAAACCGTCGAACTGCTTACCGAAGAATCGCCGATCAATCCGGTATCTCTTTATGCCGAGACCAAGCTGCGGTCGGAAGAGGCGATGTTGAGCAAAGCCGAACCGCCGTTGGCGGTAACGATGTTCCGCCTGTCGACCGTTTTCGGGTTTTCATATCGGCCACGGTTTGATCTGGTGGTCAATATCCTGACGGCACGGGCGCTCGAAGACGGCGAGATTTCCATCTTTGGCGGAACGCAGTGGCGGCCCAATGTTCATGTCCTCGATGTCGTGACCGCTTTTGTGGCGGCGATTGAAGCCCCCAAAGAGAAAATTGATCGACAGATCTTCAACCTCGGGTCGGAGAAAGAAAATTATCGTATTTCCGAACTGGGCGATCTGGTCAAGGAAATTCTCCCTGAAACCAATGTCAAAACGGTCGAGGCGGCTATCGACCGGCGCGATTATCGGGTCGGATTTGATCGGATTGAGAGCACTTTGAACTGGAAGGCGAAGGTCAGCGTCCGCGACGGTATTCAGGAAATCATCGACGCCTATCACCAGAAAAAATTCGGCCATTACTCCAACAAAATCTATTCCAACCTCAAGCACCTGCAATAACCCGCAGGGGCGGGTTTTTGGCTGTCGCGTAGATGACCCGGCTATGAGCATGGATAGCAGGCTGAGTATCCCGTAGTCGTGTGGCCGCGACCTCTGGTCGCGGTGGCGAAGCCACAGGCAGAGGCCTGTTTTAGGCTGTCGCGCGAGAGGTGGATCAGGACCCTGCAGAGCAGTAAGGTGCACCATTTTTAGACCAAAAAACCCCTTTTAAGCTCGAAAAGTGGCTTATAATGGCTTAGATTGGCTTTGGTAAAAAAGCGATGTCGTTGCCGCACAACGATTATTTGGCTTTGTTTGCTCATTTTTACATGTTTCCCCGGTTTCTCCTCCCTTGGGGTCATACTTGGATTGGCTCTCAGGGCGATTTGTTTCATAGATATACCTTTCTTGTTCAGGTTCACTTAACAGGATGGTATAGGAATCTACAGTGGTTTACTGTTGATTTTGGTGGCGGGGGTGGAAGGGGCCACACTTAGGTTGTCGCGCCAGAAGCGGACAGGTGCGTGGATGATCAGAATTAGTAGATACGGTCTTTCAAGTCAAGTGTTGATATTTGGAAGAATTGGATGTTTTAAGACCGCAGGGTCACACGTCCCGAAGACGGGCCGCAGGACCCTGCGGAACAGGCAGGAGCCTGGTTTCTGCTGTCGCGCATATGACCTGATTACGGAAAATTAAAATGAATTCGTGTATTCACGTTCCGCAGGGTCCTGATCCGCTCTTGCGGATTGTGACCCTGCGGTCTTTTATCACATTCAGGATCAATAAACAATTAGTTATTGTCAATATTGTGCCTACTAGTAATATATATATCATGGGGCTGAGATTCAAAAATCAGAAATACGGCCAGTGTTTTTTCGTGACGACGACCTTTCACGAATGGACCGAATATGGGGATATCCCCAGTGTATATGAAGCATTGGCTGATTCATGCCGGTATTACAGCCATAAATATGGTGCCAGAATAATCGGATACGTCTTTATGCCCACTCACCTTCATATGCTTATTTTAATCGATGGAAAACAATTGCCCAATTTCATGCGTGATTTAAAGAAATATGTTGCCCAAAAGGTTATGAAAGATTTAGGTATAAAGGATGATAAAATCTGGATGGCGGGATATGATCGGCAGGCAGTTTCTACGGAGATGGTATTCCGCACCAAGCTGGACTATATTCATAATAATCCCGTTAGGAGCGGATATGTTAAGGGCCCCGAAAAATGGCAGTGGTCAAGTGCCGGGGATTATTTGACAGGTACTTCGGGCATGATTGACATTTGGAAAGATTGGTTGTTTTAAGACCGCAGGGTCACACGTCCCGAAGACGGGCCGCAGGACCCTGCGGAACAGGCGGAGCCTGGTTTCTGCTGTCGCGCATATGACCTGATTACGGAAAATTCAAATAAATTCATGTATCAAAGATGTCGGGTTTTTCGTCCGTTCGCCGATAGTGAACTCCCTCAGAGCCCGACCTTCTGTATTCATGATTATAGCCAATCCAGCGTATTGGTATACAATAAGGCGGATGAGCAATAGTTAACGCTGGGGCAGACGGGGGCGTCTGCCGCCCACATATTCGTCTGCAGAGCATCAGGCCATCTACGCGGCAGCCAAAATGTGGCTCTGCCACCGCGACAGCCAAAGGGCCGCCCCCGCGGCCAATTATCATTGTTGACCCTACGGCCTCTTTTCTATACATTACATCTTTTGATATGGTACCCCAGCCTTGCAGGCTGGGGAAGAGGCAGGATCGCACGGATCCTGCCCTACGAAGATATATAATTGTGAAACCGGAAAGAAAACTATGCTTGATATTAAGATAATTCGGGATAATCCGGAACTGGTCAAAAAGGCCTGCGCCGATAAAAACGACAAAGCCGATATCGACGCCATCCTGGCCCTCGATACCGAACGAAGGCAACTGTTGACCGAAACCGAGGCGATGCGGGCCAAACAAAACAAAGCCTCAGAAGAGATCGCCATAGTCAAAAAGGCCAAAGGTGACGCCTCTGAGGCAATTGCGGCGATGAAAGAGGTCTCG
The DNA here is from genome assembly GCA_030668485.1 of Candidatus Zixiibacteriota bacterium. Taxonomy (GTDB): domain Bacteria; phylum Zixibacteria; class MSB-5A5; order GN15; family JAAZOE01; genus DAOUTW01. The sequence continues at coordinate 17,363 of DAOUTW010000050.1, forward strand.
AAACAGGTCGGAGAAATGACCGGGAAAGTACGCGAAGTTGAGGGAAAACTGCATCAGGCGATGCTGCGGGTGCCGAATGTTCCTCATGAATCGGTTCCGGTCGGTCCCAATGAAGAGCACAATGTCACTATCCGCGAATGGGGCAAAATTCCGAAATACGATTTCAAACCGGCTCCGCATTGGGAACTGGGCGAAAAACTCGATATCCTCGACCTTGCGCGGGGTGCCAAAATATCCGGTTCCGGCTTTTTTGCCCTGAAAGGGCTTGGGGCGCATCTGGAGAGAGCAATGATCAGCCTGATGCTCGATTATCATGTCGATAAATTTGGTTTTACCGAGGTGGCGGTGCCGCATATCGCACGCGCCGAGGCGATGACCGGGACGGGGCAGTTGCCCAAGCTGGCTGATGATATGTACCGGATCGAGAGCGACGATATGTATCTGATCCCGACGGCCGAGGTGCCGGTCACTAATCTGCATCGCGAGGAGACCCTCAACGAGGCCGACCTTCCTCTGAAGTATGTTTCCTGTACGCCATGTTTCCGGCGCGAGGCGGGGGCAGCCGGGAAGGATACCCGGGGAATTCTGCGGGTTCATCAGTTCAACAAAGTTGAAATGTTCAAGATCGTTGAGCCGTCTACATCGTATAATGAATTGGAAACACTGGTGGCGCAGGCGGAGGGCCTTCTGCAGCTTTTGAATATCCCATACCGGGTTCGGATGCTTGCCACCGGCGATTTGTCGTTTGCGGCCGCCAAATGTTATGATTTAGAAATCTGGGCGGCGGGAGTGGAGAACTATCTGGAGATTTCATCGGTTTCAAACTATGGTGATTTTCAGGCACGACGGATGAACTGCCGTTATCGCGGTGAGGACAAAAAACTGCATTTCGTCCACACCCTAAACGGTTCGGGTCTGGCTTTGCCGCGATTGATGATTACCATTTTGGAAAACAATCAAACCGAAAACGGAGAAATCATTATCCCGGAACCTCTCCGACCATATATGAACGGATTGGAAAGGATACGCTAGGTTACGATGGCCAAGGGCGGCAATAAATATTTATTGACCCTTTCCGGCAGATTCCACACTGTTTTCAAGGTCTTTCTGCTGGTCGGCGTATGTGCTATCGGCGCGGTCTTTATCTATTACACCTCCGATGTGATCGACGATATCCAGGCCAATGAAGCACGGATCGCGGAAACTTATACTCATATCTGGCAGTTGGTCGCCTCGGACAGTGTCAGCGGCCCGGTGACATCGGTGCTGTTTGATGAGGTAATTCTTAAATCCCAATTTCCGATTGTGGTTACGGATACGGCAGAAGAGCCGTTGTTCTGGAAGGAATTGCCCGGTATTCCGGCCACGACCGAAGATCCGAAAATAATCGACCGGATCAAGAAGCGGGTAAAGGAAATGAAAACCCGCAAAGGATCGATTCCGATTTATGTCGATTCGGTCGAAATCTACCGGCTGTTTTACGACGACACCGCCCTGATCGGAAAACTGCAGCTTATCCCGGTGGTGGAAATGGCGATGGTGATCGGGTTTATCGTTCTGGCCCTGGTCGGATTTCAACATATCCGTCGTTCGGAGCAGAAAAGTATCTGGGCCGGCATGGCCAAGGAGACGGCGCACCAACTGGGGACGCCGATTACATCGCTATTGGGATGGGTCAATCTACTGAAAGCGGGTGAGATTAACGGATCGTTCACGCCCGAAGAGATGTATCGACGGATCGAAAATGATCTGTCGCGATTGGAGATTATTGCGAATCGTTTCGGCAAAATCGGATCGATTCCGATCCTTAAAAAGAACGATCTTAATCAACTGACCGGTGAGGTGATTGATTATTATCATGAAAGGCTGCCGTATGGCGGCAAAGGGGTTCAACTCAAGTTTGAACCGGGCGAAGTCCCGGAGGTAAATCTCAACCCGGAATTGTATTGCTGGGTGGTTGAGAATTTGATCAAGAACAGCCTCGAGGCGGTAGACGCCAAAGAGGGTCATATCATGGTAAAAACACGCCTTTCATCGTCAAGTAGATCGGTCGTAGTCGAGGTGATCGATAACGGAAAAGGGATCCCACGCAGCGATGCCAGGCGAGTTTTTCGACCCGGTTATACGACCAAAAAACGGGGTTGGGGTTTGGGGCTTTCCCTTGCGCGGCGGATAATCAACGAATACCACAAAGGGAGCATTTCGCTTGTCAGAAGCGATCCCGGCAAGGGAACGACGATAGTCATTCATCTGCCTCTCGCATAGATGCGGCTAACTTTTTATTAAGGATGATAAATTGAGTACCAACGCCAAAAGCCATAATATACTCTGGGTTGACGATGAAATCGAGATGCTCGATGCCCATATAACTTTTCTTGAGCAGCGCGGTTTCGGCATCACACCCTGTTCTTCCGGAGACGACGCTATCGCTCTGATCGGCAAAAACGATTATGACCTGGTGCTGCTCGATGAAATGATGCCGGGCAAAGACGGCCTGCAAACTCTTGTCGAAATCAAGGATATCAAACCATATCTGCCGGTGGTGATGGTCACCAAATCGGAAGAAGAGTCATTGATGGAGGATGCTATCGGTCAGAAAATTGACGATTATTTGACCAAACCGGTTAATCCATCGCAGGTTTTGATGATTATTAAGAAGCATGTGCAAAGCAAGAAAATCGTCACCGGCCGGCTGGGGCAGCGGTATATCGCCGATATCAACCGGATGAACATGACACTCAACGGACCGGTCGAGTGGACCGACTGGGTCGATGCCTATCGTTCCTTGTGTGAATGGGATCTGGAACTGGATAAGTATCCCGACGAAGGATTGGCCGAAACGCATCGGGGGACTCACAAAGAATGGAATGGACAGTTTTCTCGTTATTACGAGAACAATTTCGAAAGCTGGGTAAATTCCAAGGACCATCCGCCGCTTTCGACCGATGTGATCGATCAGTCTGTGATTCCTCGATTGAAAGAGGGCGAACAGGTGGTTTTTATTGTCATCGACTGTATGCGCATGGATCTCTGGATGAAACTGGAGACGCTGCTTTCGGATCTTTACCATATCGATCACAATTTTTATTTTTCGCTCATCCCCTCGGCGACGCCATTTTCTCGCAATGCTATATTTTCCGGGATGTTCCCGTATGATTTCGCCAAGTTATATCCCGATGACTGGAAAGCTTATCCCGACGACGAAGTATCACGCAATCGTCGAGAATATGAATTACTGAAAAAACAACTGGCCGATAAGAAAATCAAAGTTGAAAACGGATCGAAATATATCAAGGTACTCAACGCCAATGAAAGCGAGGGGCTGCCCAAACGAATTGAGAATTATCTCTCATCGCAACTGGTGGCGCTGGTTCTTAACTTTGTCGACGTTCTGACACACGGTCGGTCGAACAATATGTTGCTCAAAGAAATCGTACCGGATGAGGCGGCGTTCCGTTCGCTGATGCAGACCTGGTTCGAACATTCCAGTTTGTATGAAACGCTGAAAATGCTGGCGCGAAAGAAAGTCACGGTGGTTATAACCTCCGATCATGGTTCAACACTTTGTTCGCGGGGAACCATTGCTCACGGAAAACGGGATACCTCGACCAACCTGCGGTACAAATACGGCGATAATCTCAATTGCAATCCCAAAGAGGCGCTGCTGATCAAGAATCCGGATCGCTATCGGTTGCCGTCTTTTTCGCTGGCGACTACCTATCTCATCGCCCGCGAGGATTTTTATTTCGTTTATCCCAACCGCTACAATGAATACCAGCGGCAATTCCAGAACAGCTTTCAGCATGGCGGAATCACCATGGACGAAATCATTCTTCCGGTGGCGACCCTGAAGCCTAAGGGATAAAATGGGCTCATTGTCTTTCAATAAGGAAATATTGAGTCATTCATTGGCTGAGACCGAGGCGATTGCCGCCGAGTTTTACAAACTTATCGGCCGCAACGCTCTGGTGGCGCTGTACGGCCCCCTTGGGGCGGGGAAGACCTGTTTCGTGCGCGGCGTTGCCAGGGCTGCGGGAATCGCCGCCGATGATGTGAATTCACCGTCATTTACCTTGATCAATGAATACCCAGGAGGCGAGACGCCGATTTATCATTTCGATCTTTATCGCATGGTCGACCCTTCGGAATTTTATTCCATAGGCGGTGATGATTATCTCGACCGCAAAGGGATTATGATGATTGAATGGGCTGAGAACGGGGCCGGGTTTATTCCTGAGAAGAGAATAAGTGTCAAACTTGAAATTATCGATGAAAACAGTCGTCGCATCACCTTTTCGCGGAGCGAATCATGATTGTCCTCGGGGTTGACACCTCCACCGATCATCTCGGCGTCGGACTGGCTGATGATGGTAAGATTATTTTCGAGGATACTCTCAATGCGGTGCAGGAACATGCCTCACAAATCATCGGTATGATCGATGCGGTTTTGTCGCAGGCCGGAGTGGCGAAGGAAAACCTGGGCGGCATCGCGATTGCCGACGGTCCGGGATCGTTTACCGGATTGCGGATCGGTATGGCGGCGGCCAAGGGGATGGCGCTGGCGTTGAATATCCCGATCGTAGGTGTCTCGACATTCGAGGTGGTAGCAAGGCGGTTGCTGTCGGAATACGATCATTTCTGGCTGACGGCGATGGTGCGCAAGGGTGAGTTGTATATCTGCCGGGTGGTAAAGAATAGCGATGTGCGGGGAAGCATAGAGCTTATATCCCAGGAAGGATTGCCACAGAAGATAGCTTCAGAACCGGTCGGGATTATCGGACGTGAGCCGGACGGGTGGCAGGAATTGATAATTAATCGGATACCGGCGGACAAACTGTCAGTTTCCGGTGGTGAGTTGGCGATGTACGGCGGCGAATTGATCTCTGATGGCAAAATCGCCGACCTGGCTTCACTGGAACCGTTCTATATTGCCCCTTCTCAGGCGGAGTGGAAATTTGGGCGATCCTGAAATAATTATTCGGGAAATGACCGAAGAAGATATTCCCGAGGTGGTAAAATACGAGCAGGAGCTTTTCACCGATTCCTGGCCGGAGGCGGTTTTTCTCGAGGATATCGCTTCTTTATACAGTTATCCCCATGTCCTTCATGTAGATAGCGAACTTGCCGGGTATGTGGTTTTATGGGTGGCGGCTGATGAGGGACACCTGACCAATATCGCTGTGGCCAAAAAGTATCAGCGGAAATCTATTGCCAAAAAGTTATTATCGTTTATTTTAAGGCTTGCGAATGAGATGAAGCTGGCGCAGATTAATCTGGAAGTTCGCCCAACGAATACGCCGGCCATTTCATTGTATGAGAAATTCGGATTTGAAAAACTGGCGGTCCATAAAAATTATTATAGTAATCCGTTAGAGGACTGCCTGGTTATGAGAAAGGATACCACCGGCCACATCCCGGCCTGATATAAACAACCATGGATTGGTTTCGTAAAACAAAAGAGGGTCTGGTCACTCAGAAAAAGAAAGAAATTCCTGACGGACTGTGGACCAAATGCAAAGGTTGTGGCGAGGTAATTTATTCGCGGATCCTGACCGAATCGCTGTGGGTCTGCCCCTCATGCAATTATCATTTCAGAATCGATGCCGCCAGGATTATCGGGCTATTGCTTGATGATGCTAAACTGGAAGAATTCGACACCAATTTGTCGTCGCTCGACCCCCTGAATTTCAGAGACTCCAAAAAGTACACGGATCGGATCAAGGCTTCCCAGCAGAAAACCGGTATGAAAGACGCCGTTATAAGCGGCATTGGGGCCATCAAGTCGATTCCGATTTCGTTGGCGATTATGGACTTCACCTTTATGGGTGGTTCTATGGGGTCGGTGGTGGGCGAAAAGATAGCCAGGGCTATTGAGCGAGCCATTGCTAAGGGAATTCCCTTGATTGTCGTTTCCTGTTCGGGCGGAGCCCGAATGCAGGAGGGGATACTGTCACTGATGCAGATGGCTAAAACATCGGCCTTGCTGGCGGTACTGGCAAAGAAAAAACTGCCGTTTATTTCGGTTCTCCTAAATCCAACGACGGCCGGTGTGATGGCCTCGTATGCCTCCTTGGGAGACATAATATTAGCCGAACCAAAGGCACTCCTGGGATTTGCCGGCCCGCGCGTTATCCAACAAACGATAGGGCAGGATCTCCCCGAGGGATTTCAATCTTCCGAGTTTTTCTTAGAACATGGGTTTTTGGATGTAATCTCCGAGCGTAAGGATTTGCGCCACAACCTCGCTCTGTGCCTGGAATATACCTACAACCGCCCTGCAATGGAATAGAAGCCCTTTCACAATGAAAAACGACCGCTACCAGAAAGCCCTGCGGTTTATCCATGACCGCCAGCATTTCGGTATAAAACTGGGGCTCCATAATATCATCCGCCTCTCCGATTGGATGGGCAATCCCCAGGAAAAATACCGCACGATTCATATCGCCGGTACCAACGGCAAAGGATCGACTTCCAGTTTTATTGCCAGTATTCTTCAGGCAGGTGGCTTCAAAGTCGGATTGTTGACCTCGCCCCACCTTGCCGACTACCGTGAACGAATCAGGGTCAACGGCAGAAAAATCAGCCCGGCGGCGGTGGCACAATTTACCGAGCGTTTTCGCCCTTTGATTGTAAAATCCGAAGTGACTTTTTTCGAAACGACCACCGCTTTGGCATTCTGGTATTTTGAGCACGTGAAGGTGGACTGGGCGGTGATCGAAACGGGACTGGGGGGAAGGCTGGATGCTACCAATATCATTCGCCCCGAGGTCTCCGTCATTACCAATATTTCCTTCGAGCATACCAATTTGCTGGGGAAAACGATTTATAAAATAGCGGGTGAAAAGGGAGGTATTATAAAGCCGATGACACCGGTTGTGACCGGCGTCGAAAACAACGGCAACGATGCCGCGCGGCGTTTGAAAGAAATCAGCCGGGAACGACGGGCGCCGCTTTATTTCCATGATACGGATGATTTTATTCGCAGTCGGCGTAATGGCTATAATTTGCTCGAAGTCGCCCGAGGCGCCTACAAGGGATTGACGGCCAAAATTTCATTGGCGGGACGGCATCAGGCGGAAAACGGATTCCTGGCTCTGAGGGTGATCGAGGTATTGAACAAGAACGGGCATAAAATCAGCCGCCCAGCGATCCGACAGGGACTGGCGAATAATTACTGGCCGGGCCGGTTTATGACGATCCGCAAAAATCCCACAGTTATTATCGATGTGGCTCATAATCGGGAAGGCTTCACCGCTCTGGCCGATACCTTGAGACGGCAGTATCCGGGGAGAAAATTTGATTTTCTGATCGGCATGGTGGAGAAGAAGAAAGGTCCCGAATGCCTCCAAATTATTTCACCTCTGGCCCGGTCGATTTCAACCGCGCCCCTGAAAACACAGCGCAGCGATGATCCGTATTATCTTGTCTCCCGGTTGAAGGCGGGAAAAAACCATGTCCGCGTCTTTCCCGACCCTGTTATCGCCTATAAAGACCTTTTGGAAAACAGCTCTCGTTCCGATATATTGATAATAGCCGGTTCCCATTTTGTAGTCGGGGACCTGGCCTCAATTATAAAACGGGAAGGCTTTTGAAGCGGGAAAATAAGGCAAAAGAGAGATCGCAGCGGGCGGTAGAACTGCTCGGTTCAGCCATCGATGTCAAGATAAGCGAGTTAACCGAAAGTAACCGCCAACTGAAGCGGAAGATTTTCGACCTTTATACCATTTTCGAAATCAGCCGCAGTATCAATTCCGTCCTCGATTACCGGACGCTGGTCGATTCTTTTCTGCTCACCTCACTGGGTCAGATCGGCGCCTCCTCGGCAGCCCTTTACCTGCCGAAGAACAGCCAGTCGCGGCGGCTGACGCTGGCGACCTCCAAGGGTATTACCCATATTGAGGAGGTGCAGGGCAATATCAATATCGAAGGACGTCTGGCAACTTATCTGAAGGCGATTGCCAAACCGGTGATGGTGTCGGAACTGGCCGAAAGGTTTGCCGGATCTTCTGATTTTGCATTTTTTGCTGCCTTTCAAAACGGACTCATAATTCCCCTGATTATTCAATCCCACCTCAAAGGTTTTCTGGCGCTGGGGCGAAAAGTTTCAGGAGTCGGGTTCGCCGTCGACGATACCGAATTTCTTTCGATTCTGGCCAACCAGTTTGTGGTCGCGCTGGAAAATGCGCGTTTATATGAATCGGAAAAAAGCGCTCTGAGGGAGCTCAAAATTGCCCAGAGGCAACTCGTGCTGACCGAAAGACAGGCTGCAATCGGAGAACTTTCGGCCAAGATAGCTCACGAGGTGAATAATCCGTTGAGTATTATTTCCAATTACCTTCACCTGTGCAGCCGCAATTTCGATAATCCGGACAAGGCGGAAGAACATCTCGATGTCGCTCGGCAGGAATTGTCCCGGATTGCTCGAATTGTCCGGCAGTTGCTCGATTTTCATCGCCCGCAGAAGGCTGAAAAATCAACGATCGATATCCGAAGTTTACTGGATGACATTCTGGCTCTTCTCGAATGGCAACTGGTCGAACGGAAAATCACTATCGAGAGGCTGGCCGACGATCCGTTGCCGAATGTAACCGGATCGGCCGAACAACTCAAGCAGGTATTTCTCAACCTGGTACTCAATGCCAAGGATTTTATGCCGGATGGTGGAATACTGAAAATTACGGTTACCAGTAATGATACCGAGGTGAAGATCAAATTTGTCGATACCGGCCCGGGGATCCCGCCGGAACATATTTCGCGCGTATTCGAGCCATTTTTTACGACCAAGGATAATTCAGCCGGAACCGGCCTGGGACTGTCGGTCTGTTTTGGAATCATTAAGGAGCATAACGGATTTATAACCGCCGCCAACGATCCCGAGGGCGGGGCCAGTTTTGAGATTACCATGCCGGTGGCCTCCGGCGATGAGGATGAGACATGATAGAGAAAGATATCAAATCGGATATTCTGACCGCCGGCGTCGGGACCAGGGATCGAATTCTGGTTATCGATGACGAGAAGCGGATGTGCGATTCGCTGGAAGCATTGCTGACCGATTCCGGATTTGAAGTCGCCACCTTTCAGGAAAGCGAAAAGGCGGCAGAGGAAATAAAGACCGGCCGTTTTGACCTGATCATTTCCGATATAAAAATGCCGGGTATGAGCGGTCTTGATATGCTTCGCATCGCTCGTAGAGTGGATAATCAGGCGCTGGTAGTTCTTATGACCGCGTATGGCTCGCTGGAGTCGGCGCTGGAGGCGATTAATCAGGGCGCTTACGATTACCTGCTCAAGCCGGTCGAATATCCTCAACTGGAGCTGGTGATCAAGCGAGGGCTGGAAAAAAGGCGACTGGGCCGTGCCAAGTCGTTTTTGCTGACCGAACTTCAGGCCAAGAACCAGGAACTCAGCGACCGCCTGGAAGAGATCAATGCTCTCTATCAGGCCGGAAAATCGCTGGCCTCGACTTTTGAATTGAAAGAGCTCTTGACGACTATTATCGGCCTGGCGGTCGGTGTGCTTCATGCCAAGATCGGCTCGATAATGCTGCTCAATGACGACAGGGAATATCTGAGTATCGCTGCCGCGATCGGATTGGATGAAGAAGTGATCAAGACTACCCGGCTGCCGATCGGATCGTCGATTGCCGGATATGTGGCCGAGACCAAAAAGCCGTTGTTTGTCAACAATGTTGAAAAGGACACCCGGTTCAAGCGGGAAAACCGTGAGGAGCGATATGGCCCTGCCTCGCTTCTTTCAGTGCCGTTGATGGTTAAGAAGCGAGTTATTGGGGTGGTCAATATCGCTCATAAAGCTGACGACGGTGAATTTGGTGAGCATGATTTAAAATTGCTGAATACTTTTGCGACCCAGGCGGCGGTGGCGATTGATAACGCCTCCACTTTTCACCAGTTAAAAAGGCGGGTCGAGGAGCTTTCCACGCTTCAAGAGATCAGTGATGCGATGTCGCGAGCCGGATCGGTCCAAAACCTTCAGGAGATTATTTTCTGGGGTATTCGAAACCTGATGCCGGCGGAAATATCACTCTGGTTCCGATGGAACGCCGCGGAAAAAACGCTGTCATATACCGGCGGAGCCGGGCATCGGGAGATCAATCTTGACCTGACGATCAAAACCGAAGCAGAAATGCTTTCATCGCCAGACAAGGCGAGAATGTTAATCCTGGAGAATTTGCCCGATCGGGAGGAATGCGGTGTTCCGACCGAGTGTTTCACTACTTTCTTTATTCATAGTGAGGTTGGTCTGGCATATGTCTTTTGTCTGGCGTCGTCAACGGAGGAGTGCTTTTCGGCTGAGGATGAAAAAATAGCCGGTTTGATCGCCAGCCAGGCGGCCTCGATGTACGAGCGGGAACGGGCGATTCTCAACGCCACCCGGCTGCTGACGATGGGTAACATGATCTCGGAGATATCGCATGACATGCGCAAACCGCTGACCAATATTCGGGGTGGGCTGCAGATTATGCGTTCCCGGTGGCCGGAACTGGCCGATGAGTCGGATCTGTTCAAGATGGCCGAAGAGGAAGTACTTCGACTCAACGAGTTGGTCCGGGAACTGGTCGATTTTTCCAATCCGAATAAGTATCAGACCGAGCGGATCAATATTGCCGGTGTGATCGAGCGGGCAGTGCAACTGGTCAGCCGTGATATGGAACAGAAAGCCATCACCTGCAAAACCGAGTTCGAGGAAAACCTGCCCGATCTGTTTGTCAATAAAAACCAGATTATGGAAGTGTTTTTAAACCTGATTATCAATGCCATTGAGGCTTTGAGCAAAGAAGGGACTCTGACCCTGCGGGCGGCACTCAATGATCGGGATAATCTCAAAATGATCAAGATGGATGTGGCCGATAACGGTTGCGGAATCGACGATAAAGACCAGGCCATCATTTTTGACCGATACTACACGAACAAAGAAACAGGAACCGGTCTGGGGCTGGCGGTCGTGGAAAGAATAGTCTCGGCTCATGGGGGGCGGATTGAAGTGCAAAGCGAGAAGGGTGTCGGTACTACTTTTAGTATTTATCTGCCTCGCTGACGGCATATTGCAAAAAATTGCAAAAATGTGACATTATTTCGCCTGAATCGCTTGATTTTTCCTTCATTTTACCGATTAATTGCGTAAGAATTGAGGCTATTATTATATGAAACAAGATCGTTTAAAAATTCTCGTTATCGACGACGACCCCAAGGTCGCCTGGATCCTGACGGAAGGATTGTCCGGCAGTTTCGACTTCGTCTCCGCCCGCAATGGCAGTGAGGGGCTACAGATGGTGACGACGGAAAAGCCAAGCCTGGTTTTGCTCGACATCAAAATGCCCGATATGTCCGGGATCGAAGTCCTAAAAAAGCTTAACAAGATCGACAACCGGCCCGAAATTATCATGCTTTCGGGTCATGACGATACCCATTATGTGGTAGAGTCGATTCAGAGCGGTGCGGCGGAATTTATAAAAAAGCCATTTGATGTCAAAGAAGTCGAAATTCATATCAACGGTGTTTTGGAAAAGAACCGCCTCAAACGTGAAGTCTCTACCCTCAAAACGGAACTGCGTACCAGGTCGCAATACGATTCGTTTATTGGCGACTCTCATAAAATTATGCAGGTCAAGAACTTGGTCGAGCAGGTCGCTGGTTCGGAATTAACGGTATTGATCCGGGGTGAATCGGGAACCGGTAAGGAAATTGTCGCTCGCATGCTTCATAATATGTCGGGCCGTAGCGAGGAATCATTCACTAAGGTCAACTGCGCCGCGATACCGCGCGATCTTCTTGAGGCGGAGTTGTTCGGCTATGAAAAGGGTGCCTTCACCGGAGCTCACAAGACGAAACCGGGGCGATTTGAGGTGGCCAACAAGGGGACGATGTTCCTTGATGAAATCGGCGATATGCCGATGGAATTGCAATCGAAACTTCTCCAGGTGCTGGAACAGCAAGAGTTCGTCCGAGTCGGAGGGATCAACACCATTCATGTGGATGTCAGAATAATTTGCGCCACCAACCGCAACCTCGAAGAAGCGATAAAGCTGGGCCGGTTCCGTGACGACCTCTTCTATCGTCTTAATGAAATAACCATTTTCCTGCCTCCATTGCGGGATCGTAGCGAGGATGTCACGCTGCTGGCCGATCATTTTATCGATAAATATAAAAAACTGTATCAGCGGGAAGCTTCTCCGCTGGGCCCGGATGCCATTTCTCAGCTTACGGCAGCGCCCTGGCCGGGTAATGTCCGTCAGTTGGAGAATCTCATCAAGCAGGTAGTGGTTCGCGGCGAGGAATCTATTATCGCCGATTTGTTGGCCGGTCAGTCGGTATCAACGGAAAATGTATTGCAACCGGTCGGCGCAACCTCGGTTCAAAATGCGACGGCGACTCCGCCGGTCGAGAAGGACTATTCACTTAAAAAACGGGTGGCTCGGGCGGTCAGCCGCGAGGAAAAGGGGTTGATCTCCGAGGTTCTTAATCGGACCAACTGGAACCGCCGCAAGGCGGCCGAGATTCTTGCCATCAGCTATCGATCATTGCTTTATAAAATCAAAGAATATGGCCTGAACGAGATGAAATAATTTATATAACTTTATTGGGCATTAAAATACTATAAGTTGATTTGGGTGTGGGAATAATTGACACTTTTATGAAGTCTCGGTGATTTCATCATCAAATTACCATCGATTTTAATCAAAAAATAGGGCGTGACGCATCTTTTTGCATATCTGGCTACTATTTGAGGATATTATTGACTATTATTGATGTTTATGTATTCCCCATAAGGTCTATTCTATCAAGTGATTAGGCTCTGTGTCGAGAGATGGTCCTTATTATTGCGTCTATCATTGGGAATGGTAATTGCTGCATGTTTTATGCTTGAAGTTGATGGTAAAATATAGGATATAATCTCCATGGTTGCCTTTAATGGAAGGAATCAATCAGGCATGGATGCCGATAAAGTAAGCCGATTCCGAGATATCGCATTGATGGAGTTGAAACGGGCCGAGAGATACCGTAATTTTCTGTCGCTGTTGGTTTTAAACTTGTCAGAATTTCTCTCGACTGCCGGGCGGCGCAAAATCGATTCTCGCGAAGAAGCTGACAAATTTATGGAAAGCCTGGTCGACCGTGTCAAGGGTGGAGCACGTGAAACCGACTTGATATCCGGATTATACAGTGCCCGTCTGGTAATGTTGCTACCGGAAACCGATCGTAGCGGAGCCGGGGTAGCAGCCGAAAGATTTCAGGATCTTCTTTCCGAATTCTTGTCAGACTTCCTCGAATCCGATTATCGATTTGATGTTCCGCTGGAAATTACATCATTTCCCGAACAATCAGGCAAGAAACATTTTCAAAACAGGCTATCGAATCTGTTCGTCCGCGGATAAACCGGCGATTATGCCTGCATCCTAATAAATTCTGTGTCCTGCTCAAAGGCAGTGATTGAGTAGTCGAGGGTGTGATTTTTGGTTTTGGCGACTACCAATCCCGATCCTGCCCTTTTCAAAGTTAATAATCTATTAATATTTTTGTCCAGTCTGTGAACATTGGCCCTCTTATTACCTTATTGTCAGGCAAGCTGTTAAGGTCTGATTTACCGATTCATCGTTTAAGTGTCCACTCATTGGACATGTGTATTTCCCGGGATTTTATCAACTCTCATAAGTCGTTGATAGACAACATCAATTAAACATCTCAGGTCCGGCATGGATGTTGCGGCATAATGGACGAGAAATGACAACTTTATAACGGGAAGAATGATCATGAAAAGACAACTTTTAGTCATACTTTCGCTGGCCTGCTTGATATTGACCCCTGCCTTGAGTTTTGCCGTCGATTTTGAAGAAGCTCAAAATCGTACTTTGGAATCAAGTAATGCCAACGCCTGGGAAATGCTCGATGACGGTAATACTGCAGATCAATCGCAGCCTTTTGGCGCTTTCGATCCAAACGCGACCGATAAAAACACCGATCCGAGCTATCCGTATGATTCCAACAACACCACCCCGGTAGACAGTGTGCCGCCGCAGGTTCCTGAACCGGCCACGATGATTCTTCTGGGAATGGGGCTTATCGGCCTCGGCGTCGGTCGCAAATTACGCAAGTAAGCACCGGTATTGATAATGTTGATAGAAATTTAAGGCCGCCTTTCATAGGCGGCCTTTTTGTATATAGCTCGACTCAGAAGAATGTCTACTCGCTGAGATACATATAAACCCACCCCGGACAAGCCGGAGTGGGCCACCGGCAGGGTGGATCACCGACAAGAACATAAAATCTCATGGGAATTATCTCGATTCGGTGGCCCACCTGAAATTCGCTCCCGGCGGATTTCAGGTGGGTTTATATCGCCTAAAGCTACAATTCAACATCGTCTATAAAAACAATAGGATCCCGCTTTCCATGATACCAATTATAACTGGACCATGACCAGTCGCCGGGATCAGAAACCAATCCGGCCTTAACAGGATTCATATGACAATAATTTATCTTATCACGTACAGCCTTGATGGTTCGACAATTATGATCATAGCATCGGCGCTGCCAGAAAGCGTAACGAGGCCTGCCATCTCTTACAACCGCCAATCTCGTGAGTCTCCCGGGCTGGGATTTCTTCCAGATGTTGATTATTTTCCTTCCGGATTGACCCTTCATTGCACCTACTATCGGTCCCAGCAGTATCTCGCTATGTGGATATAATACCAGGTGCACATGATTTGGCATGATTACATAACCAAGAACTGATAATCCATACCTTTTCCTCGCCTTTTCCAATTCCGACAGAAGTGTAATAGTAGTAAATTCATCAATCAAAAGACGATGATAATGAAAGCATGAAAAAGTGACAAAGCGTGCTGTGCCGAGATTATCGAAGTGTTTGAGTTTGGTCATTATTTATTCTCGATGGTGTTATCGTAATTTCATGTAAACCCACTCCAGCAAGCTGGGGTGGGCTACCGGCGTGATCATGTAAACCCACCCCGGACAAGCCGGAGTGGGCCACCGGCGATACTCAAAATACTCTATTTTACCACCCCCACAATCACATATTTTACTAGAAGCCACAATCATGTAAACCCACTCCAGCAAGCTGGGGTGGGCCACCGGCGTGATCATGTAAACCCACCCCGGACAAGCCGGGGGGGGCCACCGGCAATACTCAAAATACTCAATATTACCACCCCCACAATCACATATTTTACTAGAAGCCACAATCATGTAAACGGTACAGACTCACTACCTTGGTAACAGTTTAGACTCAAGACATGGGTAACAGTTCGTATAACGGCATAGGCCAGGAGGTATTGCTATGCCGTGGAAAGAGACCCGTGTTATGGATGAGCGATTGAAGTTTTTAGGCGAGTA
>DAOUTW010000022.1 GCA_030668485.1 Candidatus Zixiibacteriota bacterium
ATTCGAAATTGAAATATTATTCAATGAGTCCGCCGATGACCAGTGGATTTTCCGAAGAAATCAGGAAATCACCTATCCCCTTGCAAAACTCGGCCATGTTACCAAAGATGGTATCCCCTATTTGTCGCCGGAGGTAGTTTTATTGTATAAGGCCAAAAGTCCATCCCCGCAAGATGAGGCTGATTATTATCGAGCTTTTGAGGCTCTTGACGATGATGGCCGCCGGTGGTTGAGACAAGCAATCAAGACAAATCACCCGGATCACCCCTGGCTGCCATTGTTGTAAAAATCAATGATTGGTCAGGTTAAAATATCGAATTATTCGCTTCTCTCGAAACTCTTAACTAATAGCTCGCCATGCATGTTGTAAATGCTATTTCCGGTCTCGACCCAATCCTCGACACCCCCCTTTAGATAAGTCACATCGGTAAAGCCCAGCTCTTTGAGAGTTTTGGCAGCCAATGAGCTACGGGGATCTTTTTTACAATAGACAACGATCCTGGCATTAGCCGGTGGCAGTTTGCCTTTGGAGGCTTCGAATTCCAGGGTCCCTCTGGCTACCCATTGTGCGCCCTTGATATGGCCTTGATCAAATTCAGCCTGAGTTCGAATGTCCAATATTTCCACTGATTCTCCATTTTCCATGAGAGCAGCCAGATCATTCACGGAAATCGAGGACGTGACCTCTTTTGCCGCCGACACCATACGGTCTTTGCGCGATATGATATCGTCGTTTGCAAAAGCGATTGAACTGGCAAGGAGCATCAGGATTAAGACAATGCGAATCGCAAATCGGGCAATTCCTCTTACTACTAAACCTATACTCTCTCCCTTTTCGATCAATTTATCGGAAATAATTTCAACGCTTTCATTGAGATTCTGGTCTATCACCAAAGCAGAATCCAGAAATTTCTCTTGCTGAAATTCAACAAGCAACTATATTGCTATATATAGAGATACATGCGTTTACAAAAATAGGTCTTCTTTGTCATGATTTCAAGTATATTATTGTATTTTAGGAGGATCCACATGCGTAAGAGTTCATTGCTTCTGCTGGTTCTGCTTTTATCAATCTGGACGATGGCAGGTGCTGAGCAGGTGTATCTGGGTAACGGCACCGAAAATCTGTCAATTACGGTCGAGCAGTCGAATGATATCCGCACGGTCGTCAATTATCAGATTGGCTCGTTTTCGAAGGAATCTGTCATAATCAACAACCAGGAGTACTTCCTCATCTCTCTGGATAAGGAAGGTATCCTGTTGAACAAATCGGAACCGGCTTTGCCGCGAATTTGTCGCAGCATTATCATTCCCGATGATGCCGCGATGAAGGTCAATATCTTGAAATCCGAATATGTCGATTTTCCGATAACGGCCGTGGCGCCATCCAAGGGTAATTTACCTCGAACGGTAAACCCCGACGATGTTCCCTATACTTTCGGCCCGGTTTACAGTTCGGACGATTGGTATCCGGAGAATCTGGCCGAAATCCGGGAGCCGTATATCCTGCGGGATTATCGCGGTACGGTAATTGAATTAAACGCCTTTCAATACAATGCGGGAACGCAGACCCTTCGTGTCTTCACATCGGTAACGGTCGAGGTGGTCAGTGAAGGTCCCGGCAGTATAAATATTCTTGAAAACAGTAAACGCGCGGAATCGATAATTCCCGATTTCGAATTGATATACAAGCGCCGCTTTATCAACTATGAATTCCTTCAGGGAAAATATACCCCGGTGGAAGAACGCGGCGACATGCTGATAATAACGTATGACGATTTTCGTCAATATATAGAGCCGTTCGCCGACTGGAAACGTCAGAAAGGGATCAAAACCTGGGTGGTCGATGTTTCCGATATCGGAAATAACGGAGGCACCATCGAAGCCTGGATTCAGGATTTTTACGATGACGATTCTACCAATCTGGCTTTTGTTCTTCTGGTCGGTGATAATGCTGAGGTCAACAAACCTCTGGGCAGTGGGATTTCTGATCCTGTCTATTCAACCGTTGCCGGGGGCGACAGCTATCCCGACATTTTTATCGGTCGTTTTTCCGCACAGTCGGCCGGTGATGTTCAGACTCAGGTCGAGCGGACGATCACATATGAGAGCAATCCGCAGGCAGGCGACTGGTTCCATAAAGGCTTCGGGATCGGGTCTAATGATACCGGTACCGGTCAGGGCGGTGAACATGATTGGGAACATCAGGATCTCATGCGTGCCGATCTTTTGAGTTTTACATATACTGTGGTTGATCAGCTTTATGCCACGGTCGGCGCCACTGCATCCGATGTCACCAACGCCCTCAATAATGGGCGCAGTATCGGCAATTATACCGGGCATGGCGCTCCGACCAGTTGGAGCACCACCGGTTTCAGCAACACCCATGTGAACGCTCTGGCAAATGATAACAAACTGCCGTTTATTGTCAGCGTGGCCTGCAATAACGGTGAGTTTGACAGTTATACCTGTTTCGGCGAGGCGTGGCTGCGGGCGACCAACAACGGCACCGGCGCTCCCACCGGCGCAATCGGATTTTATGGTTCGGTGATCAGTCAGTCCTGGTCCCCGCCGATGGATGCCCAGGATGAGGTGGTCGATCTGCTTTGTGCCGTGCAAAAAGTCACCTATGGCGGCCTGTGTTTCAACGGTTCATGTAAGATGATGGACATCAACGGCAGCACCGGAATCGATGAATTCAATGCCTGGACCATTTTCGGCGATCCGTCGCTTCTGGTTCGGACCGATGTCCCGGCTCCGATGACGATCAATCATGATGATGCCATGCTGTTTACGCTGACCGAATTTGACGTTCAGGTAGTCGGCGTCGAGGGAGCCCTTTGTGCGCTTTACGCCAACGGCACTTTGTTCGGAAGCGCCTATACCGACGTCACCGGCAACGCCGTTATTCCGATTGAAGGTTCTTTGCCGATCGGCGAAGAGGTTACCCTGACGGTTACCGCCTTTAATAAAGAAACATACATAGCCGGCGTTATGGCTATCTCCCCTGACGGCCCGTATGTTGTTCATGAAAGTAATGTCGTTGATGATGCTGTCGGCGGCAATGGCGACGGTATGATAGATTACGGCGAGAGTGTTGTTCTGGGGATGGAATTAAAAAATGTCGGTCCTGATACCGCCTACAATTTGCAGGCGGTTCTGTCGACTTCAGACATTTATGTTACTCTGACTGACGACACCGAAGCGTACGGCGACCTGGCAGGCGATTTCGCTACCGCCTATATCGCCGATGCTTTCGCCTTTGATGTTGCGGCCAATACTCCTGACGGTCACGTTATGGACTTTTTGGTAACGATGACCGAGACCAGCAAAGACAGTGTCTGGACCAGTAATGTGTCTCTCACCTCGCATGCACCCGTTCTCGAGTATCTGGCTATCGACATTAATGATCCCACCGGCAATAACAACGGTGTCCTCGATCCGGGTGAGACGGTCGAGTTCGTAGTCACGCTTAGAAACTCCGGAAGCGGCCAGGCCGATAATGTCCTGGCGACATTAACCGAAAGCGATATCTATGTTTCGGTCGGAGACGCCGACGGCGACTTCGGAATGCTGGCTGCGTCCGGCGGTATGGGCGAAAACGACATTGATATCTTCTCAGCATCGGCCGACGCCTCCTGCCCTCGCGGATATGAAGCGACCTTCCAAATGGACATTACAGCGGTCAATGGGTACACGGCGACGCTGAACTTTACCGTGATTGTCGGCGATCGGGTGATTTTCTTCTCCGACGATTTCTCCTTTAACCAGGGCTGGTCAGGTTTGGGCGGTACTGGAGAATGGACCATCGGTCCGGCTACGGGTGGCGCCGGCGGCGATAGTTACGGTGGCCCCGACCCGGCCGTAGATCACAGCCTCACCGGCGACAACGGGGTCTTGGGTAATGATCTCACCGGCGGTGACGGAGGCGATTACAATTTCGGTATGAGTTCCACCTATTGGGTAACCTCTCCGCTAATCGACTGCGGTGACTTCAGCGGCGTCATCCTTAATTTCTATCGCTGGCTCGGTATCGAGAGCGGTAGCTATGACCATGTTTACCTGCAGATTTACGACGGTACTTCCTGGAGCACTATCTTCGAGAACAGTGCCACTATTGACGAGTCGGAGTGGACCCCGCAGGAATTCGATATTTCCGCCGTCGCCGACAGTAATACTGCGTTCCAGGTTCGTTTCGGAATCGGAGTTACCGATGGCAGTATGAATTACTGCGGATGGAATCTCGATGACCTGACCCTCAAGGGTTATGGCGAACGTACCTCGGCCATTATCTCTCTGGATACCGAGGAGTTGATCGACAGTCTTATTCCCGGCGATATGGTTGAAGATACGATCACTATATCAAACCTGAGCACCGAGGCGACCTTGCGGGTCAGTTTCGTTCCGGATGTCAGTTGGATAAGCTGCGATAACGCCCAGCAATTTATCGAACCTGAGAGTAGTCAGGACTTTGTTTTCATGGTCAATTCCGCAAGCATGGACCCCGGAGATTATGTCGGGAATATTACCTATATCAGCAACGATTACTCCCATCAATATGACACAGTACAAGTGTTGATGCATCTGTTTGCGCCTGAAATGGAAATCACCACTTCTCTTATCGAGGAGGCGCTGGAAACGGGCGGTATTTCTGACCAATTGATTACTATAAACAATATCGGTCCGGGACGTTTGGAATATGAGGTAGTATGCCAGATGTTACGCGACACCGAACCGCCGCTGGCCAAGCCGGTCATGGAGCCGGAACCGCTGGGCGTTCGCGCTGCCGATGGTGACAAGTCGGATGCGACCGAAGAGTACTTTGGTCCGGTCGAAAGAGGCTTCGGCGGTCCCGATACTTTCGGTTATCTATGGTCCGATTCGGATGAGCCGGGTGGCCCAACATATTCCTGGGTTGACATATCCGGCCTGGGTACGGCAATAGCTCTTGGCGATGACGCTGCCTCCGGGCCGCTACCCCTGGGATTCAACTTTCCGTTCTATGAGAACAATTACAGCGAAGTATTTATCGGCTCCAACGGAATCCTGACTTTCGGCGCCGGAAGCACCAGTCGATTGAACACGGCTCTTCCCACTACCAGTGTGCCGAATGATATGATTGCGATGTGGTGGGATGATCTCGATCCGGCCGAAGGCGGCAATATTTATTACTATTATGACGCCTCTGGTGACCGGTTTATAGTCACTTTCGCCAATATTCAAAATTACATCTCGGGCGGAGGTACCGGCGCGTTGACATTCCAGGCCATTCTATATCCGAATGGTCGAATTATTCTGCAATATGCGACGATGCTTTCGGGAACCGACTCCGAGGGTCTTGCCGGAGCCTCGATCGGTCTGGAAAACATCGACGGCAGTGACGGCCTGGAAGTGTTGTACAACGCCGAGTATATGCATACCAATCTGGCGATTTCATTGAACGCCGCTCGCTGGCTGACGATTTCACCGGCGAGTGGAACGATTGAGCCGTATTCATCCGACGTGGTGACGGTAAGTTTCGATGCGGCTGATTTGGAGTCGGGGACCTACACCGGCCAATTGATATTCGACTGCAATGATCCGGTTTCGCCAAGTATGTCGATTCCGGTTTCGCTCGAAGTTGCGAGCTTTACCTGCGGCGATGCCAATGGAGATAGCGATATCAACGTGGCTGATGCGGTGACATTGATCAACTATGTCTTTAAAGGTGGTCCGGCTCCCGACCCGTTGCTGGCGGGAGATGCCAATGGTGATGGCGACGTCAACGTGGCCGACGCCGTTTATATGATCAACTTTGTCTTCAGTGGCGGCCCCGCGCCAATATGTTGATATCTATTTAGTTTGAATTTTACAGGGGGAGAGGTTTTTCAAACCTCTCCCCTTTTTGTACGAGCTCTTTGTAAACGTCTAAGTATTTCGTGTCATATGTCCGATTTATTGGCTTAAGGCGGATTGCCTGGCGGATAGATATTTTGAAATGACTTCTTGTCCGAAGGAAGGTATAATGACATCAGTTAGGATTTGTGGATTTTTGCTCCTCTTCACTTTTTTGGCCGCCGGAATTCTTTCAGCAGGCAACCCGCCGGTTATCCAGGCGAGAATTTTTATAGAATCAAAAGATGCCTGGGTACAACTTCGCGATATGCATCTCGACCAGGTCTGGGCCGGAGAGAATTATATTGAAATTGTCACCGATCAGGAGGAACTGGAGAAAATCACGTCGCTGGGATTTAAAACCGAGATCGTGCATTCCGACCTGACTAAGTATTTCCAGTCACGACTCCCTGCCAAAGCGATGGGCGACTATAAGACTCTTGATGAAATAAATCAGTATATAGATCAGGTGATTGTAAATTATCCCGAAATCGTATCTCAAAAAATGAGTATCGGGCTAACCATCGAAGGCCGCGAAACGTGGGCCTTCAAGATCTCCGATAATCCCAATGTGGATGAAGATGAGCCGGAACTTCTATATACGGCGGCAATTCATGCCCGCGAGGTGATAACTCCGGAGTTGCTTATATACTATATCGATCATCTGACGCAGAATTACGGAATCGATTCTGATATCACCGATCTTGTCAATGAGCGAGAGATGTGGTTTATACTGGTTTGCAATCCTGATGGTTATTATCACAACGAGGTTATCGAGCCCGACGGCGGCGGAATGTGGCGAAAGAATCGGCGCGACAACGGCGACGATACCTACGGTGTTGACCTGAATCGTAATTTCGGCTATCAATGGGGTTATGACGATGCCGGATCATCACCGTATACCAGCGATCCGACTTACCGGGGTACAGCCCCGTTTTCCGAGCCTGAGTCTCAAAATCTTCGGGATTTTACGATCTCTCATGATTTCGTCCTGATTGCAAATTATCATTCTCATTCCAACCTGATCATCTGGCCCTGGGGTTACGACAAACTCTATTGTCCCGATGAAGATATTTTCGCCCAGATCGGTGACACGGTGCAGGCCATGAATAATTATGATCCCGGTCCGGGCTGGACTTTATATGTTGTCAACGGCGGTACCGATGACTGGTATTACGGTGAGCAGACGTTGAAGGACAAGCAATTCTCCTTCACCCTCGAGGTCGGCAGTTATGATGATAATTTCTGGCCCCCGGCTTCCCGGATAAACGATCTGATATCGGAAAATCTGGAGCCGAATTTATTCTATGCCCGTATCGCCGGGGATATTTATTCCCTCCGAGCGCCGGCGGCACCGGTTTTAACTGTCGCCGACACTGTCAGCATCATTTCCTTTTCCGTCGACTGGACTCATTATGATACTCTGAATCCGGCGTCAGTTTATGAACTGATTGAGATGACCGATTATCAGATCATTTCCGATTCCGCCAATGGCCTCGACAATTGGAAAAATCGAGAATTTGAATTGTCCCCTGCACGGTATTCTTCATTTCCAACAAGTTTTTATTCGGGCGAGGACAATAACATTATAAGATATGTTCAGAGTATCGATCCCTATCTGGTTCAGTCGGGTGATACCTTGAAGGTCAACACCTTTTATGATATTGAAACCGACTGGGACTATGCCTATGTCGAGGTTTCCACCGACGGATTAATTTACATGCCGATTCCTGGTAATATCACGACCACTTATGACCCTAATGGTAATAACCGGGGCAATGGGATCACCGGCTTTTGCGGCGGCGTCTGGACACTCGGTTTATTCGACCTGTCCGGGTTTGTCGGCCAGAATGTAATGTTCCGATTTTCATATTACACCGATTCGTATGTTACCGAGGAGGGGTTTTATATAGACGATATTTACCCCACCGGTATTTTCGGGTCGAGCGTAACTCATTTTCCGATTATGGATACAACCTATGAGCTGACCGACCGGCCTGAAGGTGATTACTATTACAAAGTCCGTGCGAGAGATGAAGAGAGGCAATGGGGTCAATATTCCGATATTGTCCAAACGTACGTAACCAACACTTATGTTTGCGGAGATGCCAATGGTGATAGCAACAATGATGTTGCCGATGCCGTCTTCCTGATCAATTATGTTTTCAAAGGCGGCCCGGCGCCTGATCCGATCGAGGCGGGTGATGCCAATGGCGATGGCGAAACAAATATCGCCGACGGCGTTTATGTCATCAATTATGTTTTCAAAGGCGGACCGGAGCCGGTTTGCCCATAACAGGAAAATCAGATTTCGATATCGAAGACCGGCATTTTGCCGGTCTTTTTTTTATGGGATAGATGATGTTTTCTTGACAAAAATGGAATTACCCCTATAATATTGTTAGCAGGAAGAAACTTAAGTTTTCCGGGATCAGACTACCGTCCTCATCTTCCGGAGATTTATAAGATCCGCTTGCAGGAGGAGAAGTAGATGAAAAGCCATTCAAACAAATCATATTATCGAATCGCGGTAATACTTTCTCTTCTTTGCCTGGTGGCGAGTGGGGTTTCGATCCGGGCGGAAGAAACCATTCCAGATGTTCACAATAATGTTAACGAAACAGCCCCGGTATGGCGAGATCATACCGACGGAATTCCGGTGACGCGCTGGATGGATGCCGAGGGTAGAAAACCAATCAGTTATGCCGAATGGAAAGCTCAGACCGGCGATGCCAGGCCGTTTGCTTCACAATTGGTGGCCGTTCAGACTCCGGCTAAGAATACGCGCGGCGAGGGACTCTTTTGCATTCTGGTCAATTCCGATTTATATGGCAATATCGAGGCGGCGCTCGATCAATATATGATCGATGTGGCTGCCGACGGCTTCACTGTCAGCATCCATACCATATCCGGCGGAACGCCGTCTGACCTGCGGCTTTTCCTGCAGGGGAAATACGGTGAGGGAATGGTGGGAGCGGTGTTAGTCGGTGATCTGCCTATCCCCTGGTATGAGGCCAACTGCTGGGACCCGGTGGAGCACGAAGAATTTCCCTGTGATTTTTATTATATGGATTTGGATGGGATATGGGAAGATATCGACGCAGACGAAAAATATGATGAGCATTACGGCAATGTCACACCGGAAGTCTGGATTGGCCGGCTGACCGCTTCCCCGATGACTTATGACGGCGCCGATGAAGTCAGCCTGCTGCAAAATTATTTCGTCAAAAACCATCTTTATCGCACCGGACAGATGATCCTCAATGATCGCGGTCTGGCATTTGTCGATGACGACTGGGAACCCTGGGCCGGATCATGGGGAGGCAACCTGGGACAGTCGTGTTCCGCGGTTACTACCATATCCGATCCGAATACGACGACGGCGCCTAATTATGTGGCGCAATTGCCTTTGAACTATGAATCGATTCTGGTATGTGCTCATTCCAGCCCCAACACTCACTGGTTTAAGATTCCGGCGGGAACTTGGACGACGATCGACTATGATGGTATTGTCGATATCGATCCGGTGGCCGTTTTTTACAATCTTTTCGCCTGTTCCAACGCGCGTTATGTCGAGAGTAACTATATGTCGGGGTGGTATATTTTCTGCCAGTCTTACGGATTGGCCTCAATCGGTAGTACCAAAACCGGGTCGATGCTGGAATTCGGCGGCTTTTACGGGCCGTTTGGCAACGGCAAGACTATCGGTGAATCATTCGCCGATTGGTTTACATCGATTGGTAACGACGGGTATGAAATAGGTGAACTCTGCTGGCATTACGGTATGACTTTATGCGGCGATCCGACCCTGAAGCGAATCACGGTCTCGATGCCCAGTATTATTACCGAAACAACGCCGGACGGCTTTTTTGGCGATGATTATCTGGAAACTCTGGAAGCTGTCGATGGGACTCCTCCTTATAGCTGGCTACTGATCGACGGAATACTCCCAAAGAATCTAAATCTTGATGCCGACAATGGAATCATTTCCGGAAACGCTAATGAGGTCGGAACGTACGAATTCACTGTCGAAGTTACCGATCTGGCCGCAGTGCCACATTCCGACACAGCCATATTTCAAATTCAGATTAATTATCTTTGTGGCGACGCCAACAACGATCAGGCAATCAATGTAGCCGATGCAGTCTTTTTGATAAACCATATCTTTAAGGCTGGGCCTTACCCCGACCTGGATGAGGCGGCCGATGCCAATTGTGATGGTGCTACAAATGTTGCCGATTGTGTCTTTCTTATAAATTTCGTTTTCAGCGGCGGCCCCGAACCGTGCTGTCGTTGAGTGGATGAACCGCGCTACGGAATAAAAGGCCGGCTTAACCGGTCTTTTAATGTTCTTTGCCAAAAATTAAATATTGCTATATATGATCTATCTTTTATATTATAGCTAACTACAAGATTCGGTAATACTGCGTTCCGGCCTTTTTATACCCCTCACCGCCATATGACTCCGGCTGAGTCGAGTACCGGGCGGAATCAGGAGCAATTTACTCCGAAAAAGGGTTATATGATTGCGCCTGTTGACAGGACCGACACTTGCCGAAGGTATAGGCTGGGAACTCTATATCCCCGCCTGATGTTATACTGAGAGAAAATAGGACTTCAACACAGCGTTTCGTAGGAAGGCTTAAATGAGATTTAACTCCGTGTCGAAAGAGCCCACCACCTTCTTTAATTCCCTCAAAAAGTTAACCCTGCCGATCATGGTCGCTGCTTTTATACTGGCTGCTCCGAGCTCCGTTATGGCCGAGCTGGCGACATACGATGAGATGCAGGAGGTGGCTCAAAATTGGATCACCTATATCGTTTCCGAGACAGGTGATTGGGCGGGTGCAACAAATCCCTTTATTCTTGATGTCCAGGACGTAATTGTCAACGATACCCTCGTGGCACGGTATTATACCGTTTCATCGGGCGGCTTTATTCTGGTACCGGTTTTAAAGGAATTACAGCCGGTGAAGGCATACTCGGAGACGGATGCTTTTGATATTTACGGCGAGGACGGAATGGCGCTGCTTTTGAGGCAGGTTTTGCAGCAGCGGACGCAGATATTCGCCGAGTATTACGGCGATCTGGACGCGATCCAGCCGGATGGCGAACAGCCTTTATTTGATTTCAAAAATCGCGAAAATTGGAACCTGTTTGCGGTTTCCCCCAAGGAATTTGCCTCGGCGACCAATAAAAGTCTGATGGCGGTGACCGAAGGTGAAGGCCCGCTTCTGACGACAACCTGGCACCAGAGCGCTCCCTATAATAATATCTGCCCGATGGGTGATGGCGGGCGGGTTGTGGTCGGATGTGTCGCCACGGCCGCGGCCCAGATTCAGTATTACCATCAATGGCCTCCTCAGGGCGAGGGCACTCATTCTTATTACTGGCCGGGTGATAATTCCTGCGGCGGCAGTTCGCCCGGGCAGACTCTCACGGCTGATTTTTCCGATTCTTATGTTTATGATGATTCTCCCGAGGCGGTGGCTAACATCAGTTATGAGATGGGCGTGGCCTTTGAGATGGGTTATGGTTATTGCGGGTCAGGCGCGTGGACGATGTACGGGGCTTATGTCTTCCCGGCCTATTATCGCTATGACGAATCGGCCACGGCGGTATACCGTAGCGATAACAGCGCCTATTCATGGTTCAATATGATTAAAAACGATATCAACAAAGGCCGTCCGCTTCTTTATCGGATTTACAGTCATGCTATCGTTTGTGACGGCTGGCGCGTATCGGGAACCCTGGATCAGTATCATTTCAATTATGGTTGGGGCGGCAGTCAGAACATATGGTACACGGTCGACGATTTGCATTGCCCGTGGAGTGGCTGCGATCCGATGGTCGAGGCGATGGTGATCAACATCATCCCCAAAAACGGCAATCCGTGGCTTAGCAGCAGCGAATTTACGGATGATCTCGGCGATGGCGACGGTATTCCGGAAAGCGGTGAGACAATTGAATTATCGGTTCTCGTCGCCAACTATGGCGGAGCTGCGATCAGCGACGTTACGGTAAATTTGTCCGTAGACGACGCTTCGCTCAATATTATTGACGGAACCTCATACCTGGGGACGATCAACATCAACGACTCCGTCTCCAATGATACCGATCCGTTCGCTTTTGAAATCCCGGCCGATTATATTTCTCGAATCGATTCGTTTACGATCGAGATAGCCTGGAACGGCGGGGCTGAGACCGATACTCTCGTGGTCGAGAAGGCGATCGGCAATGTGTCGATCCTGCTGGTCGATGACGACGATAACGGCGACCGCGATACCTATTACAAAAACAGTCTGGGAAGTTTCCGAATCCCTTATGATGTTTACGAGCATGCTGCCTATTCGACACCCGACGCGACTTATCTGAGCAATTATGATATTGTCATCTGGTTTACCGGCGATTACCGATCATATCCGATCAGTGGTCCGGAAGTGACGTCGATGCAGGGATATCTCGACAACGGCGGCAAGTTATTCCTTACCGGCCAACGGATTGCCGCTCAGTTGGACGGGTTCGATCAGGCCTTTCTTAACAATTACCTGAAAATCACCTATGAGGGATCCGAGTTTGTGCCGGTGTTGACGACCGAGGCAGGCCAGGTCCTTGATTCCGGATATATGGTTGCTCTTCAGGGTGGCAACAGCGCCTCCAACCAGCAGTATCCCGACTTTATCGCACCCATTGGCGGCAGCGTTTCGGAGATGGATTATCTCGGATATGACTATACCGGGGCGGTCTCATATTCGGGCGCTTATCAACTGGTTTACTTCGGTTTTGGATTTGAGGCACTGGTTTCCGATGATAGCCGCTGGCGCGACCGCGACAGCGTCATGTCCGATGTTATGGACTTCTTCAGCTATCAGAGACCGAATATACAACCGACCGTTTATGATATCCTGGTTTCGCCCGGCGATCCGATGCATTTACTCGACCCTGCCCCTGAAATTGCCTGGTCATACTCGGATGCGGAAGCTTCACCCCAGACAGCTTATCAGGTTCAAGTCGGCAGCGACGACAGTTGGATGACGGCCGAGATGTGGGATTCCGGTCCGATATCAGGGTCTGAATCGCTGGTAGCTTATGCCGGTTCGGAACTGCTCGACGGCGAGATGTATTACATCCGTGTTCGCGTCTTCGACGGCAACCTCTGGTCCGATTGGGCTTCCGGCCAAATGAGAACCAATTCTGCTCCGGCGCCATCTACCGATTTGAGCCCGGCTGATTTGCAGGGAATAACCTCGGCGACGCCGTCGCTGAGCCATACCAATGCCGTCGATGGACAAAACGACGCGATCACGTATGGTTATGAAGTTTATACCGATGCTGAGATGACAGTTCTGGTTGATCAGGTCTCGGGCCATCCCTCGGGAGTCAGTTCAACTTCCTGGGCGGTGATGGTTTCCCTTGATGACAATATGACTTATTACTGGCGCGTACGGGGCAGTGACATTTACGAGGATGGCGAATGGACGGAACTGGCTTCCTTCTGGGTTAATTCCGATAATTCCCTGCCGGTTGCGTTCGATCTGGCTTCTCCCGCCGACAATGCCCAGCTTTCCGAACTGACGGTGACATTTAACTGGACAGCTTCATCCGATCCCGATCCATTCGATCAGATCGGATACACGCTTTATTACTCGACGGATGAATCCTTCCTGACCAAGACGACGGTTCCTGACCTGGACAGCACTTCTTATTCTCTGCCCGGCGTTCTCGATTATGGCACGACTTATTATTGGATGGTCAGGGTTCACGATATGTTCGGTGGCGAAACCTACAGCGACCGGACCTGTTCGTTCTCGACGATGACCCGCGGCGACGCCAATGGTGACGGTCAGATCAATATTGCCGATGCCGTCTTCTTGATTAACTTTATTTTCAATGCCGGGGCGGCGCCTGAGCCGCTTGAATCCGGCGACGCCAATTGCGACGGCAATCCCAATGTCGGAGATGCTGTGTACCTCATTAATTATGTCTTCAGCGGCGGCCCCGAACCGGGATGTAATTAATCGCAAAGAATAATTTTGCTCAAATGAAAAAGGCCGGCAATTGCCGGCCTTTTTCCTGACCTGGTCCGGGAGTCGATCCGGGGCTAATATTATGTGGAGATGATGTCGAAAATATAATATTGACGCCCGTCCAAAATTGAGTATCTTGTTTTTATAGAGAGAGGTCTTGATGCCAGTATTTTGTCATAGGTACCGGTCTTATCAAGGTAGTACCGCCATGCGTAACCATTTGACCAGAAGGTCGTCAAAAATGAGGAAAACCACCGCGCTATATTTATTGCTTGTATTGATCCTCGTAACAAACATATACGCAGCGCGTTCCGAGAATTATTTCAAGTTTAACATTAATAACCGCGAAGAAATCGGTAAGCTCACCAGAGTCGTCTCGATTGATAATATCGAGGGATTTACGGTCTATGCTTATGCCAACGATGAACAATTGCGTGATTTTGAGGCTCTGGGATATTCGTATGAAATCCTCCCCCACCCCGGGACATTGATTATACCTCAGATGTCGATCGACAAGTTTGACGCCCAAGCCTGGGACGTCTACCCTACTTATGAAGCTTATGTCAGTATGATGAATCAATTCGCGGCCGATTATCCCGGGTTGTGCCAGATTGTCAACGCCGGTTCCTCGATTGAGGGCCGGTCGCTCTTGTTTGCCCGGATTTCGGATAATGTCGCCGTTGAGGAAGATGAGCCGGAGGTAATGTTTACGTCGTCAATGCACGGTGATGAGATAACCGGTTATGTTCTGATGCTGCATCTGATAGATTCGTTGCTGGTAAGTTATGGCACCGATTCGTTGGTAACCCGTTTGGTTGACAGTTGTGAAATCTGGATCAATCCGCTGGCCAACCCTGATGGAACTTATAATGGCGGCAATAGCACTGTCTATAGCGCCACGCGGTCGAATGCCAACGGTGTCGACCTGAATCGCAACTTTCCCGATCCTGACGACGGTCCCCATCCGGACGGCTACCCCTGGCAGGCGGAGACGGTTGTCATGATGGATTTCGCAACGGCTCATTCTTTCGTGATCGGGGGCAATTTTCATGGCGGCGCCGAGGTGGTCAATTACCCCTGGGATACCTGGTCCCGGCTACATGTTGATACTTATTGGTTTGAGGATATCTGTCACGAATATGCCGACTCGGCTCAATATTACAGTCCATCCGGTTATATTGACGGCTTTGACGACGGAATCACTAACGGTTATGCCTGGTATACTATTACCGGCGGCCGCCAGGATTATATGAATTACTGGCATGGCTGCCGGGAAGTAACTTTTGAGATTTCGAACACTAAGTTGATTCCGGCCAGCCAGCTTCCGGCGCACTGGAATTATAACCGGGTTTCTTTCCTCAACTGGCTGGAAAATGGTCTTTATGGCATCCGCGGAGTGGTCACCGACGCCAATACCGGCGATCCGGTTTTTGCCACGATAAAAATTCCGGGGCATGATAGCGACCTTGATAGTTCTCGTATATTCACCGACCCCGATGTCGGTGATTACCATCGAATGATTCAGGCAGGCATTTTTGATGTAGAATTTTCCGCCCCTGGATACGCGATGAAAACCGTTAAGGGTGTCGCTGTTTCCGACCAATCGGCAACCAGAGTCGATGTTGCTCTGACACCACTACTCATCGAACCCGATTTTGATTTTGTCAGCCAGAATGCAGGCACGGTCGACCCGGGCGATGATGTGGCGATGAATTTAACGCTAATCAATAATGGAGCCGGCAATGGCACCGGGATCGGCGCCACGCTGTCAACTGCTGACAGTTATATATCCATAACCCAGGCCTACTCCGATTTCCCCACTATCACCGCCCTGGGGGGCACCGGGACATCGCTGAGCGCCTATCTATTCTCGGTGTCACCTTCCTGCCCGTTATATCATACGGTCTATTTTGATCTTTATATCACCGCCGACGGCGACCATTACGACACGGTCTCGTTTGAAATAATAGTCGGACAGGTTATCGAAGATTTCGAAAGCGGCGATTTCGCCTCAATGCCCTGGACAATGAGCGGCAGCCTCGATTGGACGATTACTTCCTCCAATCCTTACGAAGGTACCTATTCGGCCCAGTCCGGCAGTATCACGCATAATCAGATTTCGAAAATGAGCATTACTCTGGATGTCGGTACGGCAGGGAATATCACTTTCCAGTATAAGGTATCATCGGAAGGCGGGTGGGATTTTCTGCGGTTTTATATCGATGGCGTTGAAAAAGGTGAGTGGTCCGGCACTGTGAGTTGGAGTGAGGCGAGCTACGCGGTAACTCCGGGAACGAGGATTTTCGCGTGGGAATATTCAAAAGATGGTTCCTACTCCTCAGGGGGTGACTGCGGCTGGGTTGACAAAATCATCTTCCCGCAAGTGTCTATGCCGGCGCCGGAGATAATTACGGTATCCTTGCCTGATTGGACGGCCGGCATCTATTATTCCGAACAATTAGAAGCCTCCGGCGGTAGTGGAGCTTTAACCTGGTCCGATCTAAACGGCGACCTCGCCGGCACCGGGCTGTCGATGTCATCGGGAGGCCTGCTATCGGGAACTCCCGCGAGCGCACAATCGATTTCTTTCACGGCTGAAGTCACTGATGAGGGATCAGGTACCGACCAGCGGCTATTTGGTTTTACTATTAATCCCGCAGTAACTATTACGACTACTTCGCTTCCCGACGGGATAATCGACGAAGCCTATTCGCAACAGTTGCTGTCGGATGGCGGAACTGGGAGCATGACATGGGGTGACAAAAACGGCGATCTGGTTTCGACCGGTTTGAGCCTGTCGTCGACCGGATTGATTTCCGGCGCCGTTGATAATCCGGATACTGTTAATTTCACGGCATTGCTTCAGGACAATGTCGGATCATCGACGGAGAAACCGATGAGCATTATTTTCATCAGGCCGTATGTTTGCGGGGATGCCAATGGAGATGACCTGGTTAATGTCGGCGACGCGGTATTCCTGATCAATTATGTTTTCCGCAGTGGTTCCGCGCCCGATCCATTGGAGGCGGGATTTGCCAATGGCGATGAGGATTTGAATGTCGGTGATGCCGTTTATGTCATCAACTATGTTTTCAAAAGTGGCGGTTCGCCAGTTTGCCCTTGATCGGGACAGCAAAATTTTGTTAGTGAAAAGGCCGATTTTTATCGGCCTTTTATGGTTTTTATGAAAATTAACCCTAAATTCGTCCTTTTTTA
The DNA here is from genome assembly GCA_030668485.1 of Candidatus Zixiibacteriota bacterium. Classification (GTDB taxonomy): domain Bacteria; phylum Zixibacteria; class MSB-5A5; order GN15; family JAAZOE01; genus DAOUTW01. Next base: position 17,118 of record DAOUTW010000022.1, read on the forward strand.
TTTATTAAGTCGCCAGTGGGGTCCATTATTGATTATTAAAACTTCTTTTATAAGTTAGTAATAACAGGTTTTTATATAATAAGTTACGGTTTTCACAACTCCGAAGGCAGAGAATAAGGCCACCATACCCACATAGTATCATTCCGTATATCGTTGCCATTTTATGCTTTACATTAACTTGAAATTTATTATTTTACAGTATGTGGGAAAAGGAACCCGTACTTACATTTTGTACCTGCAGAGGGTTTTTGATAATATATACCAAAATAGAATAAAACGTTTCAGGATATTCTTAACTTTTGCAACACGACGATGGTTTCAAGAGACGGGAGGAAACTTTGAGAAGAATCATCTGGGCGGCAGGTTTGGTCGTATTGACCATTGCCGGTTTTACCGTTTTGGCCTCAGCCAGTCAGACCATTCAACTGAGTGATTCACCTTCAAAAGTCACAATTTTTGATTCGGATGAAACGGGCGTAAGGATGCGCCTGGAAATCGGGGCGATTGAGTTTATACCTGTTACCACCGAAAAGGGTGATTTCATTCTACCTCGAATCGACGGGTTTATCAAATCGAATAATGTCGGTGAACCGAATTTGCCGACCGCCACTCGTATGATTGCGATTCCCTACGGGTGCAAATTGACAGCCACGGTTGAAAATTATTCTGTGGAGGAAATTTCCTTATCCGATTACGGTTTGTCGGTTCCTCTGATGCCCTCCCAGCCGTCTTTGTCGAAATCTCAGCAACCGGGCGATGTGCCGTTTGAGTATAACGATGCCGTCTATGAGACCGACGGTTCTTATACCCGGCCGATAGTCGAAACCGAAGTCCTCGGTATAATGAGATCGACGCGGGTCGGTTTGATCACCTCTTCCCCCATTGAATACAACCCGGTCCGGAACACGATCAAGGTTTATCGGGAATTGACGATTCGAGTCGAATTCCAGAACCCCGACTGGGCGCTGACGTATGACAAAATGGAGCAACATTATTCTCCATTTTTCGAACCGGTTCTCGATCAGATATCCAACTATGAAGGCCTTTCATCGGCCAAGGATACGCTGACCAGATATCCGGTGAAATATGTAATCGTTTCCGATCGGATGTTTGAAAGCCAGTTGCAGCCGTTTATCGCCTGGAAGATCAAAAAGGGATTCAATGTTCAGACCTTCTATACCGATGAGATCGGATCTTCCAATACGTTAATCAAGAACCATCTGGATAGTATTTACAATGCCGGCACTCCATCCGACCCGTCGCCCTCATTTGTTCTTTTTGTCGGAGATGCCGGGGAAATACCGCCGTTCAGCGGAACGGCCGGATCGCATGTGACAGATTTGTACCTGTGTGAATTTACCGGCGATATTTATCCTGAAATTCTCCACGGACGTTTCTCGGCGCAGACTCCGGCCCTTCTGCAACCGCAAATAGACAAGACTCTGGAATACGAACAGTACCAGATGCCAGACCCGAGTTACCTGGACGAAGTAATCATGATTGCCGGTGTTGACGGCACCTACGCTACCACCCACGGAAACGGGCAGATCAATTACGGCACCAACTATTATTTCAACGCCGCACATGGAATTTATTCACACACGTGGCTCTACCCGGCTTCTGATGGCTCTGGTGTCAATACTCAGATAATCGATGAAATCAATGACGGCGTTTGTTTCGCCAACTATACCGCTCACTGCGGTCATGACAGTTGGAGCGATCCGTATATCAACGTTTCCAATGTTAACGGATTCACCAACTTTGACAAATATCTACTGGGAGTCGGCAATTGCTGCCTCTCCAGCACTTTTGCCGATGGCACCCCCTGTTTCGGTGAGGCCTGGATGCAGAAGAACGGCGCCGGCGGTATCGGATATATCGGCGGAACCAACTCCACCTATTGGGATGAGGATTATTGGTGGGGTGTCGGATACGGCCCGGTAGTCGGCAGCGGACCGACTTATGAGCAGACCGGTCTGGGCGTTTATGACCGTCTATTCCATGATCATGGTGAACCGGTCGAGGATCATTATGTCACCAACGCCGCCATTTATTATGCCGGTAACCTAGCTGTCAGCGCGTCGACCAGTAGCCGTAAAACTTATTACTGGGAAATTTACCACCTTCTGGGCGATCCTTCCGTGATGACTTACATGGGAGTCCCGGCGGAAAATACGGTGATGCATACCGATGCTTTACTGATGACCGAGCCGACCATTACCGTTTCCGCCGATCCGGCTTCTTATGTCGGCATCTCCGTCGATGGTGTCCTTTACGGGGCCGGTTATGTCGACGAAACCGGTTCGGTGACAATCAACCTGAAGGCTTTCACTCAGCCGGGTGTGGCCGATATTGTGGTGACAGGCCAGAACAAGCAACCATATGTCTCCACAATCCAGGTTATCACGCCCTCCGGACCGTATGTCATATATAATGACGACAACGTCGATGATGCCTCCGGTAACGGTAACGGATTGATCGATTATGGCGAAAGTATCGTGATCGGGCTGGAATTAAAAAATGTCGGCCCTGACAATGCAATGGACGTTCAGGTAGTCCTTTCGACCGAAGATACTTATATCACGATCACCGACGATTCCGAATTTTTCGGAACCATTTTGGGCGACAACGGCACGGTTTATGTCGCCGATGCCTTCGGCTTCGATGTCGCTGCTAATGTTCCCGACGGACACACGATCACATTCACGGCCACTATGACCGATGTCAACGATAGTGTCTGGACCAGCAATTTCAATGTAACGGCTCACGCCCCGGCGCTGGAATATCTGGCTCTTGAGATCGATGATGCCTCGGGCAATAACAATGGTGTTCTCGATCCGGGCGAGTCGGCCGAATTCGTGGTTACCATACAAAATTCCGGTAGCGGTCAGGCCGATGCAGTCGCCGCCGTGATTTCTGAGGGTGACATTTACATTGATGTGAGTGATGACAGCGGTGATTTTGGCGTGCTGGCGGCCTCCGGCGGCACGGGTATGAACGATTTCGATGTCTTTGTCGTCGCAGCCGACGCTTCCTGTCCACGAGGTCACGAGGCGGTATTCCAACTTGATGTAACAGCCGTTAATGGATTTACCGCGACACTATATTTCACTATCATAGTCGGTGACCGGGTTGTCTTCTTCTCCGATGATTTCTCGTTCGACCAGGGCTGGACCGGCCTTGGCGGCAGCGGCGAATGGACTATCGGTCCGGCTACAGGCGGCGCCGGTAACGACAGTTACGGCGGCTCCGATCCAGCCATAGATCACAGCCTCACCGGCGACAACGGCGTCCTGGGTAATGATCTCACCGGCGGTGACGGCGGTGATTATAATTCCGGCTTGAGTTCCACCTATTGGGTGACCTCTCCGCTGTTAGACTGTGCTGACTTCAACGGCGTCATATTGAATTTCCATCGCTGGCTCGGTGTCGAGAGCAGCAGTTACGATCATGCTTATCTGCAGATTTACGACGGTTCCTCCTGGGGCACTATCTTTGAGAACAGCGCCACTATTGATGAATCGGAGTGGACCGCGCAGGAATTTGATGTCTCTGCGGCAGCCGACAGTAATACGTCCTTCCAGATCCGTTTCGGAATAGGTGTTTCCGATGGTAGTATGAACTACTGCGGATGGAATCTCGATGATCTGACCCTCAAGGGTTATGGCGAACGTACCTCGGCCATTATTTCTCTGAGTACCGAGGAATTGATCGACAGCCTTATTCCCGGCGACATGACCGAGGATACCATCACAATCAATAACTTGAGTACTGAAGCTACCCTGCGCGTCAGTTTCATACCTGATGTCAGTTGGCTCATTTGTGATAACACACAGCAATTTATCGATCCTGAGAGTAGTCAGGATTTTGTCATTACGGTTAATTCCGCAGGTATGGACCCCGGCGATTATGTCGGTAACATTACCTATGTCAGCAATGACTACTCCCATCAGTATGACACGGTACAAGTGTTGATGCATCTGTTCGCTCCGGAAATGGATATTACCACCATGTCTATCGACGAGTCATTGGGATCTGGAGAGCAGTCAAGTCAGCAGATGACTATCAACAATATCGGTCCCGGTCGTTTGGAATTCGATCTCGGATGCCAGATGTTCCGTGGCTCAACTCCCCCTCTGGCCAAAACCGTTGTGGAGCCGGAGCCTCTTGGAATTCGTGCCGCCGATGGCGACAAATCGGAATTGACCGAGCCGTATTTCAGTCCGGTTGAAAAAGGCTTTGGCGGTCCCGACCTGTTCGGCTACCTCTGGTCAGACTCTGACGAGCCGGGCGGCCCGACATATTCGTGGGTGGATATTTCGACTTCCGGATCGGCTGTGGGCCTTGGGGACGACGCCTTTGGAGGTCCCTTCTCAATCGGTTTCGACTTCCCCTTCTACGAAAACAGTTATAACGAAATATATATCGGTTCGAACGGAATTCTGACTTTCGGTTCCGGAAGCAGCAGCCGCATAAACACGACGCTCCCGACCGGGACTATTCCCAACAATCTCATCGCCATGTGGTGGGATGATCTTGATCCGGCCGAGGGCGGCAGTGTTTACTATTATTATGATGCCCCCGGGGAACGGTTTATTGTCAGTTTCGTCGGAATTCAGAACTATATTTCCGGCGGAGGGACAGGTTCATTGACATTCCAGGCTATTCTGTATGCTAATGGTCAGGTAGTCCTGCAATATGGTACAATGGATCCCGGCACTGACGCCGACGGACTGACCAGTGCATCAATCGGAGTTGAAAATGTTGATGGCAGCGACGGTCTGGAAGTGGTTTATAATGCCGCCTATATGCATGATAATCTGGCCGTTTTGATAAATGCTGCGCGCTGGTTGTCGGTCTCGCCGGCGAGCGGAACGATTGAGCCCTACTCATCGGAAGTTGTGACAGTCAGTTTTGATGCCGCCGATATGGAGTCCGGTACTTATACCGGGCAGCTAATGATCAACTGCAATGATCCTGTTTCGCCGTCAATGTCGATTCCGGTTTCACTTGAAGTGGCCAGTTTCGAATGTGGCGATGCCAATGGCGATGGCGAACTCAATGTTGCCGATGCGGTGACGTTGATCAACTATGTCTTCAAAGGCGGCCCGGCACCGGAGCCGTTGCAGGCGGGCGATGCCAACGGCGACGGTGATGTCAACGTGGCCGATGCCGTATACTTAATTAATTATGTATTCAGTGGTGGTCCAGCGCCCATTTGTTGAGCAACAAAGAGCAACCATCTGTGACAGAAACCGCAGAATCGCGGTTTCTGTCCCGGGTTCAATAGATCTTTATTAAAGAATAATGTAAAGTGAGACCTTCTGAAAGGAGGAGTTAATCAGGCCAATTCAATTGGCGATAACCAGAGACTGAAATGCGTTGTGACTAAGATTTTGTTTCGGATCGTATGTAAATTTCATGGGGAATTACGCTCGCTGACCGCTGTCACGTGATTGGCCGTCTTATTGTTTCACCAACTAATTAGTTTACACAAATAAAAACATACTATAGAGGCCTTTAGCATAGGAGGATTCAAAGGCGAAAGACACCTCATAATTCAGTAATAACTTAGGGAGAAAAAGTTAGTATTATTCACCACATTAACAGAGAGGTCAACTTATGACGTATGGAAGAATGTCACGGGCAATGATCTTGGCGCTCATAGCGGTCATTGGATTTTGCCTGGGTGCAGTGGCGACAGAAAAGCCAGTTTATCTTAATTTGCAACAGATCTCGCCAAACGCACCTGAACAAACTCCCGATCCCAACTGGGAGCTAAAAGAACAGATGGGAGTGGTCGAGAATCCAGGTGCTTCGGTACCGGATTTCGATCCCCTCGGAAAAGTCGGCCCGAAAAAGGGTCCGGCTCCGGTCCGAGACGCGAAAGCCACGCTTTTGGGCGAGGATTTCGAAGTATCCGTCCCGCCGGCGGGATGGGGAATTACCAGTACTCACACTGATACCATGACATGGTATCAGGATGACTACAACCCGTATTCGGGTTTGTATCTTGCTGATTGCAAATACGATGCGGCCTTGGTCCCTCAGGACGAATGGCTTTATACATCGGTTATCGACTTTGAGACCGCCACCAGCGACCTTAAAGTCACTTTCCACTTCTTGATGAGTTATTACTGGGGTGTTGATCCCTATGATAACTACAATATCGAATTGTGGATTTCGACCGACGCCGGCGCTACTTATCCTACCAAACTGTGGGATGATAATAGCTATGGCCTCTTCGAAAACTGGATATGGAACGAAGTTAGTATCAGTCTGGCCAGCTATGTCGGCGAAAAGGATGTGGTTTTGGCCTGGCGTTATGTCGGTGCCGACGGTGCGCAGGGTTCGGTTGATCTGATTTCGATCGACGACGATCCGGCGCCTGGCGGTCGCTGCTGTTATGGCGATCCGCTGGCTCCCAGTTGTGTCGAAAATACCCAGTTCGAATGCGAAGCTCTGGGTGACATGATGTCCTGGGACGAGGGTCTCACTTGCGCCGACGCCTGCCCTGTTGCGGGTCCCGGCGACAACTGCAGCAACCCGATCACCTTCAGCCTTCCGGCTGAATTGCCGTATTCCAACAACAATTACACTTGCGGCCGCGGAAATGATTATTCCGAAGTCGACATGTGTTATACTTATGGTTATGGCGCTGGTGAGGATATTGTCTACGAATTCGAGGTCACCTCGGAAATTCAGGTAACCTTCAATATGGATCCGAAGGGTACCACGTGGACATATTGCGAAATTCGAACCGATTGTGTTCCGCCGGCCGGCGATTGTGTCGCCTATTTCAAGAGCACCGGCGGTGATCCTTATAGTTCCAGCCTGCTAACCCTTGCGCCTGGAACCTACTACATGATCATCGACTCGTGGCCGTCACCTGACTGCATTCCGGATTACGATATCTCGATTGAGGAGTTTGCCGGTAGTGAAGTGGGTGATGAATGCGGCAATCCGATTTCGCTCAAACTTCCGGATGATATGCCATATAACGATGTTGCCAATACCAACTGCGGCAGGATGGATTATTATGAAGCCACCTGTCTGGGAAGCTATGATGGCGGTGAAGACATCATTTATGAACTCGATGTTTCCAGCACCATCACGGTTGATATTGTACTCGATCCGAAGACTACTACATACACTGGTATAGCTATCGGCGATGCCTGTCCGCTTCCGGATCCGTGTATCGCTACCAGCACCAGCAGCGGTGCCGGTGTGCACGGATTGTATGCGCTCACGCTTGATCCCGGTCTGTATTATCTCATGATCGATACTTATCCGTCTCCGGATTGTATTCCGGATTTCGATCTGACGATAACGACTTCAGCCGGTGGTCCTGAGAACGATGACTGCGCCAATGCTGAAAAGATTGGCGACGTTATTGACCTTGCTTTCAACACAGCGATGGCCAGCTTTGACGGTCTTGGGACCTGTCAAACGGCTCCCAATCTCTGGTATTGCTACGAGGCGACCTGTGATGGCTGGGCGACATTCAGCCTGTGCGGTTCCAGTTACGATACCAAGATGGCCGTTTATGACGGTTGCGGCTGCGATCCTCTGGGAACCCAGCTCGGTTGTAACGACGATGCCTGCGGCGTACAATCCGAACTCGTTCTTCCAGTCGTGGCCGGTCAGGAATATATGATCGAAGTCGGCGGCTACGGTTCCAACACTGGCGCGGGGATTCTCAATGTTTCCTGCACTGGCGGTGGTGATCCTCCGCCGAACGATAATTGCTCGGATGTTACTCCGGTAACGGTACCGCCTTCAACCGTGGTTACCGTAACTGGAAACAACGAAAGCGCCACTAATGATTGTGCATCTCTGGCTCCGGCGACGGAAGCCTGGGAAGCGATCACGCTGACCGAGAAGATGGACCTGGTCATCGATTACTGCGGCACGGCTCCGGCGTTTGAGCTGGTCTATGTAATTCTGACCACTGATTGCCCTTGCGGCGAGCCCATCTATGCCACCACCACCGACTGGGATGCCTGCGGCGACGGCAACGTCACCATGTACTTCCCGGCGATGGATGCCGGCACATACTATATTCCGGTGCTGTCCTTCCATCCGGATTATACAACCGAGTACTATGCGGGTGATTATACCATAAACTTCTATGGTACTTCGTGGATACCGGGTTATTGTGATGCCGACGGTGGTTGTGATGAGTATATCGAGAACGTTACGGTTGCCGATATAAACAACACTTCCGCTTGCGACGGCTACGCTGATTACACCGGTCAGATTGCGAATATGCAATACAGTGTCGGTTACCCGATCACGATTACAATCGGCGGCGGTTACAGTTCCGATTATGGTGGTGTCTGGGTTGACTGGAACCAGGATTACGATTTCAGCGATCCCGGTGAACAAATCACTCTCGACGTCGCCAGTGGTTATGGTCCGTATACCGGAACCATTACGGTTCCCGGTGATGCCACAGCCGGAATGACCCGTATGAGAGTGCGTGTCAGTTATTCCTCGGCTCCGCCTGCTTGCGGAACAACCTCATATGGTGAAGCCGAAGACTACACCATCAACGTCGGCGGAGAACAGTCCGAGCTGACGATTGATCCCACGGCTATTGACTTTGGAACGGTCCCGGTCGACGCGGAAGGCAGCTCAGTGCTGACCTTAGGCGCTGACGGCAGCGCTCCTATCAACTTCAGTATCGGAGTTGAGTATGGTGCCAAGGCAAGTGTCGGCGGCGGTCAATGTGATCCGGCTCTCCGGACCAGTCCGTTTGAAGCCCCAGGATTCACGGCGGCTGCTGAAAAAGACCCGAACCAGTTGTTGTTCGAGGGTTTTGAAGCCGGCGTACCGCCCGCAGGCTGGACAACCATCGTGACCAATGCGTTCACCTGGGCATCTGGTGATTATGCTCCGTATGAAGGCTTGTACTATGCGACCTGCGAATACGATGCGGACTATACCGGCGCTCAGGATGAGTGGCTTATTTCACCGACCATCGACTTCGGTGGCGGCAAATATGTCCTCGACTTCTGGTGGAATGGCAGTTATTACTGGTCGGTAGACCCGTATGACAACTGCGATCTGTCGGTCTGGGTTTCGACTGACGGCGGCGCCACCTGGCTGGTCGAACTGTGGAACGAAGACGGTGTCGGCGTATTCGTAAACTGGGAATGGAACAACGCCGTTATCGACCTGTCAATGTTCAAGGATGATAGCAATGTCAAGATAGCCTTTGTTTACACTGGCTATGACGGCGCTCAATTGTCCGTTGACGCGGTCGGTATCAATCCGGCTCCGCTGAGCTGGCTGAGTGTCAACCCGACCAGCGGTACGGTTCCGGGCGACAAGGGGACCTTCCCTGTTGACGTCAATTATGACGCCACTGGCATGGAATTCGGTCTCTATGAAGCCAATCTGGTCATCACTCATACCGGCGCCAAAGGTGTTGATATGGTACCGGTGACGATGGAAGTCGGCGAAGAAGCCCTGATCGAAATCGACCCGTGGCCGATTTACGCTCTGTACAGATTCGCCATGGAACCGATGACCGGACATACCTTCGTACGTGATGCTGATCTGGGTGATTATCCTGGATATGATGTCGGTGATATTGACTCGTCTACATTTGAGATCAATAGTAGCGCTGTCCCCATTACCGGAATTGACTTCCCTGCCGAGAGTTTCTTTGACATCTATTTCAACGTCAATGACTTCCTCGATGATTATCCGCTGATGTGGGATATGGTTGAACTTCCGTACACGGTTTCCGGTCTGTTTGGGGATGCCACGCCATTTACTCTGAGCCGTACGGTTGAGGGTATTGGTCACATTTCCGGCGATGCCAACCTCGACGGTGCCGCAAATGTCGGAGATGCCGTATTCCTGATCAATGCCATCTTCAAGGACGGTGATCAACAAAGACTGGATGCCACGGCCGACGCCAACTGCGACGGAAACGTCAATGTGGGCGATGTCGTTCGTCTGATTAACTACGTCTTCAGGAGTGGTACTACTCCATGCCATCCATAGTAACCGGATGACATAAAAAGAAACAAAAAAGGACCGACCTTTTAAGGGTCGGTCCTTTTTAATAGGACTTAAATGCTACATCGCCTTACGATCAATCTCTCCCCTGTCGGCCATTATCAGTCACAGAAATATAGATTGAAACAGTCTGACAATTGGCTTTCTCTGCGTGATCGTAATTTACGGTTCCAGTTCGATGACTCTGCGATCAGATAAAATGATCGTACCGGGCATATCCTGGGCGTATATTTCGGCAACAAAGGTCCCGGGCGAGATTCCGATCACCGACACGGTGACTTCAAAATAACACATGCAAAGAGCGTATAAATCGGAAATGTTGACTTCATAAAACCGGAGCGTATCTCCCGCCTGCTCGAAGCTGACCATCAACCTCGCCCCACAGTTAAAATAGGCATCATCATGATGCAAGGTCAGGGTATCGCCTGAATAAAGATATTCGATACCGACCGATGACGACGCTCCCTTGTCCAGGCAGCCGCTGTGCTGATAATCCACCAGTCCGAAATCGGCATTAACTGTGATCCCTCCGACGCCTACGGTATCACCATTAATCCCGATCAGGGTGACGAGATAGTCGCCATCGGCAAGATCGTAAAACGTCGATTCGAGATCAAAACGGCAAATGCAGTCACACTCTTCTGCGGTGTCTGACTCCCGGGCGATAATGTTCATACCCTCAATCGCATAATCGACATAATAACCGAGACAGCATTGATAATTGGCGTTCATATGATGAATATGCAGATCGTTGCCGAGGACTTCCAGAATCATGTAACCGGAGTCATTTTTCTGTTCACTACCTTCGATGCAATTGCCGGATATATCAAGGTGCTGACAGCCCAAAACGAGGATGACCGTCCCCGGTTTGAAGACATAATTGATCATGACCACGGCGTCACCGATATTTACACCGCAATCATTATTCACATCTGCCGCCGATTGATTAACCGGTTCCGGTCCATGGCGAAAGACATAGTTGATGATAAAAACAGCATCGCCGATATTGGCCAGATTATCCTGATTGGCATCGCCCGGTATAATGACGGCCTCGGATGTTGAGACGGTGCAGAGAAGCAAAAAGACGATCAGACAAAAAACTGTATATTTCATACCCCCCTCCAGATATAAGTGTTCATCATCATTATTATTAGAACTTCTACCATAATTGTCAAGCAAATTTCGTTGGAGACTGGATTTCCGATCCGGTAACGACTTGGGAATTTTATACCTGTCAGCGGCCCTACTCATTAGCGTACTACTTTATATAATACCTATAACTCATTGCATATCCGGCTAATACGGCTATTAGTCGCCATTCTTTAGTTTCCTTGTTTTAATCCCGGAGATTACAGCCATCGGAACCGGATGCCGATACATTGAAAGTGCAACAGGATCGCGGCGGGGTTTGCACACATTTCCGAAACTTCTTGACAGTCAATGAAATGTGTGTATTTTAAAAGTATCAGCTTCTTCGCGTTCTCCTGAAGTCGCAGCGTTTTCGGAGGAATAAATGTCAAGGCCATTGGTACTGTTTATCTTTCTGTCAATTTTCCTGGTGGCTACAAATCCATATGCCGAAGACAATACAGCCTTCACCAGCCCGGGATTGATCGATATAAAGACGGAATTCGGTGAACCTTTTGAGACCGATGGCGGCATGGAAACTGATATTTCCCTCCAGCAAAAACTTTATGATGCCTGTGTTCGCCAGGAATATAAATGCGTTCCCAGCTATTTCTGGAGAGTACCGGGAATGGCCGATTATTGTGCTATGAGGTTTTCCGCGTACAGCCCGGATTCCGTTTTGGGCGCCATCGGTATTTCATTATACGGCAGCGAAACACAGGGAACGCCTGATCTGGATATTTTCGTTTGGGAAGATGACGGTTCCGGCTTCCCCGATCTTTCCAATGTTCTGTATCAGACGACGGTTCCTTTTGCCAATCTGGTTTTTTATCCAGAATATGTTGTGGTTGATCTCTCCGGGGCCGGTATCATAAGGCAGTCCGATTTTCATGTTGGCTGGACAACCAACCTGACGTCCGATCCCACTGGTATTCTGGCCATCATGACGGATAACGGCTCCTGCGGTGAGTTGCGCAGTTCCATAAATCGTTTCGGTTCCTGGATGCATATGCCCGATGCGGCCGGAGTTGATTACAATTTCCTTATTTATGTTGAAATGTGTAATCCCGATCTTGACGCCGATTTAATCATAAATGAAAATGACAACTGTCCCCTGACCTATAATCCCGGTCAGGAGGACGGCGACATCGATAATGTTGGCGATGTTTGTGATAATTGTGCCGACAGCGCCAATACCGATCAATCCGACCTTGATGAAGACAGCCGGGGCGATGTCTGTGATAACTGCCCGACGGTTAGCAATTATGACCAGATTGACGGCGATGGCGACGGTTATGGCGACGCCTGCGATAATTGTGCTATCGACTATAATCCCGGGCAGGAGGACGGCGACAACGACGATATCGGCGATATTTGCGACAGTTGCCCGAACGACCCGGAAAATGATATCGATGGTGATGGGTTTTGTGCCGATGTCGACAATTGTCCTTCGGCCTATAACCCGGGTCAGGAAGACATTGATGGGGACGGCATCGGAGACGCCTGCGATGAATGTAGCGACACCGATGGTGACGGATTCGGAGATCCCGGATATGTCGCCAATGTTTGTCAGGAGGACAACTGTCCCGATATCAGCAATCCCGATCAGGAGGATTTCGACGGAGACGGCATTGGTGATATATGTGATTTCTGCAACGATTCCGACGATGACGGGTATGGTAACCCCGGTTTTCCCTCCGACACCTGCCTGCCGGACAACTGCCCCACCGCGACAAACCCCGACCAGCTTGACAGCGATATTGACGGTTCCGGCGATGCCTGCGACGTCTGCCCGTTCGATTCTCTGAACGATTCAGACAACGACGGAATCTGCGGAGACATCGATAATTGTCCCGATCTGTACAACCCCGATCAACTGGACACCGACGGCGACGGCATCGGCGATTATTGTGAATCTCCCGATACGGTTTACCTGGATGCGGCTAGTTCCGCTATCTCACAACCGCTCGACACTATATACGCCGGCATCAATTGCGTATTCCGGATATGGCTTAAGAACGGCGTTGATCTGGGAGGGATGAGTCTCGGTTTCAAGGTATGGTCGGATGACGGAGCTATTTGGGTATGGTTGAGTCAGTACAGCGGTTGGGGGCCCGATGGCCCGGGGACAGGCCTTTCATGTGTGACCGTGGTGGATGGCAGTCGGATGGATCCTCCCGACAGTATATGGGATATGAGCGGATTATTGGTGGCTGAAAAAAGCATGGATGGTATTTCACCGGACACGATACAACTGGGCGGCATTTCCATGCTTTCTTCCCTGCCGATCGGTCCCCTGGAAAAAATGATTTCAATTCACTTTGAGTCACAGCTTCCTGACGGCAATAAACGAACCATTTGCATCGACAGCGCCTTTATTCCACCGTCCGGTGATTTTGTCTTTGTCGACTTTGAAGGCGATGCGCTCTACCCCGAAGTGGCCGGATCTCGATGCTGGGTGGTGGCCCCGCAATGCGGTGACGCCAGTGGCGACGGCCGTTTTAATGTCGGCGACGTGGTCTATATCATCAATTATGTTTTCAATGGCGGCCCCGCTCCCGACCCGATTGAAGCCGGCGATGAAAACTGCGATGGCGAGGTCAATGTCGGAGATGCTGTGTATTTGATCAATTATATATTCCGGGGTGGTCCGGGGCCTTGCTGCCTATAGAATCTACTTGCCGTCATTCGCTGAATCGTTGTGAATAATAAATCCTACTTCGATCATATTTTCTTCCGGTTGATGTAATATTTCAGGTAATGCCTCCCCTTTTCAGTCAAATCATAGTAGGTATGATTGCGATGTTTGATCCATTTTCCTTTGACAATATTTTTTCGGTATTGGATCATTTTCGGTTCGACCCTTTGTAGCAGGTCCATTCCGCGCAGCTTATTATGGCGATCGAAGACGATTTGCTTTTCAAGCTGAAGCATCGCCGCCATTTTGAGAGTATAATCGAAGCCATAATCTTGATGATGAGCCAAAATTCTGAAGTCAATTCGGTCCAGGTCATCGTAGTCTTTATCCGGTTCAAATTCCTCTGCGGCGAGAATATCGGTCCAGGCCAACTTAATCAGGCGTGACTGCTCGGCTTTGGCCAGATTGGGACAGCCGAGTTTGTGGACTTTGATAATATTGTTGTGACTGTAATACCCGATGATGTCGTCACCGGTAGTCGGGCGGCAGCAGTTTGCCGCGCTATAATCATCCTTCAGGCGCATTAGAATAATATCAACCGTTAAAATGTCACAATTAACTTTTTTGAAACTCAGACATTTCCAGATATATTGCAACAGCCATCGTCATGATAATGACGACGGCTGTTTATTGTTCTTAAATTGGCTAATTGTTGTAATATATTTCAAATTCGTACGGCGTCGGTCGTATCCGGATTTGATCGACCTCTTTCCGTTTGAGTCTGACCCAGTTAACCAGCAAATCCTCGGTGAAGACCCCACCTTGCAGGAGGTAATCATAATCTTCTTCGAGGGCGTTGAGAGCCTTGCTCAGAGAGGTCGGGAGTTTATGTATTTTCGCCAGATCCTTCTTTGACAAGCGATCCAGGTTCATGCTCAGCGGCTCTCCGGGATCGATTTTATTCTTGATGCCGTCGATTCCGGCCATCAGGATTGCTGAAAAGGCCAGGTAGGGGTTCATCGTGCCATCTGGAGGACGGAACTCCAGCCGCATCATACTGGGATCACGCTGATAGCCGGGGATACGGATGCAGGCGGTACGATTTCCAGTCGCATAGGTACCGGCAACCGGTGCCTCGAATCCGGGCACCAGCCGTTTGAACGAATTTGTCGACGGATTGGTAAAAGCCAGAAGCGAGTCGACATGTTTGAGGATCCCGCCGATGTAGTAGAGCCCAAGTTTGGAGAACCGGGCCGGACCGTTTTTATCATAGAAAATCGATCCTTTGGAATTGGCCAGATACTGGTGGATATGAAGTCCGGAACCGGGCTCGTTGAATAACGGCTTGGGCATGAAAGTCGCCGATTTGCCCGCGCGGAAACATTCATTCTTGATGATATACTTGATCATCATCGTCTGGTCGGCCATTTTCAACAAGGGCGAAAACTGTACTTCGATTTCATGCTGCCCGCCGCCGCCGACTTCATGGTGGTGATATTTCAGACCGACTCCGACATCGGCCAGCATAGTCGATATTTTCGAACGCAAGTTGAAGGTACGGTCCATGGGCGGGGCGGCGTGATAGCCTTTCTTATACGGAATTTTATATCCCAGATTTTCCTCATCGTCCGCGGCGTTCCATTCCGACTCCATTGAATCGATAAAATAGAAGGCGCTTTCCGGTCCCTGGTAGAAATTGACCTTATCGAAAACATAAAATTCGAATTCCGGGCCGACAATCAGGCTGGTCCCTTTTACAATTTTTCGCAGGTATTTTTCAGCGTCGGCTGACACGCGCCTGGGATTCCGCGAGTATGGGGTCATTTTTGTTTTACCCGACTCAAAGATATCGCAGGTTATCGATATTGTCGGGGCATCAAAGAAAGGATCCAAAAAGGCGGTTTCAGGGACCGGAATGGCGATCATATCGCCCGATTCGATTTTTGAAAAACCGGCCAGCGACGACCCGTCAACTCCGACTCCGTCGGTGAACAGCTTCTGATTGAGAGCTGATACTGGGATGGTGATATGATGCCAGGTGCCGGGCAGATCTGAAAATTTCAAATCGATATATTCGGCTTTGGTATCTTTGGCCATTTTCTTGAGAGCGTCTATTTTCACATGTTTCTCCTTTCAACTATTCCACAGGCACTATTTCAGGGATAAATTAATACATCTTTTTAATAAAGCAAGCATTCTCGGCACCCCAAACGCGAAATCGGGAAAGCGTCAAAGGAGGCTTGTCGGCGGGTGGCGAGTTTTCTCTTTACAGCTCTCATGTCTGCTATGGCCGGAAGCGCGTGAGAGTCCGCATCGATTTCCAACTCATCAGGGGATGGGAATTCCGACCCTCGAGGTTATTAAAAACCACCTTCTGATCTTCCATATTGAACTATAATATCGGTTTACAAATACCACCTTTTGCCGACAATATATATAGTTGACACTAATCAATAATTTCTTATATTGTATAGAGTTACGATGCGTATCAAGTACAACAAGTACTCACGGGGCGGAAGACCCCATTGATCTATTTACAGCGTTTTGAGGAAGTCGGAGGGTCTATGCAACGCCTTTTAATTCTGTCAATCTCTATCCTATTTTTATGCGGTATTATCGGGGCTGCGGAAGACGGCCCGATTCTCGGCCCGAATAAATTGAAGGCCGACAAAAGTGTCACTACTTATCGAGAAAGCGATAAAGGTATTCCCTTCTACGTGGAAGGTCTTCTCTCGAATGAGAAAGCCAGGGGAAATGAAGTCGATATCGCAATAAGGTTTTTTGAAAATAACAAGGGCGCCTATAGAATGGCGGCCCCGGCTGAGGAATTGAAAGCCAGAAAAATTGATGAAGATGTTCTGGGTATGCGTCATCTGCGCCTCGACCAGCAGTATCAGGGTGTAAGGGTCCTGGGCGGCAATCTTATTGCGCATTTTAACTCGTCCGGGCAGTTAAAGACTGTTAACGGCTCCTACTATCACGACATTGAACTCAATATTATACCAGCCATCACTGGCGCTGAGGCCATCAGTACGGCATCGGCCAACCTTAAATCATTCTTCGGCGATGGCACACCGAACGATCCTGAACTTGTCGTATTCCCCTGGGATGAAGAGTATTTCCTGTGCTGGCGGCTATTTTTGTTCTCCGACTCGCCGATGGGGCGCTGGGAATATCTGATTGATGCCGAAAACGGTGATGTCATTTTCAGCGCCAACCGGATTATGAATGATAACGATATCGGGACCGGCTATGGAGTAATGGGCGGCTTTCGCGATCATATCGACACCGACTTCAATGGCTCGGTATATAGCATGTATGACGATACGCGGCAGTTGAGCAACAACCCTCACGGGCATGATGGTCAAATGCCGAGCGGCAGTTATATTCAGACCAATATTGCCAGCAGTTCTCTCCCCGGCTCAATCGCCACCGATGCCGACAATTATTGGGATGATGTCAACACGCAACGACCGGCCGTGGACGGACAGGTTTACTCCGGTCTTTTTTACGACTGGCTGCTGGCCGCACTCGGGCGTAACAGTTTTGACGATAACGGCGCCACCATGCTCACCAGCGTAAATTACTCTGCCGAGGGCGACAATAACGCCTATTGGAACGGCGGTCAGATTGTCATCTGGAGTTGGTCGACCGGCTGGAGATCGCTGGCGGGATGTCCCGACGTTATTGCTCATGAATGGGGTCACGCGGTTACCGATTACACCTCCGACCTTGTTTATCAACTCGAACCGGGCGCCCTCAATGAATCGTTTTCCGATATGTTGGGAGCGGCGTTCGAATGGGCTCATCCGACTTATGACACACCCGACTGGCAAATGGGTGAAAACGGCCGCACCACCGGGGTTGGCTTCCGCGATATGGAAAACCCTCACAATGCCGGCGATCCCGATTATTACGGCACCTCCGACCCCTACTGGATTGATGTTGTCGGCTGTTCCCCTTCTTATTTGAATGATTATTGCGGAGTCCACACTAACAGCGGTGTGGGAAATAAGTGGTTTGTCCTGCTGTCCGACGGCGGAATTCATCACGACGTAACCGTCACCGGTATCAGCGTTGCCAGCGCTATGGAGGTCGCGTATCGGGCCAACGCCTTTTACTGGAATAACCAAACCGATTATCATGAGGCGGCATTAGGTACAATCTCGGCGGCAAACGATCTGGATCCCTCCGGCGTTTGGGCGACACAGGTGGCCAATGCCTGGAATGCCGTGGGAGTTTCGACTCCGGGACCAGCGGTTGTTTTTGGTTATCCTGACGGCGTACCGAACATCCTGACTCCCAATCTTGATAAGACTTTTGAAGTCCTGGTCACCGGTACTTTGGGAGGTATTCCGGTTCCTAATTCGGGGCAGATTCATTACTCTCTCGATGGCGGTTCTTATGTCGCCACCTATATGACGCCGTTAACCTCCACCCGTTACCAGGCTACCTTACCGGGTACCGATTGCGGCAGTCAATATGAATTTTATTTCAGCGCGGAGGAAACTGCGACCGGAATTTACTACGATCCCTCTCCGTCCTCGCCCAATATCGCCGTTTCGGCCGACTCTGTGATAGTCATCTTCGAGGATGACTTTGAAACCGATAAAGGCTGGACTGTCTCCGGAGACGCCAGCGACGGCCAGTGGAATCGCGGCATTCCAGCCGGTCTTGGCGAGCGCGGCGATCCGGCTGACGATTATGACGGCTCCGGGCAGTGTTATCTGACTGACAATGTATACGGTAATTCCGACGTCGATGGCGGTACCACCAATCTTGATTCACCGATTTTCGACCTTTCCGGCGGAGACGCCCGGATTGAATACGCGCGCTGGTATTCCAACAACTGGGGAGATAATGCCTATGCCAACACCATGAGTGTCTATATTTCCAACGACGGCGGCAGCGGCTGGACGCTTGCGGAAACCATCGGACCGACCAATCAGGCGTCCGGTGGCTGGTATGAGTATTCATTCTGGGCCGGAAGTTTCGTCACTCCGACGAACCAGATGAAAGTTCGCTTCTCGGCTTCCGATTTAGGCGCTGGCGCAGTCGTCGAAGCGGCGGTAGATGCCTTCAAGGTTATCAGCATCTCCTGCGGTTCCTCGCCGGCCCCTCTGGAAATCACCACCGAATCGGTTCCAGATTGGACAGCGGACTATTATTTCTCCGAGCAATTGACCTCCGCCGGGGGCACCGGGATGCATATGTGGCTTGACAAATTTGACGATCTTCCGGGAAGCGGATTGTCGTTATCTATCGACGGTTTACTTTCCGGGACACCGCTTGGAGGAGGCGTCATTTCCTTCACGGCTCAGGTGAGCGATGAGGAAAGCGAAATCGACGAAAAGCTTTTCAGTTTCACGGTTAATACCGGAGTTGCGATTACCACCTCCTCACTGCCTGACTGGACCGAGGGGGTCGCTTATTCGCAGCAATTGACCGGCTCCGGCGGCACCGGAGGGCTGACATGGGCCGATAAAAACGGCGATCTGAGCGGTACCGGCCTAAGTCTTTCGACGGGAGGTTTACTCTCCGGGACACCATCGAGTGCGGGACCGATTAATTTCACGGCCCAAATTACCGATCAGATCGGCGCCACCGATGAGACCCTCTTTAGCTTTACCATCAATGCGGCGGTCGACATAACCACTGCCACATTGCCAGATGGCGAGGTAAGTGTTGCTTACTCACAGGTTTTAGGATCATCAGGGGGTACGGGGACCAAAACCTGGACCGACCGTGATGGTGACCTCGCCGGTACCGGCCTTGCGCTGGCTTCGGACGGAACGCTATCCGGCACTCCGCTGGCTCCCGCGACAGTCAGTTTCACCGCCCGCGTTGTAGATGCGGTCGGCAGCGCCGATGAGCAGTTGTACAGCTTTGAACTTGTCCGGACCTATGTTTGCGGTGATGCCAATGGTGACGAGGAGATTAATGTCGCTGACGGTGTGTTTATCATCAATTATGTTTTCAAAGGCGGTCCGGCTCCCGATCCGCAGGAAGCTGGCGATGCCAATTGCGATGGCGATGTGAATGTCGCTGACGGCGTTTATATGATCAATTACGTCTTCAAGGACGGCCCGGCGCCTTGCTGCCCATAAGCACCATATAATCTTTTTTCAAAGGAGCGACCGTCGTCGCTCCTTTTTTTTGTGCGATTTACAAATTGGAGTTATATTGCTTTTCAATAATTACCGTTTCATCGAGGAATAATTTGATGGCGAATATATCCATCATGACTGCTGACGATATCGGATTTGCTATTGCGATGACCGATTATGAGCGCTGGGGGAACGCACCGGCGGATTTCGAAAGGTTGATCAACCTCGATCCTACGGGATGCTTTGTGGCCCGTGAGGATGCTCAAAAGGTCGGTATGATCACGACGACTACCTTCAATGATTATGCCTTTATGGGTGGCCTGATAATCGAGATTGATCATCGCCGCCGGGGAATCGGCGAGGCGTTAATGCGTCATGCTATCGAATATCTTCAAAGAAAAGGGACTACCAGTATCGAATTGGACGCTACTTTTCAAGGAGTTCCTCTCTATCGCAAACTCGGTTTTCGCGATAAATACCTTTCCTTCCGCCTAATGCGCTCCGCGTCGGGGGTTTCATCCACGAAGCCTAATTGCCCCGATTATACACCGGAAGAGATTCTATCGCTGGACAAACAATTGACCGGTCTTGATCGCTCGAATATCTTAAGCCGCCTAATGTATGAGTTTAATAATTCGGTGCATCTCATTCGCACCGACGAGCTAAGAGGTTACGCGTTTGTGTTCCCCCGAGCTGACCTGATGATGCAAATCGGTCCGGTCGTGGCGGAATCCGACGAGATCGCCGCCTCTCTCCTCTCCGAAATTGTCCGGGATAATAAGGATCATCATCTGGCCATCGGGCTCCCTGAATCATCTCAGCGCTTCACTTCGGTGCTCCTGGAGCACCAGTTTGAATATTGGGAACCAACACTGCGAATGTTCCTGGGCAAAAAACGCGACTATGAATCTTCTATTTACGGTATCGTATCACCTGAGAGTGGGTGAGCGAGATCGTATCACAAAACCGAATCGATAAGAAAAAGGCTCATCGATTGGATGAGCCTTTCCAATTATAAAGCCAATATGTTCTTATTTTACAACCAGCCCGGCTACGAAATCAGCAGCAGACATATCCTCGCAGGCAAAAACCATCTCTTTGATTTCGGCCTGACGATCGGGTGTCAGCAGATCGGTTGAGAGGGCATTGAATTTGGCCTCGATATCATCGAGCGTCATCGGTTCGCGGGGGTCGCCTTTGGGATATTCCAGATATTCCTCATAGCTCTTCCCGTCTTTGGTTTTGACGACAACTCTCGACGGCTGCTTGGCCGGAAACATCTTTTCGAATTCCTCCGACGCCACACCTTTGATCTTGTCGATCACCTCCCAAATCCGCTTGTCTTTGAGTTTTTCGTCGGAGAAAGCCTGGGTCGTGACCTTATGATCCACCAGTGCCACTGCGACGCAGTACGGAAGCGAATGATCGGCCGTCTCGCGTGAATCGGGCCGGTATTTGTGCGGGTCGAACAGGATATCGCACGCGCGGGCAATGGTGGTGATTGTCACCTCTTCGATCTGATCGTACGAAACATTATTCTCTGTGACCGCTTTGAGGACCGCTGAGATATGGGTATGGGTCAGGGCCTCGGTCGGGAATGCCTTCATGCTGCATTCCAGAATTTTGTAATTCTCACCCAGGCCGCCGACCATCTTGTCCATAGCCCAATCGGGGCCATAGACATCCATCAGCCCCTCTTTCCCCTCGAAAACAGCCTCAGTACCGGTGTAACCTTTCTGGGCCATCAGCGCGGCCAGAACGCCGCTTTGCACCGCCATCGGATCGACCGTGTTTTTCATCATGGTCAGTTTGCCGGCGGTGGGACATCCGATAGTATGATTATGAGAGCCGCTGATTCCTATGGCATGGACCATTTCGTCAACAGTCAGGCCCAGGACCTTGCCAGCCACGATCGGGGAAACGAATTGCGTCAGGGTGGCATGATGCCATTTTCTTTCGCGGACGCCGGGAACGGCGAATTCGCACAACCGTTGTTCGAATTCATAAGCCAAAACGATGGCGACGATCACATCTTTCATGGAGGCGCCGACTTTTTCCCCGGTACAGAGAGCGGCCGGAATCAGGTCGGACGGATGCGAGGGATCTTCTTTCCAGTAAATATCGTTGAAATCAAGAGCGCGAATCATCAGCGAATTTACCAAAGTGGCATTGACCGCCGGAATTTTGTCACCGAAACCGAACAATGTCGCCTCGCCGGCGCCGCCCATATCGAGGTAGATATCCTTCAGGATATTGACGTCCCTGGTATGATATCCCCCGAAGGCGCATCCGGCCGAGTCGTAGAGATAACGCTTGACCTCATGGACGACTTTTTCCGGCAGATCTTCGTATTTAAGATTGACGGCAAATTCCGCAATCTGTCTTGAAACTGATTTTTCCATCTTATGTCCTCTTTATCCTAATCTTCGTTCAAAGCAGGTATTCATACTTGGCCCAAAAAACATTTTTTTTCTCGAAATTCAAGCGAAATCGACACGGCCATACAATTTTACGATTGTTTTCTATTTATTCTTAAGATTTCTGTTCGGGCCGATAGGCCAGGAATTCCCGAAAATCTCGGTTGGTGGAAACGATCAGGGTACAGAGAGCGGTGATCAATCCACTGGCTATGAAAATCGCGGGCACATTCTGATGCGCCATATCAGCAATGACACCGGCAAGGGCCATTCCGATCGGCATCAAGCCGCCGGAAATGGTGCCGAGGACACCGAAAACACGGCCCCGAATATTGCTCGGGGTAGTGACCTGAAGAATGGTGATGATGTTGATATTGACGATTCCGTTGAGAAAGCCGATTAGCAACCCCATTACCAGGGAGAATATTTTGGCTGTAACGAAACCCAGTGCGGCAATGGCCAGGGCGTTAAAAAATAAAGCGATAATAACAACCAGCATCCGGGTTTTTCCATAGGTCTTGATTGCCCCGGCGGTGATAAAGCCCAGCATGGAACCGCCCCCGATGGCAGCAAGGAAAAAGCCGAACCAGTCGGGCGTGGCATGAAGAAAATCCTCGATATAAAACGGTAGTAGAATCATAATCGGGGATAAAAAGAAATTCAGAAAGGTGGCGGCGAAGAACAGGTTGCGCATTCCTTTGCGCCGCCAAATATAGCGAAATCCTTCGGCGGTATCGCCGGCAAAAGCCCGGATCAATTCTCGTGAGCTTTTGTCCCGTTCGGGAAGCTTTTGAGGGATCTTTATAAACGATTCGGAGAAGGCTGAGACCAGGTAGGTGATTCCATCGACCAGGAACAACATTGGAGCGCCCAGTACCCGGAACAGAATGCCACCCATCCCCTGCCCGACCAGGTTTGCAATTTGAGAAGACGACTGATTGAATGAATTGGCGGCAGCAACCTTGTCAGTGGGTACCAAATCGGGAATCGAGGCTGAGATGGCCGGGCGAAATACCGCGGAAAATAAGCCCAGCATGATTGATACCACCGCCAGCCAGATAACCGTCAGATCGACCGCTTCTGGGGACACAAACATCATTATTGCCAGCGATAAGACAACGACACCGGCCAGCGTATCGCAGACAACGATTATCTTTTTGCGGGAATAACGGTCGGCAAAGGTTCCGCCAATCGGTCCCAGGATCACTCCCGGTAACATCGACAACATCATTATCAGACCGATAATACTGGCCGAATCGGTCACCCGTTTTAGCCAGAACATCATGGCGATGTTGTGAGCCTGGCTGCCGAGATTACTGACGAACTGCCCCTGCCAGAGCAGTAAGAAGTTTTTATTTAGCAGTCGCCGCGGTTGTTCCAAAATAGATTTCAGATCCCGTTATAATTTCTAAATACGATATCTACTTCCTCAGATTCGCCCCCACCCAACTTTCCAAACCTCCGGCCAGGACCAGTTCCTGAGCTGTCGTTCCCACTGGGCTGATCGCGTATTGCCTGCCGGCGGCGGTTAGAATCGAATTACGAAAATCAAGTCCTACTGATATTCCCGTTCGAACCGTCAATTTATCTCCGCCGAAACGTGATTTCATATCCTTGACCAATTCCGGAGCCTCAATCGCCAGGAAGCCATTGTTCAGGGCATTCCTTTTGTAAGTCTCCGAAAATGACCCGGCCAGAACCAGGCGGATGCCCCGATATTTGAGGGAGGTGGCGGCCTGTTCGCGAGAACTTCCGGTGCCGAAATTGAACCCCCCGAGCAGGAGATCGCCTTCCCTGACCATTTTGCCGAATTCCGGGTCGTAGTTTTCCATGACCACTTCAGCCTGCTGTTCGGCTGTAAAATCGTCTATATATGTATATTTGCCGGGATAAATGCCATCGGTATTAAGATTGTCCTGATGGCAGAAAATCAATTCACCTTCGACCGTTTCGGGAAAGCCGTCCAAAATGTCAACAGCAGCAGCGAACGCCGCCGGTTTATCGCTGGTTTTAATACTTCCTCTGACCTGATCGCCCGCAACCGTTTCCGGTCCGTCAATATATCCGGCGATGGCCGAGGCGGTAACGACTTCCGGCGAGGCCAGGTAGACTTCGGCCAGCTTGGAACCCATGCGGCCCTTAAAATTACGATTGGTGGCCGAAATTCCCACTTCGTTGTCTTCGAGCAGTCCGGTGCCAAGGCCGATACATGGCCCGCATCCCGGCGGAAGAGCCTTTGCTCCGGCGTCAACCAGTTTCTGCCAGTCGCCCTGCTTTTCACTCTCGGCCTGCACTTCACTTGAGGCGGCGGCAATATAAAATTCAACGCCTTCCGCAACCTTCTTCCCCTCGGCCACTCTGGCAGCGGCGGCGATATCTACGACACGGCTGTTAACGCAGGAAACCAGATAGGCCTTGTGGATTTTCATTTTCTTCCGGCTCATTTCCGTTACCGGCGTCATCGTCTTGACATGGTTGGGACCGGAAACATGCGGCCGTACCGAACCGAGATCGAGTGTCAGTTCTTTGGCATACATGGCATCCGGATCGGCAGTAATAATATTATTTTCCAGTTCGGCGATATTTTTTGCATTCATCCGCGGGTTGATCCGGTCGGCCTCAGCATCGGAAGGCACACCGGCCAAACCACGTTCGGCCACAAACTCAGCCCGTTTTTTAAGCCAGTCGAGAGTAACGCTGTCGATCGGAAATACTCCGGCCAAAGCTCCCCATTCGGTGGTCATATTGGCGATAGTCAGACGGGAGTCGATATTGAGTGCCGCCACGCCGTCGCCGACGAATTCGACCGCATGATTGAGAACCTCATCATGATTGAAATAACCGCAGAGAGTAATAATAACATCTTTCCCGGTTACACCCGGATTGAGTTTGCCGGTTAATTCGACTCTGGCGACCGGAGGGACCAGCCACCAGGTACGACCCGTGGCCCAGATGGCAGCGGCGTCGGTGCGTACGATCGGAGTCCCCAGGCATCCCAGCCCGCCGTACATATTGGAGTGACTGTCGGAGGCGACCATCATCGAACCGGGCCAGGCATAACCTTCCTCGCACATAATTTGATGACCGATACCTCTTCCGGCGGGATAAAAATCGACACCCATATCATCGGCGAATTCTTGAATACCGGCATACTTTTGCAGGTTTCTTTCCGACCGATCCTGAACATTGTGGTCGAGGGTATAAACAGGCTGACGCGGGTTGGCGATTTTCTCGGCTCCGATACTTCTAAATTTCGGGATTACCGCGCCGGTGTTGTCATGGGTCATCACATGCGCCGGTTGAATAAATATATATTCACCGCTGTGGACTTCATGCTCCGCCGCAAGTTCAACCGCAAATCGCTGAGCTATCTTTTCAATTAAATTCTGGGCCATTTACTTCACCAGCTCAAAGTCGATAAAATCAGCATGATGGAAAATGATACTTTCCGGCAAACGTTTCTCGCCCGCACCTTCTTTGGAATGGGTCGCGATAATATGCATTACCTCAGAGGGGACATCATGCTTAAACGCCAGACCGACGCCGCTGAAAGGATGACGGATATGCCTGCCGTAATCGGACTTGACCGGCTTGCCGTCGACGATTTCAAACTCGCACAGCTTGCCAACATCGGCCAGCAAAGCACCCGCAATCAGGTAATCGCGGTTTACCGGGGTGCGGTTCTCGCCGTGGATATCGATCAAGACATTGTCGCAGGCAATACACATTCGGCAAACGGCCCGAACGTGATCAATGAAGGTGATTTTGACATTTTCCGCCAGCAGGGTAAACGGCATAGAGCGGAGTAATTCCTCGGTCCAGCCCCGGAAATTAATAGCATCTTCCCAGCAGGCAATCACTTTGTCCCGAAGGGCGGCCTCTCTGATTTCATCTATCTCAGGCAGCAATTTGACTATTATATCTTTCATCATTACCTCACATAATATCGTTTTTTTAACCTCAGGGAAAATAGAACAGGCAAGACAGTTTGTCAACTGGTTAAAAAACAACTGTATTTTTAGGGAATTATCGCCTGTTTTGCTATTATTCACGTCTTTGAGACAGATGTAGAATATGCGCCAAATTCTCGTTGCCAGGAACTCTGGATGATGTTAGAGCCGATTACGATTTCAGTTGACATCGACTCTGTTTTTTTCGATTTTAAACCTTACTGAAACTACCATATGAGGAATTTTGCCGTGCCTATTAAGAAAGAATTACTTGAAATACTCTGTTGCCCCGTCACCAAAGAACCGGTGGAAATTCTCGCCGAAGATAAAACGGCTCTGGTTAACAAAGCGATCGAGGCCGGCATCGTCAAGCATGTCGACGGAAGTGTGGTCGAACAGCCGCTCACTGACGCTGTCATAACTACTGACCGGAATACCATTTACCGGATCGACGATGGTATTCCAGTGATGCTGACGGACATGGGAATTAGCACCGACCAGATTGAAAATTTATAGCCGGCCAATGGCGTTCCAATTATCTGAGGAAGTCCAACCGCAAAAAGGCATTGTCGCGGACTAAAATTTTAGTCCTATCGATATAGGGAAAAAAGTAACCGTTTTATTGGCAATCCTGGAATTATCATCATCATAAAATATCAATACCATCTGACCCTGGAAGAAGAGGGATAATTTCGGTCCCAGCGCCGACTCCACTCCTCCCGCAAAGCTTAGATACGGTTTGGTTTCACCGGCTCCCTGCCGAACGGTTAGACCGTTATAATTCAAGTCATCGACGTCAGTATCGGCAATTCCGAACCCCAACTGAACATACGGCCTGGCCCGAGCGCCCGGCGCTGTCACACTAAATCGGGTATCAAGTCCTATCATAATCACGCTGTAAGTACGTCCGTCAAACTCATCCACCGATGAATTAGGAAATGTCCCCGAGTTCACATACTTATCGATATCATAAGGAAATACATGATATCCAAAATGACCGATAACTTGCAGGCACGGCATCAGATTGTATCCGACACCGCCGAAAACATGATATCCGATTTTCCAACTGTCCTTGAAACCGTCTGGTCCGCCGGGGACACTCAGGCCGGTGCCGGCATACAGCGTTATCGGCTTTAGATTCCCTGCTGAGACTCCGCCGGCAAGAAGAACGATCATAACGACGGTGATCAGAGCCCTTCTCATATTCCCTCCTCTACGGCTTGCTGGATATATTTAACAAATAATTACCTATGTAAGATGACTAGTTTCCGTTCCAATGTCAAATTAATTTATTCTTCGAACGAATGACAGGTGCTGTCTTAAAGGGCGGGGCCTGCCGGATTAAACCGACCCTCCCCGCCTGTACTAACTGTTTAAATAGTGCGTCAACAATTAATCCGACGCTTTTCTCCTCCCCGACTGACTAATAAATCACACAATGGTTGGGGGGACAAATCGGATGGATGCTAAGACGTCCGCAAATATCGGTATTGCATACCGTCTTGCATTTGTGATCCAGCACCGCGAGGGGTTCGATCAGATAAATCATGTTTCACCTCCTTATAAGGGTATTATGAGATAAAGTGGCCGTAATCGTCTGGCAATGATAAAGTACCTGCCATCGAAATTTACCGGGCCACGTCGTTTCTATTACTCCTGATTAATCGAAATCTACCCATGCCTTTACTCTAACATCCCGTTTCAGGGAGACCTATAATAAGAGAATCAACAATTCTATAGCGTAGATAAGATTCCTATTCATAATCAAAGATGCCAGTTCAATGCTTGCTTTCACTATCGATATACTTTTTAATATAAAATGTCAAGTGCAATATCCCCCAATCAATTTCGGTCTTCCCTATCACATGAGCCTGCAAAGCTCTTGCATCAGTCGCTTTTCCTCCTTAAATTGGATTCAGATCAAATGATATTCTCATCACCGCTCGACATGTCGAAAATTCTCATTTGCATTAGGAAGGAGTAACTCGATGAACGGTTGCAAAATTGGGACCCTGGTATTGATGGCTTTTATTGTCCTGTATTCCCCCGCTATGGCTCAGGACAAGCCCTGGATTGATATGGAAAACTGCGATTTCTGCGAATGCCTGACCGAGGACTCGCATCTGATGGACCATATGTCCTGGGAGCATCACGATATCACCAATGGACTGCTGAGCCTTACCATTGTCGACCCCGAATACCGGAATTCCTATACTAAGGCCCAGAAGAAGATGGAGCAGATCGCCATGGATCTGAGTTCGGGAAAAACCGGATTAAAAATGTGCCAGCATTGCCTGACATTCGGCAAATTGATGATGCTCGGGGCAAAATTAGAGTCGGTTCATACCGGCGCAGGTGATATTATATTGATCACCTCCGACAATAAGGAGGTCCTGAAGTCAATCCAGAAATACGGACAGCGCTGCCGCGAGGAACTGGCTAAGGAGGAGTCAAAGTAGTATTCCCTTCAGGCATGGTCGACTTAATCCAATAATAAAGGCTGCCCCTGCGGGCAGCCTTTTCCGATATGAGACAATGCCTAAGTTGTTTGATTAACGCGGTATTACATTATGTGAGAACAGGGCACCGGTAACCACCAGTCACCGGAGCAGTATTCCGTTTCGAAATCGGGATAACAGTAGAAAATGCCGCCGGTCTGATAGGTTCCGTCGCAACCGATACTCGTGCAGTATATATCGTCGGGACTGCAGGGCAAAGGCGGATTAATCGGTTTTTTGGCCATTGCCGAGTCAGCCGTAAAGACCACAAGGCCCAATCCTAACAAAAACGACATGGCAAACACGGTTGTAAAGACAGCTATCCTTTTCATATTATTTCTCCTTCCATGAAGTACGTTTATGTCTCATACCGGGACATATGTTGAATTACTGATGCCATATACCTGTATCCCGGACTACCATTGACCGGAATCGGATATTTGTTGTTCCTGAGTAATGCGCTTAATTGATGCCGCTTGCCCTTCAGGATGCCTGCAATCGTCAGCCATGCAGCGATTGCGCTTATATATTAGACATATTATCCACCGGGTGCAATGAAAATTTTATACTTTTTGTAATATTTTTAGGGAGGCGGCCTGATGGCAGATATTTTAAACCGAGGCGCACCGCCTGCGGCGCGCCTCCGGACAAGTTTGGATGTTGAGAATAGCCGGGTTATTGAGGCGTGCCGCAAATCAGCGGACAGCTTTTGGGATTATTCGGCGGTGGACCCAGCAATCCGGAGCAAGAGCAACTGATATTGTCTTCATACCGACAGCCGGTGCCCGTCCACACGCCGCTGCCACCCCAGGGAGCGTCGCAGCAACGACCTTCAACCACCCAATAGTCACCAGGTGCTCCATCGCATAGATCCGGGTCCCGACCGGGATCCTCAAGGCCGGCAAAAGCGGACATATTAAGACCGGCCGTAAAGCCGAAGGCGAGGGCAAAGATAAGGACCAGCCCGATGAGATGTTTGAATCGCATAATTATTCCTCCCATGCTAATAGTTGATGCCATCGACCGATGAGAGGGTACATCTCTGCCCTGCTCAAACAGTGCGGCGGGTATGATTAAAATGACTTTCCCGAGAAAAAGGACAAATATGATATGGATGCCTCTCAGGATGCCTGATATTGTATAGCCGTAAGATCGGGGCTATGCAAGTTAAAAACTGATGACAACCAAAGTTTAGAAATAGACCGATAATCCGAACCGGACCTCGTCCGCCTCGAATATCAGGTCCTTATCGATTCTTTCTCTATTGGATCGGCTGATATTATCAGGATAAGTGCTAATCGTCTCGTTGGTGCTCTTGTGGTATCTATAATACGCCATTGTACTATATTCCGCAATCAGGCTAATATTACCGGATGCAAACCATTCTACCCCAAAGACTCCCGATGCCCCGATTTCCCACTTATTGAAAGAAGCTTCGTTACTCAACAACCTCTCATAGGAAATTCTTAACTGATCGGTATTATTCCTGCCGTGGGCGAATCCGATCAGCGGTCCGAAGCCATAAAAGAACTTAATGCCGGCGAATGAATTGGGATAAAACAACGCCTGGATTCGAAGCTGGATATCTTGAATGTTCACACTACTTTCAGTCTTGGTTTGTAGGGAGTCTTCCCTGAAATCTTGAGATTCATCATCATTAAATTCAAGACTAATATCGAGACCCAATCGCCAGGCGAATCCCGATGATTTATGCTTCTTCAATGACAAGGTCGATCCCTGGAACGCCCCCAGACTGAAATTATCATTAATCTGAAATTGCATGGCCCATGCGCCGGCCGGGTCGGTTTTGGCGTCGGCGCAAACAGATGATGCTAAAACCACACTCAGCCCTATCAATAACAGGCAGGTGAGAGCAGACCTACTTGATTTCCCAGACATTCTTCCCCTCCTCTTTCATGTCACATATTTATAAAATAGTTTTGACGCGTTTATTTATTCTTGAATGTAATCATATTATAAAGCTATAAGTATTATTTTGCAAGACGAATATTTTAGGTTTCTTGTGATGATTGTCAGGAGGTCAGGCGGCGGTAATAGATCAAACTGGAAAGCAACAGGGCCAGCCCGATAGCGGTATAAATCGGCACAATATAAATCTTGGCCACCGGAAGATGGCGAAGGATATACCCAAGCACAATCATAGCAATAATTATGACATAGCTTTTGGTATTCTGAAATGAGAATATACAGACTTTTTCCTTGCCGGGGGACTGAGAGAAGATGCGGGAGATATTGATCGTCACCAGTTTGGAAAATCCGAAACGATAGATGATCACTCCAAATATAATTCCGATTGTCGGCCACAGGATCGGGTAGAATTCCGGAAGCGGAATCAACCAACGCAGGGCGGTGATAATAAGCCAAAGCCCGACCAGTGACCAGAGTGCGCCGGCGATTAAAACCAGCGTTTTTCTTTTTGCGACGGGAGCATTCATATCATTGTATACGCATCGTTACCGTAAGTATATGAAATAAATACTTTATTACCAGATAAAATAAATCCGCCACATTGATACCGATCACAAATGGTATCACCCTTGGATCGGTACACTATAAAGCGGTTGAATCGGTTTGAATGGTTTGCTTTTGTCCGGGAATTGGTTTGTTTTCGACTGCTCATACGGATTGCTTAGATAAGCCATGCCATCACCTTCTCAATTGAAACGCACCACTTTCAGCCGATCGGTATCGTGTATCAGTAAATAAGGCCGCTCGAGCGAACAGCCTTATCCGATATGAGACGGTTTAAATGTTAAGTACTATTTTTACAGTATATGGGAGCAGGGTACCGGCCAGTAATAATCGCCGGAGCAATACTCTATGTTCCAATCCGGGGCACAATAAAATACCCCACCATTGGGATAGCATGTCCCTGGACAGGGAGTGCTGGTGCAGTAGATATTATCCGGGTGGCAAGGCAATTCCTTGAGACAGATTCTCCTCGCCTCGACGTTTTCGGCGGTGAAAACAACAGCGCCGATTCCAATTAAAAACGCAATGACAAAAACTGATGTGAAAGCACATACCTTTTTCATCACATCCTCCTTCCTGGACTTATCAAGTCCCGGTCTCATACCGGACTTATCGCATTTACTGGCGCGGATAATCGAACCGCTCATTTATATCACAATACGGAGGTGTTTGCTTATCCTCGCCGGCAAATAATCTCTGAACTATGATGCTTGCAACTCTGATTGATGCCATTCGAAAGGCTCATAGTATTTGCCTTATTGATATTTACAGGACTATAACCCAGGCAAATGAGCCTGACATTCGCTGCCGAAAGTTACCGACCGGTAAGATAAGCCATCCAACATCCGCAAAGACGGGCTGTGAACGGGCACTGGGTCCAATGCAATTGACTCCAGTCGGCATATTTCACAACGGCTGCATCACCTGCATAAACGCCTTCATATAGTCGGCGCACATAAATGTGCGCCGACCTGAATAATACGTCATCCATTCCGGTTCATCAGAATCCGCAGTCAAGCTCCGGGCCGCTATAGTACAACCAGCCGATCACAGCTTCGATATCCGCATACGTAAATGCATGGTCGTGGTTGACATCGATATTGTCTTCGCAGATGATTTCACCCAGCTCTTCGCAACGTTCGATGCTGACGTTGCCACAATTATAAAAATTAATCATAAGTGCTACATCGAGAATGTTTACGTTGCCGTCGCCGTCGGCATCGCCGCAGACGCCGTTATCGCAAATAATCGCATACGTTGATGATGCGAAGAAACTGATCACTCCGATCAGGGCCAAGATGAGAATCTTTTTCATTACTTCCTCCTTGGAAGTTAAGGTTAAATAAATACACAACCTACCTTGCGCCGCCTGAAGCGGGGCCTGGTATTAATAATTTCAGAAAGCCGATGCCTGCTGGATAGCCCTGATGTTGTTACATCAATGACGGATGTATTTCTCATGTAAACACTCCCGCTTTTCTAAGGTACTGGAGTGATTATACGGGGGATGGCAATTGCCAAGTATGATGCAACGTTATTATTCCCATCCCTGGTCTGTACTATTAATTCGATGCCTCGAATATATAGTTAATTATAACCTAATATATTTCCTGTGTCAATCAATATTATGGTTGGTGGACTCGACATTTGGTCGCGCTTTGTAAATACTTACTACCCATATCATTAACCAATGCCTATTTTCTTATTCTTAAATTGAGACTTAATCGCTGGTGTATTCTTGCTCTCGGCCTTCGATGGGCCGCGATCAGGGATCGCGGCCACCTGCCGAGTACAACACGGCGGTTTTTATTCAGGTTCGCACGGGGGCGGTCCATAATTGAAAATAAAATTGATCAGGTAGACGGCGTCGCCGATGTTAATCCATCCGTCGGCGTTGATATCGCCACATTGATAAATCCCTTCGCAAGCATCTCCCGTACCGTTAGCGTCGGAGTCCTGCTGGTCTGGATTATGTGTAATCGGGCAATTATCTATATCGCCGCAAATACCGTCGCCGTCGATATCGTTATCGGCATCTAACGGACAGGCATCGCAAACGTCGCCGATCCCGTCAGCGTCGATATCTGCCTGGTCGGCATTGGGATCGTCCGGGCAATTGTCGCATACATCTCCGAGGTCATCGCCGTCGGTATCGAGCTGGTCGTCATTGGGGACTGCAGAGCAATTGTCGCAGACATCTCCGAAGAGGTCCCCATCGCCGTTTTGCTGGTCCGCGTTGGGCGTAAACGGGCAGTTGTCATAGTCATCAAATAGACCGTCACCATCGGAATCGATATTCAGGACTTCGTCCTGACTGAAGACAATCGTCGGGATGTACGCTTCGTTATTCGGCTTGTTTTTGGTGAAAATGATAGTGTTTTCAGGCGCATATCCGGTTGTATCCAGGTCGATCATCTGATCCTGGAATTCATCCACCGTTGACAGAGTGAACCAGAATGATGCCAGCAGGTATTCTTCTTCCGGTACCAGTCCGGGATAGGCGAGGCAGTTTAGGCCGAGAACAGCTTTCTGCTCGACATTATCGTATGCCTTGGCGTAAATGGGAAAATCATCGACGAGTCCCGGGGGAAACGCAATTGAATCGCAGGATACCTCCGATGTCAGACAGTCAAAGCTCAGCGGGAGGCACATCCCGTAAGTCAAATTCTTGACCCGCAAGCGCACCTGTACCTGACATCGCGTCTCTCCTGCCGGTACGCGCCCGCCCACCACCTCAAGCGTATCGTCCGTCACCGGCAAGACCGTATCCGGTTTCGGGCCGCATTGCGGAGGCTCGCCCGACTGATAGAAAAAGTCGACCAAAAGGGCACAGTCGTTGGTATTCAAACCCGCTATCTGGTCAACGTCCGACGCTTCCATGTTTGCCGGTACCGCACCGCCCTTAAACAAGTAATTATACAAATAAGTCACGTCCAGAATATTGAAGTCTTCATCGGAGTTGATGTCGCCGCAGAGATAGTTCCCCTCGGCAGCCGCAGGAACAAATCCGGCAATTACAAACAGGCACAAAACTATCGTACTTAGCCGCCAACGATTCAGGCCAATTTGCTCGCCGCACAATTGTTGCTGTATCTTATTGCACATAGCAACACCTCTATATTTTGAATTATTAGGTTCTTGATATGAACCAAAATCCAATCAATGGCTTTAATAATACCCGGGAAATGGTAGTCGCCTCAGACATGTTTTAACGAGCCATTTGATAGGTTACTTTTTATAAGTAAAATATATAGTCCTTTTTAAAAAGCACAAGAGTAAAGGTGGCTTTTGCAGACCGAGACACTCCTGTATTTAAGTGACGACAACCGCTCGGTACCGCGTTGGCTGAAGCAAACTGTGGATTTTCGACCTAAACTGGACCGCGGAAGCGTACTAACCCACAGACCGCCATGACCATGAGTCACCCGCCATCTTTTCAGGAATTTACAACAGAATAATAAAGGACTGCTCCGATAGAGCAGCCCTTTAATCCAGCGTGAGGTCTTATTTGGTTAAGATGCTATTCTATTATTTACAGCTCGCAGGGAACCGGATAGAAATAATCCTTGGAACAATACTGCGTATTCCAATCCCCTTCACAATAGAAAACACCACCGCGGGTTAGCGGATAGCATGTTCCCCAGCAGAGTTCTCCAGTATTACAGATAATATCATCAGGGACGCACGGGAGATCATACAAGCAATCGCGTGGTGGTTTGGCCGTTGCATCAGTGGATAAAAATCCTCCGGCGGCGAAGATAAACGTGAACACAAATATACCAATTATGGCACATGTCTTTTTCATGTTGTCTCCTTCCTGGATAAAAAGTCCCGACCTCAAACCGGAACGTTGACTTCCTTATCTTTATCGATCGAGAATGTGATGCCTTTTGCGATTATTAATACCAAATGCCTTCTTATGTTTTATAATATACATCCAAGTAAATATATGCAAGTAAAATCGAAATCTGATCACGATACCCTACCGAAACGGTGGTATTTTAGGGATAAGCCCCGATCAGAGATCGCGGGCACGCGTTAATCATATATCATACTGTTAAAGCAGTGCGGCACCCGTCAGGAAGTTCCTAAAGCGGTGGTCGTATTCCGGCATACGGTGTGATTGGCTCCGGACCTCCCTTAAATATGTAATTGACCAGGTAGACAATATCACCGACATTTATGTTCACATCACCATTCACATTCGGCAGATCACGTGGCCAGAATCGGACGTTTGAGTCTTTGAAAACGTAATTCACAAGGTAAATAATGTCGCCAACGTTAGACTGAAGATCAAGGTTGACATCACCGGGAATAAACGTTCCGATGTCGTGATATGGCATCAACTGGCATAATGTATGCTGGTCTAGTGATCCCGTCGTCCACAGTCCGTCAGTCCAGACTATCACAGCCTGCCCGGCGTTGTTGATATCACAATTCGAACCCACGCCATATATGTCACCGGCACCTCGATGGTCGTTTATCAGGTAGTTCGGACCGACAAGATTTCCATCAGGATCGATTTTCTGTGCAAAAAGATCCAATGTCTCACTGAACCATCCATTTTCTTCGACAAAATTGCGTCCATCCGACCAGAGCACAAGGACATTGCCACTGTCATCACATGCTATGGCAGGCCAAACGAGTTGTCCCAATTCCATATTCAACGAATCCGCATCGTTGATGTGGACCGCATCATATTTGGGTGAGCCGTCGGCATTAAAACCTCGCATCCAGAAATGCTTACGCGTATAGTAATCAGGGTGGTTTAACTTGGCTTCATTCCAGATAATATAGAAATCGCCGTCTGCTTCCATGATCATGTCGAGTTGACTGACATTTTCAGTAACACAAAAAGAAGTGTCGTAGTATCCCTTATCGCAATCGGCCATCTTAACTTCCGAACGCACTGTGTAATCTGAGTTGTAGACCACATAAAATACATGATATATGGGATGATCCCTTGAAATCCATGCAACAGCAAATCCGCCATCATCGGCCAAGCCCATAGCGGGAGGACCCCGCCAGGTTATTCTGCCGTCCCATTCCGGATCGTCTGTTAGCGGATGTGGCAAAGAGGTTGGGTTAATGAGTGGGCTGAAACTGTCCGAGGCTGAATAGTACAATCTTACGAGGATTGAGTCAAGCCCCAGATGATTTTCATCGCCATTAATTTCCCATGCTGCTGCGACAACATTCTCATTATTAATGGCTCCGTACGGAAATTCTTCCCAGAAATAAGGATGTTCAGAACCGGAATAGGCTGGAGTTAATGGTGTTTCTGTCGGCCTCCCATCCTCATCGATCAGGAGAAAGGGGGTTTTCGTGGCATAGGGAGAGGTTATACGACTTATGGTCATGTATGGAATAAAACTCATCCCTGCATTATTACCATACACACGAGTGAGGGCATGAGGCACAAAGATAGTGTCCTGATTCAATGTATCTGGAAGGAAAGTTATGACCGGCTGAGTTTGAAAACCAGAATCGTCAAGACGAAGGTACTGGTACGCAGAATAATCAAGATCACGGTTATAGGCATTGTATACAACTGACAGCCTGCCGCGTGAGTCAATCGCCACGGCCGGCCAGCCAGTACCATCAAGTTCATACGTGGTATCTTCACAGAGGAAATCATTTTTCGTCACAAGATCCTGAGCAAGTAAATCTGTCGATGGAGTGCATAAGAAGTGGTACACAATCCCCATAACACAGAGACAACAAAGGTTTCTCAGTTTCATGATTGCTCCTCCAAAGCCCAAAATTGCATTGTCGCAGTTACCAATCACTGTTGTAGAGACAATATGGTGTTATATGGATAATATAATACTTATTAGTCAATTATGCAAGAATTATTCTAATGAAACCAGAGCTCTTTATTTGTATACTATAGAGGTGTAACAGCTTATAGGATGGCAGGGCAGGTGAGGCGGCTTTTCTGCTGTCGCGTGGATGCCCCTACCTTTGGCAAACGAGGGCGTCTGTCGCCACAAAGTCATTTCACACTCCAAAAGGAGTGCGGCTCCGGCGATCGTATACCCTGGGGCAGACAGGGACGTTCGTCTGCCACGAAACAGGTAAGTGTATGTATTTAACATACACCCGAGGGGTATTCTATGCTCCATAATGATTTGTCGCGCTTGGAATTGCAGCATATTTGGCTTTGGTCCCTCATTTTTTAAGTTTTTGCGGCAGGAGCCGCTTTTTGGCTGTCGCGCGGACGGGTTGCCATCTGCTGATGCGAATTGATATTATTTTTGTGACCACATATATCTTTTCGGTTACTGTTGAATTGGCTTTGTATAAGTGACGTATTTTGCATGACATATATCTCCTTTATTGTTCGTTGCTTCTACTAATGTATTTGGTTCCGGGATTAACATCGATTTACTGTCGATTTTGTGGCTTAGCCGCCGGAAGGCGGTTTTATGCTGTCGCGAGGATGCCCCTACCTTTGGCAGACGAAGGCGTCTGTGGCCACATGAGTTCTGGGTTATGAAACCCGGACGAAGGTCCGCGGCACACAGGTGATTGGTCCTGGGCACCCGGCGAGCATATGCATAATTAATCCACAGTCCGCCGCGGCGGATGGGGAACCTGCCCTACTATGTTACTGAACAATGAATAGTCCGACGAATTAGCATACCCGTAAGAATCAATACAGCTATGACCATAAAGACATAAACCTTGCTAGTCGATGTCGGCACGGGGATTGGCAGATATCTGAATTGAAGGTTGTCAAAGGCGACATAGTCACCATTCCCCATATCACCAATAGCAACCTCGACGTGCTTGATCAAAGTATCTGCTTTGACTCCAAAAAACAGAACGCCGGCCGGGCTCGTCCCGATCACATCCTGGAGGTTGTATTTGACAATCGAGTTATCATTAACATCGAAAAGCTCGAGGGTGCTCATACCGTAGGTTCCTGGGTCCTGAAGATCAACAACGTTTAACCCGAAGTAGCTAACAGGCTGTTCGGTGAAAACCACGCGGAAACCACCGCCGCCGCCGCCGATCTCCTTCGTCTGCAACCAGTTGGGTAGCGAGAGTTCCTCATAGCTTTCGTAGCCTTCAGCCACATCACCTATCTGAGGATCTCCAGATGCAAACGGTTCAAAGATAACGCCTATTGAAGAGTATTGGTTGGTCAATGGTTCACCTACACCAAGCGGCGAACCGTCGGGTTCAGCATCGAAATTGACCATAATCCGCGGACCGATAGCGGCGGCAAATGCAGCCTCGTCGGTGAAAACCTCCTGGGCCAGCAGTTGGCCGGACCAAGGGACGAAGAAGACAAACAAAGCTACAACAACATGTTTGAAATTCGTTAACATGTGAATACCCTCCATTCCTTATTGCAAGAACATAATTATAGATACAGGAGTGCCGCACCACTTCAGCGGTGCGAAATGTAATTTGGCGATCAATGATAATCGCCTCACACTCCTAAAGGAGTGCGGCACCCGGCCTGTGGGTTTATATATAGGGTATGGCAATTGCGAACAGCTCTGATTAAAAGGCTGGATCGTCCCTACCCTTCGGCAAGCGGACGCATGGGCCACCCGGCCCGACCACCCGTCAATTCGTCAAAAGCAGAATATCTTTTCGTTCCACTTCACCAAAGTCTTGAACCAGCCATCGATCTCCCCCCGCGTATAGAGGCAGTGGTTCTCCAGGGCGAAACAAAACTTTATGCCGAGGAGTTTTCCGAGTTTCGGATGCCAACATATCTCGTGCTTGGATAGATCTGCCGTCGTGTGGGCGATCTCGATTCCGCAGACGGAGCCCCTGAAATCGATCATGCCAGTCTTGCAAATGCTGCCGCTAATCTTCAGCAGCTTAATATCGAAGTTGAACGACTGACAATCATCAGAGGCTGCGCTAGCCGCAATGCGTTCGTCATCCGGTTTCTCTCCCACTACGAGGCTGTTTTGAATCAACGCGCCAAGAGGCTCCTTGATCTGGATCTGGGATTTTAGCTCATCGAGCTTTTGCTGAGTAATTTCCATTACTTGCCCTCCATTCTGTTGCCTATTTGCAACCTAACGGCTTGATGATAAGCTGCAGTTGCAGTAGGCGGCGATAGTGAGATGGCAGAAGTCGGAGACTTCTGCCCTACTCGATTTAGTGGCAATTGAATACTCCCCGTTTAAGCATGGTGATGCACACGATCTTAGGCCGGAGAGCCATTCAATCATTAGATTTTTAATTTATCCTGAGATTTCAAAAAGGGACTATTTGGTCAGCCCTCAGGATGCCTTGTATACAATAATTATAATCGATACCCCTGTGGTATACAAGGAAAAATAAACCGGCAGAGGCCGGTTTTCTGCTGTCGTGTGGATGAACAGCGTAATGTAGTAGAATTCTTGACTTATCATGAAACCCGGACCAAAGGTCCGGGCCACACAGGGCAATGGTCCCGGGCACCCGGCCGACAGAGGCCGGTTTTCTGCTGTCGTGTGGATGACCCTACCTTTGGCAGACGAGGGCGTCTGTCGCCACAAAGTCATTTCACACTCCAAAAGGAGTGCGGCACCCGGCGTAATGTAGTAGAATTCTTGACTTATCATGAAACCCGGACCAGAGGTCCGGGCCACGCTGAGCAATGGTCCCGGGCACCCGTCTAAAGGAGGCGGTACCCGGTGCTTCAGGCCTTCATTCCGGGACAGCTTATGAGGCAACTATTCGGATTGTTGATCTCATCACACATGCATTCCAATTCGCCATCAACATCAATCCAGACCCCCCAGACGTATTCACCGGTCCACCAGATACGTACCTTGCAGCAGTCGCCCGGATCTGCATATTCCCGCGGCGTGTAGGAATAAGCAATGGTAAAGGTGAAAGCGAATAGAAATACGAGAATGAGGCCGCAAAACAGTTTCTTATACATGACATCCTCCTTGGAAATATTATGTATATTGCATGATCCGCAATGAACCATGGTTTATTAAATCTATCAGTTGGTCAATTATTGCGATGCCCGGGCAGCCTGACCCGCCCACAGGATGCCTTACTCTTCTTTAGCATAGCTATTTTTGTTGGATTATACAAGTTATAATTGTCGAATCAAACCCGGCGAAAGATTGCTTCGCCGCACCTATCCCACAGCAAAGCTGTGGGGCACCCGGCTTGACTTATCATGAAACCCGGACCAGAGAGCTCCGGGCCACACAGGGCAATGGTGCCGGGCACCCGGCCGGTAGAAATCCGAATTCTTTAAGCTTTTCAAGAACCGCCGGATGGCCAAATTTCCTTTCGGTGAAATAACCGAGTGTTCTGCGTTGTTTTGGTGTTTTGATGCGTACTTTCAACTCGGTGGGCGAATACGGCTCATTGGTAAGAAGTGAATGGCCTCTTGAAATGGAGACGCCGCTTTCGATGTGATATCGTCGTATATTCTTCTCATCACTTAAGTCAACGGCTAACAGATCGATTTCCATTTGCTGTCCGCATTTAATATTAGGAAACGTGAACCAGCCCTTTATGTATCGAACATATGCCTCGACTATCTTTTCTGTGGTTTCCATATGCCTTTAACTCCCCTTTAATTGTTGGCGCACGGGGACATACG
This sequence comes from Candidatus Zixiibacteriota bacterium, assembly GCA_030668485.1. Lineage (GTDB taxonomy): Bacteria > Zixibacteria > MSB-5A5 > GN15 > JAAZOE01 > DAOUTW01. The sequence goes on from DAOUTW010000022.1 coordinate 57,961, forward strand.
CCAACCACAAAATCAAGACTTTTTCAACAAGCCTCAGAGGTCCGGGCCACGCTGGTAATCGGTCCTGGGCACCCGGCGATTCCTAGTACTTCGGTCGCAATAGTTCGGCTATCGTCGGACCTGTGTTTCTCATCGTTTCGGCAATTGTTGGGCTGCTTGTTGCTTTCTTCCAATCGTCCTCTTGGGCAAGCCGCAGATTTCTTTCTCCTGCCGTTTCTGTTCGAGGTTCAAATGTGTTTGTTTTGAAAGGTCTATTTAGATGCTCATTCCTTGCCATGATTTCATATTTTTGCATTTCCAAATAGTTTGGGTGTGCTTCAATCCAGATTTTATATTCCTGATTTAGGTTTTCTCGCCAGAGACGAAACTCCTCATTTTCTTTGGCGACAAATGCATTGTATCTTTGTACAATTTTGTTTTTTTCTTCCTGGTATATCTTTTTTATTGTTGAAATACTGCAAATCCATTGTCCTCGGAGCCAACTCGTATCCTTACATGCTTTTCGATACATTACCCTTTCTTGCTTTCTTTCCAGAGGATCTTCTATTCCATCTATATATTCCTTTTCCTCTTTTTTCCAACGTGTAATCCACTGCTTTTCGGTCACTCCCAAATTGTCAGCCAGTTCCTCCGACTCTTCCTGGATGATATCCTGCAGCTTTTGTTCATAATAGATTTTGGTAGAATTTATATACTCCACAAAGCTCTTGTGCATTTTTGCGACATATTGATCAAATTCATCTCTTTCTGCGGCGAGCCATCTTTTCAATTCTGAGATTCTTAGTTGCAGATTCATTATATTTCCTCCTTTCGAATTTGGAGACAGCACAAATACACCACTTCATACCCGCCGAGTTTATATAGAATGGCGTAGTAATCCCGGGCACACTACAGTTTTGCTGTTAGTTAATCTTCCAATCCTGATAATTCTGATGTAAGAAATGCCCCGATGCCTATCAGGATGCCTTACTCTCATCAAATATAACTATGCCAATTGGGGTGTGCAAGCGAAAAAAGTGGTCGAATCGGGCTATAGATTGCTTCGTCGGCCCCATACTTCGCTTCGCTGGTATTTCCGGGCCTCCTCGCAATGACGTAACTCTTTATTTAGCTATAAATTACACCATTTTTCTGAATGGCGATTTGAATGGTATTGCAATAAAAAACCCCCGCTATTTGAAGCGGGGGTTTGGAATTTAAAGCCGGCAGCGATCTACTCTCCCACACAGTCTCCCGTGCAGTACCATCGACGCTGTAGGGCTTAACTACTGTGTTCGGAATGGGAACAGGTGTATCCCCTACGCCATTACCACCGGCATTATTAATTTATAAACAACATATTGTCGCATGACGAGAATCTTACAGCAAATAGTGACCGATTTGTAAAATTTTTATGATCAAGTCGCACGGGCTATTAGTATCACTCGACTGAAGACATTACTGTCCTTACATCTGTGACCTATCAACCTGGTGGTCTTCCAGGGCCCTTCAGAGACTAAAAAGTCTGGGATACCTCATCTTGGGGTGGGCTTGGCACTTAGATGCTTTCAGCGCTTATCCCTTCCCGACGCAGCTACCCAGCGGTGCCACTGGCGTGACAACTGGTGCACCGGCGGTCGGTCCAACCTGGTCCTCTCGTACTAGGGTCAGCTCCCCTCAAGTATCCTGCGCTCGTATCAGATAGGGACCGAACTGTCTCGCGACGTTCTAAACCCAGCTCACGTACCACTTTAATCGGCGAACAGCCGAACCCTTGGGACCTTCTCCAGCCCCAGGATGTGATGAGCCGACATCGAGGTGCCAAACCTCTTCGTCGATGTGGACTCTCGGAAGAGATCAGCCTGTTATCCCCGGAGTACCTTTTATCCGTTAAGCGACGGCATTTCCACACACAACCGCCGGACCACTAAAGCCTGCTTTCGCACCTGCTCGACCTGTAAGTCTCGCAGTCAAGCTCCCTTATGCTTTTATACTCTACAGCCGATTACCACCCGGCCTGAGGGAACCTTCGCACGCCTCCGTTACATTTTTGGAGGCAACCGCCCCAGTTAAACTACCCGCCTGACACTGTTCCTGAGCCGGATTCACGGCCCAAGGTTAGACATCCGATAAGACAAGGGTGGTATTTCAACGATGGCTCCACCGATCCTAGCGGACCAGCTTCAAAGCCTCCCACCTATGCTACACATACGATACCCAACACCAATGTCAGGTTATAGTAAAGGTTCACGGGGTCTTTCCGTCCCGATACGAGTAAACGGCATCTTCACCGCTGCTACAGTTTCACCGAGTCCCACGTTGAGACAGTGCCCCAATTGTTATACCATTCGTGCAGGTCGGAATTTACCCGACAAGGAATTTCGCTACCTTAGGACCGTTATAGTTACGGCCGCCGTTTACTGGGGCTTCGATTCAAAGCTTCTCCCGAAGGATGACCTCTCCTCTTAACCTTCCAGCACCGGGCAGGTATCAGTCCCTATACATCGCCTTTTGAGGCTTAGCAGAGACATATGTTTTTAGTAAACAGTCATCGGGGCCAATTTACTGTGGCCGCCCTGGGCTCCCTTTGAAAAAAAGTTCACCTACTAGCGGCACCCCTTCTCCCGAAGTTACGGGGTAAATTTGCCGAGTTCCTTAACGTGGGTTAGCTCGAGCACCTTAGGCTATTCGCCTCGCCTACCTGTGGCGGATTGCGGTACGGACAAATCGACAACTAGTATAGAGGATTTTCTTGGCAGCGTGATTAAGATCAGTTTATGAACCGAAGCTCTCCCCATAACCTCTCGATGTTAGGAAGGTGGATTTGCCTGCCTTCCCCATCTACCGGCTTAGACCGCCTAATCCAACAGACGGCTGATCGTCACTTCTGCGTCACCCCATAACTTAAAACGCGGTCGACCTGGTACAGGAATATTGACCTGTTTGCCATCGCCTACGCCTTTCGACCTCGGCTTAGGATCCGACTAACCCTGGGAGGATTAACCTTCCCCAGGAAACCTTAGGCTTACGGTGGACGGGTTTCCCACCCGTCTTATCGCTACTCGTTCCAGCATAATCTCTTCTGTTTCGTCCAGCCAGCCTTGCGACTGACCTTCAAACAAAACAGAATGCTCCTCTACCACTCCATGCAAGCATGAAGTCCGCGGCTTCGGTGTACAGCATAGTCCCGTAAATTATCGGCGCGAAATCACTTGACTAGTGAGCTGTTACGCACTCTTTAAATGAATGGCTGCTTCTAAGCCAACATCCTAGCTGTTTTTGTAATCTCACATCCTTTATCACTTAGCTGCACTTGGGGACCTTAGCCGGCGGTCTGGGGTGTTTCCCTTTCGCCAATGAAGCTTATCCCTCACTGACTGACTCCCGTGAAGCATGTTACGGCATTCGGAGTTTGAAAGGGGTCGGTAACCTTGTGGGGCCCCTAACCCTGTCAGTGCTCTACCTCCGCAACACTCAAACACGAGGCTAGCCCTAAAGCTATTTCGAGGAGAACCAGCTATCTCCAGGTTTGATTGGCCTTTCACCCCTATGCACAGCTCATCCCCCAATTTTTCAACATTGGTGGGTTCGGACCTCCATCCCGTTTTACCGGGATTTCATCCTGGCCATGCATAGATCACCTGGTTTCGGGTCTACTCCCTGCTACTAATTCGCCCTATTCAGACTCGCTTTCGCTTCGGTTACGCCAGAGTTTGGCTTAGCCTTGCAACAGAGATGTAACTCGCTGGATCATTATTCAATAGGCACGCCGTCAGTCCGCCGCTCTCCTAAGAGAACGACATTCCTCCGACAGCTTGTAGGCATACGGTTTCAGGTACTATTTCACTCCCCTTCCGGGGTACTTTTCACCTTTCCCTCACGGTACTTGTCCACTATCGGTCACAGAGGAGTATTTAGCCTTACCGGGTGGTCCCGGCAGATTCATACGGAATTTCACGTGCTCCGCATTACTCGGGTGTTCGAGCAAGGAAAGGTAACGGCCTTTCGCTTACGGGGCTTTCACCCTCTTTGGCGCAGGTTTCCACCTGCTTCAGCTAAACCGCCACTTTGTAACTTTCCGGCCTGATGACAGCCAGACCAATCTCGAATCCCACAACACCGACGGCACAACGCCTGCCAGCTTTAACATGCCAATCGGTTTAGGCTCTTTCCCGTTCGCTCGCCGCTACTTAGGAAATCACGGTTGTTTTCTCTTCCTGGAGGTACTAAGATGTTTCAATTCCCTCCGTGCGCCGCGACAGGCTATGTATTCACCTGCCGCTGACCCGTCTTTCAACGGGCCGGGTTGCCCCATTCGGAAATCCCTGTCTCAAAGGCTGTTTGCGCCTAGACAAGGCTTATCGCAGCTTACCACGTCCTTCATCGCCTCTCTGTGCCAAGGCATCCACCGCATGCCCTTAGTAACTTGATCAATTCTTCAAATCGATAAATCACCGTAGTTTTGTTGAAGATGCTCGCCACGATATGATCATCCTGAGATAATCATATACGTTTGCGACAATATGAAGTTGTCAAAGATCGAAACATCTCGCCTGCGCGAGATGGTGTAACAAAATTTTTTTACTCTATGGAGATGACCGGGCTCGAACCGGCGACCTGCGGCTTGCAAAGCCGCCGCTCTCCCAGCTGAGCTACATCCCCATTAATATGGGCCTAGGTGGATTCGAACCACCGACCTTGCGCTTATCAGGCGCACGCTCTAACCAACTGAGCTATAAGCCCTAAGCTTGGTCTTCGCCCATCAAAGACGGACTAAATTTATCAAAAAATAATACGTGTCGCGATCGAAAAATGTATGTCCATCGATCGACCTGGTTTTCGTTGCAATCGTTGCGAGATTGCATCGAAACCTACTCCTTAGAAAGGAGGTGATCCAGCCGCAGCTTCCGCTACGGCTACCTTGTTACGACTTAGCCCCAGTCATTGGTTTTACCTTCGGCGCCGCCCTCCTTGCGGTTAGGCAAACGACTTCGGGTACCCCCAACTTCCGTGGCTTGACGGGCGGTGTGTACAAGGCCCGGGAACGTATTCACCGCGACCTGCTGATACGCGATTACTAGCGATTCCGCCTTCATGGAGTCGAGTTGCAGACTCCAATCTGAACTGAGGCCGGCTTTGGGGATTGGCTCCACCTCGCGGCTTTGCGACCCTCTGTACCGACCATTGTAGTACGTGTGTAGCCCTGGGTATAAGGGCCATGAGGACTTGACGTCATCCCCGCCTTCCTCCCGGTTAACCCGG
>DAOUTW010000002.1 GCA_030668485.1 Candidatus Zixiibacteriota bacterium
AGCTAAATCGTCTGAAAATACTTATTGTCAAAACCGAGGCTTAATCAGAAGATGAGAAAAAGTTACTTCCTCTGGTGCCTCCATCTGTGTAAAAAAATGACCCCTTTACCAACACTTTTTGGTCATTATGCCCGCGATGACGAACTTTTATTCATGCTTAGCTGTTCCGTCAGGTCTTGGCCGACGAAGGAGGGTGTGACCTGACGGTCACTTATAAAGACCAGAGGTGTATCTGGCCAACCCACGACAAGCCTGATCTCCCCCATTATTAGCGTAACTCTTAGCCATAGTCGACGTAAATAGTATTGAATACTTCGTGGGTATAGCGGTATAGGGAATGTAAGGGATTGTAAGGTTCAACACCCCATCTGAAATAAGACGAGATCGGCTGTCCACTTATATCCCCTATAAAAAACCAGAATGCAATTTCTTGATAAACCGGCAGGTGAGGCGATTATGATTAAGACTGGCCACAAAACTGTGTATCTGATTGTCATGGTGTGCGTTAGCATGTTGATGGTAGGCGTTGCACCGGCGCAGGAGTACGGAAAAACGCAATCGGCAACCTTTCAGGAATTTCTCGATTCAGCCCCGCCACTTTTTAAGAATATGTTCGCACCTCGCCATTTGCCGCCGAATTATACGCCCAAATCAGCAGGCCAATATAATCGCTACGATTGGCAGGCGGCTATCGATGCCACCTGGGGGATCGGTCTCGGTATTGAATTGAAAAAATCGTTTTTTCAGGACAGTTGGGATTTGGTTGATGAATCGTTCCCGGCGTTCAACGATCTCGATTCCAATATCTGGCAGGATGTGTACGACCGCTACTGGCCGGAGTTGACCGATACCAGTCTTTATATCAGCCGTGGACGTTTTTGCGCAATAATGCAGAATGCCTATATGGTCCTGGGTGACGATCATACCGCTATGATGGACTTGGACGTTATCTATACCGAACCGCTTCCGGGAGTGCCGCTCTTCAACGGTGTTGGCATCGGCGATAACGATCATTTCGGGGCGGCCCTGACACCTCTGGCAGATAGCTCTATTGTGGTTTACGATGCCGTCGAGTCGCATCCGCTGGGTCTGGAGCCGGGTGATCTGGTGCTGGGATATGACGGCATGGCATGGAAAGATATTTATCCTCAATTACTGGACGCCGAACTGCCGATGACTAACCCGCCGTACCATACCACCCAAAAGACTTTCGATCATACGATTCTGGCCGCAGTCGGCCAAAACTGGCACTTGTTCGATACCATCGACGTGGTCAAATATGGCAATGGCGATACTCTGCATTTTCCGACCAGTCTGCTGGCGGGACAGAATATGAACTTCTGGGGGACCGAGCAGCTTGAAATTCCGGGTGTGCCAAAACCGAATCCGTATTTCGAAGAGGTATTCAGTTGGGGCTACATCGACGGAACCGATATTGCTTACATTTATACTCACGGCTGGTGGGGCGACGAAGCCGCTCTTCTGGAAAAGTGGGGAAAGGCGCTCGATTCGATCATGCATAATGGTGAAGTCGAAGGGCTTATCATCGATGACCGGGCCAACTGGGGATCGGCGCATCTGACTTTTATCGATCCGGTAAACCGGCTCTTTGATGATACTATCCAAGTGGTTCGATGGTTTGATCGCTGTAGCCCCACCGATCATTTTGATATGTGCCCTAACGATGATCTTGGTGAATTTGTAACATCAATAAATGGCGAAGCGAAGCATTTCTTCGACAAACCGATCGCAATCCTGACCGGACCTAATGCAGTTAGCGGAGGCGACTTTTTCCCGATGGCGATGTCGTTTCATCCGATGGTCAAGATATTCGGCAAGCCGACCAACGGCGCTTTCAGTAGTGTAGCGGCCGGTAATTGGATTTATTCGTATTGGCTGGTTACCCTGACCTATACGGTGTGCGATTTGTTTGATAATCCGGGCGATTATTTATTACGCAAGGAGTTTCCCAACCCTGTCGATTTTCCGTGGGTCGCTTATGAAGATGTATGGCTGACGAGGGACGGGATTGCCGAGGGCCGGGATGACGTCGTGGAAGCGGCGGTCGAGTGGATATATTCGGGGGATGTCGATCAGGATGGAATCAACAATGCACTTGATAATTGTCCCGGAACGACCAATCCATTGCAGGAAGACGCCGATGCCGACGGTGTCGGCGATGTTTGTGATGTTTGCGAGGGATACGATAATTATTCCGATACCGACCAGGACAGCATCCCGTATTGTTATGATAATTGCCCCGAAACCACCAATCCCGATCAGGCTAATTCCGACAACGACAGTTATGGCGACTTGTGCGATAATTGTCCCTTGGCCGATAACGAGGACCAGGCCGATATCGACGGCGACGGCATTGGAGATGCCTGCGATGAATGTACCGATACCGATGTCGACGGCTGGGGCAATCCCGGCTATGCGGCTAACACCTGCGAGGTCGATAATTGCCCTGACGTTTTTAATATCTGGCAGGAAGATTCCGACGGTGATGGTGTCGGCGACGCCTGCGAATATATATGCGGCGATGCCAACGGCGACGAGTTAGTTAATGTCGGCGATGCGGTTTTCCTGATAAACTATGTATTTCGAGGGGGCGAGGCGCCTGATCCGATCGAGGCGGGCGACGCCAACTGCGACAATCAGACCAATGTCGGCGATGCCGTTTACCTCATAAATTATGTCTTCAAAGGCGGCGCAGAACCCTGCTGCCCGTAGTAACGCCTTCCCTTCCCCCGGCCTTTTACTTTTACTCCAATCCCCCTTTTATTCATTTACAGCCATAGTAACCAGGAAATTTCAAGCCAAGATTATCAGTCAAACAAATCGCCAATCAATTCAAGTGGGAGGCAGGTACGAACCCATGTCCATTTATTTCTTACCAGACTGAGGGTAATATCAAATTTCTGATTATTATCATAAACGGTGATACTGACGTAAAGCCTGGAATAACCGGCGTCTTCACCGCACCCTCCCCACGTAACCGTATGCCAATACTGACCTACGACGTTGGACACATCCTTGACTTTGAACTCGGCCTCATTGTTTCGTTCGGAGGCCGTTAGCTGTTCATTTTTAAGAGTCTTGGAATAACCACCGGGCATCAAATGAAACGAGGTTTGCACTTTGCTTATGCTTCCAATATCACCACACCATTTATGACGAAGGTATACGTGGATGGAATCTACTTTCTTGCCGCCTTCAACATTGGCCACGAATGTTCCCGCCGCATGACCGGAGTACGATTTACCCTCCTTTAATTCCCGCGAAACCCCCATATTGATCTTCTTTCCCTCGGGAGTCACCAGAATTGCGTTCGCCATAGCCGGGGAACGCAATTGCCAATCATCAAATGTTTCCAGACGGTCTATTACTTTAGTGGGAAGAATGTGATGATCGGAGCGATATACAAAATAGGGCGTGGGCGGACTATCCGGCCCCTCTATTTCAACCGCCGGCACAAATATACCCGCATTCAAAGACTTAGCCAGCCACTCATACCCGGACATTCCCCGGAATTTTTCTTGAAGGGTTTCTTTATTATGAATGTTATAGCGGCACAATTCGGTGCCATACACGTTGGCTTCTGATAGGACATTCATGTCGAATTTGTCATAGCCCTCACTCCCCTCACCCCCCTGTGGGCATAATACAGTGCCTTCAAATGATTGGCCATCGACTTCAATCTTATGATTGGTTGCCGGGAAAGCTCCACAATAGGTAGCAGCCCAGCCGCGAAACAACGCCAGCGCATTGAGGTGTAAATATCCGGACTTGCCATAGCCCACTAATCCATACTTAAATGGCATTGGATTCTCAGGGCGTCCTTTGAGGGGATCGCCGGTGTTGTCATACTCAAGGGGTGAAAGGTTGTCGAAATCGGTCGATAAAACGGTTCGCCAGACGTACGGTTTATCGACACCGTATTCTTCTTGCCAATTACTCTCAATAGGACCCCAGTCTACAATCCTGAATCCCATCACACTAACCTGCCCGTCAAGGGCATCGTAGATTAACTGGTTAAACTTGTTACACAAATCCGTAAAGTCCTTCATATTACCGTCGGTAAGCGGCCAAGACTCGTTGAGATCGGATTCAACAAGAACTTCATTGATTTCGAACCGGGGCGGGAGTTTGTCGACAACATCTCCGGAAGCAACCACCCAGCTTTCATTATTATCAAAAGTGATAAGCCCTCCAACCATTGCTTCTGTGAATGAGCATGGGTGGGTTGTATATCCTGTGACGTCAAAATCCTCATCATATTCACCGTTTGGTAATAATCGGACAATTGATATGTTCGGACTGCTGAGCATTTTAATACCGGCTAAAAGAATTCTTCCGTCGGGTCTCACACTTAGAGCTCCTGCTTGAATATTGCCAAACAGTTTTTTTAGGATTCTTTTGCCTTCACTTCCGAAATTATTGGAAGGTGAGCCATCCTTTTCGTAACTGGCGACGGCATAAGACGTTTTTTCGCCTTCCTGTACAGTTCCAGCGAGAATAATATTTAATGCCGACCGGCCGAAGGCTATATCTTCGAGAACGGCCGGATTCTCAGCACCATAGCTGATGAATGAAGTTCCGCCAGCACCGAAATTGACTTTTCGAGTGCCGTCAGCATTAAATCCGCCAAGAGCAAATAACAAAACCGGTTCCTTGTCCTCGTGGGGGGATTTAACGATGGCTGTTCCCCCTGCTATTAAATCGCCATCTGGATGAACAAGCACCCTGGTGGCCAGAACCCACTGGGCCGGCGGAAATTCAGCAAAAAGCCATCCCTTGCCATTCAGCGATTTATCATATGTCCCATCCGAATTTAAGCGCATGATTACAAATTTTTTATTTTTCTCATCGTCGAAAGCCTGAACCGCCAGCACGATCTTGCCATTGCCGTCGACAGTCACCGATTGGGCCGATGCCTGCCATGGATGATCTATCGGCGGTAATGCATAGCCATCGGCACCAAAGGACTTATCGATCAGTCCGTTGGGTGCAACACGTGCCACAACCGCGCGGAATTTTCCTTTACAGAAGGTTTCACCGGCAACGATTAATGAATTATCGGACAGATCGACCGCGACATCAAATGCACGTTGCTGCTCGCAGCCGGGGACGCCTAAAGTTCTTCTGCCATTCATATTGAACTTTTTGTCACGCCTTCCGTCCGGCAGATACCGGACCAGGGCCATACTCAGATCTGAGCGGAGCTCTGTCCAGCCCGCAACGACTACATTGCCATCGTTATCCAATATGGCGGCTTCGGCACTGATGTGATCGGTATTGGGAAAGTCGGTCCATATGGTTCCGCGAATTCCAAAAGGAAAAGCGATATGACCGCTTTTCAGGAATTTCATGAGCATGATTTTTTCGTCGATATTCGCTTGAGCGTTTGCTCCTGCAAAGGCGGCCATTACTAATAGCACAGCGGCAATGCAAGGCAAGATGCGTGAATTTGGCAGGTGCATGGTATTTGCCTCCCAATCAATTATAATGATTTCCTAATTTTCGAGAATCTGCCTTAATTACTTTGTCCAGTATATGGATAAGGTATCGGGAATGCAAATTAAAATATTCTTGTTTTCGTTTTTCCTGAATTGGGTGTGTGTCCAGCCGCGTTCTTTTCGCGGAACAATCATTACCAGTCATTGTTGATAATGGATATATAGAGCCCACGATATTAACGTACAGCTTGGGATTTCAACGGGGCGATTAATTGAAAAGATGGAGTGTGTCATTTGGGAAATACAGCTAAATATGGATATTGGTTGATAGTAGCATCCTTTCTGTTTGTGGCCGTTTCTTCGACGCAGGCCCAGGATCAAACGGTCGGGCTGTTTACTTACGATACGGCTATTTACAGAGGCTATACATTGTTTGCGCCGATGAGTTCGTCTGCGACCGTTCTGATGGACGATTTTGGACGAATGGTCCATAGCTGGGAAGCGGTCAACGCGCCGGCCGCGTCGGTATATCTGCTTGATAATGGTAATCTGCTTCGCACCAATCATCTGACCGGCAGCGCCGGAGCGGGCGGAGGGGTGCAGATCTTCGATTGGGATGGAAATGTTGTCTGGGATTATGTTTATTGGAGTGACACCTACCTCCAGCATCATGACATCGAACCGATGCCGAATGGCAATGTACTGATCCTTGCCTGGGAATACAAAACCGTGGCTGAAGCTGTCGCCGCGGGCCGCAACCCGGCGCTTTTGGATGACACCCTGTTATGGCCGGAACATATCGTCGAGGTCAAACCAACCGGGCCGACCACCGGGGAGATTGTCTGGGAATGGCATCTGTGGGATCACCTGATTCAAGATTTTGATCCCCTCGCGGATAATTACGGCGTGGTTGAGGATCATCCCGAATTGATGGATCTAAATTATGCTCCGACTGGCAACCCCGATTGGATTCATGCCAATGCGATCGATTATAATGCCGAACTGGATCAGATCGTTATCAGTGCCCGGACGATGAATGAATTATGGATTATCGATCACGGCACCACGACTGAAGAAGCAGCCGGGAATACCGGTGGCAGGAGCGGTATGGGCGGCGCTTTTCTTTATCGTTGGGGAAATCCCCTGGTGTATCGTGCGGGGACAGCAGCCGATCAAAAATTATTCGGTCAGCATGATGTGCACTGGATCCCCGAAGGTTTGCCCGGCGCGGGTAATTTGCTGGTTTACAACAATGGACAAGGACGCACCGAGGGGAATTATTCGACGGTTGATGAAATCGTTCCTGCCGTCGGCGTGGGCGGGCGCTATGCGCGACCGGCGAGTGGAGAGCCGTTTGGCCCGGCGTCAGCCATATGGTCATATGTGGCCGATCCTCCGACCAGCTTCTATTCGAATATTCTGTCAAGTGCCCAGCGGCTTCCCAATGGCAATACTCTGATTTGTGCCGGACGCATTGGCAAGTTTACCGAAATCGATGAGAATGGGCAGATATTGTGGGAATATATCAATCCGATTACTGCGACTGGCGGGATGAATCAGGGCGATGTGGTTCAACCGGGGTCCAATTTTGTATTCAGGGCCCTCCGCTTCACATCCGATTTTCCCGGGCTGGCCGGGCGAACACTTATTCCGGAAACAACCCTGGAACGCTACCCGATTACAGTTTCCGGAACCAGCCATTCCCCGGTAAATCCGGAGAGCAACAATCAGGTCGAGGTCACGACTTCGATAACCTATGACTATCAACCGGCTGTGGTGGAACTTAAGGTCGGATCGGGCAACGATTTCTGGACTATTCCGATGGATGCCGACGGTGTCGGCGAGGATGGTGACTTTTTATATAGCGCCGTTGTTCCTGCCCAGGCCGGACCGGATGTTTTCTACTATATCTATGTCGAAGCCAGCCCCGATACATCTTTGTATGATCCGCCCAATGCGCCATTTATCGCTTACAATTACTCTGTCGAAGGAGGTTTGCCCTATGTATGCGGTGATGCCAGCGGTGATGGGACAGTCGATGTCGGAGATGCCGTTTTCCTGATCAATTATATTTTCAAGAGTGGCGCCGCGCCCGACCCGATAGAGGCCGGTGATGCCAACTGCGATAATCAGGTCAATGTCGGCGATGCGGTCTACCTGATCCAACATATCTTCAATAGCGGCCCACAGCCGTGTTGTCAATTTTAATTTAAACATCCGTGAATTGTTGACGATGCCCGGTAATATCGACCGATACTGCCGGGTTATCGCGACTCTTGCCGGTAGTTAGTGAGCCCTATTATTTCCTTGACTTAAACTTATCAATGGTTATAATATATACATAATCATCGTGAGTCTGCAGCGCGAAAGTAACATCAATTGAGCACACCCTTAATAGTTATATATTGATCCTTGGTATAAGGGTCTTGACAAGAACCAATGCCCGGTTGGGGCGATGGTGCGGATGAGGGTGTCTTGATTCCTCAGGAAGTAATGACATCTCCTCTGTTTCCAATCTATTCATCGGGCAGCGGTAAGTGCAATTCCAAATAGCGTCAATGGTTTTCTATGACCGTGTGCTGTTTGGATGAAAATTCAGGTGCAATTGGAGGGTACAATGTACAAATTTCAAGTTCTTGTTTTGGCTATTGTCGCTTTGTTTCTCTTTGGCGGAGCTTTGGCCGATTCACCATCATTGATGACCTATCAAGGGGTTTTGCTCGATGCTTCAGATAATCCTTTGGTCAACTCAACTCATAATGTGACGTTTAAGATCTATGATGAGGAGATGCTGGGTACGGGAAACATGCTTTACGAGTGGAACTTTCCGACCTTGACGACCGATGCATCTGGAGGTTTCACCGTAACATTAAACAATCTGAATCAGACCGATTTTGCCGATACCTCTCTCTGGCTTGAGATCCAGGTCGATTCCGATGGCCCGATGGATCCCCGTATTCGGTTGACAGCGGCCCCGTACGCTATTCGGGCCGGTGGCTCATGGTCACTCAATGGAAACGAGAATCCCGACGATCTTTTCTTTCTCGGAACGACTGATAATTCTCCGATGGAATTTAAGGTTAATAACTATCATGCATTACACTTCATGCCACCAGACGTGTATTCATCATTTAATGTCCTCACATCCAGCATAATTGGTGGTCATGGGAACAATACTGTGACCGAAGAGGTTCAGGGAGGAACTATTAGCGGTGGCGGTTATTATAACACGATCGGGGGTATAGATTGTCGAAATAAGATCACACAAAATTTTGGTACTATAGGTGGTGGCGCTGATAACAAAGTACTTGCCAAATATGGGTCAGTGGGTGGAGGATATTCCAATAACGCGAGCGGGGAATATAGCACCATCCCTGGCGGTTATAACTGTTTAGCCTCGGGAGATTACTCTTTTGCGGCCGGATACAAGGCCTCGGCAATACATAATGGGTCTTTTGTCTGGGGCGACTATACCGAAGCCACGGTACATACGACCGGTGACAATCAATTCAAGATAAGGGCGTCAGGAGGTGTTATCATAGGCGGCGGAGTTGATGCTAACGTGGAAATTAACGATGCCAACAATGTCACGGCCATCCAATTCCATGGTGGTAGCCATTCCATGCGAATGAAAAATTCCTCCGATGAATTGATAATAAAGCATGACGCCGAAGCGGGTAAGATTATACTTTACCCTTCCGGATCCCTGGACGCGTCGATCGAATTAAACGGCGGTAATCATCTCCTTAGAATGAAAAATTCCTCCGGTGATTTGACTATAACAAATGACGCCGAAGCGAGTACGATTAAACTCTTCCCATCAGGATCCACGACCGGCGAGTCGATCAGGCTCAATGGTGAGACCGGTGCAGTAGTAACTGAAATACTTAAGATTTGCAATGGCTGCGATATTTCGGAACCGTTTGCGATGACCGATGATGTTATGCTACCAGAAGGAGCCCTGGTAGTGATCGATGCCGCTAATCCGGGGCGTACTACCTTGAGCACTCGGCCATATGACCCCTGCGTGGCCGGTGTGATTTCAGGAGCCGGAGATATTAATCCGGGATTGACTCTGAGCCAGCATGGAATTTTTGATGATGGCCAGAATGTGGCCCTGACCGGCCGGGTTTACTGTCTCGCGACCGCCGCCAATGGAGCCATTCGTCCGGGTGATATGCTGACAACTTCGAATATTGCGGGCCATGCCATGAAAGCAACCGATCGTGGCCGGGCTTTCGGCTCGGTGATAGGTAAAGCAATGACTTCCCTAAATGATGGAGAAGGCCTGGTCCTTGTCCTGGTTAACCTTCAATAAATAAACTGCCAGGATAAGGAGAACGACATGAAATCAAAGAAATACAGAAATAGAACTACTGGTCCGCCTGTCCTGTTTTTCATCCTGCTTTACCTGATTTTATTTTCTGCACTGATTCAGGCCAAGCCAATGAGTGAGCAGGAGGTTAAATCGGCAGTCGAAATCTGGGTTCGCCATCTGCCGACGGATGCCCTTCCGGATGCAGTTATCGACCGAATGGAGGGATATCCCGATGAGAGTGAGGCGGTTGCCTACATTGCCCATTTCAAGGACGAAGGCTTTTGCCTGTGCGCCGCTAATGATCTGCTCCTACCTGTATATTTTTATAGTCCTGATGGGAAGTATGATGAAAGTAGCCCCGATTTAAAATACTTTCTGGACGAAATTGCCGAACGTACGAGAGTATATTCCAATGCAGTACAGAATAAGGATCTGGATTTTGACATGTATCGGGATGACTTCCAGAAGCGTACCGACCTTTGGGAAGATCTCATATCCGGGCGAGTACCTGAAGATGAAGTGGATAAAGATCCTGACGCGCCTCCCTACTACTTGAAGCTTGATCTGACCAGTCTCTGGCACCAGAGATCGCCGTATAATGATGACTGTCCTGAATTATCTCCGGGAAATGATGAACATTGTGTTGTTGGCTGTGCCGCCACATCAATGGCGCAGATTATGTATTATTGGAAATGGCCGAATTCTGGAGTAAACGAGGGAAGCACTGATTATACCAGAAAGTATACTTCCTCCTGGTTGGAGTTCCCCCTTCCAGTCGACCCCAATATACCCACCGAGTGGTTCTGGCAAATTCGGCTTTGGTGGTTTTCTCTCGACGGCGGTAATTTGGTTATGGCAGGATATTGGGATGACTCAGTTTATGATTCGGCCATGGGATTGAACTCAGATCCCAATTACCAGTTTGCGTTAACGACTCTCTATAATAGTTTATCTGAAACCACCACTACGCTTGGCGTATCATTCGCTGCCGCAGAATACGACTGGAGCCTGATGAATGACGACCATTATGATTACAATCCGGTTCCCGGGGATGCTGAGGTAGCTAAACTTTCATATCATCTCGGTGTGGCTACCGGTTCAGTTTATCGACTTTGGGCTACCACAGGCTTTTCGGACAAAATGGAACTCGCATTTGAAAATAACTTTCGCTATGACGATGATGTTCAGTATATGAGCCGAGATGCAGTGATAATGATTACTGAAATCCAGTGGTTACGGCCACTTATACTTCAGGGATGCAACGGATCAGGCGGGTGCCATTTCTGGATTTGCAGTGGATATGACATTATCAATGGCGAATATTATATGAACCTGGGGTGGTCAGATCCTCTTAATAATGACTGGTATGCCATAGACGATTTATTCACCGTAGATCAAGATCAGTTTGCATTTGTCGCTCCTGAAAACGTGGTCAAATTCGTTGATGTCATTGGTATCGGTAACGGATCCCCCACTAATCCTTATGGTGGTATCGATGAAGCCGTTATTGAGGCACCCGATGGCGCTACCCTGATCTTCAAAGCCGGGTCGGATAATACTTTTGTCGGGGACGAATTGATCATTGACGCCGCCGATAAAGAACTCACGCTCAAGGGAGAGGACATAACAATCAGGAGGGCCGAGTGATGCCATTTAGACATCCTGTCTTGATGAGAGGATTATGGCTGGTGCTTCCAATTGTGTGGATGCTTGCAACTTCCTCACCTGCCGAACTCCTATCGGCTGACAAAACTCGTCAGGCGGCCGAAAACTGGCCCGTGTATATGGGGTTGGAGGAGGAGGGGAGGAAGGCATCAGAAATACTTCCGATCCCTGATCTGGATGCCGGGACTGTCTACCATGTCAGCTTCGAAGGTGGAGGATGGGCTCTCGCGGCAGGGGATGACCTGTTGTTGCCGGTATACGCCTATTCTCCAACCGGGGACTATCCTGTCGGAGACAATCCCGCCAAGACGGCCTTGTATGCCATGATTAATCGTTCGATAGAAGCAAGGCAGGTTATCGTGGGTGAAGCACTGACGGAAATGATAGCCGGAACTGACCAAGTCTGGCTTGAGGTTTTATCCGGGGCGCGTCCCAAGACTCCGCCTGATAAAGTGGACCAATTGATGTCATCGAACTGGTATCAGTCAGGCCCCTATAACGAAGATTGTCCTGCATCGGGCGGGATTTGTGGTGGGGAATCAGGTGATAATCCAGATGAATGTCCAACTGGTTGTGTGGCCACCGCTATGTCGCAATTAATGTACTACTGGAAACATCCTGCCAGTTATGATTGGGAGGATATGCTGGATCAAGTCTGGCTAACTTCTCCTCAAACAGCGATCGACGCCGTGGCACAATTGTGCCACGAGGCCGGTTTGGCGGTAAGTATGGATTACTGTGATGAGTTTCTATGTAAATCTGGGGCCTTCTCAGAAGATGTCCCCGGTGTAATGAATAGTACCTTTGATTACTATGCCGATGCCAATTACGAAGAAGCCAATATCGCTGATTTAATTGGTGACTTGACATTTCTCAGGCCGGTTTATGTTAGGGAAGAGGGAGTTCATGCCTGGGTTTGTGATGGCTATGACCAAACCGGTGGAACGACGGAGTTGCATTGGAGGATGGGGTGGGACGGAATGAACGATATCTGGGCAACTGTAGATGCCATACCGGGCCCGCCGAATTCAGGTATCCCTTTAATGACATATACTCATCATATAAGGTACATTGCGCCCAGATATGAAGTAATGTTTGTGGGCAGTTCCGATCCCGGCGACGGTTCGCCCAATAATCCTTTCGGAAGCGTTGAGGAGGCAGTCGCCAAGGCGCTCAATGGAACTACCCTCATATTCAGGGCGGGATCGGATAACGCTGTTTCTACGGCAGACTTGATTATAGATTCCGACGTTAAGGAACTTACTCTAAAAGGAATCGATGTCACTATCAGGAGGGCCAAATAGATGAAAATCAAAGTATACATTTCACTACTTTTGATATTTATGCTCATGCCAATGGCTGTTGACGCTCAAATCAAGATGGGAAAGAGCATCATCGCCGGTGGGGGAGGCAAGACCAGCTCGGCGAACTTTGGAATAGGAGGAACCGCGGGCCAGCCCGCTGCGGGAGATGCCAGTTCCGCCACATTTGGGTGCGCCGGAGGGTATTATCCTACCCAGGGAGGCGCTGGCCCGGTTTATGTTTGCGGTGATGCCAATGGCGATGGCATGGTCAATGTTGGCGATGCCGTCTTTCTCATCAGCTATGTCTTTAAGGGCGGCCTCGCACCCGATCCGCTGGAGGCAGGCGATGCCAACTGCGATGGGGGAGTAAATGTCGGCGATGCTGTTTACCTGATAAGTTATGTCTTTAAAGGCGGACCAGAGCCATGCTGCCCATGATATCATAGGGTGATTTGCGAATCAAGATAAATTCCCAGATTCGACCCAATGTAATCGAATCTGGGAATATAGTATTCTGCCAATTAACGAACCAGCTAACTGAGCGTCTGGTAAACCAGTTGTGAATTAGCTGTACTATGGCCCGGTCTCTATGCCGAGCTATTTTTGTGCTCTAAGATTATTTTTCGGTGGCGATGGATTCGGTGAGAGCTTCGACTTCGGTGTCGGAACCGAGCAGGATCGCCATCCACCTGGTGTCTTCTTTGATTTCAAGAGCGAGTTTGACCATCATAGTCAGCGGCACCGATAAAAACATACCTACCGGTCCCAGAACCCATCCCCAGAAAACGAGGGAGATAAAAACTACCAGGGTGGACAATCCCAGTCCACGCCCCATGAATCTGGGTTCCAATATCGACCCGATGGTGGTATTTATAAACAGATAGCCGATGATTACCAGTATAGATGTTCCCGGACCGATTTGAATCAGGGCCAGGATAACCGCCGGCACGGCGGCGATTATCGATCCGATCGAGGGAACATAGTTTAGAAGAAAGGCCAGAAGGCCCCACAGGAGGGGGAAATCAACACCGAGTATGGTCAGCCAGATGGTAACCACGACACCGGTGATGAAACTGGTGATGGTCTTGATACCCATATACTGGTTTATTTTCTGCGAGAAATTCTGCAGATAGCTCAACTGCACCGTCGGATTGACAAACGCTTTCCTGATTTTGGCCGGGCTGGATTGAGCCTCGAGGAGGATGAAGATTACGGTAAGCAGAATCATGAAACCGTTCGAGACCATGCTGCCGATACCGCTGAGCATCCCGGCGGAAACGCTCATGATCGCCTCGACATTCAGATACGACGACAGGATATCGGCCGGTACCTCGACGCCGATTCCCACCAGCCAGGATTGTATCGACTGCATCAGAGTCCCAATCCGGGCTTGGTAAAATGGGAGACTTTCGGAGAAATCGGTAATCGATTCGCCGATAATAGCTCCGAAGCCGATACCGAGTCCGGCGATGACGATGATAACGATGATAAACGCCAGCCATCCGGGCAGGCCCTTCTTTTTCAGCCAGATGAGGGGCTGGGCGAAGATGGTGGCAACGAAAGCGGCCAGTAGAAACGGTACGACCAGCGATTGCGCCGCCCGCATTCCGGCCACGATCACGATAAAAGCGGCCAGCGCTACCATAAAACCGGGCGACTGAGATCGTAACGTGTTACTGTCCATATATGAAAATCCCTTTAATGATCGCAGGTTATGCTAATAAAGTAAGTATTCTTCAGGGAAGTCGTCGGGTCAACAAAAAAATATCAACCGCAGAATCCGGTAGCGGGTGCTGCCAAAAGCCCTTTTGTGAAGCAATGGTCTTCGCGAAAAATCTGTCGGCCTTACAGCTTGGTCGTAATTCTTATCTCATGGTGTCCATGTGGCCGGAGCTCGCTATGCGGATAGAAAAAAGGCGGCGAATGATAATCACTCGCCGCCTTTCCAAAAAAATATAGATACATCAATCTGGCCATTCACATATGTCGTTTGTAATTGGGGGGTCGCCCTCATTAAAGACATAGCTGATAAGATACACCGCATCCCCAACATTGAGGTTACAATCACCGTTGGCGTCACCTTCAGCCTTGCAGGGAGGTTCAGGTCCGCCTTTGAACACATAATTGATCAAATAGACGGCGTCACCGACATTGCAGTTACCGTCGTTATTGGCGTCTCCGGGCACATCGGCAGCACGAATGTGTGCATCCGCCAACATAAATGGATAGGTTGCGTCGGGGCCGGACTTAACCGTAGGCACGGCGACAATGGTCGGTACAAACGAGGGCGCTTGATCGAAAGTTACCGGAGTGACGGTGGTCGGCGACGATCCGCCGCCCGTCCATGATACATAAATCTCGAACAGATCAAGTTGCTGTCCGGCATACAGTGGCACACTTGCCGGAGCTGTTTGTCCCAAAAGCATGCCCGACCAACGTTCCGTTCCAAAATAGGCCGGATCATGCTCCGTCTCGGTCCAGACGCCGTAGGTTTGATAATTCTGCAGAGAAATACCAACACTGGCCGGTCCGGAGACAGAATTGAAGTCGATAGGTACTGCCACGCCAAGGATATCATAATCATCGGCCGATGTATTAATCAAAGAAACGGTAAAAACCTGCGATCCCGATGAACCTGATAATGTCAGGGGAGAGGGAACCACCATGACAATGCCGGTATTCTCAGGTATTTTGGGACAGATGCATTCCTGAGGAGGAAGGGCGCCGATACCATGAATAAAGAAATTCTGATAGGCGATTATGTCACCAATTGTCGGCGAGCAGGGAAAAGCAGGGTTCCTGTAGGCGTCCATCTCCGACCCGCACCCGGATAATAATGGCTCGTGGCCCAATATCACCAAGTTCAGATAAATCATATCGCTGACCGACAGAGCGATCCCATCGTCGTTGGCGTCACCCCACGGGGCCAGGTCATCACAGTTAGGCCCGCAGCATTCGCAGTCAATCAACACGTCGATAAATGGTACGGAGTAGGTCGGGATAAATGGCGTCAGAGCACCAAATGCCCCGCTGTCCGAAACCAGGGCCGATTGAGGCAACCAGGCGCCACCGGAGACGGAATAGGAGAGATCCACCTCGTTGCAGCCGCTGACTCCGGCATCATCGGTTTTGACCATATAGACGGTTGGATAATCTGCGCCGTCGTCGATTCCGGCCAGAATATAGCCGCCTTCATAAACCTCATTGACTGTACAAAAGCGCTGACTCGTACCGGTGCGGCCGTATTCGGTCGCCCATTGCGGAGTTCCGTCACTTGCCGTTTTCAGCATAATCGCATTCGGCACCGAAGTAGACTGATCGGAAATAACGAAAGCATAGCCGCCATCTGAGGTCTCCCGCACCGACCGGGCGCCGTATTCTTCGACAAAACCCGGTTTTTCATACATGGCGAACCACGAGACATCACCGTTCAGATCGGCCTTGATCAGAAACGGTTTTCCCATTCCCATGGTTGTTGTGATTTTCCCCGTAATGGCACAGCCGCCGTCGCCGGTCCAGGTGACCGAATACGCTTCTTCTTTACATCCGGTGCAGAGATCGTTGCTGAGTAGCCGCGACCAGACAATATTTCCGGGAATATCAATTTTCAAAAGAAGCCCGTCGCCGGTTTCCGGACTGGAAGGAATGAATAGTTTACCAACCAGAACGTATCCACCATCGGAATAATCGATGTCATTGAATTCAACTGAAGCCCCAAAATCGCCGTAATACATCCGCGACCAGGAGAAAATGCCCGCATCATCGGTTTTGACAACAAAACCCTGGTTAGAATTTCCAGCTCCAAGATATGTGCCGATTAGAATATAGCCCCCGTCCTTACCCGGCAACATGCCGGTTAAATAAGAACCTTCTCATGTGTATCCTGTCCCGAATCTGTTGATCCAGAGTAGCGTGCCGGCAAGATCAATTTTCATGAGGTATATACTGCTGCATTGGCTACTATTGTTGATAATCGTCCCGGCAATGATATACCCGACTCCGGCCAATTCTCGAATAATGACCGGTGCCACCGAAAAACACTCGCCGGGATTTGTGCTCAATTCATATGCCATTTGAAATTGAGGTGTGCCGCAGGAATCGGTTTTCACGACGTACAACCAGTTCAAAGATCCGCCGCCCTGTTTGACATAGGCAGTGATCAGACCTCCGTCGTACGTTTCCCTGGCGTCGAAATAGTGATTGACTGCCAGCCCGCCGCCGATATCGTATAATTTCTGAAATTTTTCCTGAAAAGCCGAGGCGTCACCGGGTAGAATTATCAGACAAACCCCCAACATGAGCAAAATTACGGTATACACCGATCGTGCGTTGTTCATTTGTAATACCTCCTTGCCGCAGATGAGACCTTCTGCAAATGAGCCAAAAATGATACTGTGATAATCCCGGTAATAATCTGGTGCAGGATGTCGGTCAAAGCATGAATAGGAACGATTCTCGTTCCGGCCGGGTTATCTAACGGTTATTAATTCGAAAGACAGTTGGTGGAATTCGGAGTCTTTCTGTCCTATATTCAAATTAACGCAAGTAGGCTGATTTGTCAAGGAGAAATGCGGTCATGAGGGGAGGCATTTGTATCGGGACGACTTGGATCTTCAGATAGCACCAATATGAATGAGCAATAAAAAAAGCCCGGCGTTTGTGCCGGGCTTTATCGTGGATCAAATAACAAAAAAGGGGGTAATGCATCACGATGATGAATTTTTATCTTTCTCTTTTTCCGCCAGCTCTTTTTGCTTGGCGGTGCGGACATCGGACTTGATCCGGATGGTATCCTCGCCGAAAAAGGCGAAGCGAATCCAGCGATAACCGAACTTGAGCATTTCGACATCGTCGTCTTTGATTTTGTCCTGCGTCGCCTGATCGACGTCGAATTTCTTCAGGAAGCTACTCTGAAAGACAAAATTGCGAAACTTATCGATGTTGTAACAGGCGGTGAAGAACATGTCCATCTTCTGCGGCTCCAACTGGCCGCCTTTCTGGAAGAAATCATTCAGGGTGATATCTTTGAACAACTCACCGATCTCGGAATATTCGGCAATTCCCTGATCCTTGATCCATTCCCCGACGGTATACTTGTGATCCTCCTGATGTCCTTTGCAGACGTCTTCGTTCAGGACAAAGTAGAATTCATTCTGACCGATTTGAGGATCGTCTTTGGGTGAGGCCAGTCCCAGGGGATACATGCGGCACGGCCACGGCCTATCTTCGTATACGGTGCAGCCCTCGTCGGAAACGAAGGGACAGGTTTTCTTTTCGTTATCTTCCATCTTGAGGAGAATAACCGGGTATTTGGTGCTTTCATCAAATGGGGAGAGGGTGTATTTGGAAAGAAAGTCACCGGAGGTGATCCCAAGGCGCTTTCTCAGCCTGATAACATCGTAGGGAGTCAGGAAGATATTGACATCGCCGCAACAGGCATTGAAGCAGGGGACGTCTTTGTGGCATTTGAAACAGAATTCGCTCTCTTCGTTCAACCTCGGATATTCTTTCAGAATAGTCTCTTTGAGTCGTTCGATTTCCTGGCTCATATTGTACTACTCCTCGACAATACTGTCTTTGAGGGCATCCACCGACCATACCGGCACGGGGCCCGACTCATCGGCTTCAGGGTCATAACGGTGGCGGTAGGAGGCTTTTTGCTGGTACTGCGTTTGCATCCATTCCCAGCCTCTGATATAATACGGGCATTCGTCGTTAAAACAGACGTACTGCGGATGCTCACCCCAGGTCGAATCGGCCGGCGGCATCCATTGTTTCATCTTTTGCCCGCAATGGGGGCAGTTTGTTTTGTCGTCGCTCATTGTTCTCAACTTCGTTTCAGGTTCAACATTGCGCCAATATAACACATCGGCCTTAAAAATCAAAGTCCTCCGGGCGCGATCACCCGAAGGACTTAGTGTATATCTAACGAAAGTTGCTGTAAGGCTAAAATCAGCCGTCCGGCAACTAACTTACCTTGACTTCCTCATAAATGGGAATAATGTCGCGTTTGAGCATTTCCCATTCATCCTTCGCCGGATGATAAACGCAGTTCGCAAAGACCTTCCAGTCTTCCTTCATCGAAGGGAAGTCGGAGCGGAAGTAATAGCCCGGCCAGCGGGTTTCTTCGCGGAACATGATCGTCCGGATGTGAGCTTCAGCCTGCCACATACGGTGGTAGTTCTCCCAGGCACGGCTCAACTCATGCAAGCCGTCAGCCGCCAACTTATCGGCGTCTTCCCTGAGCATGGCCAGCAGTTCGAGACCTTTTTCAAGCAGAGGCTTGCTGGTCATAAACTGGGTGGTCACACCGCCGGCATATTCGTCCATGATCTTCTGGAGACGGAACATGAACTGTTTCGGCTTGATGTAGTTGGGATTGACTTCCGGATCGACAGTGGCGCCCTTGTGCTCTTCGAAAGTATCGATCGGAGCCAGAACCCACTTCTTGATCTCTTCGAGTTTAGCGTTGTCAAAGTTCGGCTCTTCGGTATTCTCGACACAGAATTTAACGCATGCCTTGGCGGCGATACGACCTTCGGTGAGAGAACCGGAGGAGAATTTGTGACTGGAGGCGCCAGAGGCGTCGCCGGCCGCAAACATACCCTTGACGGTGGTCATCTGGGCATAGCCCCAGAAATATTCCTTGGGAGCGATGTCTTCGGGACCACAGACCCACGCACCGGAGGCGCCGGAGTGAGAACCGATGAAGTACGGCTCACAGGCGGCGATTTCGGACGGCTTCTCTTCCGGAGCGGTATTGGTGGCCGCCCAGAGGATCGCCTGCGAAATGGTCATATCCAGGAAATCTTCCCATGCTTCGGATTCGAGCTCTTTGAGTTTTTTCTTCTTAGATTTTTCATCCGGAGATTCCGCGGCGATTTTTTCGATGGCTTCTTCGGTCCGCATGAGGATCGGGCCTTTACCTTCCATCACGTCGAGCATCATCAGCCAGTTACGGAGGTTAGCCGGGACCGGCTTGACCATACCGTATGGTTTCCATTTCTCCAACTCGGGTCTGCGAGTCTGCATGTAGTTTTCACCCAGGGCATTGGTGGCGCGGGACTTGAAGAGCAGGAACCAAGCGCCGACCGGGCCATAAGCGTCTTTGAAACGGACCGGGATGAAACGAACTTCCTGGCAGGTCATTTCAGCGCCACCCTTGATGGTGAAATAGGCGCTGGCGCCGGAGTTAAACGGCGGATACCAGGAACGGCCGAGACCTTCACCGACGGAGCGCGGGCGGAAAACGTGCACCGCACCGCCCATGGTGACGATAGTGGTCTTGGCTTTAAAGACGTAGAACTTATTTTCACGGGTGCTGAAACCGACCGCGCCTACACATTTGCCGCCCTCGATCAGAGGCTCGACGATGAAAACGCGCTCGTAGATGTTGTCCATGCCGAGAGCGTTCTTGGCGGCTTCGGCAACGAGAACCTTGTAGGATTCGCCGTTGATCATCAGCTGCCAGCGACCTTCATGAACATATTTGCCGTCGGCATCTTTCCAGATCGGCAGGCCCCACTTCTCGAACATATGAACCGAGGAGTCGACATGGCGGGCAATATTGGCCACCAGGTCTTCACGAGTAACGCCCATCAGGTCATTGCGGACGTACTCGACGTAGTCCTTGATGCTGTTCTGGCCGTCTCTGACACCGACATACTGGTTGATCGCCGAAAGACCCATCGCCACGGCACCGGAACGGTCCATGGCGGCCTTATCGACCAAAGTCACTTTAAGACCGT
Organism: Candidatus Zixiibacteriota bacterium; assembly: GCA_030668485.1. Taxonomy (GTDB): domain Bacteria; phylum Zixibacteria; class MSB-5A5; order GN15; family JAAZOE01; genus DAOUTW01. Next base: position 20,495 of record DAOUTW010000002.1, read on the forward strand.
TTTTCTTTGCCCAATAGGCAGCTTCCGTGGCAGCCCCGCAGGCCGCCATTCCGCCACCGAGAATCAGGACATCAGTCTTGACTTCTACTGTTTCGAAATTCGCCATAATGTTACCCTTTCCTTTCCTATTACTTTACCGGGGGCAATGTGCTCATGCCGCACGATTCAGGTTCGGTGGCCAGGAGTTCATTGTTCAGGTCATCATGAGTGGCAAAGCCGGCTTCGGGCTCCGCTTTTCCTTCCGGAGTTGTCCGGATCGGGAATTTGAACCTTTTCAAAGTTCCATTGCGGAATTTGACCGTCCACATAATGGAGTCAGTACTCCGCATGGGGGTAACAGTAGCGCCGAGCGGTACAAAGTCGGCATAACCGCGAACCTCGATTGCCTGTACCGGGCAAATCTTGACGCAGCTATAGCACTCCCAGCACATCTCGGGCGCTTGGTTGAAGGCTTTCATCAGGTCTTTGTTCAAGACCATCAGATCGTTGGGGCAGATATACTGGCAAGCGGTCTTGTCCAGAGCTTTGCACCCGTCACACTTATCAGGGATTACATAACTAGGCATAAAATTCTCCTATTGGAAGTTCTAACAATATTTCTCTGCCTATTATTTATCATTTCGTTTTTACTTGTCCTTTTTAACCTTGGCGTCGCCGGTGGCGTGGCCATGCATCTTAACCTCGACTTTGTCCTCGTCCTTGATTCCGGCATAGTATTCACGGAGAAGAGCCAACACCGGAGGGCGGCTGAATTCGGCAGGAACATCGCCGGCTTCAGACAGAGCCTTACGCAGGGCAGTACCGGACAGGAACAAACGATCTTCCTTGGCATGCGGGCAGGTTTTCATCGAAGCCATGCCGCCGCACTTGTAACACCAGAAGGTCCAGTCGATCGGCAGCATCTTGCATTTCAGAGCGCCGTCCCAGAGCTTGAAGAAAACATCCTGGGCGTCGAAGGGACCGTAATAGTTGCCGACACCGGCATGGTCGCGGCCGATAATCATATGTGAACAGCCGAAGTTCTGGCGGAACACGGCATGAAGCAGGCCTTCACGCGGACCGGCATAACGCATATCCAGAGGATAGCCGCCAGTAACGACACGGTCTTTGTCAAAGAAGTTTTCGACCAGGGTGTCGATACAGTTGACGCGCACGTCGGCCGGAATGTCGCCCGGTTTCAGTTTGCCGACCAACTGGTGGATGTAGAGACCGTCGCTGACCTCGATGGCTATCTTGGCCAGGTACTCATGCGAACGGTGCATCGGATTGCGGAGTTGCAGAGCGGCGATGGTCTTCCAGCCTTTTTCCTCGAAAATCTTGCGGCTTTCGGTCGGCGTCTGATAAATACCGGCGAATTCCTTCGGGAAATAACTTTCCGACAAAACCTTGACCGGACCGGCCAGATTCCATTCCTTCTGCTCCATCACAACCTTGACTCCCGGATGCTCGGGATCGGTGGTCGTGAAAACATTCTTGCATTCAAACTCTTTGTCGATCTTGTAGCATTCGGAAACCTTCATCGTCCCCATGATTTCCTGAGTCTCACCGGAAACGAGACAGATGTCGGTACCCGCATCGAATTTCTGATCGTGCGAGAGTGTTACCGGAATCGGCCAGAAGATACCGTTGGTCATCTTCATATCCTGGCAAACACCTTTCCAGTCGGCTTCAGTCATGAAACCTTCCAGCGGCGTAAATCCTCCGATACCCATAAAAATCAAGTCGCCGGTTTCACGAGTGGTCATAACAACCTTGGGTAAGGTTTCCGCCCGTTTCAATTCATCTTCTCTCTCCTTACCCTCAAGCAACAATATCTTCAGGGTATCACTTCCGTGAGGAGAGATTAGTTTTGATTTTGCCATCTCAATTACCGTCCTCTCATATTGAGCTATAGGAAACTTTCTATTCTTTATTCTCTCATCAATTCCAAATTTTCAAAGACTCAATCTAACGCGGGGACACCTTATGTTTTCCAAGCCCGAGATTCGATCATGGGACATTACAAGACCCATTACAGTCGTTAGTATGTGACTTTTTTCACAATCTCGGTCAATAAAAAAACCTGCCTGCAAATCTATCCCAGAAGCGTTTACCGTTGAGAATGTAAAACTTTTCACAAGCCCTGTCAAGCGAAAAATCCCCTTTTTTATTGATTCGGACGAATAGAAGACTAACATTAACCTTTTTTTCGGGGAGCCGGTAAGACCGCCCGGCGCTTCGCCGCAGAAGGGGCCCGCTGATCGCCATGATGACAATAGGGGATAAGGAACATCCTGTATAAACATGTCCACCGCCTCTTCTATTATATTGTCTAACAACATATTACAACCTATCATAATAATCTGCGTAATGCTCATAAGTTGGACCGGGATAATAGGCGAGTCGTTGCGCCAGATAGTTCCGAACTGATATGAAAAAGTCCTCATGATATCCTGTGGCCGGGTCTGGCATCGAATTAAGGGGGCGCTCGGTAGTTATTCGAAATTCATCCGAAAATAGTCATAATATTGCCGGATTGTGTTAGACATTGTGAAAAAAATAACAAAATGCTTGACACTTTTTATCTCACTGACTATTTTCACGATGGACAAATGGTTTAATCTATCTCGCGTCTGTTTTGGTTTTTTGCGAAAAGGAGAATCAGATGGCCGATGCCTGTCGTATCGATCCGGATCTGAACTTCATAAGAGAAATTAAGAAGGCCGGCGGAGATACCGTCAAGAAGTGTTTTCAATGTGCCACCTGTTCGGTGGTCTGCAATCTCTCGCCGGAAGATAAGCCGTTCCCTCGCAAAGAGATGTTGATGACTCAATGGGGGCGCTCGGAAGTCCTCATGAGGAATGCGGATGTCTGGATGTGCTATCAGTGCAACGACTGTTCGACCTATTGTCCGCGCGGCGCCCGCCCGGGCGATGTCCTTGCGGCGATCAGGTCATACACCTATAAATATCACTCGTTCCCGTCCTTTATGGGTAAGGCGCTGGCCAGTCCGGCGATGCTTCCGGTCCTGTTTTTGATTCCGGCGCTGATTCTCCTGGCCTGCGTATTTCTATTCGCGCCCAAGACAGAGACGGGCGAATTCCTGTTCATGGTCAGTCCGATGATCGACTTCGATATATTTCTGCCGCACGGGGTGGTCGATGCCATTTTCGTGTTCGGCAATATCCTGATTTTCACTTGCGCCTCGATCGGATTTTTCCGATTCTGGAAAAATCTAAAAAGCGGCAACGAGGAAACGAAACTCTCATTCTGGAAGGCGCTGACCGCCACCATCAAGGATGTTATCACTCATAGCCAGTTTTTTGAATGCGAAGCCAATCGGGCACGGGCCCAGGGGCATATCCTTTTGATTGCCGGCTTCATCGGCGCCATGATCACCACCGGCATCGTTTTCGTCTTTATATTCATTCCCCATTACCTGGACATGCTCGGGCTCGGAAACTTCCACTCCTTTTTCGAATTGCCACTTAATCTGCCTCATCCGGTAAAAATCCTTGGCGTTTTCAGCGGTTTCCTCCTGATTCTCGGCGGGGCGCTACTGGTGCTGCGCCGCTGGGCCGACAGTGACGAGATCGGGGCCAACGGATATGGCGATCATCTTTTCCTCTACATCATGTTCCTGGCCGGGCTGACTGGAATTCTCTCCTGGTTGACACGAATCATGGGATTGCCGATGATTGCATATGCAAATTATTATGTACACCTGGTCGTCATCTGGTTTTTGCTCTGGTATATGCCGTATTCCAAATTCGCCCATATGTTTTACCGTACGCTGGCTTTGGTCCATGCGCGCATGATCGGCCGCAAATCTCGAATCGAGGCCGAATAGGTACTTCACGAAGGAATTTTTGTACAAGGGCGGAAGTCGCAAGGGCTTCCGCCTTTTTCTTTATTGTCGTGCCGGCGCATGCGGCGAAGTGTTGCGCCATAATCAGCAGGCCGATATCAACGCCTCACCGTTTTTCTATGGCGATGTTGAAAACATGCTGGAGATAATCGAAGCGGCGGAGCGGATGAGAGTGAAAGCAAAATTAGAAGATAGCATAGTACGATACGGCTCTTAGTTATAAACTCTGTACCCCGCCCAGAAGCCATTCTCATGGCTGGCGGGTGGGATTTCTTCGACCATCTCGTATGGTAAATATGTGATTGACAATTCGCCATTATTTATCAAATGTATTATCATGGAACTCAAACATTATGATCATGACGGCCGCGCGCGATTCATTACTTTTTGCACTCATTATCGACTGCCGCTATTAACCAATGATCTTTTCCGGTCAATTGTAGTAAAAGCCATTGCCAAGGTAAAAGCGCAGATCGGCCTCAAGCTCTTTGCCTGGGCTATTATGCCGAATCATATTCATCTGGTCCTTGTACCGCCAATCGATGGAGAAGTGGGGTTTATTATTGGTGAAATCAAGCGCCTGTCGGCTTTTGCGATTCATCGTCGGCTAAAGGCTGTTAATTCGGAATTATTGGATAAGCTCATTATCAACCGTCGCGGCAAACGCAAATTTGCCTTCTGGCAAAAACGGTGTTATGATTATAACTGCCAGACGAATGAGGAAATCTGGACGAAGGTAAAATATTGCCATAATAATCCGGTGAGTTGGGGATTGGTGGCGACTCCGGATCAATGGCGATGGAGCAGTTATAACAACTATCTTGGCGAGGGGAACGGAGTGCTTGAAATCGACCTCGAAGGATGCACCCCATGAATCCCACCCGCCGGTCGCCGGAGCGACCTCTGGGCGGGGTACACATATTGCAAAAAGATAACTCACAAGTTCAGAGATATGGACAGTTAAGATACCATTGCCCCGATCGCGAGTTATAAGGATCGAGGTATTTTATTTAGATTGATTTTTCTGGTAGTGTTCAAGCAGGGTAGCGATAAGTCCCTCAAGATCGTGCTTTTCCGCTTTGGCGGTTATTGCGAAACCATTCTTTGATAATGTATCGGAAACCATCGGACCGAGGGAGAAGATTTTTGCCCCTGAAGTGATCTGCTTGATTTCATCATCGGACAAATTGTGATTCATCCCCTTAACCGTCGAGGCGCTGGTGAAAAGGATGGCATGAGGCGGCGTCTCAAATAATTTTTCCTTGAGGCCGTCCGGCCAGTCGGGATGGAAAGTGCGATAAGTGGTCAGCGGAATTACTTTCACACCCACCTCCGGCAGGCCTTTCTCAATAGTATCTCCGGCCAGATTGCCGCGCACCCTTATCACCGTGGCTTCCTTCACATCGGTCAGCTTTTTCATTTCGGCGGTCAGGACTTCCGAGGTCGCCTTTGACGGTATGAAATCAGGCTCCAGGTTATGTTCGGCCAGTGAGCGCGAAGTTGCCGATCCAATGGCGGCAATTTTAAAGCGCGACAGATAGCGAACATCGCCGAGGCGGTTTGCAAATTGCTGGAAGAAATAACGCACCCCGTTTTCGCTGGTAAAAATCAACCATGAGTTTTTATCCGGCGAATTTCGCAAGGCCTCCCAGCCTTCTTCATCATGCCATGCCTCGGTGGCGATGGTCGGATACGGCATCGGTTCGGCTCCAAGTTCGCGCAGCTCGGCATAAAGCTCCATCGATTGATCGGCGGGCCGGGTAACCATCACTCTGACACCCAGAAGTGGTTTGTCGACAAACCATTCCAACCACGGCTGGAGGGTGCAGACCTCGCCAATGACAAACAGCGCCGGCGGTTTGACATTTTCTGAAGCGACCTTTTTGGGCAGAAGGCACAGGGTGGTGATAACATTGCGCTGCGAGGGATAGGTGCCGCGCTCGACAATTGCCGCCGGAGTTTCCGGGTCCATGCCGTTGTCGATTAATTTCTCGACAATATTGGCGATTTCCCCGACACCCATATAGATAACGACAGTGCAATTTTTGGCCTTAGCCAGCCATTCCCATGCCACCGAGCTTTTATATTTATCGCTGGCTTTGTGTCCGGTTACGAAAACCACCGATGAGGCTAATACCCGGTCGGTGCAGGGGATTCCGGCATAGGCAGGCCCGGCGATGCCGGAAGTGACGCCGGTGATGATTTCGAAGGGAATGTCATTTTCTTTGAGAAACCGGGCTTCTTCTCCGCCCCGTCCGAAAATAAGTGGATCGCTGCCTTTGAGGCGTGCAACGCATTTGCCTTCCCGGGCGAGCTTGAGCATCAACTTGTTGATCTCATCCTGGGGAACCGGATGAACGCCGGCTTTTTTGCCGACATGATATTTTTCAGTCTGGTACGGAATGGAAATCACCAGTTCCGAGGCCAACAGATTATCATAAATGACGGCATCGCACATTTCAAGATGTCGTTTGCCCTTAACGGTGATCAAACCGGGGTCGCCAGGTCCGGCCCCGATTAAAAACACTTTGCCTTTTCCGTCTTTGCGCATAATTGAGCCGCTTATTCGGGCTTACTTTCGGTTGTCACTTCCGGTTCTTCGAGCAGCCGTTCCATTTCTCTTTGGAGCAGGCTATCGTCTTTTTCTTTGATCAATTCTTTCCAGTCTGCTGCCAGGAAGCGGTCCAGAGCGGAAGTTCTTTGTTCAAGGTCGCTTTTCCAGCGTTTTTGGGCCATTTTGCGATAATCGGCGGCCAGGAGGGCGATTTTTTCCCAGTGCTTGGGGAATATGCTATCGAGAATCTGCCGCAAATGTGCGGATAAAAACGGCGCGTGGCCGTCGGTCGAAATCGCCAGCGAAAGGCTTTCACGTCGCAGGGTGGCCGGGAAGGTGAAAGTACACAGTTTGGGATTGTCGACCACATTGACCAGGACGTTTGCTTTGACACAGTCTTCATACACCTGACTGTTGACCAGTTTATTATCGCTGGCCGAGATCACCAATCCATAACCGGTCGCCTCGGGCGACTGATAGGCTCGTTTTTCAAGTTTGATTATATCTTTGGAACCGTAGTAGTCAATTCTATCAATCGGCTGCAGTGCGATAACGGTTATATCGGCCTCGTAGTCAAGCAGAGTCTCGATTTTGCGCAGGGCGACATTGCCCGCGCCGATTAAGAGTACCTTGCGGTCTTTGAGCGACAGGTTAATCGGCATATATTTGCTGGCCATAATATCAATGCTCCGTTTTTTCAGGTGATTGGGTAGTACGAGCTTTTATCTGAAGAAGTCTGTCCACCAGGTGGCGAGTCGCCCGATCGATAAGATCATGTGAATCGGTCGGCAGCGATTCCAGAAGTTTGCGTATTTCCTGGCGACGGATTTTCTCGAACGTATCGCCCAGGCCGTTATATAGCGGCTCATGGCGAACATGATTGAACCAGTACATAAACTGATCCAGTCGGCGGCCGATAATTTCTTCCGCATCGGGGATGGCCAACTGCCGCTGGTCTTGTTGGCCCTTTACGAATTGTTTGACATCTTCGAGGTCATAATATTCGATTCCGGGATAGTTCTTGGGAAGTTCCACATCGCGCGGAATCGCCATATCGGCAATGAGTAGTTTTTTATCCGGCTGTTCCGATATCAAATCGGAAATCATCGGCTCGGTAATAACCGCGGTGCCGGCGCCGGTGCAACTAATGACAATATCGGCCTGAGACATCAGCCGGGGCAGTTGATTTAGACCGTACCCCTCGGCATGATGCAGGGCAGCAAACTCGATCGCTTTCTGCTCCGTTCTGTTGGCGAAAAGAAAACGATCATACCCGCGCCGCTTCAGCCGCGAAGTTGCCAGGGTGATCATTTTGTTCATGCCGATAAGCAAAATCAGCGGGTGAGAATCACGGGAGATTTTCGACCTGATCATTTCGATCGTGGCGGTGGAAACCGAGCAGGCGCCTTTGCCGAGTTCGGTCTCGGAACGGACCTTTTTGCCGATCCGAAAGGCCTGGTGAAAAAGGCCGTGTAAAACCTTACCGGCGGTCTTGACGGCGCATGCGGATGAATACGCTTCCCTGGTCTGTCCCACGATCTCGTTTTCGCCCAGAACCATCGAATCGATCCCGGCGGTGACGCGGAACAAATGGTCGACCGCTTCCTTGTCCTGATAGGTATAGAAACAGTTCTCCAGATCGGAAATATCCAGCCCCTTCGCTTCATGATAAAAGGCGGAAACAATATCAAAAGCCTTGCAGTGCCGATCAGCGACAAGATAGAATTCGATCCGATTGCAGGTGGATAAAATCAACGATTCCTTGACACCGTCAAGATATCCGAAAGCCGAATTGAGTTCGGCCAGTTCGTCCCGGCCGACCTGCAGCGATTCTCGCTGGCTGAGGTCTGCCGTTTTATGGTTGATTCCACATACAATCAACTGCCAGTTGCATGGTAACATCGATAACTGCTCTTTCTTCTCCGCCAGCTATCCTTGCGCGGCCTGATAGCCGCCGCTCAGGATCGTTACATCGGTAAACCCGGCCTGGTTCAAAATGGTCGAAGTCTGGTAGGACCGGGGGCCGCGTTTGCAAACAATGACAAATTTACTCTTTTTGTCGAGTTCGTCAAGCCTGCCGCGCAAATCATTTAAAGGAATTGCCAGAAGTTTTCCGTGTTTTTCGTCGATTGGCCACGGTTCGGCCTCGATTTCGGCCGGTTCCCGAACATCGAGCCAGATGGTGTCGCTTCCGAATGATGAAAAATCGCCACCAGGGCCGATAAATTTGACTCCCCGCATCTGCCGGGCTTCGGCTATTGCCGCCAGGTGGTGGAGTGGATCAAGCGCCTCGGCATATGGGGGCGCATAGCCATGTTCGAAAGCCAGGAGATCGTCAAGGGTTGCATTAGACTGCATCAAAGCCGACATGGTATCGATCCGCCGGCAAATATCACCGCTGCCCGCTGCCTGAAGCCCCAAAATACGGCCAGTTTCAGTTTCGTAGACCAATTTGACAGTCATCGACTTGCTTTCCGGATAATAATCCGGCTTATCGGCAAAGGACCCCAGGACCTCGCTGTATTTTATTCCGGCCTTCCGCGCCGCGGATTCCGAAAGCCCCACAGCGCCGACATTGAAATCGAAAACCTTGACCAGAAAGGCTCCCAGCGCGCCGGGAAATTCCATCGCATGGCCGGTAATATTCTCCGCGATAATCCGCCCGTGGCGGTTGGCCAATGATCCCATCGGGATATACAGTTTTCTTCCGGTTATCTGATTAACCGTTTCGGTACAGTCGCCCCCGGCATAAATATCGTGATCGGAGGTTCGTAAATGACTATCGACAACAATTCCGCCGAATTCCCCGAGTGCAAGGCCGCATTTCTTAGCCAGAGCGTTCTCCGGATGGACGCCCATGCAGAGGAAGACATAATCGACCGCAACCGGTTCGCGGTCGGCGATATGCACGACCGGATTGCCGTCGCTGTCGAGTCCGATCTTTTCAACCATCGCGCCGGTGATTACTTCGATATCCTGACGTTTCATCTCCCGCTCGGCAATCGCTGCCATTTCCGGATCGAGGATGTAGGGGAGGAGTTGCGGTTCCTTTTCGACCAGAATAGTTTCGATACCCCATAGGCTTCCAGCCGCCTCGGCCAACTCGCATCCGATAAATCCACCGCCGACAATCAGGGCCCTGCCGATTTTTCCCTTTTCCGCCATCTGCCGAAAACCGATCGCATCTCCGGGACGAGTAAACGGCCGAACATTGGGGCTGTCCGGCGTCGGAAATGGAGGCGGGTTGGGAACGGCGCCAGTGGCAAGCACCAGCGTTCCGTATTCGTGCTCGAAAGTCTCGCCGGAATCGAGTATTTTGACAGTGACCGTTTTCTTCTCCCGATTAATGTCTGTAACTTCGGCGCCGGTAATGACCTCAAAACCTTTCGAACGGCGGAAGAAATCTGGTGTGCGGGGAAAATCGTATGAGGTCTTGGTCAATTCCTCGAAACTGTTAATATCACCGGAGGCATAGTAAGGCAAACCGCAGGTGCCATATGAAATTTCTTTTTCTTTCTGGAAAACGGTGATGACGATATCCTGTTTACGGCGAGCGAGGGTTGCTGCCGTTTTGGGTCCGGCGGCCACACCGCCGACGATAACCACATCGGACTTTTTTTTCATCTCATTCATAAAAAGCAGGGGCTGCTATCCGCAACCCCTCCTCCTTGCGTAAATTCATAACCGGTTGAGCAATCGCTCAGGCCGGTATTTGTCTTCTTCTCTGTCAGGCCACGTTCTTTTTAACAGTCAAGGCGACCTTATAAAGAATCGTGACGATCAAAGCTCCAATACTGTATACGCCGACCGTGATTAAAAGCTCAGGTAGTGTCGGCATGTATTCATGGACAACACCCATGACATTCGGAATATAGCCGGTGACGATCATCGCCATCCCTTTATCGATCCAGAGCGATACAAAAAGGGCGACACAGGCGAAAGCGAGGATACTCTCGTTCCGCCGGGTCTTCGGATTGAGCAAAAGGATCAACGTCACCACTGCCAGAATCGAGGAGACCCACATAAACGGCGCCAGGGCGTTTTTACCGTCCAGTCCCAAAAAGAGATATTCAAAATGCGCCATATGCTCCGGCATCGAACTATAAACGGCGGTGAAAACCTCCATCAGGACGAGAAAAACGTTGATGCACATGGCATAGGTCATGATCACGGCCAGTTTCTGCAAAGCTTCCTTGCTGACATCGAACGATGCCACCTTACGCAGGATCAGGCAAAGAATAATGATCAGGGCCGGACCGGCGGAAAAGGCCGAGGCCAGAAAACGAGGCGCCAGGACTGCCGTCATCCAGAACGGGCGGGCGGCCAGACCGGAATAGAGAAAAGCGGTCACGGTGTGGATGCTGATCGCCCACGGTATCGAAAGGATAATCAGCGGCTTGACCCATTTGGGGGGCGGGAGCTGTTTGCGTTCGGCTCCCAACACTGTCCAGCCGATAATCACATTGAGGACAAGGTAACCGAACAGGACGACCGTATCCCAGAACATGACCGAATTCGGCGATGCATATATAAAAACATTGGGGGTCCTGAACGGCATCCCCATATCGACAAAGATAAACAACATGCAGACAATGCAACTGCCGACGGCGACGAATTCACCGAGAATGGTGATTTTTCCGAACGACTTGTTGTCGTGCAGGTAGTACGGTAAAACGAGCATAACCGCCGAGGCTGCGACACCAACCATAAAGGTAAACTGGGCGATATAAAAACCCCAGGTGACATCGCGGCTGAGGCCGGTGATGGTCAGGCCGAGTTCGTACTGCCGGAACCAGGCCAGCGTCCCGACACCGATGGCGAAAGCCAGAAAGCCTACCCACGACCAGTATCTTTTATCTCCGCTTAGTGCCTTTTCTATCATAACTACCTCACAACAAGTAGTAAACTTCAGGATGGGTACCAAGCCCGGGTTTGCGCCTGATCGAATAGCGCTCCCTAAGCAGTTCGCGAACCTTTGAGTTGGGATCTTCCAGATCGCCGAAAGCTATGGCATCGTTTTTGGCCGCCTCGACGCAGGCCGGAATCTGACCTTGGGCCAGCCGTTCCTCGCAGAAAGTACATTTTTCGACCACCCCCCGCATCCGGGTCGGGAATTCGGGAGTGGTTTCCTTGATAAACGGTCGAGGATCGCGCCAATTGAAGCTCCGCGATCCGTAGGGGCAGGCGGCGATGCAATAACGACAACCGATACACCGATGCCAGTCCATCATAACGATTCCATCCGACTCACGTTTCCAGGTCGACCCTGTCGGGCAAACCCTGACACAGGGCGGATTATCGCAATGATTGCACAGCAGAGGAACTTTGGTGTACTCGAATTTCTCGGGCAGATGTTCGATCTCCTGTTCGTGGAAAGCATGGCGAAAATCTTCTTCCCACATCCATTTGATCTCATCTTTAGGATTATCGAACTCCGGCACATTGTGGACTCGATGACAGGCCGCGGCGCAATCTTTGATATTTTCATGGTCGCGGCATTTTTCCAGGTCGACAACCATCGCCCAGCGCTTGGCCGTAAGCGGGTTTTCTTGCGGAAGCTTTCCGGAAATTTCCGCAGGTATATCTTCCTGTGCCAGGATCCCAATCGGTTTGGCGGCGACACCCAGTGCGGCCAGCCCTGTCAGTCTCAGAAACTTTCTTCTATCGACAGCCATTACTTGGTCACCTCCGGAATAATGTGACAGTCATAGCAGTACGGATCGACGCTCAAATAATCATGGCATTTGTCGCAAAAGTTCGCCTTGTTGGAATGGCAATCCAGACAGGTCATGGTCAGACTCATATTGTATTTGGTCCCATCGGGAGCGGTATGAATTCTCTCGCCGTCCCGGACAACCTTGTCTCGCCATTCGTTGAGCAAATCCATATGCTCCGCCCGCATATATTCGGTATCCGCCACACACTGATCGCCCTTGACCGCCTTTTCCAGCTCCGGCACATAGGTTGCCTTTCCGGTGGCCACGTTATACCAGGTGGGAAAAGTGAGCAGCGCGAGGAAGATAACCAATCCCACGATTACTTTTCCGGCATCATACATCGGCAGTATCCTCCTCTCCGGCCCACGGTTCACCGCGCAAATCGTTGTCGCGGTCTTTTTCTCCGGTCATTATCAAGGCGTTGCCGACCAGCTCATGAACGGCGCAAACCTCCGTTCCGGGTACCCAGTATTCCATCAGGGGAGGCAGGGTAGCCTTATCGATGGCGCAGACACAACTGAGCATATTGACGCCGTGCTTGTCCTTGACGTATTGGACAGCATTCGCGCGAGGGAAACCACCGCGCATACGCATTTCCATGTTTTCGTCGGTACCGATACCCGATCCGCTGCCGCAACAGAAGGTTTGCTCTCTGATGGTGTTCTCCGGCATTTCATAGAAATGATTGCAGGTCTTGTTGAGAATATAGCGCGGCTCATCAAGAAGACCCATAGCACGGGCAGGGTTGCAGGAATCGTGATAGGTAACTTTCCATTTATCGTTACGGCTGGGATCAAGCTTGATCTTGCCGTGCTTGATCAAATCGGCCGTGAATTCACAGATATGAACCATCTTGGTCGATTTGGCGTTTTCGAATTTCGTCCCGGTGATAGGGGAGACCGGCGCTTCGAGGAAATCGGCCGGGCCGTTCATGGTATCCATGTATTGATGCAGCACCCGCCACATATGGCCGCATTCGCCGCCGATAATCCATTTCACGCCGAGCCGTTTAGCTTCGCTGTAAATCTTGACGTTGAGACGCTTCATCATTTCATTGGAATGAAACAACCCGAAATTGCCGCCCTCGGAGGCGAAAGAACTGAAGGTGTAATCCAGACCGATTTCATGAAACAGGGTCAGATAACCCATAAAGCCGTAGTAATGAGGATCGGCGAAATAGTCTGCCGATGGCACCACAAAAAGAATTTCAGCGCCTTTCTTGTTTACCGGCGCATCAACCCGCACACCGGTGTTGTCCTCGATATCATCAATAGCGAAATCAACACTGTCCTGGAATCCGTGCGGCTGAATACCGAGGTGGTTGCCGGTCCGGAAGCAATTGGCTGCCGGAGTCGAGATCCAGTCGATATCAAGCCCGAGAAGATTGAGCAGTTCGCGGCCGATCATGGTAATCTCGGCAGTGTCGATACCATAAGGGCAGAAAACCGAACAACGGCGGCATTCGGTACACTGGTAGAAGTACAGGAACCACTCCCGAATGACATCCTTGGTCAGTTTACGGCCGCCGGCGATACTGCCCAGGATTTTACCGGCGGTGGTGAAATCGTTGCGGTAAATCGAACGCAGCAGTTCGGCGCGGACTACCGGCATATTCTTGGGATCACCCGATCCGATAAAGAAATGGCATTTATCGGCGCAGGCTCCGCAGCGAACGCATATATCCATGAAAATCTTGAGGGAACGAAAACGTTTCAGACGGTCCCGAAAGCCTTCGAGGATAATTTCCTTCCAGTTGTCCGGCAGTTGCCAGTCATCGTCGGTCGGCTGCCACTTGCGGACGTTGGGAAGATCCAGGTATTTGGTGCTTTTCGGAATGGCGGCCCAGTTGAAGGTGCCTTTCCGTATTTCCACTTTGGGATCCATCCAATCTTTCTTGGAAGGGGCGAAATCTATCTGAACCAGTTGTTCCGGTTTTTGCAGTTTGTCAGACATAATCACTCCTTATCCAGCGGCATACCGGCATCCTTCATAACATCCCGGAATTCATCTTCATATTCCTCGTAGGTGTGAACCTTGACGTCAGGATTCCAGGGATTGATATGCCGGCGCATACGGTTGTTGTTGGCCAGGTTCCGGGTCGGACTCATGAAAACGCCGGCCATGTGGACCAGCTTGCTGAAGGGGAAGTAGGCGATTAAAACACTGACCATGAAAAGATGGACATAAAAAAGGAGACCGATACCTTCCGGAAGAATCGGATTGAAGCTCAAAAGCCCCGTGCCGAGTTTCTTCACCGCAACAATATCGACCTTATAGAAATAGCGCATGAGAATTCCGGAAATGGAGATAGTCAGAATCAGAAGCAGCGGGAAATAGTCGGCGGCCAATGAGAAATACCGAAGCTGGGGCGACACCACCCGGCGGAAGAAGAGATACGATACCGACAGGAGAATGATAATATCGGTCATGTAGAGGAGAGGTAATCCTATTTGCAGAAGGCCGTCCAGATTTTGCATAATGGGAATGAAAAACGGCACCGGCTCGGCGAAATACTTGAAATGCCGAATGAATATCACCAGGAAGGAATAATGGAAGGCGAGTCCTCCCAGCCAGAGCCACTTACTCGAACCGTAGGCCAGCCGGGGGCCGTTTTTGAGTTCTGTTTTGGTGTTGCGGAACAGCGACCGGAAAAGGAAAATTTCCAGAGCCATCCGTCCGAGAACCCCGATCAGGTTATGGGGGTTGTCCAGTTTGTTCTGTTTGATCCACGGCAGCGAATTTTGCTGACCGCCGGTCGTGGGAATGCGAAACGGAACCGGCGAGCCGGCCCATTTCAAAACGCGCAGAACAATTCCAACCAGAAAGAGCACGATAGCGGCATATGGAAATATGACGCCGAAAAAATATTTGAGATTGGCCGCGCCCGCGCCAAGCATAACCAGCAGGATTAAGAGTATGACCGCCATCAGGGATGTCATGGCTTTCATAGGCCCTGGCCCCCTTTCCGGTCACTCGAAGATGATGTCGCCATCATTAAGATCCCCTTATGCTTATGATCTATGTTTTCTTTTTTCAATATTCGGTCCGCCGAAAAGCGATGCCTGCCGTTTGATATCGTTACAACGTACTTCAAAAAGCTTTTCCCGGCAGTGCATATAGCTGTCGAAGGCCATCAATGCCATGCCGTCAATTTTCGATTCGAGCGACAGAATATCCCTGGTGAGGTTTTCGTCATCCGGACTACGGTCCAGTTCTTCCCTGATAGCCGTCTTGAGGAAGAAAACATAGGCTACTGCCTGAGAGGCGGTGAAGTTCTGTACCGCCCGGATTTTGTCGATCTGTTCGAGGGAGTTGACGATGGCCTCGGAATCGGCCTCATCGATCAAGCCGTTGAAAAGAGTTTCAATTTCTCGCAGGAAAGTCTGACCAACCGGATTGCTGAAGCGGTTGGTGTTATTGAGCAAAAAGTTGGAGGAGTCGGCGGGATAGGTTTTCACTATTTGAGAAAGCCACCGATCAAGGATTGCTTTTCGGTTTTCTGTCAAAAAAGTTTTAAGGTCCATACCCAGATAAGGCACCCGTTAAATTGCAATCGTTACCGGATAAAATGCGGGGGTCGAACTGATGATAAATCACCGGACGACCCCCGAATTATCTCAAAAATCAGATTAAACGCAACCGGTCGGCTTGGCCAGGCCGGCAACCTTACAGGCGCCTTTGGCGGGGCCTGAAGGGAACAATTCATAGATTCTCTTCAGCGGAAAACCGCTTTCTTTACAAAGCTTCCGGATCATCGGGGCGATTCCGTACTTGGCAAAGTATTCGCGCAGGTAATGCACGATTTTCCAGTGTTCTTCGGTTAATTCGTTTACACCCTCAGTGCTTGCCAGACCCAGAGCGACGCGCTCATTCCACTGATCCGGCTCTTCCATAAATCCGTCTTCATCGACGTCAATCTTAATTTCTTCCCATTCAAAGATTGCCATTTTTTTTGCCTCCGTTATAGCGATTTAAAATCTCAATCTATTTATCTTTAATATTAGTGCATCTCTATAAAGCCACAAGGACAGTTTTCCTCGCATTTTTTGCAACCGTTGCAGAATTCCAGTTTGAATTTGTAGTCTTCGCCCTTAACCAACGGCTTGATCACAGCGTTATCCTGGCAATAGCTCCAGCAGTTGCCGCAATCGAAGCACTGGCCGCAACTCATACAGCGTTTCGACTCGGTGGTCGCTTCATCCTGCGACCAGGTGGAAACGATTTCGGCGTCGAGACTGCCGAGTCGCTGCTCCACCGGGATGGAATGAACCGCCATCCGCTCCTTGTGCTCATAATAGGCCAGAAACATTTTGCTATGATCGATGGTTGCCATTTCCTTTTTTTCCACCGTTTCGCCGGTGACCATGGTATGGATCGCCTCGGCCGCTTCACGGCCATGCGCGATAGCGGTGACGGCAATATCGAGATTGATATTGTCACCGCCGGAGTACACTCCTTCGATCTTGGTCTTATGCGTTTCATCGGTCTTGATCCAGTCCCGGCCTTCTATCAAACCCTCAAAACCGGTGAAATCCGGCTCCTGGCTGATGGCGGGGATAAGCATCGAAAACTCCAGATCAAAAACATCACCATCGATCGGGACCGGGCGGCGACGACCCGAATCGTCGGGCTCACCCAATTCCATCCGCTGGCATTTCATGCCGGTGGCATGGTCGCTGTTGGTGGCGATTGAAATCGGAGCGGCTAAGAACTCAATGTTGATACCCTCTTCGAGAGTGCCTTCGATTTCATCCTCATAAGCCGGCATTTCCTCCCGTGTCCGGCGGTACAGAATGGTCACATCGGCGCCGAGACGTTTGGAAACACGGGCCGCATCGATGGCGGTATCGCCGCCGCCGATCACGACCACCTTATCGCCGACATCGACATTTTCGCCGACATTGACTTTGTGTAAAAAATCCGTGCCGACGATGACGTTGTCAGCTTCCTCGCCGTCGACACGAAGCTTGTAACCTTTATGAGCGCCAAGGCCGACGAAGATGGCCTTGTATTCTTTGCGAAGGTCATCGAGCGGGACATCCTTGCCGACCATTGTGTTCACTTTCAATTCGACACCCATGTCGACTATCCTCTGCATTTCGGCGTCAAGGATATCCTGCGGCAGGCGATAATCGGGAATCCCATAACGAAGCATACCGCCAGATTTGGGGAAGGCCTCGAAAACCGTCACGGGATAACCGCGGCGAGCCAGATGATAGGCACATGACATGCCGGCCGGACCCGATCCGATGATGGCGACCTTCTCAGGCCGGATTTGGTCGGTCAGTTTTTGCGGGACCAGCTTTTTTTCCAGGGCAAAATCGCCGAGGTACCGTTCGAAACTGTTGATTCCGACCGCACCGTCAACCTGTATCCGGTTACAATCCGTCTCACAAGGATGAGGGCAGACGCGACCGCAGACTGAAGGGAAGGGAGTTGTTTCCAGAAATATCCGAGCCGCCTCTTCAAAAGCCTGATCCGGCGTTTTCCCGTAATCTTCCGCCTTGGAAACAGTCATCAGCGCCTTGCGGATATGGTTATGATTGGGACACTTGATTCCGCAGGGCGGCTTCTTTGATACATATTTTGGGCGAAGCGACGAGGTTTCGACTCCCGAACCGCCGGAACTGGATCGAAGTCCTCGTTTTTTCTTCTTTTTCTTTGCCATGAAGTGACTCTTTCGTTGAGTTTTATCCGACAGTTTTTGTCCGTCGGCGGCACTTGTTTTCCTCTTTTTATATCTTACTCTCCACCGGATCGTGTCCGGCCTGTGTTATCAATCAGGTCGATTCGACGCTGCATACTTCAGGATGATCGCATCCCCCGGAAGAGAGACACTGTGTATCCGAGCGGAACTGTTTCGCGGCAGCGATCATAGCGGCGGCCCAGTTCTTGACGCCATCGGCATGGATGTGAGTATAACAGGCGAGGGTTCGATTCGACATTAAACCGTCACGACCTCCGCCCAGTCCCACACCGGTTTGTACTGCCATACACGACAACGATTCCGGTATATCGGAAACGACTCCCGAGTAATGAAACTCATGACCGGTGATGTTTGTCTCCGTTTTGAAAAACGGATTGGACCGATCCACCTGCAGTCTGGAATAACCATGACCAACCGGTTTGACCTGCATCTCCAGATCGACCGGAAACACTCCGGCCATCGGGTAGAGAGTATTATTCCATTTCAAAGAACGGCAGAGGTAAATCAAACCTCCGCATTCGGCATAAATCGGCAGGCCTTTGAAAGCCGCCGACTTTACCGATTCCATCAGCGAACGATTCTCGACCAGGCGGTCGGCATGCGTTTCCGGAAAACCGCCGCCGATATATAAAGCGTCGATTTCCGGAAGAGATGAATCGGCCAGTGATGAAACCGGAACTAATTCGGCGCCGCTTCGCTGCAGCGCTTCCAGATTTTCCGGGTAATAAAAAGTGAAAACGGAATCGTCAAAATATCCGACCTTTACTTGCGCGTTAACCGTTTCCTGCGGCCTGATTTCTCCCGCATCGATCTCCGGAGCATCTTCGGCGATCTTGATGATGCGATCGATATCGAGATAATCGGCGGCTATCTGCGCCAGTCTGGTCTCGACTTCCGCTCGCGCCGGAAATTCGTCCGGAGTCACCAGACCAAGATGACGGCCCGGCAGCAGCGAGGCATCATCGCCCAGTTTCGGGATAGCTCCCAAAACCGGCAGACCGCAAGATGATTCCACCGCTTCACGGATAACTTTTTCATGCCTCGCACCGGCGACTTTATTGAGAATCACACCGGCGATATTTAACTCCGGATCAAATACCTGACAGCCCTTCACCAGAGCGGCCACCGTTTGCGTCGCTTTGGTGACATTGACCACCAATAAAAGAGGGGCCTGCAAAAGTTTTGCAAGCCCCGCGGTGCTATGTAAACCTGTCAGATCTTTTTCGTCAAAAAGGCCGCGATTGCCTTCGATAACCGAAATATCGGTTCGGGAGGCATGGCAGGCAAAAGACTTCAGCACATCATCGGAATCAACCAGATAAGTATCCAGATTCCGGCAGGTTTTGCCGGAAACGGTACTCAGCCAGGCAGGATCGATATAATCGGGCCCCTTCTTAAAAGGAGCGACTTTCAATCCCTTCCGGCGTAATGCCGCCAGCACACTGAGGCTGACGATGGTTTTTCCCGAATCGCCGGAAAGACCGGCAATTACGAGCCGAGGTGTCTTCAATTTCATAGAATCCACATTTCAAACGCCGAGACGATTAATCGTTGGCGGCGCCTTCCCTATGTGGGAGCTCTATAAAACTTCCGCCAAAATAGGTGTAAACGCAGCGACCGTTGTTAATCAATTCTTTGATCGCCATCTTACAGAGCTTCTTGTCAACTTCTTCACCGTAGATCTGAATCATTGCCTTAATCAGATCCATCGGTTTGAGTTTCTTGACGCCCTGGGCCTCTTTGACCATGTTGAACATGGCGTCGGCAACTTCTTCTATACTCTTAGCCACGTTATTGTCCTTTAAAAAGTTATATGCGTTGAACGTTTGAACGTCAAACCGGCATGCTTAAAGTCGTCGATATGCTCACTCTGGAACTCGACACCGG
This sequence comes from Candidatus Zixiibacteriota bacterium, assembly GCA_030668485.1. Taxonomy (GTDB): domain Bacteria; phylum Zixibacteria; class MSB-5A5; order GN15; family JAAZOE01; genus DAOUTW01. The sequence goes on from DAOUTW010000002.1 coordinate 40,207, forward strand.
TCATTTTGAAGAACTTGGGCCATCCGATACGTTCAATCCACTCACCCAGCCGTTCGTACTTGTTGGCATTAGCGGCCCATATTTCGACGATCTGCCGGATCGCCGTGGTCACTTCGGGCCAGCGCGGCGGGTTGTTGGGAATATAAGGGATGAACAGTTTCGAGAACATCGGCTCGTGACGGGCATTGGATACCTTGCCGCCGACCCAGATCGAAACACCGTCGTTGACCGGATCATTAAGCGGCATCGCCGGACAGACAGTGTAACAGTTGGCGCAGAACATACAACGGTCTTCAATAACTTCAACCGAAGGAAGGCCGTCGACCGTCGCCGGCCGGATGGCCGCCGTCGGGCACGAGGCGCTAACATTCGGAATTTCGCACATCTTCTTGACCTTGGTATGATCGATTACCGGAGGACGACGGTGCACGCCGAGAATAGCGATATCCGAGCAGTGGACCGCGCCGCACATATTGAGGCAGCATGCCAGGGCGATACGAAGCTTGCCCGGAAGTTTGGTCTCTTCAAAATACTCAATCAAATCGTCCATGACACACTTGACGATACCCGAAGCGTCGGTCGCCGCCGAATGGCAGTGGACCCAGCCCTGAGTGTGAACGATACTTGTGATGGCATTGCCGATACCGCCGATCGGATGTCCGATCTTGGCCAGATCAGCGATCAGGGGATCGACGTTTTCTGATTTGGACAGGAGAAATTCGGCGTTGTGACGGCTGGTGAAACGCATGTAGCCATCGCAATATTTGTCGGCCAAATCACAAAACATTCTGATCTTGTCAATACTTACTAACCTGCCGGAGGCAGCCCTGACCGTAAACAGCTTGGCGCCGCTTTCGCTGACGTGAACCAGAACTCCCGGCTTAAGAAGTTCATGGTATTTCCATTTGCCGTAATTTTCCTTGATTATCGGCGGCAAAAACTGCTCATAATGCGGCGGGCCGTAATCTGTCCGTCTTTCCTGCATTGCTTCAGCCATTTTTTACCTCTATCTCAAAGGTTAATTTTCCAGGTTAACAAAACGACTTATTTGTCGTCTTCATCGTCATCCTCATAGTCTTCGTAGAAAACGTAAGGATTCTCACGCGGATGGGCAACCATCTCAGGAATCGGCTCGACTTCGATCTCGTCGAGGAACGCGCTCAAACCGACCCGCTGGATAAACTCGCCTACACGTTCGCGGTTCTTGCCTTCTTCGCACCACAAGTCCCAAATCTTATCAACCAGATCTTTGAGCTCAGTGTAGGGAGGCTCGATCTTTATGAAAGGAACGAGGATTGAGGAAAGAAACGCGCCCTCGATGATCGGCGCCTTGGAACCTATGAGAAGCATTGCGCCGCGATCCTTACCCGGACGAAGCGCTTTCGGCATAACATTGATACAATGCATACAATGACGACAGAAACTGTCATCGATGGTGATCTCTTTGCCATCCCAATTAATACATTTGCCGGGACAGTTGTTGACCACATCGGACTGAATATCCATGCCCTTTTCGGCATATTCGGTGACGGCCGCTTTGTCAATCTGGATCTCGTCACGCCAGATGCCGATGATCGACAGGTCGGAGCGGGCAATTGAGGCCACGCAGTCGTTGGGACATCCTGACATTTTGAATTTGAACTTGTACGGGAAGGCCGGACGATGCAGCTCATCCTGGTAATGCATAGTCAGGTCATGAGTCAGAGCCATGGTGTCATAACAGGCCCATTCGCAACGCGCCATTCCGCAGCAACAACTGGGCGTCCGCAAATCGGATCCGGAACCGCCAATATCGAAATCAATCTTCTGCAGTTCGTCGAAAACCGGCTCGAGCTCCTCGGTTCTGCAACCCAGCAGAATAATATCGCCGGTGGAACCGTGCATGTTGGTCAAACCGGAACCGTGCTTCTCCCAGATGTCGCAAATTTTGCGGAGGGAATCGGAAGTGTAAAACCAGCCGGCCGGCTGATTGATACGCATGGTGTGGAAATGCGAAATACCGGGGTATTCTTTGGGCAGAGCCGAATATCTGCCGATAACGCCGCCGCCATATCCCATAACGCCGACGATGCCACCGTGCTTCCAGTAGCCGATCTTTTCTCTGTAGGATTGCTCCAATTGACCGAGAAGGTCAGCCGCCATAGGGCTTCTTTTGGCCGCCATTTTGATTTCGGTAACAAAACTTGGCCATTTACCCTTCTCCAACTCGTCGAGTTTGGGGGTGCTTGGGAGTTGATCCGCCATTGTAACTCCTTCTCTACGGGTGAAATAGTATATATTTAAATCTTTCTATTGTGCGATACTCATGCAAGCCTGCCTGCAAAACAGATAGATGTTCAACTTATTCAATATTTATTAAAGATGCCGACCCAGGCATCTTACCTCTTATTGATTAATATTTTACATCTTTGGCAAAGTGAAGTCAAGTAGATTTTGTGAAAAATTTCATTATCTTTGGTTTTGGGAAAATAAATTTCGCAGCCTGATCAACCTTGTAAGTATTGGCCTATCCTGTTATGTAGTAGTTGATTATGCTGATTAATAGCTCTCCCGCAAACGCCCCGGAAGAAATTTTCTGGTTAAGCGACTTATCAATTATCTCTGCTTTAATGTGAATTTAGTCACAATGCCAGCCGAATTCGACATATAAAAAAACCCCCCGCCGAAAGCGAGGGGTTTGGCTAGTTACAGATACAGTCTCATGAAAGTGATATTTACATCCCTTTGTACGGATTAGGGCCGACGGTTTCGATCGTCTCCAGAAAATCATCGAGAATTTTCGGGATTTTATGATAATCGGCGATCGACAACTCATGCATCTCAACCCGTTCCTCTTCCAGAACCAACTGCTGCAATTTCTCGCGGACATTACCCATCCGGTAATCGGCCAACTCACTGCCGCGAATGAAATGGCACTGATAATCGTCACCTTTTTGGCAGCCGATCAGGATTACGCCGTCAAAACCCTGCGATAAGGCGTCACTGACCCAAACCGTGTTCATCGAACCCAGACACCGCAAGGGTATGATTCGGATCATTGAATTGTACTGCAAACGCTTCAGTCCGACCATATCGACCGATGGCATGGCGTCGTTTTCGCAAACAAAGGCCAGGATACGCGGCTTTTCCTCGAACTCATCAGGAACCTCGACCGCCTTGATCATCGATGAAATCATATGCACGCTGTAGTTCTTGAAGGAAACGATTCGTTCAGGGCAAGCGCCCAGGCATATGCCACAGCGACGGCAGCGGAGCGGGTTGGGAAGTGGTGTTCCCTTTTCGTCCTCATCCAGCGCTCCAAACGGGCATTCTTCGGTACACCGTTTACACTGGGTACATTTCTGCATGAAGAAATCGGGATAGGTTAAATCTCCTGCCCGGGGATGCAAGGTGCGCCCCTCGGCCATCGCATTAACCGCCTGGATAGCCTTCATGGCTGCGCCGTAGGCATCGTTGGCGGAAGAGGCCAAATCCATCGGCGACCGCACCGGCCCGGCGGCATAAATACCGGTCCGCAGCGTCTCGTACGGGAAGCAGATAAAATGCGAATCGGGGAAGCCGTATTTCAAGGTCGGCAGATCGGTCCCCTGACGGTAAGTCAGATTGATAATTTTGGCGCCCTTCTCGGCTGATTCCGCTTCCTTTTTGCCGTCATCGTCCGCTTTGTCATCGGCCTTCTCTTCGGTCGCGGCGTCAGTTTCTGCGGTATCCGTCCCCGGATTGTCTTCTACCTGGGTGGTCGGAACCATGCCCGCAGCCAGCACCAGCATGTCAGCCTCGACCTGGATATCCTCGCCCAGTAATGTCTCCTCGACATCGATCAGAATTTTGCCGTTTTCAGAAGCTACCCTGGCGATTTCACCTTTGGTCATAAAGATGGCATCGTCATCCTGGACATTGGCATAGAACATTTCGAACTGAGCCGGCGAACGAATATCTTTATATATAACATAAATCTTCGCATCGGGATATTGCTCGCGCACATACATCGCCTGCTTCAAGGAAACGCGGCAGCATACCGCCGAACAATAGGGGAGATGATCCTGATCGCGCGATCCGGCGCATTGAATAAAGGCGATGCTTTCGATCGGCTTGCCGTCCGAAGGCCGCTTGATATCGCCGGCCGAAGCCATTTCTTCCATCTGGATATTGGTGACAATATCAGGCGATGAGCCATAACCGAGATATGACAACTTTTCGGCCTTATATGGCTTCCATCCGGTGGCCTGAATAATCGACCCGACCGTGAACTGTCCGCCGCCGTTGCCGTTCTGTAGCGACACTTCGAATTGACCCGGCTGTCCGGCCGTCTTCTCGACCTCGGAAGACAGATGAACAGTGATATTTTCGTCAGCTTCGATTTCGGCAACCAGTTCCTTATAACCGGAATCTTCCAGATCCTGATAGGGTGGATGTTTGGGAAAGACTTTTTTGAACTTGGTGGCCCAGCCGCCGAGTTGCGCTTCCTTTTCGACCAGGGCAACCTTATGACCGGCGGTCGCAGCAGCTTTGGCAGCCGTCATACCGGTGATCCCGCCGCCGATAACCATGATATCCTTGCTGGTTTCTTCGATAAACGGTTCCGGCGGTTCCATCACGCCCAACTTGGCGATGCTCATCCGAATCTGATCCTCGGCCAGCATCTGGGTATCTTCGTCATCGGGCGCATGGCACCAGGCAACCTGTTCGCGCAGATTGGCGCGATCGGCCATAACCTCTTTGCCAAATTCAAACAGTTCCGGGAAAATACGTTGTGAACAGGCGCCGACGCAAACCCGGTTGAGGCCTTCCTTCTCGACATCGTCCCGAATAATTTGGACTCCTTCAGGACTGCACAGGGCATCGTGAGCTTTGCTTACCGCCGCTCCTTTTTCGGTAGCCGCTTCCAGAACTTTATCGACATCGAATGTTTTGCCGATGTCACAACCTTTACAGATGTACACTCCGATTTTCGTATCCATGGCTTCTACCTCCTCGTCCCGATGTTTAGGGCTTTCAGGGCCGCTCCGGTCGCATCCTGAACGGTGGCGGAGACATCATAAGGTCGCGCCGCAACGCCGGCTCCGACAATACCGTTGGTCGTATCGGGGGCGATAAACCCGAAATCGTCGAGCGGGGTGTCAAGAGGAGGCGCATCGTCTACTGTATTGGGAACCATGCCGGTGGCCAGGACCGCCATATCAACTTCGGTCTTGATGATCTCACCGGTCAGAGTGTTTTCAGCTTCTAAAATCACATTCCCGTTTTCCGGGTTTTCCGTTATCTTGGCCACTTTACCGCGATGGAAATGGAATTTCTCATCTTCCTGCATCTTGACATAGAAATCCTCCAGCCGTCCCGGCGAACGGATATCGATGTAAAATATGTGCACCTCAGCATCAGGATACTGCGCCCGCACATAGGTCGCTTCTTTCATTGAGGCCATGCAGCAGATCGCCGAACAGTAGGGGAGATGATTTTCGTCGCGCGAACCGGCGCATTGCACGAATCCGACCGAGGTTACTTCTTTCTGATCCGAAGGACGCACAATCTTGCCTTCAGTCGGGCCGTTGTCAGCCGCCAACCGCTCCATGATGACATTGGTTACCACGTTTTTGATCTTGCCGAAACCGAGATTTTCGATTTTGGTCGCGTCATAAGGTTTCCAGCCGGTGGCCCAGACAATCCCGCCGACTTTGGCGGTAATCGTCACCGGCTCCATATCGAGCTCGATCGCATCGTATGGGCAGGCTTCGACCACTTTTTTCATCGACTCGTCTTTGACAAATTCCGGATCGATCACATAGCGCGGGGGATAGGCCATCAGATGCGGCAGATAGATAGCTTTGGTTTTATTCAGTCCGTAGTTTAGATCATTGTCGCGTTCGAGTTCGCAGACCTTTTCGCAGTCGCCGCAGCAGGTGCATTTTTCGTTCACATATCGGGGGCTGAGCTTGATTTTTACCTCGAAATCTCCCGGCGTGCCGGAAATCGATTCCACTTCCGCCAGAGTCAACACCCGGATATTGGGGTTGCTCCTGATCCGTCTGAGGTTGATTTCTACGCCGCAGGTGGGAGGGCACAGTTTCGGGAAGTACTGATATATGGTCACTACCCTTCCTCCCAGGGAGGGGAGTTTTTCGATCAGTATGGCTTTTTTCCCGGTCTCGGCCGTCTCAATGGCGCTGGTCATCCCGGCGGTTCCGCCGCCGACAACCAGCAGATCGGCTGAAATCTGGCTTTCAAGAGGATCAATATTCGCCATAGTCTTCTCCTTGGGGTCGATAATTAACTTGTTGTCTCTATTTGAATTTTATTGTTTGCACGTTTGGAGCTTGTGAAATATTTAACAAGCACTATTAGACGCAACTCCTCCTTATTCAGGCTTTTGGAAACACTAATAAAAATCGTCAGGGAGGAAAAGTCAAGCGATTTCGTGATTTTCTTCACAAGCGGCAGTGGAGCGAATCTGGAAAAATTCTCACCTGGGTAGCTCGTTTCTCCAAATACCCTGCGGCTATGGAATTTTTGAAGACTTCTTAAGAAGTTTGGGTGCCGCACTGCTTGCGGTGCGAATTCTTACTGTACAGGAGCCAACATCATTGTCCCCTCCTACCTTGCCTTCCAGATTGTAAGGCAGGAGTCCCTGTCGAAGATCCCGAATGAAATTAAAGGACTCCTGCCTGCTTATCTGAGTAGAAAAGAATATTCATTTCCAACAACCGCCTCATTTGGCTGATTGCAATTGCTGGAAGTCTGTTGTAAATGGCCTTCCTTGCGTCAGATGCCAAACTTTTTCGTGTCGACCCACTTCATACTCAACAACGACCAGAAGTCCAAAGCCAGTTTGCTCTTCACATAGTCATAGGGCAACCACCCGTAGCCGTTGTCTCCCCAGCTTGTACCCCACGAATTACGGATGAGTAGCGCGCCGGTCGTAATCCTACCGCACCTCGTGTTCTTGATCTTCTTCTTATCGTCATAGCCGACGGCAACCACGGCATGGCCCCAGATCGCTCGTTCACCGGGACACGGATAGGGGATTCCACCCTTCACATCGCTCGATTTGGACGTTGGGAATCCCCAAAAGCCGAACATTGAGGGAATCTTGGCTAACAGGTAATACTTAACCCTTTTCAGAACTACGTCTCCAGGGATATTGGCTCCCTGGGGGTCATGACAGAAATAACGCAGAGCTTCGTAGTTGTCTGCCACGGAATAAACGAAGCATGGGGGCTCTTCGTCAAAGTCAGGGTCGGCATCTGTGTACGGCCAGTATTTCTCGTTCGGAACCCCGCAGAGCGCCAGGGCTCCCATGGTATTTCTTAGCCATGCTCCCACGTCCCCGGTTACTTGCATCAGGTTGCGAGTTGTTTTGTATACAAAGAGACGAGAACCCTCGATATGCGTGCCGAATGCCCGGCGTTGGAAGTACTCAACGACCCCTACTCCTGCCTGTGCCGTACAGGATCCCAGGCCCCCCTGATTCTCAATGGGTGAGCAGTAAGCCCTGAGATCAACGGTTGACGGTAGCGCCTTCAGTTTTTTGCCTTTGCCAAATCCCAGCTTTTTGGCCATTTCATCAATCTTTGGTTCAGCCTCCGTAAAATCTCGCAGATCCGGCAAGGGCGGTAGCCACCCGGTGCCCACGGTACAGCCAGTCTCTGGAATTTCTACTGCTTGGTAGGTCGAATTCATTACTACTCCTCCTTCGTCTGAATTGATGTCAAACATTTTCTTGAACACATAACTTGCGTACTGGGCTATTGATTATTTTTGCGGACGACCTCCTTTCTGAGCTCTTGTGTTCATGCGCCTAATGCCAGAAATCAGCCATTACCGGAGGATGGCGCGACAAATCACTCTACCCGTAATCCGCGTGAACGGACATCGGGTGGATTCATCCAGTTAAACTTAAATGTTTATTTTGAAAATGATCTTTAATTTGCCAAGACCTATATACTGCAATTTCACCAATAAATCAATGATTATTTTGATTTTGTACCCACCCAGGATCGCTCATGCGGCCGCAAGGTAGGCTTATATATTGATTCTGCTAAGTAAACTTGTCTCGAATAGATTAATGTGGCTGACGATTGTATACTTATCCTGCCCCCGGTCCACATTTATTGTACGAAGCGCCTACTTGTTCCCTACGATATCCATGCTCGAGGCACAGGCGAAACCGTGCTTCAAAATATACTGACGGATTTGATCGCCCTCTTTTTGCAATTTATCATAATCCGGATGCCCCTCGACTTTGGCCAGTTCTTTGTCGATATCGGCCAGTTCGCGCTCCATCTTGCCGTCTTTTTCCGGGTCGCAGTCATTGCAGGTATATTTTCCGGTTTCATATTCCCCGAGACCAAGGCCGTCGACCAGATCGATGATCTCCTGTCTGCTGAGTGTCGAATTATGGCTTATACCTTCGATACGGTTGATCCTGGCCGACCAATGATGCATCTGAACATCAGACAATTGTTTCTTGTTTTGATAATCGCAGGTCATTTCGCGGATGATAAAAAAACCGCCCGGCTTCAGGACACGTTTCATTTCGCACAGGACTGATTTGATATCGGGAAGGTGATGCAGACCGGCACGCATAGCCACAGTGTCAAAGCTGTCGTCATCAAATGACAGATGGACACCATCCATGATCGCGAAAGTCACCCGATCTTCCTCGAAATCTTTATGCGCTTCATTAAAATGTTTATCGTCGATATCGATTCCGACAGCGTTGTCATAATCGTCGAAGGCATCGATCAGTTTGCGAATGAAGCTGCCGTCGCCGGTGGCTACATCGAGGATACGGCCGCCGGATAATGAACCGAGCTTTTTGTTTAATAGATTCATAATTATACTCTATGGAAAGGATCAACTTATTTTGCAAATCTGTCATCGGCGTCTTCATTATCGGCGCGGTCGGCCTTGTCTTCCAGCCATCCGATGCGATAGTCCTGCGGTTCATCGAAATTATGCACATAGGGCTTGATATCCAGCAGAGGCGTGCCGTCGAGAATATCAATATCCTCGATATATAAAATAGAACCTTCGATCCGGTTCAATTTGACAATGGATAAACCGATTGGGTTGGGGCGACGCGGTGCGCGAGTGGCAAAAACACCGCGTTCAACATCATCCAGATACGGGATAACCTTGAGCTTGAACCCTTCGGATCGATCCAAATGAAAGATCAGGTATATATGCGAAAACCCATCCAGATCGGCCAGTCCTTCGACATACTCCGGGAATATCTCAATCGTCCCTTCAATTCCTTTGCCCCTTTTCGGCTGAATAGGAGTCCCTTTTTGTTCCTTGAACGGAGTATGAATAATGCCGATCGGTTTTAACTGTACCGTATCCATAATACTGGCACCTATTCCTTTTCAATCAAGACAGTATACGCCGCATAGCGCGGTGATTCAAAAAACTTCGTGGCCTTCCATCCGGTACCATCCAGAATATCCCGCATCTCATCCCTCGATACCAGTAAATAATCAAACCACGGCGAGGCATACTTCCGGTAACGGACCCTTATCCTCAACTGACCCGGCATGCGATTGCGCTGCCGATTCCATTTATGATAGGCCAGATGATCTGGGAATTTGGTGACATAAGGATCACCGCTTTCGGCGATAATCCGCGCATCATCGGTGGTCATGCGATACATCCTCCGCAGAAGCACCTTAGCCCTTTTATACGATCCGAAAAGTCCGAAATTATTCCCGTACATTACAATCGTGTCGAAAAGACCGAGATCAGGTCCGATCTCGCTAATCGATTTGACATATACCTTTTTTACGCCTCGCTTTTTGCATACCCTGACCGCCAAAGGCGAATTGTCGATGCCGACGACATCATGCCCTTCTTGCTGAAGATGCAACGAGCATCGGCCTGCGCCGCATCCGATATCAAGGACCTTGCCTCGCGCCATTTTGATCGCCTGCCTGTGGTAATCCGGCCACTTCTTATATTCGGCAAAATAGGCCGGCGCCCCGGAACTGAAATCGACATAACCGTCATCCCGTTCGACGATCTCACAAACATCAGGCAGACCCTGAAAATAATCATGAATCTCTCGCCCAAAGGCATCCTGTTCCTGAGATAATTCTGCCATACCGTCTCCCTTCTACCGCTCGGAGATTTCTTTTTCAAGGATTACTGCATAAAGCGGCGATCCGGTCTCAAAGATCCGGCCGACTTTCCAGCCGGTACCATCCAATATCTGGTTCAGTTCTTTCGGCGAGAGCAGAAGCCATTCAAACCATGGTGTGGCAAAGATCCGATACCTGATCCTGATCCGAATCTGCCCACCCATACGGCCATGTTTTCTATTGCGCCGCTGGTTTTCAACATGTTCCGGCAGTGTTGTCTGGTAGGGATCAAGAGTCTCACCGATAATCCGTCCATCATCGGGCATAATCTTATACATCTTTCTCAGAAAAACACGCACTGCCCGCGGATTGCCGGAGATTCCAAAATTACCGCCAAGCATGATGACGGTGTCAAATTCACCCATGGCAGAGCTGATCTGCGTATACCCCATCTCGCGGATTTTTTTGGCGCCGCGCTTACGGCATATTTTTACTGCCAACGGGGAATTGTCAATTCCGATAACATCCAGTCCCTTTTTTTGCAGGTAAAGCAAACACCGACCGGCACCGCATCCGATATCGAGGACCTTGCCCCGGGCGTGGGCAATGGCTTGTTTCTGATGCTTTGGCCATTTGTGATAATCGGCAAAATAGCCGCCGGTGTCGACGGCCAATTCGATCAGACCGTCGTCTCTTTCAATCATTGCCATGGCATGAGTATCGCCATCGAAATAATCCTGATAAAGACGACCGCAGGCATCCTGAAAAGGTTTGAGTGTTGCCATAAATGACCCTCCCGAATTTTTGGCACTGGAAAAAATTGATAATATTTAAAGATAGTAATTGAAGGTTAATTATCAAGCATAATTGTTGGATAATAAACAGGGCCGGCTTTTGCCGGCCCCGTAAGGGCTTTGTAGCGTGAGGTATCACAGGGAGAACAGAATTACATAATGTTACTTGAGAAGGACCATCTTCCTGCTGGCGCTGAATGATCCTGCCTTGATGGTATAAAGGTATATACCCGATGCCACCGTGTTACCGTTTGTGTCCTTGCTGTCCCAGGTGACAATATGATTGCCCGCAGGATAAGCAGCATCGGCCAGTGTTACTATCTTTTGTCCGGTAATACTGTAGACCTCGAGAACGACCTCGGATTCTGTGGGAAGAGCAAAAGCGATTTCCGTAATCGGATTGAAAGGGTTAGGGTTATTTTGCACCAGTTCGTAGTCTGCGGGAATGGCATTGTTTGGCTGAACACGCCTTATAGCATCGCCGGCAGGCCCGTCAAGGCCTCTGGCACTGGTATGGCAGGCGCCCTTCACAGGATTGATGCAGGTACAATCCACGATGGTACATCCGCTGCCATAAAGCTGCTCGATCAGGCAGTCGATATCCAGTGAATCGATAACACAATCGCCGTTGGCATCGCCGTTGGCCGGCGGATTCGGCGCGGCGCCGTCGTTGCATAGATAATCGACCAGATACGAGATGTCGCCGATGGTTATAGTCCCGGTGCTGTTGGCGTCACCCGGATACTGAGCGCCGCAGGTGTCGTAACAATCTCCCTTGGTCGGCTCGATGCAAGTACAATCGACGATGGTGCAGCCGTTGCCAAAGAGCTCCTCGATCAGGCAGATGATATCCAGTGAATCGATTACACAATCGCCGTTGGCATCGCCGTTGGCCGGCGGATTTGGTGCATCGCCATCGTAGCATAGATAATCGACCAGATAGGAAATATCGCCGATGGTAATGTCGCCGGTACCGTTGGCATCGCCGGGATACTGGAATCCGCAGGAATCAAAACAGGCGCCCTTGGTTGGGTTGATGCAAGTGCAATCGACGATGGTGCAGCCGCTGCCAAAGAGCTCCTCGATCAGGCAGATGATATCCAGTGAATCGATGACACAATCGCCGTTGGCATCACCGTTTGAAGGGGGATACGGCGCGGCGCCGTCGTTGCATAGATAATCGACCAGATAGGAAATATCGCCGATAGTTATGGTTCCACTCCCGTTGGCATCGCCCGGATACTGGAATCCGCAGGAATCATAACAGGCGCCTTTCGTCGGTCTGATACAGGTGCATTCGGCCAATGTGCAACCGCTTCCAAATAGATTCTCGACGAGACAGTCGATGTCGAGTGAATCAATGACACAGTCACCGTTGGCGTCACCGTTGGCAAGCGGACTGGGAGCGGCGCCACTATTGCACAGGTAATCTACCAGAAATGCAATGTCGCCGATAGTTACAGTCCCGGTACTGTTGGCGTCACCGGGATATTGCCCCAAACAGGTGTCAATAATCGGTTTTTTGCCGAATGCGGGTCCGGATGCTCCGGCTACCAGAATAATTAATGCCGATAATGTCAACATCAAGCATTTGGATTTTGACATAATTTTCCTCCTTGAAAATGCGGTTTGATTTAGTTGTCTGAAACGCAAATTCACCCTTGGACGTTATGTGATACCCCGAACTGGACACTCCTAGCTTTGCCAGTTCTCCAAATATATACCCAATATCATTTGAAATGTCAAGCGATTGGAAAAACTACCAGAGATCGGCCGGAAAGACAACATCGATGTAGGTACCGCTACCGGGATTGACACACAGCTCATACTCCACCGTATCGCTGTCGGGGATATAAACCACTCTCATGAGATGGTTGCCTATGGGAATGCCGCTGAACCGGAAACTTCCATCGGCATTGGGGTTGATCGACGAAGTCGCCAATCCGCCCGATCCGTCGGGATAAATCAAGCTGATGATCAACGAGTCGTCATAGGTATTCCCCGGCATATTGATGTCGGCATCGAGAAGATAACCGGAAACCGAGTTATTCAATAAATCGGCTGACTTGGAGGCGAAAACCCGGTCGATATTCATCCCGGAACCGACCGATCTCAGTAAAGTATCCATATACAGATAGTTGGCATTCCAGGCATCTCGCCCGAAATCACCGCTTTCGATATTGCCGCTGATATACGGCCCGTCCCAGGTCGCCAAACCGGGATTGACAGCCAGATCGTTCAGGCTCGACGGCAGGGCGCCGATATCGCCGACATAACCGAAATCGCTTCGCGCTCCTCCGGCGTCGATCGCAGCATTGCCGACAATAGAACGAGTCAGCTCAATGAGTTCGGCCCGGGTTGCCTCGTATCGGGAGGTCTCGATCGTATTCGACATCTTCATCGTGGCCACTCCGGCCATGATCCCGATGATGATAATCACCATGATCAGTTCGATCATGGTGAAGCCGCTCTGACTGTTTATCATCTTTATCCGCTGCATGTATCCGCCGTGAATATTATTGATGAGCCGTCGGAGAAGTCGATGGTAATGGTCGCTCCGGTCATATCCACCGGTGCCCCGGTGCCGCCCGGATTTTGATGAAATTGTTCCGCCTGAATTCTGACGGAAGCACCATCAGTTATGGTCTGGGCACTGCTGAATGTCGCGACATCACCGGTTCCCAGAGCCGGATTGCCGGACCGAGCAGTTGTCCCATTCCAGATAATGTTTTTATAATATGCCACCGGCGATCCCCATGTCAGGGTCATTGAGGTAACGGTAATTGCACTGCCACTGTTATTGGATACCCAAAAAACCAGTTTGAAGCAGTTGCCCGATGTCAGAGTATCGGAATCAGCCACAAATTCAATCCCGGTGCCGCCGCCACCACCTCCGGCAGTCCAGACATCGGCGGCCAGATAATACTCGCCATAGGCATCAGAGTTGGGACGCACCGAGACAAAGCGCCGCAGGGTATCATTATCGGGGATATAAATCAGTTCCAGGTCATGGTTACCGATCGGGATCGAATCAAAATTGAAATACCCTCCCGGATCGACAGGAGCGGTCTTGATTATCACGCTCCCGGCGCCATCAGGAACACTCAACTGCGCCGATAGCGAGTCGGTGTAGTCGTTTCCCGGAGGGGTGCCGTCGAGATCGAAGATATTGCCGGTAACGGTATTATATAAAATATGGCTGGATAAACCGGCCAGACGACGATCGATACTGCTTCCCGAACCGGTCGAGGTAATGGTGACTCCTCCGGTATAGATATAGTCGCTTTGCCACGCATCTCTTTTATAGTCATTTGGAATCTGTTCCAGATCGTTGCCGATATACGGCCCGTTCCAGGTACCGTAACCGGGATTGGTCTTGAGCGCATCCAGATTGGAGGGCAAAGTACCGACATCGCCGACATAGCCGAAATCGGATCTGGTTCCGTTGTTGTAAAGATCGGGATTGCCGATGATGGCGGTAGCCAGTTGATCCATTTCCTGCCTGGTATCTTCGACCTTTAGGGTCTCAGCCATCGGCGCGAATTTCTTGATCGCCACGGTCGCAAGAATTCCGATGATGATTATCACGGCAACCAGTTCGATAAGGGTAAAACCGCGCTTTGTTCGAAAATAGATCATTATCTTTTAATCTCTTCTCTTATCTTATCCTCAATATGTATAAGCGACAATCACCCACACCTGAGTACTATAGGCCGGGTTGCTGTTGTTGTGCCCATCGAGAGCCTGGCCGGCCTGAATATTTATAATATCGGGCCAGGTCCATGCCATACCGGTGGAGGGATTGGTTGTCCACTCCTGACTATAATCATCCCAGGATGTGGTCAAATTTTGGGTACTGCCGTTATATTCGGTTGAACTGGTATAAATTGTTGGCTGGACGGCTCCGTTACCGCTACTTTTTCTGGCCCGGCAATAAATCGTGACACCGGTGATAGTACCGATTGATGCGGAGGGATCTTCGAGTGAGTACACATCGGTGTCGAATGTTCCGGATCCTTTCGATACCTGAGAGGTGCTGCCATCGGATGCAACCTCATCGACACATTCGTAATTCGAGGCACATCCCGAACTTGCCAGATCGGTAATAGCTCCGGCCCCATCAGGGCGCAAGGTGTCGACAGCGGAGGTAGGGGGGGGGGCTGCCGCGGTGAAATGAGCCGAGGCGAAACGATAATCCCTTCCACTCTTGTTTCGCGGAAGAATGGTGACGTATCGCTGCAAAGTATCCGACTCCGGAGTGAAAATCAGCCGGAGAGAATGAGTCCCGACCGGCAACGAGTCGAGTGTAAACGCACCGGCGGAATCGGGAGCGTAAGTTCTGGTTATTATCCCACCCATGCCATTGGGTATCGATATATTGATATCGACCGAATCGATATAAATCGTGCCGGGAACCGAGTCGTTGGCATCTCTGATACTGCCATCAAAGTGGTTCAGAACGTAATCGGAACCGGCATCGGCGATCTTTTTGGTCAAAGTGCTGCTGCCGCCGGTGGATGTTATCGCTGTACCTCCGGTATAGGAATAGGCCTTGCCCCAGGCGTCAAGGCGGTAGCCGTCGGTATCCTGAGTAAATCCGGGCTCTAGATAAGGACCATTCCAGGTGGTGTATCCTCCGGGATTCTGATTGAGCGCCTGCAGATTGGGCGGGAAGGCGCCGACATCGCCGACATAACCGAAATCGGCTCGGCTGCCGGCTGTCCGTAAATCCGGATCGCCGACAATCGCTGTGGCCAGCATTTCCATTTCCCGCTCGGTTTCGACGGTCCGGACATCATCGACCGAACTTGTCATCGACTGCATCGCGACCCCGGCAATAACACCGATAACGACGATCGCCACGATCAACTCGATCATGGTGAAACCGGATATGTTAGCGAACCTTTTTATCATATTTACCAGACATCGCCGAAATGCTGCAAGTCGGCGTAATAATCGCGACCCGGATTCACCGCGATTTTCCTTCGTATAGTGTCGTTACCCGGTATATAAATCATCCTCAGGGTATGCAATCCAATCGGGACTGAAGTAAACTGTGTCAGCCCGTTGGCGTCGGGATATTCGGTTGTTGTCGTCGTTGCTCCGGCGCCGTTAGGAAGGGTCAACAGAAACTTGACCGAGTCACAATAGACCGATCCGGGCGGATTACCGTCGAGATCGGTGACCGCAATTATAACATTATTGCCAAGCAGGTCGGCGGTCGAATTGGCGATCCGGCGGGTGATGGTCGATGGTCCTCCGGTGGAGGAAAAGGTATTGCCGGTTGGGGCGCTGTATGGCTTCCCCCAGACGTCGAGTTTGAATTCATAGTCGGCGCCGGATGAGAATTTATCCTGAGTATAAGGACCATTCCAGGTCGCGTAGCCACCGGGGTTGGATACCAGGGCATCCCAGTCGGGAGGCAGAGCGCCGACATCGCCGACATAGCCGAAATCGGTCCGGTTACCGGCGGAAATCAAATTGGGGTCTCCGGCAATGGCGAAGGCGAGGCGTTCCATCTCGGCCATAGTTTCCTCGGATCGGGAAACGTCCATAGAGCCGCCCATGGACTGAAAGGCGACCGCCGCCAGAATTCCGATGATGACGATAACTATCACCATCTCGATCAGCGAATACCCAGCCTGTCCAGAGGCGTGGTAAAGCCTTCGGCCATTGGTAGGGGCGTGGTTTCCGCGCCCGAATATTTTATAAATTCCAGGCATAATTATCCATTTGAGCAAGATATAGTTACTCCCTTCCTATATCGGCAGTTGGATGAGGATGTTTATGATATGTAGAAACCTGTTTTGGGCTGTCGCGCAGGTGACCTGTGTTAATTGCGCGACAGCTAATATCCGGCCTCTGTCTATAGATTTCCCGCCATAATTGCTGTTGACTTACGTACTTAATTTCGTGATTATACAAGGTTTAGGGAGAGAAAATGCCCGATTTATATATAGTGGAATTTATAGGTCACCGGCGTGGGTATTACCATAATACTTACTACCATGCCCTGGAATCAGGAGATAAAGTAATCGTCGAGGCCGAACGCGGTGAAGACCTGGGAACGGTCTCCAAGCGGGTCGGTGACGAAACCAAACTCAACCTGGATGAAAAACCGCTGTCGATTTTACGGCCGTTCACTGAAGAAGATTTAGTTCGGCAGACCGACAACAAACAGGCAGAAAAAGACGCTATCGTCAAATGCGAAAAACTGGTTTCCAAACATGGCTTACCGATGAAACTGGTCGGGTCGGAATACCAGCATGACCGCAATAAACTGACCTTTTATTTCACCGCCGATCAGCGGGTCGATTTCCGGGCTCTTGTTCGCGACCTGGCGGCGATTTATAAAACCAGGATTGAATTGCGCCAGATCGGCGTCCGTGATGCGGCCCGCCGTCTGGGCGGATTCGGAGTCTGCGGCCTGACGCAATGCTGCTGCACCTTCCTGCACAAATTCGAGCCGATCTCGACGCAGTTTGCGCGGGAACAGAACTTGTCATTGAATCCGTCCAAGATATCAGGTAATTGCGGACGACTGCTCTGCTGCCTCACTTATGAAAAAGACCATTATCTGCAGGAGCTGGCTCGATTTCCGAAGCAGGGTGAAAGTTATACTACCGAGAAGGGTGAGGGTATTATCGAGGAAATCAATATCTTCAAGAAATATATGGTGGTAAAATTACCCAAAGGGGAGCGTGAAAAGATAACTTTGACCGATATAAAAAAGAAAGAACGTCATAAGAAATCTTTTTTCAAGAATTGGCATAAAAAACGCAAAGAATCGAGGGATAGCAGTGCTGAATAATTTCTACGTCACCACGCCCATCTACTACGTCAATGACAAGCCTCATATCGGGCATGCCTATACATCAATCGCGGCCGATTTCTTTGCCCGTTTCAACCGCCTCGCCGGACGGGAATCGTTTTTTCTGACCGGTACCGATGAACACGGTACCAAAGTTGCCAATGCCGCTGAAGCGGCGTCGAAGACACCGCAGGAATTTTGCGATGAGGTCGTGAAGCAATTCGCCGACACCTGGAAAGTCCTGGGGCTGGCCCACGATTATTTCGTCCGTACCACCGACAAACGCCATATCGAGGCCGTATGCAAGCTGTTGACGGTTTTGAATGAGGCGAAAACGCCGGATGGCCGGGATGCCGTATATTCCGGCGTGTATGAAGGTCTTTATTGCACCGGATGCGAGAAGTTTTTGACCGAATCGGAGATGGTCGACGGTATGTGTGCGATCCATAAAAAACCGGCCGAGGAACTCAAGGAGAAAAACTACTTCTTCCGGCTGGAACCGTATATCCCGATCATTCGCGAACTGGTCGAAAGCAACAAGATGGTTATTCTTCCCGAGGAACGCCGCAAGGAAGTTTTGGGGCTTTTGAAGCATGGCCTGCCAGATTTTTCGATTTCGCGCGAGTCGGTCAAATGGGGGATACCGATTCCGTTTGATCCGGAGCAGGTGGCGTATGTCTGGGTCGATGCATTGCCCAATTATATCACGGCGATCGGGTATGGCGACGATTCCGATCAGTTCAAAAAATGGTGGGCCGACGCCGAAGTCGTTCACCTGATGGCAAAAGATATTTTGAAGTTTCATACCATATACTGGCCGGCGATGTTGATGGCGGCCGGTCTTAAATATCCCGACAAGCTTTTCCTCCACGGTTATTTCACCGTCAACGGTGAAAAGATGGGAAAATCGGCGGGGAATATGATCGATCCCAAAAAGATGGTTGACATCTACGGCACCGATGGCACGCGTTATCTGCTCTTAAATCAGTATCCGTTCGGGGTTGATGGCGATATCAAGGAGAAAGATTTCGCCACCCGGTACAATGCCGATCTCGCCAATGACCTCGGTAATCTGGTGTCGCGCATTGCCAAAATGATGATGCAGTATTGCGACGGCAAAATCCCGGAACCGAAATCGGATATTCCCGGTCAGGCGGAGATGATGGATATGGCCGAAGATTTGCCCGATGCGGTATACGGTCATGTCCTCAATTACCGGATCACCGATGCAGTGGCCAAGACGCTGGAATTGATCCGGGCGACCAATCGTTTTATAGAAAACTCAGCGCCGTGGAAACTGGCCAAAGAGGGCAAAATCGAAGATGTCGGAGGGGTGTTATATACCGGCGCGGAATTGGTTCGTATCGCCACCATTTTGCTTTTTCCGTTGATGCCGGATAAAATGCGCGAGATCAGGGCGGTCTTCGGTTTGAGCGACGATGATATCACCCTCGATTCGGCCCGAACCTGGTTCGAACTGCCGCATGGGAATGAGGTGAACCTGAAAGGCTCCATCTTCCCACGGCTCGACCCGAAGAAAATTCCGGCCCTGGTAGCGCCCAAAAAAGGGGCTGGAGGAACCGATGCCGATGGAAACGGTCTGGTGACGATTGACGATTTTGGCCGGATGGAATTGCGGGTGGCATTGGTCGAGCAGGCGGAGCGAGTGGAAAAGGCCGACCGGCTGCTGAAGCTGCAAATAGATATCGGGTCGGAAAAAAGGCAGATTATCGCCGGTATTGCGGCGCAATATGAACCTGAAGATATTATCGGTAAAAAGATCATTGTAGTAGCCAACCTTCAGCCGGCCAAAATCCGCGGGATCGAATCGAATGGGATGCTTCTGGCGGCCAAGACCGGCAAGGAATTGAAACTGGTTACGGTTGACGGCGATATAGCCCCCGGCGCATCGGTCGGGTAACCGGAAGCGGGGACAAACATCATGATCGACACCCATTGCCATATCGACTTCCCGGATTTCGACCATGATCGTGAAGATGTGATAGTACAGGCGGTCGAATTCGGTGTCGACCGCCTGATCAATATCGGGACCGATTTCAAATCTTCGCGGCGATCTTTCGCTTTGGCGAATTCGTATGAAAATATTTTCTGCACCGTCGGCATCCATCCGCATGACAGCAAAATTTTGAATCCCAAATTCCTCGCTGAAATGGAAACCATGGCCGACAATCCGAAAGTGGTCGGCATCGGCGAGATCGGACTCGACTACTACCGCGACCTCTCACCGCGTGATATTCAAAGAAAAGCGTTTATCACCCAACTCGACCTGGCGATTAACCTCGATTTGCCGGTGGTGATCCATGTGCGGGAGGCGATGGAGGATGCGCTGAAAATAATCGGCCAATATGCCGGAAAACTGCAAGGCGTACTTCATTGTTTTCCGGGGACGGTTGAAGAAGCCGACCGAGTCGCCAATATGGGATTTCATATTTCGGTCAATGGCGTCATGACCTACAAGAATTCCAAGATGCAGGATTTGGGCCGTGAGGCTGATCTTGATATGATGCTGATCGAAACCGACTGCCCCTATCTGACACCGATACCGCATCGGGGAAAACGCAACGTCCCGGCCTATACAAAATTCGTTTGCGTCAAACTGGCGGAATTACGGGAAATGAGCATGGCTGAAATCGACAAAATCACGACCCGTAATGCTGAAAAACTTTTTCGTCTGGTGGAGATATTCGGCTGATGGTTAAAGCCAAAAAATCATTAGGCCAGCATTTTTTGGTCGATCCCCTGATAGTTTCGCAGATTGTCGAGGCTCTCGGCCCGAAATCGGGGGAGACGGTGTTGGAAATCGGACCCGGTCAGGGTGTCTTAACATTGCCGCTGGTCAATTCCAAAGCCGATATCGTGGCTATTGAACTCGACCGCCGACTCGCGCCGGAGCTGGAGAAAAGATTCAAAGATAGCGATAATTTCCGGGTTATGGAAGCCGATATTCTTGCCATCGATCCGGCCAGCGTCGGATTGGAAAAGTTTGCCGTGGTTGGTAACCTGCCTTATAACATCACCACCCCGATTATGAACTGGCTGTTGAAATATCATCCCGTTATCAATCGAGCGGTGTTTATGATGCAGAAAGAGGTTGGCGAACGGGTGGCATCACCGCCGGGAAGAAGGTCGCGATCGACCATCTCGGTTCTGACTTCTCTGTACTATGACAGCGAAAAAGTGTGCGATGTCCCGCCCGAATCATTCCGACCGCGCCCAAAAGTCGATTCGGCTGTGATACGATTCAGAGCGCACAAACGCAGTTATGACATAAAAGATATTGCCCGCTTCGAGAAATTTGTCCGTTTTTGTTTTGCGAGCAAACGCAAAAATCTTCTGAATAATCTCAACGTCGCCTATCCGATCAAGCGCGATGAAATCGAGCAAATCCTTGCCGAAGTCTGCGGCAACCCCAAAATCCGCGCCGAACAGTTGGAGTTGGGTACTTTTATCGATCTTTCTCGCATCATCTTCGAACGATTGTAAACCTTCACCGTATATAAATCATCTTGTGTTAAGCGCCACGGAGGCGTAGTTTGAGCCTATAAGGAGATAGAATGGCTTATTTATCGGTGAAATTGGATCATGTGGCCGCGCTAAGGGCGGCTCGTCGAGGACAAAAACCTCTGCCGTCGCAGGCGGCGACGCTGGCCGAACTGGCCGGCGCCGACAGCATTACCGTGCATATGCGCAACGACCGGCGGCATATCAAAGAAAAAGATATCTTCGTCCTCAAGCAAACAGCCGGGACCCGGCTGGTTATCGAAGTCGCGCCGACCGAGGAAAACCTGGCCAGGGTACTTGAGGCCAAACCATATATGGTAACGCTCATACCGGAACTGGAACGGGAGATTACCACCCAGTCAGGACTGACTCTTGACGAAGATTATGAAATCATACAGGAAATGGTGCAGCGGTTACAAGCCGTTGATATAAAGGCCTCGGTGCATATCGAGCCGGATGCCGATATTGTCAAACGGGCCTCGAAAATCGGTGTCGATGCCGTGAAGTTGCATACCGGATTCTATGCCGGAGCCCGTACCGAGGAAGAGGGCCTCGCCGAACTGGGTAAAATCGAGCGCGCTGCCAAGGCAGCGGGAAAGGCCGACCTGATGGTCATCGCCGGGCAGGGGCTGGATTATCAAAATCTCGGTCCGCTGGTCAAACTGGGTGTCATTGACGAATTTACCATCGGGCAGGCGATAGTGGCTCATGCGGTGATGGTCGGGATGCATCAGGCGGTGCGCGATACATTAGAAATTATCCGCTATGAAGGCGCCGGAGTTTAATTCGATCCATGGAAAAGGGATATCGCAAAGAGACAGTGACCGTACCGGAAGAAATAGAACCGGTGCGCCTCGATAAATACCTGGCATCGGTGCCGGAGCTTGATCTGTCGAGAGCTTTCATTCAAAATATAGCGGGCAAAGGCCTGATCTCTCTTGCCGGTAAGCCTGCCGATAAAAAACTGAAATTGAAAGGCGGCGAAGTCATTGAATTAATGATACCGCCGCCCGAACTGCCCGACCTGACACCGGAAGATATTCCTCTCGATATAGCCTATGACGATGAACATCTGGCGGTGATAAACAAACCGGTCGGACTGGTGGTCCATCCCGCACCGGGAAATCTCAATCACACCCTGGTCAATGCCCTGCTGCATCATTTCGGAACATTATCCCATGATTCAGGAGGACTCCGACCAGGGATAATCCATCGGCTCGATAAAAACACATCCGGATTATTGTTGGTCGCCAAGACCGATTCGGTGGCCCGCCGGTTGCGGCAGCAATTATCCGATCGCAAAATCACCAAAATATATCACGCCGTCACCTGTGGTCATATGCCGGATGATTCAGGGACGATAGATCTTCCGATTGGGCGGTCGTTGAAGGACCGCAAGAAAATGATCGTCACCAATTTGAAGTCACGCGAAGCGATCACGCGGTATAAGGTCCTGAACCAGTACCGCCTCAATGATTTGGTGGAAATAAACCTGGTGACCGGGAGAACCCATCAAATAAGGGTGCACCTGACTCACATGAACCGGCCGGTGCTGGGCGATGCTGAATACGGCGGTTGTGAGAAATGGGTGAAAGGGATCGAACCGACTCAAAAAAGAACCGCCCGGGCTTTGCTCGATTTGATCGACCGTCAGGCGCTCCATGCCAAAAGCCTGACTTTCATCCATCCGATAACGGAAAAAGAAATTTCTGTCACCAGTGAATTGCCGGACGATATGGCCCGGCTGATTGAGATGCTCGAAGAAAAACCGCTCTGATTACTTCAGCTTCCGCATAATCGGTACAAAACGCCAGGCCGCTTTGTCATTCGACAGCAAGATATTCTTGTCGATAGCCCCGTAAGTATCCACTATTTCAAACCGTCCGGCCAATTGATTCAAGGCCTCAAAAGTTTTAATCGAGCAGCGGCGATAACGATCGGGGAAATCATAATGGGTCGTCCCATCGGGCGTGGTGACAGTGAATGACACAGTAACATCATCGATCTCCGTCATCGGATCGAACTTCTGGTCATCGCCGCCCCAATTGGAATCAACCGTAATATCACCGCGGGTCATCGACCAGACGGTCTCAGCCGATTTTCCCTCATCGCCATAGAAATCGCGCGGGTGCGCGGTTGAGATGATATAAATACCGTTGTCATTGAGCAGATCGGCGACACAGTTAAAATTATCGAGAATATCCTGATTGGTCTGTAGTTGCGCGAAAGATGCCATCAGGATATAGACCAGGTCATACTTTTTATCCGATTTATAATAACGCATGTCGCCTTCGATGATCTCGCATGACAGTCCTTCTTTCTCAACCAATCCGCGAGTATAGGCAACCATATTCGGCTCCAGGTCGAGGCCGCCTGAAATGATGCCGCGCCGCGACATTTCGCGAGTATGATAAGCCGGACCGCAGGCGATCTCCAGAGCCGACTTGATTTCCCGCCCGGCATGTTCTCTGGCAATATCAAGAAGGAAATCCACCTCTTTGCCGGCGTCGCGAAAGTCAAAGGCGATATCATATAACTCGGGAATGGTATAGACCTGCCCGATTTTAGAAGCCTTGATAATTTTTTTGTCATTATCCATAGATATATCATTCCTGATTTTTAAGTTGCAGAAATATAGTCTGTTGAAACCGAATCGTAAAGTCTGTAGAGAAATAAAAAAAGGCCTGCCTCCGGGTCGAAAGCAAGCCCTTTTATAAATTATTTCTTCAAACTGTCATCAATTCAGCTTCGGTGGTTTCAATTCGATATTGGTAACCGCGCCAAACTCATCCAACGGTTTTTCGAACTGTGCCGGATCACCGACCACGACAAAAGTGATATTCTCAGGCGTCAAATACTTCTTGGCGACCCGCAGGACATCTTCCTTCGTGACCTTGCCGATATTGTCGATATATTTCTTCAACTGATCGGGGGGACGATTCTCAAATTCTAACTCCATCAGGCGGTTGACGATCCGGCCGGGAGTGGTGAAATTGAAAACGTAGCGATTGATATAGCTGTCCTTGGCCGATTCCAATTCCTCATCGTCGACCAGACCGCCGCGAATCCGTTCTACCTCATCGAGCATCAGGCGCATCGCCTTATAAGTGGTCGTGAGTTTGGTCTGGCAAAAAGCCCACCAAACACCGAGATCACGAGTGGTAGTCTGATAACGGGTGCCGACTGAATACGACAAGCCTTCATCGGAGCGAACCTTGCTAGTCATCCTGGAAGTGAACGAACCGCCGCCGAGGATGTAGTTCATAACCGAAACGGCGAATCGGTCCGGGTTATCACGGTTGACACCGAGATGCCCGAAACGGATACTGGCCTGATTGACATCTTTGTAAACCTGGTAAACACCCGGTTTGGGAGTATCATCGACTTTGGGGATTTCCGGCAGGTTGATATCTTTTTTCTTCCAGTCGCCGAAGTATTTGTTGAGTAAACTTTTAATTTCAGCCGGATCGAAATCGCCGGTGATTCCGAGCATGATGTTGTTAGGGACAAAATGTTTCTTGTGGTAATCAACCAATTCCTGCCTCGATATGGGAGCTATATATTCCCACTCCATGATGCGCCCGTCGGGGTGGTTGCCATAGATCAGATTGTAGAACTGACGGGAAAGGATCCGCTGAGGGCTGTCATTACGGCGCTTGATATTGGTTTTCATCTGTGTTTTCACGAGATCGATTTTGTCCTCGGGAAAGGCTGGGTTGCGAAGAACGTCAGCCATCAGGCGCAGCCCCAGATCGGTGTCTTTCGACATAACGCTTAACGAAGCGCTGCCGTTTTCGTAACCGATACTGGTTTCCAGGCGACCACCGATCAATTCCAGCAGGGTATTGAGTGAATCGGGGTCGATATTGGTAGTACCGCCGGAGCGCATAACATCACCGGTAATACCGGGAATGGCCATTTGTTCGATCGGAACGTAAGCCTCCCCGCAGCGGATCAGGGCTGAAATTCCCAAAATCGGCAGGCGATGATCCTCCATCATAAAAAGAATGATTCCGTTATCGAGAACCTCTCGCTGAACGTCTTCGCCCAGCTCGGGGACCGACCATTCAAGTTTTGGGTAATCGAATTTCTCGATGATTTTCGATCCTACGGATTGCTGAGCCGCAGCCGGAAGAGAAATAACCGCCAACAGCAGCGCAAGCAGTATATATGAATAAACCTTTTTCATTTTCGTATTCTCCCTTAAAGGCTGGCCTCAAGTTCTTCGGTTTTGGACGGCGGCGGTACCAGCGTCACAACTGTGCGGTTACTTTTCGTGAAGTACTTACTGGCTACCCGCATAATATCCTCGGCGGTGACGTTTTTGTACTCGGTACGGTAATCGAGGAGATAATGCCAGTCGCCATTGATCGCCTGATAATTGGCCAGTCTATAAGCGATACCGTTATTGGAATTGAGTGAACGAACGAAATCGGCGTCGGACTGGTTACGTACCTTGTCGATTTCCCATTGTTCGACCGGTTCAGTCTTCACTTTTTCAATTTCAGCCAGAGCCGCCTCCATCACTTCCTCAGCGCTATGATCGCCCATCGGAGTAATGCGGCAGGTAAACAGATCGGGAAAGCGGGAGTATGATATGTAGCCCGATGCCCGCCCCAGTTTGGTTTCCACCAGGTTTTTATGGAATCGACTGGTGCGGCCGCGAGATAGTATATCCGAAAGCACATCCAGCGGCGCGACATCGGGATGCCCTGCCTGCGGCATATGCCAGGCGATCATCGCAATCGGATTGGCATCGAATTCAACCTCAACCCGGCGTTCGCCTTTTTGTGGTGAATCGTCGGTAAAAACCGGCGGAGGGGTAGGGCCTGCCGGAATAGCTCCGAAATATTTTTCGCACAGCGCAAATATTTCTTCTGGATCGACATCACCGACAACGCAGGCAATGGCATTGGAGGGATGATAATACCTGCGGAAATGTTCGGCCATATGGTCGCGGCGGTAATTTTCTATATCGCTGCCCCAACCGATGGCATCCCAGCGGTAAGGGGAAGTCCAGTGGGCGGTGGCGCCCATCGCTTCATACATAACGCCCCAGGGTCGGTTTTCCGTGGTTTGCCGGCGTTCCTCGCGAATAACGTCGCGCTCGGAATAGAATTCGCGCAGTTGGAGGTCGCCCATCCTATCCGATTCCAAAAAGGCCCAAAGTTCCAGGCGGTTGGACGGCAGGGAGACATAATACTGGGTTCCCTCGGTTCCGGTGGAGGCATTGAGACGGCTGCCGCCGTTTTTCAGGTAGGTCTCCCACAACTCATCCTTGACGATATATTGCCCCTGTTCCTCCTGCACATCGGCGATTTGCTGGCGGATTTCATCGGCCCTCTCTTGAGAGCCATCGAGAAGCGGATTGCGCAATTTACCGCGCTCGGCCTGAAGCAACTCGGCCAACGAATCCATTTTCGCCATTAGCGGAACCTCGGCTTCGTAGTTGGTGGTGCCGATGATTTTGGAACCTTTGAACATCATATGTTCCAGGAAATGGGACATCCCGGTAATACGGGTATGTTCATCGGCGGCTCCGACCTTGAACCGGACAATCGTCGAAACCACCGGAGCGATATGGTTTTCCACGACGAGGATTTTCATGCCGTTGGAAAGGTCCTTCTCTTTGACATCGAGTGTGATTTCATCCGATGCCGGGGCAAGCTGGAATAAGGCCAGCAGGCCGAGGATCAGAAACAGGCTGATTCTCTTCACCACTTCCTCCTTAATGAAATGCGATAGCAGTTTTTGTAACCGGGTATTAGATAAGATAGTTTTGTCCGATTGGCAAGCTGACGCGGATATAATTCTGGCGTTTGGTGCAGCGTACGCATAAAACCCATAAGCCTTAAAACGTAAAAAAGGCCGAAAAAGTTACAGCCGGGCCGGAAAATTTTGTTTTTTGGGCGTCGTATCCATACTGCTTGACAATTTCCATTAATCCCGGTAATTTGGCCGGTACTATGGACAACAACAAGAAAGTCGATTACGCCTCGGCTGGTGTCAATCTGGCCGCAGGCGATGAGGCGGTTGCCAGGATAAAAAAACTGGCCAAAGCGACCTTCAACCCCAATGTCTTATCGGAGATCGGTTCCTTCGGCGGATTGTTTAAAATCCCTGTCGCCGACTATGAAGAACCGGTTCTGGTGTCGTCAATCGACGGTGTCGGCACGAAATTAAAACTGGCATTTATATCGGGAAATCACACCACGGTAGGGCAGGATATAGTCTGCCATTGTGTCAACGATATCCTGGTTCAGGGAGCTTTGCCGCTCTTTTTTATGGATTATATCGGGGTCGGCAAACTTGACCCGAAGGATTTAGCCGATATTGTCGAGGGCCTGTCCAAAGCATGTAAGGACAATAATATGCCGCTTCTCGGCGGAGAAACAGCCGAGATGCCCGGCTTCTATAGTGCCGGCGAATACGACCTGGTAGGAAGTATTATCGGGATTGTAGATCGTAAGAAAATTGTCGATGGTTCGGAGATAACCGAGGGCGATATCCTGCTCGGTTTGCCCTCGATCGGTTTGCATACCAACGGCTATTCGCTCGCGCGCAAAATATGTTTTGAAATAGCCGGGCTTAAAATCGACGATCAGGTTGAAATGATCGACAACGAAATCGGCAAGGAATTGCTTATCCCGCATCGCAGTTATCTTCACCCGGTATCGGCTCTGATGAAAGAAGTCCGCATTGCAGGGATGGCACACATTACCGGCGGTGGCATTCCAGGGAACCTGATCCGAATACTCCCCGAAGGCCTCAAGGCTGTCGTCGAGCGCGCAAACTGGCCCGACCTGCCGATTTTTGCTTATCTGCAGACGACCGGCGGGGTGGCCGACAGCGATATGTATGATGCCTTCAATATGGGAATCGGTTATATCGTGGTCGTGAAGGAGGCCGATGCATATAAGGCGGAATCGATTCTTGCCGAAAAAGGGCAAACGTCGTTCCGCATCGGGAAAATTGAAAAAGGCAAAAAGGTAGTCGAGATCGTTTGATCGGCCCCTTTTTCACATCGATAGGATATTTAGCGCGTATCACCTCTTATGATTTTACTTTGTATTCTTGATGGGTTCGGCATTCGTGACGAAACCGAAAACAACGCCGTAGCCGCGGCCCACAAACCGAATATAGACAAGCTGTTCCAAACATGGCCCAATGCCCCGATTCAAACTTCCGGACTGGCGGTTGGCCTTCCGGAGGGACAGATGGGTAACTCCGAGGTCGGTCATCTCAATCTCGGCGCCGGCCGGGTGGTCTATCAATATGTATCCCGCATCGACAAATCAATCGAAGATGGTTCGTTTTTCAATAATGACGTTCTGGTATCGTCAATGATTGATGCCATCGAAAGGGGCAGGGCAATCCATCTCTTCGGACTCGTCTCCGACGGCTGTGTTCACAGCTCGATGACCCACCTCGACGCCTTGATAAAAATGGCCGCCGATTTGAAAGCTCCCCGCCTTTTTCTTCATGCTTTCCTCGATGGCCGCGATACCTCGCCGACATCCGGCGCCGGTTATATGGAACAGGTACTCGGGATGTTCCGGAAACATGGCATCGGTTCGGTTGCAACTCTGATGGGCCGCTACTGGGGGATGGATCGCGATAAACGCTGGGATCGGGTTGAACGGGCTTACAGTGCCATCGTTTACGGCGAAGGCAAGCCCGGCTCGGATCCGGTGTCGGAGATCAAGGAATCTTATGACGCCGAAGTGACCGACGAATTTGTCGAACCGGTGGTTTTCAATAATGGTGATAAAGACGGTAAACTGGTATCGGGCGATCTGGCTTTGTTTTTCAATTTCCGTGCCGACCGGGTCCGCCAGCTCAATCATCTCTTTGAAGGAAACCAACCACTGAACACGATTGAAGATCGAAACGGCCCCGAGGGCTTGAAGATCAGTTTGGTTAACATGACCTTTTATGATGAAAGGCTGAAAACGCCGTTGATCGCCTTTCCCCAGGTAAAGATGAAAAACCTGCTGGGCGGAATAGTCGCCGGTCATGGTTTGAAGCAGTTGCGTATCGCCGAAACGGAAAAGTATGCGCATGTGACCTACTTCTTTAACGGCGGCGAAGAAACGCCGTTCGAGGGCGAGGACAGAATCATGGTCCCCTCGCCGAAAGTGGCCACTTATGATCTCCAGCCGGAAATGTCGGCCCCGGAGGTAACCGAAAAAGTTGTCGAAGCGATTAATTCGGAAAGATATGATCTTATCGTCTTGAATTTTGCCAATTGCGATATGGTCGGCCATACCGGCTATTTCGACGCCGCCGTGAAGGCGGTCGAGACCGTCGATACCAGCGTTGACAAGGTTTTCGGAGCTCTGCTGGAAAAGAATGGTACTGCCATATTGACTGCTGATCACGGCAATCTGGAATTGATGGTTGATCCGGAAAACGGCGGTCCCCATACGGCGCATACCACCAACCCGGTGCCATGTCTTCTGATAAACGGCCTCGATGGTGTAAAATTGCAATCGGGAGGGAGGCTGGCCGATATCGCGCCGACCATTCTCGAATTATTAAAGATAGAAAAACCAATTGAAATGACAGGCAAATCTCTGTTACTTAGGTAGGTGCCGAATATTTTCCGATATATGGGCAAATCACTCTGGCCCGACGAACATGATGTCCGACGGGAGCGATTTTATTTAAGCCTCTCCGGTGTTTTGCTGGCGGCTGCCTGGCCACCGCTGCCGCTGGGCTTCCTTGCCTTTATCGGCCTGATCCTGCCGCTCGATATTATTTCCGGCAAACCGTTCGGAAAAGCATTTAAAAGCGGTTACCTTTTCGCCTTCGTTTATCACCTCTTCGCACTCTACTGGATCGGTTGGGTAACGATCCCCGGCACCCTGGCGGCAATGGCGATCATCTCGCTTTATTCAGGCTACATCTTTGCTCTTTATGCCAGTGTTTATCGTTTCAATCGTATCGCCGGGTTGATTCTATTTCCTTTCCTCTGGGTGGGAATGGAATATTACCGAACTCTGTTCGAGACCGCCTTCCCATGGGCGAACCTTTCTTATACACAGGGGAGCTATACCGCATTTTTACAGATTTGCGAATATGTCGGCGATGGCGGAATATCATTTATCATAGTTGTCGTTAACATCCTTTTCTGGCAGATCTGGCGCAGTCGCGACCGCCTCCGGGGTGCAGCAATGGCGCTGGCCGCCGGATTATTGGTCGTTATCCCCACGATTTATGGCGCGATAGTCCTCTCGGGAGCCGGCCCGGTCAATGAAGGATCGATTCACATCGCCCTGCTTCAGGGTGATATCGATATTAAAACCAAATGGTCGGAAGAAACAAAGGATTACAACTTCGCCGTCTACGATTCACTGGCGGCCGAAGCGGCTCCGGCCGATCTGTTGGTCTGGCCGGAAACGGCTGCCCCCGCCTATCTCCTGAATGATCACAGACTGAAGGATAAGGTCTCCCGAACCGCGCGTGAGGCCGGCTGTCCGATGCTGGTCGGAACCCTCGATTTCAATTATGTCAATGATACCACCGTGGAAACCTTCAATGCCGCTATTCAATTCGACAGCAACGGACGGAATCGAAAATCGTATCATAAAACCAAGCTGGTGCCTTTTGCGGAAACGGTTCCCTATGGCAATTATATTCCGTTTCTCGCCAATCTTTCACTCGGATGGTCCGATTTTGTCCATGGCCGGGAACTGGTTGTCTATGAAAATGAATTCGGTAGTTACGGCACTCTTATTTGTTACGAGATAATTTTCCCCGAAGTAGTCAATCAATATGTGCGTGACGGAGCCGATTTTCTGGTCAATATCACCAACGACACCTGGTATGGACATTCATCGGGGCCGTACCAGCATGCCGGAATGGCCGCTTTTCGGTCGATAGAAAATCGGATTTGGGTGGCGCGCGCCGCCAACAGCGGTTTCTCATATTTCGTCGATAAATATGGGCGGGTGTATAATAAGGGCGGGCTATACGAACGGGTGATACTGCATGGAAATGTAGCCCCCATCGAAGGTCGAACGTTTTTCAATCGAGCCGGTCCCCTCGCTGGGCGAGCCGGTCTCTTGTTAATTGGGATGGTTTCTTGTATATTGTTGGCCGCATGGATAAGACACAAAGTAATATCTTAATCCTGGTAAGCCTGATATTGGCCCTGACCTGCGCCGTGGCAGAAAATTCCGGGGCAACGATCCGCCATTGGGAAAGTTTTACCTCGTTCGATGAAGTAACTGACATGACCCTGTACAATGGCGAAGTATGGACGGCGACCACCGGCGGACTGGTGCGCCTTGATCCTCGGACGATGGCTTTCGAAACCTATACCAATGTCGACGGACTGGAAATGAATCGTCTGTTTTGTCTTTATGTCGACGATCAAAACCGGCTGTGGGTCGGCGGCGAGGGGCGGCTGGTCGATTTCTCCGATCCGGAAAATCCTGATTTGTACCTGTTTACCGACCGTGACGGCCTCCTGGTGGAAATTTATGATATCGACGGCGCGCCCGGCGGCGATTCCTTATGGCTGGCCAATCGTGCCGGTGTCACCATCTTTCTGGCTCCCGAAAATCGAGGATCGGGATTGATTCTGGATACATACGGCCGACTGGGCGAGATCGAACGAGATACTCCGGCACGCCGGATTTTTCTCGATTCCGACAGTATCTGGGTTGGCACCGAGAACGGTATAGCTGTCGGATCTCGTTTCGACATCCGGCAACTCAAGGCGCCGACCGGATGGATCAGTTATATACCATCGCAGATCGATTCGGGCCTGGATGACTATATCAGGGGTCTGGTCGAGCTTCGTGACACGGTCTATATCGGAATCAGCACCGGGGTTTATCGATTTGATCGAACGTCGGGGGCGGCCCTGTATAATATCAATCTTTATGGCTATCCGTATGTATATAATATGTCTCTTATCGGTGATTCGATTCTGATAAATAGCGTTCGTGGCAGTGCTTTCTTCTATGATGGAAGTTTTGCATATCAGCCGACGGATGGATTTCCATCGGACAAAAATAACACGACCGGAATAGTCGACGAGGACGGCGGTTTCTGGGCCGGTCACCTGTATGACGGCATCTACCGACGGCAGGAATCGGAGATGATCCCAATCGATGTCGGCGGCACGCCCGCCAATGAATGCCGGGAAATGATCGCCGCTCAGGGCAAATTCTGGGGCGCTTTCGGAAATCGGGAGCTGGCCTACTACGAGAACGACCGCTGGACGGTTGTGCCGGGACTTTCCGGAATGCTGATAGCTATGGAAGTCGGCCCCCTGGGAGAACTTTGGGTCGGTACTTTCGGCAATGGAGTATACCGCATCATGGGCGACAGCGTCGCTCATTTTGGATTTGAGAATTCGGCTCTCTCAGGATTATCGAATGCGATTTCATATGTCGTGGTGCCAGATATTTATTCATCGGGAGATGCTGTCTGGTTTGCCGACTATAAAGGCCGTTTGGGTGAGTTGGTCGCAGTCAATCCATACAATACCGAGCAGTGGCAGAATTATCTGTTTATCGGGGGAAGCAATGCGGATCTGATAGTGACCGTGACAGGCGGGCAAGGCGTCATTTATGCCGGTTCGGAACAGTTGGGAATTTATGCCGTCGCCAATAGCGGTACGCCGTTTTTTCCGGCCGATGATGATCGCTGGACATTTACTACGGCAAACTCCGGCATCGGGTCAGATTTTGTCAATGAACTGGCGGTCGACGGTTACGATACTTTGTGGGTCGGTACTTCATTCGGCTTATCCTACCAATCTCTGGGAGAAATTTACTTTAACAATATCACCCTGCCGTTGGAATTCGGACCGGAGGTAACCTCCATTGCTTTCGACGCCCAGGGCTCATTGTACGCCGGATCGGGACGGGGTCTGGCGGTCAGGGATATCAGTGACGGGTCGGTGGAATGTCTCAAAACCACCAATTCGGGTCTCGTTGACGATAAAATTCAGCACCTTTATTATGACAAAGAAACCGACGTACTCTGGATTTCCACGTCGGGAGGAATCTCGCGTTTGACAATGGAATATAAATTGGCGACCAGGAACCTGGATAATATTCTGGCCTATCCCAATCCGTATGTCATCCGCTATGGTAACGAAACCGTCAGGTTCAATTATTCCGGACTGGCTCAGATCCGGATTTATACGCTGTCGGGCGAACAGGTTCGCGAAATCCCGGTCAACGGTGAATGGGACGGCCGTAATGCATCGGGTGAAGCGGTCGCCTCGGGATTATATCTGTTTACCCTGACTGCGAGCGATAATGAAGTCGGCCGGGGCAAAATAATGCTTATCAGAGAATAAATGGATTTTCGAATTGAAGATCGTAACGGGCTCGACGTTCCTGCCTGGGACAAGCTGGCGCGAAACGGCTCTTTTTTTCATACCGTATCCTGGATAGATATCTGCGTCGACGGGCTCTCCTCGGAGGCGCGGAGCATTTTCCTGTGTGGCTGCGAAGGTAATAATCTGGTGGCCGGTATGCCGGCGGTGATCACCCGCAGGCTGGGTTTTGAATCGTTTTCCTCCATGCTCGACGGCACCTATGGCGCTCCGATTTTTGCCGATAAAGACAATATGGAATTAAAAAATGAATTTTTGGATCATCTGAGTCAGTATTTTCAAAATCACAAATTTTCACGAGTCGTTATTGCCGATTTCAATGGCGTGTTATCCGATTGGCATGATCACAGGATGGAACGAACCGGGCATTTCACACATGTCGTCAGACTCGACAATGTCGACGATTTTCGGCCGCATAAAAAAATAGCCTATGATCTCCGCGCCGGTCAGAAAATCGAATCGGAAATAGTCGATGTTCGTGAAGAGTCACAGGTGGAAGATTTTTATCGTCTGTACTGTATGACCGAATTAAGGCATGGTCAAAAGCAACCGCGCCGCGAGAAGGTATTTTTTAATTGCCTCCTGCATAACCTTGTCGATTCAGACAGCCTATACTGGAGGGCCATGATAGCCGACGGCGTCATGGTCGGATCACAGATTCACTTTATCCACGGGGACACCCTTTTCAACTGGCAAACGGTATCCGATTATGAAAAACGGCAGTACAAACCGAGCCAGTTGTTGATGCATGATGCCATTGGTAAAGCCGCTGAAAGCGGCTTGAAACAAGTCAATCTCGGAGCTTCTCCGCCCGATGCGGCCGGTTTGATTCGATATAAGGAGCGCTGGAAGGGCGAAAGGGTGGAGTACGATATTCTGACAGCCCGTTCCGGGCTCCGAAAGATGCTGGGGCGATAGGGATGACCAGGCTTTTGATCATGGGTGATGCCCGCTCGGTACATATCGAAAGATGGTGCCGATATTTCGCCAAACAAGGGTTTGAAGTCGCCTTGTTTTCGCTGGAGCCGAAGACGATATCTGCGCCGGTCAGATTCTATGCCGGTAAGCGGCGCACCTCAATCGGTTTTATCGATTATTATATGGCCAAAAAAGATTTCAAAGGGGCGCTTGATGATTTTCGTCCCGATATCGTTAATGCCCATTATGCCGTCTCTTATGGCTGGCTGGCCTCTTTCTGTCGGCAATGCCCGGTGATTGTGACCGCATGGGGGAGCGACCTGCTGTTATTACCCCAGAAATCGGCGATTCATCATAAACGGATTACAAAAGCCCTAAGTCACGCCGTTTTTTGCACCGTTGATAACAATAATCTATATCAAGCGGCAGCCCGGTTTTTGCCGGATGAGAAGATCGTCAAAATTATCATGGGTGTCGACCGCGAATTTTTCGCCTCCGCAGCTCGCTCCGAATATAATGCGTCCGGATCAATGAGTATAATTTCCCCTCGGGGGTTGGAACCGGTTTATGATCCGCAGACTATCATCGCCGCGACGGAATTGTTGCGCGATAAGCTTGAATTTCGTATAAATATCCTGGGCAATGAACCGCGAGCGACAGCGCTAAAATCTGAAATTGCAGACCATAAATTGTCTGATATGGCAAAGGTGCTGCCGATGATGCCGCATGATCGATATATTTCATCGCTGAAAGATTATGACTTGTATCTTTCGGCTTCATTATCCGATTCGACCTCGGTGGCTCTGCTGGAGGCGATGGCGGTCGGGCTTTTCCCTGTGGTAAGCGATATAGAGGGAAACCGAGAGTGGATCAGCGACGGTCACAACGGGCTTATGTTCCGCTCCGGGTCGCCCGAATCGTTGAGTGAGGCGATATTAAAGGCCGCTGAAATGCGGGATCGATTCAAGTCGGTCGCTGAGGCCAACCGCGAACGGATCGGGTTCGAAGCGATCTGGCAGGATAATATGAATAATCTGAAAAGTCGTTTCATGGAGTTGGTGGGAGATGAATAAAACGGCCCTGATGATCGCCTACTATTTCCCGCCGATGGGTATGGGCGGCGTGCAGAGGATGGCCAAACTGGCCAGGTATCTGCCACAATTCGGCTATGATGTAATCGTCCTGACAGTCAAACCGATTCGCTACCCGGCCAATGACGAATCGTTGCTCGATGAACTTCCCGCCGAAGTCAAAATTTATCGTTCCGGCTCAAGCGACCCGGCTCGTATCGGAAAGTTTATTCCACTGCCACTGAGGGCCGCTACAAAAGTAAAAACGGTAGCGAAGGAAAAGAGCGGATATTTCTGGCCCGATTCCAAAATCGGATGGAAACGTTCCGCCCTCAAACTGGCCGGCAAAATTGCCGTGAACCGGAAGATAGATGTGACCATTTCTTCATCGCCGCCGATTACCGCCCACCTGATAGCAATGGCTTTAAAAAATGATCAGGGAATACCGTGGGTGGCAGACTTCCGCGACCCCTGGGAATCGCGTTCGCCGGAGGAACTTTACCGGGATCAAGCCCTCGTTAATAAATCTCATTTGTTGCTACGGGAGATTGTCGAGGCGGCCGATGCGGTGACATCGATCAATGGAACGATCTCCGCCAAGCTGTCGTCGAACGCCGCTACCATCATGGGCGGATATGATCCCGCTGATTTTGCCTATTCGCATAAAATAAACCTCGACGTTTCCTTCACGATGTGCTATATGGGCACCGTCGGTCCTCTTCATCCGATTGGACCGTTTTTCAAGGCTGCCGCGATTGCATCAGGAATCGATGATGAGTTTAAGGCCAGGGTCCGATTTAAGATTATCGGAGCCAACAATGCCGATGAGATTAAAAATCTCGCTGCCGCCCACGGAATGCAGCGCCGATTGGAACTGATCGATTACCTGCCCCATCAGGCAGCCTTGCAGCAGGCGGCGTCGGCGGCAGTGTCCCTGATCAGTGTTCCGGAGGAGAACCCTGAAATTCTGACCGGAAAAATCTTTGACTACCTGGCCTTACCGGCGCCGATTCTGGCTTCGGTGCCATCGGGTGGAGAAATTTTTGAGTTGATCAATTCATGCCGGGGTGGCGTTTGCATCGAACCCGATAACAAGCAGGCGCTGGCAGAGGCGATGCTCCAATTGTTTCGTAATCATCAAAGCAGTATTGCATGGCAAAAAGGGGATATCGCACAGTATACGCGACAGGAAGTGGCGCGACAATTTGCCGATATTTTCAACAGGATTTGCAATGGCTGAAAAACCGGGAATATCGGCGGTCATCATCTCATATCAGGGGATCGATTTTATATCCGACTGCCTCAAAACTCTCAAGGTCGATCTGGTCGGATATGAGCATGAAATCATTGTTGTCGATAATCATTCCATCGACGGGACGGTGGAGTATATCGAGCAGCATCATTCTGATATTTGTCTGATAAAAAACAAAACCAATCTCGGTTTCGCCCATGCCGTCAACCAGGGGATCAAGGCGGCACAAAAGGAAATTCTCTGGCTGTTAAATCAGGATATTCGCATCCGGCCGGGATGTCTCGATACCCTTCTGGATTGCTGCCGTCGCATGTCGCGTCCGGGGATGATCGGCCCGCGACTGGTCGGATTTGACGGCAAGCTTCAGCGCTTTTGCCGTCGTTTCCCTCGTTATCATCATCTCCTGTTCGAATTAACCGGGCTGGCCTATCTTTTCCCGCGATCAGGCATTTTCAATGGCTGGAAAATGGGCGATTTCGATCATACTCACTCGGCGGAAATAGAACAGCCGATGGGAGCGGCGATGCTTGTTCCGCGCCCGGCGATCGATGATGTCGGGCTGCTGGATGAGTCGTTCGGGATATTTTTCAACGATGTCGATTTTTGCTATCGCCTATGGCAGGCGGGACACACCAATTATTATTGCGCCGAGGCGGTTATTGAACATTATGGCGGGGGATCGGTTTCGCGCCAGAAACCGAAAATGGTCTGGCTGTCGCATTACAGCATGATGAAGTACTATTTCAAACAGGAAAAGCTACGAGATACATCCGCGCCGGTTAAAATTCTGCGTCTCCCATTGCCCTATCTGGCCGGCTTCTTTCTTCTCTTTGCGGCCCTGCCACGTTCTCTGTATTACCTGATCAGAAAAATCATCTGATAAGCATCATCTTTTTGACATCCGTATCCTCGGTTGATACCATGCGATAGAGATATACACCGCTGGGTAACTCATTGCCGTCGCGGTCGAGAGCGTTCCAGACTATCTTATGTTCACCGGCATCGAGTGTTTGATCGATCGGTTGGCTTATTAAGCGACCGAGGATATCATAGATGGACAATGTCACCGGTTGATGGCGAGTCAGAGTAAAGCTGATGGTTGTGGCCGGGTTGAACGGGTTGGGATAGTTTTGATTTAACTCAAACCTTTCAGGCAACGGCGATTCGTCATCATCGGCATCGGCTGCGATGGAGGGATAGACAATGGCTGATGATGATACCATTCCGGGAGCAAAGGCGGTTATTTCCACCGCATCCACACACTCCTCCGGCAGGGCTATCGTAATATATCCTTCACCATCGGAGATTGACGCCATATATGGTTCCGCTCCGATTTTGACCATCACCGTATGGCCGATGACCGGCTGCCCGTCGAGAGTAAGCAGACAGTTCAAATCCTCCGACGGTTCGTAATAGGTCGAAGCATTGATCTGCATAACCGGCGGAACATCGAGGTACAGCCTGACCGAAGGATCGCCATAATAATTTTGACCATAGATCTGGTCGACATAATAAGGATAATCGAGATATGTCCGATACATCGCCTCGGCCGGATACCCATCGGCCTCTCCGAACAGATGACCGTAGAACGAAGTCATCAATTTGTAGCTCGACCCGACCCATCCCCAGCGGGAAAATCCGATAAAACCGACAGCGCCTGCAGAATCGATATCAAGAAGCTTTTCCACTACCGAGGGGACATCCATGGAATAAACGCTTTCCAGATCAATCGAGGCCTGAGAACAGGATATCGAGTAATAGAAACCGATCTTCTGACTGGCGCCGAGATCATCGAAAGCGCCGTTACCGATATGTTCCGACCCGGTCAGAAGGTATGACTTGGGATACAGATTATATTCACTGGAGTTGAGAATAAAACCATCGGGCCGGCCGTGAGCCAGAACATTAACGATGCCGTACCCTTCATCCAGGCTGGAAATCGTTTCGGGCGGGAAGGGACCGGTAGGAGAAGTGGCATCACCGGTAGGAGCCTCGGCCAGGAGTTCCAGGTCGACGCCAAAATCATCGGGGATATTTTCCGCCACGTAATATTGCTGACCCCCTTCTTCGAAATAATCACGCATCTGGTCGGAAACGATAAACACCGTCCGGTTCAGGTATTGACGGTCGCCGTCGCCCGGATTGAAAAGGTAGCACCGCAGTTTTTCAGTGTAGGCGACGACCTGATCCGGTTCCTTAAACGGCAATCTCCCCAGGGAGACTTCCACACCGATATCGGGCAAATCGGCCGACGGTTCACCCCAGACTCCGTCGCCATCGGCATCCCAGTCGCCATCATAGTCGGCGAAATATAAATCGCAAATCATCAACTGGTCCGGCTCGGGATAACTTTCGGTATTGTAATAAAAGGCATAGCGCACCGGAACATGGTTCTCATCGCCACCCAGCAAAACATACTCGCCGCCGGAATTGTAAAAAT
The DNA here is from genome assembly GCA_030668485.1 of Candidatus Zixiibacteriota bacterium. Classification (GTDB taxonomy): domain Bacteria; phylum Zixibacteria; class MSB-5A5; order GN15; family JAAZOE01; genus DAOUTW01. The sequence goes on from DAOUTW010000002.1 coordinate 79,448, forward strand.
CTCTCAGGTAATTGCGCAGCTTTTCGGCATCATCGATACCGTCATAGCTGGCATAAATGGAATCGGTTATGGCCAGGACGGCATCGAATCCGGTCTGATGTTTCAAAGCCAGAAACGGTTCAAAGGCCTCGGCCAGTTCCGGTGAGGTGACGACGACATACCGATGATCCAGAGGACATCCGGTTTCCAGAGAGGGAGATAATACTTTAGCATAAGCGGAGACAGGTCCGGACCCCAGACGGTAATCCGGCAGTCCCTTCGAAATCGGGAGACCGGGATTATCGTCGCCCGCAATAATCTCGATTTTACGATTGAAGATGATCCGATTATCGTCAAGATACTGCACCGGGAAAACGATTATCGACCAGATGGTTTTTCCTTTTATCATCTGCTCGGTGGTCAGAATCGGTTTAGCCGGATAGCGATAGGTTTCCGCCCGAAGAATATCTTTTTGTACGACATCAATCTCAAAATCGGAGGTGATCAGATCAGCCCCATTCAGGTTTGGCAGAAAACCGAGATCGATGGTATCAGCCGAGAGGACCGTGCCGGCAAATTCGACGCCATCGGCATCACCATTGAGATGATAATAGACTCTCTCAAACGAGACGGAAGGACGATCCTTATCTCGAATCAGCTCGTAATCGTCGTACCGTATTGATTTTTCATCCGGATCTATCCGAAGATTATTTTTGTCGAACTCAATAGTCTCAATAATTTCGGCAGAAACCGGTATTGTCAGAGCCAGAATCAAAAGTGGCAGTTTCAGCCAGATGGCTTTCATGTTATCCCCCGTGCGTTTTTACTAGAACCGCCGAGGGACAATGCAAGACCGATGCCCTATGGAGACACAATGGCAGGTTTTTTATGATTTTATTTCGTTGAAAGATAACGACTTGGAATGATAGAAAAGACGCCCGGAAAGGCGATGAATCTTATTCGAGTGAATATATGGGAGCGATCCTTTACTTTATGGGGAGGAATCCGTCAACCAAAAAAAATCGATTTTTAAAAAATAGTTGAATCCTGATATCGGTTGAACCAGACCGGACTAACGAAATAAAAAATACTTTCCTCTCTTATTTATTGATTGATAATTGATTACACCGATATTTTTTTCCCTTTTTTGCTTGACTTTTATGACGAAAATTAGCTTAATATGGCAAACAATGGGATAAAATGGGAAATTATGGGAGAGTAGGCGCGGTATGTTAGGCTTTTGTGGCTCATTTACCTGCACCGTCGACGATAACGGTCGCTTGTCGATTCCCGCCAAGATCAGGCCGGGGGACCCTGACTCTTCCAAGAAAAAGGGCATTCCCGCAGGCGAAGAATTGGTCTTGACCGAGGGGCTTGACGGGTGTCTGATTCTGTACACCCTCAAAGGCTGGGAAGACTTCAAAACTCTGATAAGCACGCAATCGGCGACTCAGAAAAGGACTCGCTTTTTTAACCGCCGCCTTTATCAAAATACCTCCCTGGTTAGAATTGACAAGTCGGGCCGGATTCTTGTACCAGAGAAGTTACGAAAGTTGGCCGGATTGGGCAAGTCCGTTTTAGTCATTGGAGTCGATCAGACGATAGAAATATGGTCGCCCGATCGATATGAAATCTATCTCGAAAACTATGGTCAGACTTACGAAGAAGTAGCCGAGGAGCTGCGACGGAATGAGTAGGGCCGAACCGTATCATCGGCCGGTTTTGGCTGATGAGGCGGTCGGCTTTTTGGTAACCTGCCAGGACGGCATTTTTATCGATGCTACCGCCGGCGGGGGATCTCACACAATACTAATCGTTTCGAAGCTGGACTCTTCCGGCACGGTTTTGGCCATCGATCGCGATGATGATGCGGTGGCGAGAACCAGTCGTCGGGTCGAAGATTTTTCCTCGCAGGTAAGAATTGTGCGAGGGGATTTCGCATTACTAAGAGAATTGGCACTTGAGGCAGGGATTGCGGCGGTGAATGGAATTCTTTTTGATCTCGGGGTATCGAGTCACCAGTTGGACAGCGCCGGACGGGGCTTTTCCTACCGGGAAGAAGGTCCGCTCGATTTTCGCATGGACCGCCGCGGCGAACTGACCGCGGACGAGGTAATCAACGGTTTTTCGGCGGAAGAGCTGGCCCGGATATTCTTCGAACTGGGTGATGAAAAAAATTCACGCAAAATTGCAGCCGCCATTCTCGCGGCTCGGCGCAAGGCACGCCTGACCACGACAACCGAACTGGCCGCAGTCATTTCCACCGTGACAAATCCGCGCTGGATCAATAAAACGCTCTCCCGAGTATTTCAGGCGATTCGCCTGGTTGTTAATGACGAAATGAATCAACTGCGCCGGGGACTGGAGGCGGCAGTAGAACTCCTTGCTCCACAAGGACGGCTGGTCGTCATCTCCTACCATTCGATTGAAGATCGTATTGTCAAGAACATCATTCGGGAACTGGCCGTAAGCCGCAAATCGGCGCCGGGAGAACAGACTGAAGAGCGCGAAGCAGTCCTTCGCAGGATCACCAAGAAGCCGGTCGTACCATCCCGGGAAGAGATAAAACAAAATCCCCGGGCCCGATCGGCAAAACTTCGCGTCGCGGAGAAGATATGACCCGGTCTCGATCCTACAGACGCCGGCAGCCGATAAAGGCTTTACGATTCACCGGAAACAAGTATGTCCGTATTGTCGGAATCATTCTGGTGATCGTGACGATAGCTTCTTTTTACATTTATCAACGTGTCTGGGTGAGGAATCTGGTCTGCGAGATAAGTCAGGTTGAGGACAAAAATGAGAAAGCCGGTATGTACCTGGCGGCGGTGAAATCGGAATGGATGGCGGCATCATCGATGGCCAATATCGAAGTCAGGATTGATGACCTGAAGCTCGACCTGAAACCGACTAAACCGTCTCAAAATTATACTCTGTGTCCCAAAACCGATCGGGACCGGAGCCGCTATGCCGGGTTGGTAAAAGCATTCGAGAGCTTGAAAGGGAAAATACCGCTGGTGTCGTCCAATGAGGCCGATGCCCGCGAGTTATTCGACGAGAAATGAAACCGCATTTTTCAAAAGTCAGAATCGGTCTTGTCAGCATTATGTTTGTCATGACGTTTGTCATCTTCTTCGCGCGGCTGGTTTTTGTCCAGGTTGTCCGAGGAGAGGAATTGCGAGGCAGGGCCGAACGACAGTACCTGCGTTCAATCGAATTGCCGGCCCGGCGCGGTGAGGTCTTCGATGTCAAGGGAAACAAAGTGGCGGTCAACAGCAACTTCAAATCGATGTTTGCCTACCCGATCACAAAAAAAGATGCTGATGCGTCTTACAAACAGATGTCGAATATCTTCGGAACCTCCCAAAAATCTCTTCGGCAAAGGCACAAATTGGCCCCTAGGAAATTCCGCTGGATAAAACGCGGCCTGTCAGCGAAGGAGTTCTCCCGCTTTGAGGCGACGGACAATCAATGTGGCCTTTTCCTGCGGGAAGAACCGAGCCGCAGTTATCCGTATGGAAAAGTCGGGCGTGCGATTCTCGGATTTGTCGACCTCGACAATTGCGGTAAATCGGGTATAGAACTGGTAATGAATGACGCCCTGAATGGTGCGCCCGGAAGATCGATGATTCAGACCAACGGCATCGGGGAAAAATACCGCATTCGCGAAATACCGCTCAAAGAAGCCGAGGCGGGCGAATCGGTCGTCCTCACCGTCGACTGGGACAAGCAGCAGATTGTGGAAGAGGAACTGGGACGGTCGGTCAAAAAATACAACGCCAAAGGCGGCATGGCGATCTTTCTCGATCCGTACAGCGGTGCCGTCATTGCCGCAGCAGACCTCGATGAAAAGGGAGAAGCTCTCGACAAGCCGATGAAATTGAACGCCGTCGCCAGTACCTTCGAACCGGGGTCGATTTTTAAACTTATTACGGCTGCCGCCGCCCTCGAGAGCGGTCGCATTAATCCCGACGACAAGTTTTATGGTGAAAACGGTCGCTGGCGGCTGGGCCGGCGTACCCTGCGCGACGATCACAAGTATGATACCCTGACTTTCCGCGATGGCTTCGTTTTCTCATCGAATATCATTATGGGTAAAATCGCCTATGAAATCGGTGGCGATCGGGTCTTTGCCATGGCGCAAAAATTCGGCTTTGGGCGCAAGGTGCGCTGTGGGCTCAACGGAGAAAGTAGAGGAATTCTGAAGAAGCCGTATCGCTGGTCCGAGTTTACGACTTCGACTTTCGCCATCGGCCATGGATTATCGGTGACACCGCTCCAGATGGCCCAGGCCTTCGCCGTCATCGCCGCCGGCGGATATTTATGTCAACCGCATTTCATCGCCGGGTGTATAAACGATGAAGGACATATTGTCAACCGTCATACCAGCCGGCCGATTAAAATTTTGGACGATGACATCGTAGCCGTGCTCGATTCATTCATGTGTGAAGTCGTCGAGCGCGGAACGGGCGAGCCGATCGGCGACGCTCCGTTTGCCATCGCCGGGAAAACCGGAACCGCTGAAAAACCGAATCTGGAAGAAGGCGGTTATTTCAAGAATCGTTTCATGGCGTCATTCGCAGGGTACTTCCCTGCCGATTCTCCACAGGTTGTCGGGATCGTGATCCTTGACGAACCGGAACCAATTCATTACGGCGGACATACCGCCGGGCCGGCATTCAAAAACATTGCCATCAAATTTGCCGCCATCGACAACTATGGCGCGGGAGTTTCAGCTTCGGCGCCGGTCAAAACCGATGAGGTCTACCCGGAAGCCGGGGATAAAATCCGGAAAGAAGTGATAATCCCTGACCTGGATGGCGCCTCCCGCGGTAAAGCGCGGTATCAACTCGAGAAACTGGGACTGAAGGCGGTTTTTTCCGGTGACGGAGAAGATGTGATCGGAACTCGCCCGGCCCCCGGTACCCGTTTATCCTCCGGTACGGAAATTTATTGCTATATGTCGAAGGATGCGGGAAACAAAATTGAAACGCCGGACCTGAACGGTCTGACGATCAGGGAAGCGATATCGATACTGGAACAATACGGCCTGACTTTCACCTGTACCGGCAGGGGACGCGTTGTCAAACAGACCCCCGTCGCCGGGACGGTGCTGGCTGACGGTGAGGTTATAAAATTCGAATGTAAAAGATACAAGGGAGTGTGAAGTATACTTCTCAGGGACGCAGCGAGAGTAGTACCGGGCGCCGTTATTATCGGTGACGAGGAAATCGAGTTCAGCAGAATGGAGTATCATTCAAGGATGATTCAGGCCAACTCGATATTTGTCGCTATCACCGGGTTTGAACAGGACGGCAACGACTGGGTGGACGAGGCCATCCGCCGCGGAGCGGTAGCGGTGGTCACCGAAAAACAAGCAGTGCGCCCGGTACCTCAAATTATTGTACCGGATGCCCGCGCCGCGCTGGCCGATCTGGCCGCAAAGTTTTACGCATACGATGGCGCGGGCATCGAGGTTTACGCTGTAACCGGTACCAACGGCAAAACCTCATCATGCTTCCTGATTAGAAATATTATGCAAGCCCGATCCCATTGCACCGGGCTGATAACCTCGCTGATCTATGATACCGGGTGCGATCAGATACCGGCTTCCCGGACGACGCCGGAATCGCTCGACGTTTATCGCTTACTGAATCTTATGAAGAAAAACAAGTGCACCCGGGTGGTGATTGAGGTCTCGTCTCATGCGCTGACCCTGCACCGGGTTAAAAACCTGGTGGTCAAGGTCGCGCTGTTTACCAATATCACTCGCGATCACCTCGATTTCCATACCGATATGGATGACTACCTCAGGGCCAAAGCGCGGCTTTTAGACATGGCTGTCGGAGAAGACAGCCGGGTAGTGATCAACTATGACTGCCCCGAATTTCGGCCGCTACTGAAACAGGCCAATTGTCCGATCATGACTTATTCACTCGAAGACAGCAGCGCCGATGTCTACTTGAAAAACTACCGGCTCAAACCGGATGGTTCCGAATTTGAATTATGCATCCCGGGAGGATCGAGAACTATCAATTTCGGCCTCACGGGAAGATACAATCTCTACAATGCTCTGGCTGCAAGCGCAGTATCAATCGCCGCCGGGATGGATTTGGATACAGTCGTCATCGGCCTGGAAAATTCGACAGTTATACCCGGCAGGCTGGAAAGAATCGACGTCGAAGCGCCGTTCACAGTGTTTATCGACTACGCCCATACCCCCGATGCCCTGACGCGAACCGTCGAGACCCTGAAGGAAATCGGTTCCGGCCGGGTCCTGACCCTGTTCGGATGCGGCGGCGACCGCGACCGCGGCAAGCGGCCGTTGATGGGCAAGGCGGTCACCGATATCTCCGATTACTCCGTTCTGACCTCCGATAACCCCCGATCGGAAAACCCGCAAAGGATTCTGGATGATGTCACACCGGGATTTGTTGTCGGGAAACAAATCGAAGTTATAGAAGACCGCCGTGAGGCGATAGAACATATTCTCGACCAGGCCGAACCGGAAGATATCATTCTCCTGGCCGGCAAGGGAGATGAAAATTACCAGGAAATCGATGGTGTCCGACATCCCTTTTCGGATCGTGAAATTGCCGTCGAAAACATGAATAGACTTGGATACGGGAAATAAGTGAAGCATTTGAGCCCCGACATTTTGAAAATCGCTCTTGAGCCGGAAGTTGTCGCCGGACCGGAAATTTCCGACAAGAAATTTGCCGGACTGTCAATCGACAGTCGCACGATCAAACCGGGCGAAATCTTTTTTGCCATCGTTGGTGATAAAAACGATGGCCACGCCTATGTCAATAAGGCCTTTGAAAAGGGCGCCGCCGCGGTGGTTATCAACCGGGATCGGTTGAGTCGGTTTTCAAACAACCCGCCCGGGATGGTTCTGGCGGTGGATGATACCCACGAGGCTCTGCTCAATCTGGCCGCCTATATCAGGCGCCGTACCGACGCCAGTTTTGCCGCCGTAACCGGTTCCAACGGCAAGACGACAACCAAAGAAATGTTCTATGCCATTGCCAGTATGTGCCATAAGGCTTTCCGCTCCCCCGGTAATTTGAACAATCTTTACGGCCTGCCGATCTCACTCGGCATGATGCCGGATGAAATCGAATACGCCATTTTTGAGCTGGGGATCTCGGTTCCCGGCGAGATGACCCGGCTGGCCGCAGTGATAAAACCGGAACTGGCGGTTATCACCAATATCGCACCGGCTCATCTGGAAACGATGAAAACAGTCGAAAATATCGTGAAGGCGAAATTTGAACTGATCGACAACCTGCCGGTCGGCGCTGTGGTTGTCCTCAATGCCGACGATCCCTTGCTGATGGCCGAGGCTAAACGGCGCAATCTCGATTTTATCGGGTTCGGAATAGAAAACGAATGCCCCTTCCGGGCGAAGGATATACGGATAGAAAAAGATAAAGGCCTGATCTTTGCCGTCAACGGGCAGGAAATTGAGCTACCGGTTTTCGGCCGGGTCAATGTCTACAATGCCTTGGCTGCCATCACCGCCTCATCGGTCTGGGACTGTCAACCGGAGCAATGGGCCAAAGGCCTTATCGGTTTCCGGCCGGTCGATATGCGGCTCGAAATCGAAGAACATGACGGCCTGCACCTGATAATCGATTGTTACAACGCCAACCCCGGTTCGGTGTCCAGCAGTCTGAATTCGCTTCATGAATTCGACACCCCCGGCAGAAAAATCGCCGTCTTGGGCGATATGCTCGAATTGGGCGAAACCTCGAAGGATTATCATTTCCGCGTGGGTGAAGAAGCGGCAAAAATCGGTATCGATTATCTTTTTTGCCTCGGCCCGGAATCGGAAGCGATATCAAAAGGAGCCCTGGCGGCCGGAATGGATGACAAAGCCGTCTTTCATTTTATGAAACAGCAGGATTTACTCAACAGCCTGCTCGATATCATTGCCAAAGGCGACCTCATCCTGTGCAAGGGATCGCGCGGCATGGAACTGGAAAAAATTATAATCGGCCTGAAAGGATCGGCTTTTAAGAATAACTGATATGCTTTATTACCTGTTTCTATATTTGACGAAGTACATCTCGGGACTCAACCTGTTCCGTTATATCACTACCCGTGCCGTGGCAGCAGCCCTGACCGCTCTGGTTATTTCATTGATCTTCGGCCCTCTCTTCCTGCGCCTGCTTCATCGCTTCCAGGTCAAGGAAAAGATTCGCGATGAAGGTCCCCAGTCGCATAAGGCAAAAGAGGGAACCCCGACCATGGGCGGGATTATGATCCTCTTTTCGGTTCTGATACCGACGCTGCTTTGGGCCGACCTCGCCAACCGTTTTATCCTGTTGATCCTGATGGTGACGGTCTGGATGGGTATCATCGGCTTCATGGATGATTTCCTGAAAGCGAAAAAGCATCAGCCGCGCGGATTGGTAGGCCGCAAGAAGCTGATCGGGCAGGTACTCTGTGGACTTCTCTTCGGCTTGGTGCTGTATTACTATCCGCCCAGCGGAGTGTTTTCCAGCGATACCAGCATCCCCTTCTTCAAAAACTATATTCTCAAGTTGGGGATTTTGTATATCCCGTTTATCATCGTCGTTATCACGGGAACTTCCAACGCCGTCAACCTCACAGACGGCCTGGATGGTCTGGCGATCGGGCTATCGGCCTTCTGCTTTATCGCCTTCGCCGCACTCACCTACGTTTCCGGTCGCGCCGACTTTTCATCCTACCTGGCGATTGAATATATGCCGGGATCGAGCGAACTGGCGGTTTACTGCGCCGCGGTAATCGGAGCGTCGATGGGCTTCCTGTGGTTTAATTCTCCACCGGCGCAGGTTTTCATGGGTGATACCGGCGCGCTGGCACTGGGTGGCGCTTTGGGAGCGATTGCAATCTTAATCAAAAAAGAACTATTGCTGGTGATTGTCGGCGGTGTCTTTGTGGCCGAGGCGTTATCGGTTATCCTGCAGGTGGCGTCATATCGCCTGCGGGCTAAAAGAATTTTCAAAATGGCCCCGCTCCATCATCACTTTGAACTAATGGGTTGGCAGGAATCGAAGGTTGTCGTCAGGTTCTGGATTATCGGCGCCATTTTCGCACTTATAACCTTAAGCACTTTGAAAATACGATGAATCGAGTTGACCGCATAAAAGGACGTGAAGTAGGTATTGTCGGTATGGCCCGCTCAGGAATATCGGCCGCCTCACTGGTCTTGGAGTTGGAGGGAAAACCGTTTGTCTCCGATGTTTTGCCGGCGCATGAGCTGGAGGACGTCATTGCTCGTCTGGAACAAAGGAAAATCGAATTTGAATGCGGCGGGCATTCCGACCGTCTGCTGCAATGTGATTATCTGATTTTGTCACCCGGCGTGCCATCCAATCTGGATATTCTTCAAAAAGCGGCTGCCGCCGGTATCCCGATATTTTCCGAAATCGAGTTGGCCTATTGGGTTTGCCGCGGGCGAATACTGGCCGTAACCGGGTCGAACGGCAAGACAACCACCACTACCTTGCTCGGTGAAATTTGTAAAGCTTCCGGCATGCCAACCGTGGTTGGCGGCAATATCGGGACGCCATTTTCAAAGGTGGCTCGCCGCGTTTCGGAAGACGGGCTGGCCGTCATAGAAGTATCCTCCTTCCAACTGGAGCGGATAGAACAGTTTGCGCCATATGTCGGCATGCTGCTCAACTTGACGCCCGATCACCTTGATCGCTATGGCTCTTTTGAAAGTTATTGCAACGCCAAATACAAGATGTTTGAAAATCAAACGGCTGAACATTATGCCGTCATCAATGGCGACGATCCGGTCATCAGGTCCCGGTCATTCTCTCGTAACAGTCGTCAACTGATTTTCTCGATTGAAGAAAATGCGTATCCCGACCGGCCGCCAGAAGGTGTCTTCCAGAGGGGAAAGAGGCTTTCCGCACGGTTGGACGGAAAGGAAATAGATGTCATCGATGTTGATCGCATACGCATTCCAGGCCCACATAATCGGGCCAATGCCGCCGCTGCTACGGCGGCGGCGTTGGTATGCGGCATCGCCCCCGATGTGATCGCCGCGACCCTGGAGAAGTTTGAAGGAGTCGAACATCGTATCGAGGCGGTCGATGTTATCGGCGGCGTCAGTTTTGTCAACGATTCCAAAGGTACCAATGTCGATGCCGTTATCGTGGCTCTCAAGTCAATGCCGGGCAAAACCAACCTGATCGCCGGCGGGCGGGACAAAGAAGGCGATTTCACACGCCTCCTGCCTGATGCCAAAGGCAAAGTTGAAAATCTGATCCTCCTCGGTGAGGCAAAAGATAAAATTTTCGAACAACTGGGACGGCATATCCCGGTCGTTATGGCGACTTCGATGGAAGACGCCGTCCGGAAAGCGTTCGATCTGGCCCATCCCGGTTACACGGTACTTCTTTCGCCGGGCTGCGCCAGTTTTGACATGTATCGTAATTTCGAGGAACGGGGCCATGATTTCAAGGCTATCGTCGGCAAATTGAAAAACGGAAAAGGAAGCGAGACAACGGTTGAGGCGTAAAGAACAAAAAATCGATTCGCTTTTGTTTATGATGGTTTCCATGCTGATCCTAATCGGCACCGTCATGGTTTATTCATCGTCGAGCGCCATCGCCGATGGAAACGATAAATTTTCCAGCCATGCCTTCTTCCTCAAAAGGCAGTTGATTTGGCTGGGAGTTGCCTTTATCGTCATGCTTTTGGCCGCCCATATAAAACTCGATAATGTTCGCAAGTTTATCGGCCCGGGCCTGTTGTTCAGTTTCTTCCTCCTGGTTCTGGTCTATTTCACTCCCGAAGTGCGCAATACCCATCGCTGGCTGGTCCTTGGTCCGCTCCGGCTGCAACCCTCGGAACTGTTCAAGTATGTGCTCATTTTCTACCTCGCCCATTCGCTGTCTCAGAAGGGCCGCAGTCTCGACGACGCCAAATTATATCTCTGGCCCTATGGCCCGATCATCGGGCTGGGGGCCATCCTGATAGTCATGGAGCCTGACCTCGGCTCGGTTCTCGTTCTGGGAACATCGGCCATAATAATTTTATTCCTGGCCGGAGCCAGGGCAAATCATCTGCTTCTGGCCGTCGGCAGTTCCTCCCTGGCAGTATACTTGCTGGTATTCGTTGCCGGTTACAAACGGGCGCGCGTCGATGATTTCCTGGCCTCACTGGCCGACCCGATGATGGCGCCCCATCAGGTGAAACAGGCGGTGCTGTCGCTCGCCTGCGGCGGGATGTTCGGCGTCGGTCTTGGCGATGGTATTTTCAAACAATTCTTCTTGCCGGAACCGCATACCGATTTTATCTTTGCATCCATTGGTGAAGAACTGGGGCTGCTCGGTCTAACCATCACCCTCGCTTTGCTGCTCGGAATAATCTGGCGGGGTCTTAAGATCGCAACCTTGCAAACCGACCGTTTCCGTTTCCTGCTGGGGTCCGGCCTGACGGTCTGCCTGGCGGTTAACATCATTATCAATATCTCCGTTGTACTGGGGATGATCCCGACTACCGGCCTGACCCTGCCGTTTTTGAGTTATGGCGGGTCGTCACTGGTCATATCCTCGGCTGCCGTCGGTATTCTTCTGAACCTCTCGCGAGGTAAAGTGAGGCGGGTATGGTAAGGGCCTTGTTTGCAGGAGGCGGCACGGGAGGACATCTGTTCCCGGCCATCGCGCTCGCTCAGGAGATGACAGCCATCGATAGTGATTGTCGCATCGAATTCGTCGGTACCCGTTACGGTATAGAATACAAGATGAAAGAAAACCTTGGATATCCGCTCCATACCATCGCCATCAGGGGATTGGCCCGTAAATTGTCGTTCTCTTTGGTGATGTTTCCGCTACGGCTGGCAGTGGCAGTGGTCCAGTCGTTGCGGATCTGTTCCCGGTTCAAACCGGATGTCGTGGTCGGAACTGGAGGTTATGTGGCCGGTCCGGTGATTATCGCGGCGGCCCTGAAGGGCATCCCCCGAGTGCTGCAGGAACAGAACAGTTATCCGGGACTGGTCACTCGCAAATTGGCGGCAAAGACTAATATAATTTTCACCGCCTACAAAAAGGCGGAAGATTATCTCCCGGCCGGGGTGACGTTCAAAAGACTGGGTAATCCGATCCGCCGCACCGTGACTCAGGGAGACCGGGCGGAGGCGCTTAAAAAGTTCGGACTCAGGTCGGATCGCAAGACCATTTTGATCCTGGGAGGTTCTCAGGGAGCTCATAGAATAAACGAGGCGGTGCTTAAAAGCCTGGACCGCCTGGATGATAAATTGCAGTTACTCTGGCAATGCGGGAAAAGGGATTACAAGGATGTTGCCGCACGGCTTAACAAAAAGGATTTTGTAATTTCCCTTTTCCCGTTTTCAAATGACATGGACGCGGTGTATGCGGCGACCGATCTGGCCGTCGCCCGCGCCGGAGCGTTGACCATCGCGGAATTAACCGCCTGCGGTATACCGTCGATACTGATTCCTTATCCGTATGCGACGGCCGATCATCAGACCCATAATGCGGCCGAGGTCGTCTCTGCCGGTGCTGCCGAGATGGTTAGCGATAGTGAACTGGATAAACTGGAATTGCTCAAAATTGCGGTCGATATAGCCCATTCCGACCGCTTAGACAACATGCGGGAGAAGGCTGCAGCTCTGGGAAAACCGGAGGCGGCGTCGGAAATTGCCCGTGAGATTTTACACCTGGCCGGATACGAAGGGGAAAACCTTGACACAAGCGATCAAGTCGGCTCCGATTGAGAAATTTGGAAGGGCGAGTATGATATTTTCGAAATACAAAAATTTGCACTTCGTCGGTATCGGCGGCGCCGGAATGTCGGGGATGGCCAAGATCCTCCACAACCTCGGCTACCATGTCTCCGGATCGGATAACACCCCGACCGAAGTGACCGAACATCTGGAATCGCTCGGTATCACCGTTTATTCCGGACACAGCGGTCAGCAGGTAGTCGGCTCCGATCTCGTCGTTATCTCCTCGGCTGTCAACGATGCCAATCCGGAAGTGATGGAGGCCTTGGTGCAGGGAATACCGGTTATCAAACGGGCCGAAATGCTGGGCGAATTGATGCGCCTGAAATTTTCGATCGGTATCGCCGGATCGCACGGCAAAACAACGACAACCGCCATGCTCGGAAAAATCCTGTCGATGACCCGGCTTGATCCGACTGTCTTAATCGGTGGGCGGGCCATGGAATCGGATTCCGGCGGTTTGCTCGGCAATGGTGATATCATGGTCGCCGAAGCGGATGAATTTGACCGGTCGTTTTTAAAGATGTTTCCCTCTATCGCGGTGATTACCAACATCGAAGAAGATCATCTCGACTGCTATGACGGCCTCGACGATTTGCTCGGCGCTTTTGCCGAATATATCAACCGTGTTCCATTTTACGGCTCGGTGGTCATTCCTGATTTCGACCAGAACGTGGCCCGCATACGTGACGGCATCAAACGCCCGATAGTGACTTTCGGTTTCGAACCGACCGCCGATGTGCAGGCGGCCAATGTGGAATTCTCCGATTACGGATCGCGCTTCGAACTTATTGTCAGGGGCGAGGCGAGGGGAAGTATCAGACTGCGGGTGCCCGGCCGATTCAATATCGCCAATGCCCTGGCGGCTATTGCTGCGGCCTTTGAAATCGAAGTCCCGATTGAGGCGATTGAAGAAGGCCTGCAGGCCTTTCAGGGTGTCGGAAGAAGATTTGAGATCATCGGAAAGGCTCGCGGCGTAACCGTCGTTGATGACTATGCTCATCACCCCAGCGAAGTAATGGCGACTCTGGTCGGTATCAATGAAACCAAACCTGCCGACTCCGGGAAAACAATCGCCGTTTTCCAGCCACACCTTTTCAGCCGGACCAGAGATTTTTATCGCCAGTTCGCCGAGGCGCTCCATAATGCCGACCTGGCCTTGGTGGTCGATATCTACCCGGCCCGCGAACAACCGATTGCCGGTATCACGGCAGCCATGATCGCCGATTATGCCTCATCGATCGGATATAAAAATATCCGCTATATCGGGCTCAAAGAAAATGCAATAGAAGAAGTTGAAAAACTCGCCGATGAGGGCGACCTGGTGATCACTATGGGCGCCGGCGATATTTTTCGCATTAACGACAAATTAATCAAAAGGCTCAACCAGTGATGTCTCTCGCGATCAGAAAAAAATACTGGTGGTATCTGGTAGCGACATTCATGCTCGTCGGTATGATGGTCTTTCTTCATCTGTCGCCGGTCTTTGCCGTCAAGGGAGCCGAAATACAGGGGCCATTTGCGGATAAACTCGATGGCTTCTCCGAGAAATGCCTTCAGTCGGGTGGAAATATTTTCCGCTTCGACAAAAGCCGTCTGGCACATGAAATGCTCGATCAGGACAAAGTTGGAAATATCAAACTCTCGATCAGCCTGCCCAATTCAATCAAAGGCGAGGTCAACCGCTTTGAACCAATGGTGCTGATATTGACTGATAAAATGTATGGACTCGACCGCCACTGCCGCCTGATACCATATGATTCGGCATGGAAGAAAATCGACGTGCCGATATTGACCGGACTGAGAGTCAAAGGCCTGTTTCAAACTCCCGATGATTATCGGGTCGCCGATGTTATGACCGGGTTGATCGAAATCAATGACGAGATGCCGGATTTGTACCGGCAGATCGCTGAAATAGATTTTTCAGATGACGTGTATGTCAGCATCTATCTCACGACCGGGACCGACCGCTACCTGGCAGTCAGCCGTGATTTTACAGCGCAGTTGATCAAGCTGGACGTGGTCAGCCGCACGGTGGCCCGGTCTGATGATGGGTGTTACAATTTACAGTATGATGGCGTGGTGATTAAGCAGAGGTAATAAAGGAGAGGCATGTCGCAGACTCGCATATTGACCGGCCTGGATATCGGGACCACCAAAACCGCAGCTATTATTGCCGAAATCGACCCCGGCGAAGAAATCCCTCGCCTGGTCGGATTGGGAATGGTGCCCTCCGAAGGAATCCGCAGGGGGGTAGTGGTCGACCTGGAAAAAACGGTTCGAACGATTTCCAAGGCGATATCGGACGCGGAATTGATGGCCGGAGTCGAAGTCGAACATGTTATCGCCGGCATGGCTGGCGATCATATCCGATCGATCAACTCCCATGGCGTCATCGCCGTCTCGCGTAGCGACAATGAAATTACGGAAAATGATGTCGAACGGGTAATCGATGCCGCCCGCGCCGTGGCGATTCCCGCCGACCGGGAAATTATTCATGTCCTGCCGCAGGAATATATCATCGACGAGCAAACCGGAATCAAGGTCCCGGTAGGAATGTCCGGCGTGCGGCTGGAGGCGGAAGTTCATATCGTTACCGCTGCCGCCACCGCGGTACGAAATATCTACCGCGCGATCAATCGTTGCGAATTGGAAGTCGAGGCGCTCGTCCTTGAATCGCTGGCCTCAAGCTATGCCCTCCTGAACGATGAAGAACAGGAACTGGGCGTCGCCGTAGTCGATATCGGTGGCGGCACGGCCGATATCGCCGTCTATTTCGACAACTCCATCCGCCATACCTCGACCGTTCCTCTGGGCGGAAAAAATGTCACCAACGATATCGCCATCGGACTGCGCACACCGATTGACCAGGCGGAGGAGATTAAGGTCAAATATGGAGCAGCCATACCGTCGCTGGTCGATGCCGATGATATGATTTCGGTGCCGGGAGTCGGCACCCGTTCGACCCGCGATATTTCACGAAATGTCCTGGCGTCTATTATCGGGCCGCGCATGGAGGAAATCCTGACGCTGGCCCATCGCGAAATAAAAAAGGCCAATTATCCCGAAACCCTGGCGGCAGGTGTAGTCCTGGCCGGCGGCGGGGCGCTGATGCCCGGGACGATTGAAATGGCCGAGCAGATTTTTGATATGCCGGTCAAACTGGGAATCCCTCACGGATTCGACGGCCTGACCGACATGGCCAACTCACCCATCCATGCCACCGGTATCGGATTGATCCAGTATGGCGTCCGTCATGGTGAAGAAGTGGCCCGGAAAAATCCGGCCCGCGGATGGTGGAAGAAAATCGAAAGATGGTTTAATGAACATTTTTAATATAGCTGATTGAGGAGGACGAAATGGCGGATGAAATGGAAACTCCGTTCGAGTTCGAAGACGATTCGATCAACCCGGCTAATATCAAGGTGGTCGGGGTCGGAGGCGCAGGAGGCAACGCCGTTAACCGGATGATCGATGCCGGCTTGTCAGGGGTCGAATTTCTGGCGATCAACACCGATGCCCAGGTCCTGGATCAAAACAAGGCGGGGATTAAAATCCAGATCGGTAAGCGTGTGACCAAGGGACTAGGCGCCGGAGCCAACCCCGATGTCGGACGCAAATCGATTGAAGAGGATGCCGATGAGGTCGCCTCGCATCTCACCGGAGCCGACATGGTTTTCGTGACCGCCGGTATGGGCGGCGGCACAGGTACGGGAGCGGCGCCTACGGTGGCCAAACTGGCCAAATCGCAGGGCGCTTTGACCGTGGCGATTGTCACCAAACCGTTCGATTTCGAAGGAAACAAAAGGATCACCCGGGCCGATGAAGGTCTGGAAGAACTGCGCAAGCATGTCGACACTCTCATCACCATTCCCAACCAGCGTCTGATGGCGATTGCCGAAAGAGGCACGCTGCTGACCGATGCCTTCTGCATCGCCGATGATGTGTTGCATCAGGCGACCAAAGGAATCTCCGACCTGATCACCGTAGCCGGTCTGATCAACTGCGATTTCGCCGATGTCAGAACGGTGATGCTGGAGATGGGTGATGCCCTTATGGGAACCGGTGAGGCCTCTGGCGATGATCGGGCCGCATCTGCCGCCCACGACGCCATCTCGTCGCCGCTTCTTGAGAATGTGTCTATTGCCGGAGCGCGCGGCGTGCTGATCAATGTCACCGGTGGAGCCGACATGACTCTCTTCGATGTCAACGATGCGACATCCAAGATTTACGATGCTGCCGGGGCCGATGCCAATATTATCGTCGGTGCGGTGATCGATCCCACTCTCAAGGATACTGTCCGCGTGACAGTCATTGCGACCGGATTTGGTAGCGGTACTTCGAAAGAGACAGTTGCTGAAGAGCCCAAAAAGGAAACGATCCCGACCGATCTTTTCAGCGGCACGGTCAAGCCGGAACTGGTCATGCGCAAGGCTCCGAGTAACGGTGGCAATGGCGGCAAGAAACGAGAACTGGTTTATACCAACGACGGCAACCTTGAGGTGCCGACCTATATCCGTCGGCAGATGCAGGAACTCGACGAAGATGTCGACGAAACGGCCAACACCAAGCGCTTCGACTTCTAACCCGGCAGTGGCCGGTTTTTGGCTGTCGCGCCGGCAAAGGCCGGATTTTGGCTGTTGCGTGGATGACCGGAGCCGAGTGCCTTACCTACTGAGTACCCCGCCCAGAGGCCATGCTTATGGCCGCCGGGTGGGATTCAAGTGCTCCTGACACCCAAGAGCCTGCCACCGGGCAGGCCGCCGTTAGGCAAACAAAATATGCGCCATGAAGAGTAGGCGCTAAAATAACACTCTTCTGATACTTTTTACAGGCCCCGCCAGGGTGGCTTCCCCCCACCCCGGCGGGATTTTTTTTGTGGCCGGCAGAAGCCGGTCTTTGGCTGTCGCTTGGATGAGCCGAGTTGTTAACAACCCTGCATGACACCTATTCTTACGAGGAACAACAACCCTCGGCTGGAGCCGGGCCTCCCTTGAATACATAACTGATCATATAAACGGCATCGCCGACATTAACCGATCCGTCACCATTGGCATCTCCCTCGCACTCGGGATCGGGGGAGGGACCGCCGCCGAAGATATAGCTGATTAGATAAACAGCATCTCCGATATTAATTTGTTCATCACTATTGGCGTCGCCACAAATATACTGGCACAGATCGCCGACTCCGTCGCCGTCTGAATCGAGTTGATCCGGGTTTGAAACATCGAGACAGTTATCACAGGCATCACCGACGGAATCTCCATCCCCATCGGCCTGATCGACATTGGCAACTTCAGGGCAATTGTCGCAGAGATCGCCAAATTCATCTTCATCACTGTTGACCTGATCGATATTTACGATATCGACACAATTATCGCATAAATCGCCAATTTCATCGCCATCGCTGTCATCCTGATCGGGATTGGCTGTGAGCGGGCAGTTGTCATGATCTACTATTACCCCGTCGCCATCGGCATCGGCGGTCGCTATCCATGTGCTAGCCGCCTCCACGACATCGTCGCGGCCTTCGACCACTCCCTCCTGAGTCAACCAGACGTTCTCGTATGGGATATCGGCATATTCCGGTCCCCCGGGGAACTCGGTGTGAGTTAAACATTCCTGAGGCGTACTCGTTGCCAGATAGGCATCCATCTCGGCATAACGAAAATAGAAATCGAATGGTATCGCCCCGTCTCTAGGACCATTGAAAGCGGCGCTGGAAGGCCTCCCGAAGGTTTTGGCCATCGGATGCAATGACAATGACAAGGGGATCGCGTCTCCTGCACTTACTGCACCGGGGCCGGTCAGGATGGCAATCGGTTTATCGTAATAGGAGTCGTGTTCACCATGGATCTGCGTGTAATCGGGGCCTAGATAATTGCACATCGATATACGATCATCCGGGCTGCAACGATCGGCGTAGGCGACTGTATATTGATTACCCGCAAACAGTAACTCGAGACCGGGATAAATCAGCATCATATCACCACCCGTATTCATCCTGAAATCGATAATAAGCCCGGTGGTAGCGTTATGATGCATTATTGAATCTACGGCATTATAGAATTCCGTCTCCACATTCCATCCCATGGCGATACAATAAATGTATCCGATTGAAGTGCCCTCGATAATTCCCCAGGTTGCTAGCTGCTCATTGTCTAAATCCGGCATTGGCACCCCCGGAATCGGCAATCCATCGGTGGCCCATAATTCCATATCGGCCTCGGCCAGCAAACTCGTGGGAAAATGAACGGTATCGCCCGTGGCATACCTTACAACATCCACCGTATCGAAGAGATGCCAGTTCTTTCCGGCCGCATCGAGCCAAAGATGGGTGAAAGCATAATCGGAACATCCCCACAACCGGGCGCTGATTGGCAACTCCGCCTCCAGAAGCTGTGGAAATACCGATGTCCACGGGATTCCATCATACCCCAAAACGATATCACCGGGAACCAGGCCGAGCGGGTGATCGTCAACCGCCCTGTAAACCACCAGAGAACTGTCATCCATAGGGGTGAGGGCAGCCCCGAAATGGTCATGATTTCCCGGCCCGCCGAATTGCATGACCGGTATGCCCGGCAGCAACTCGGCATAAGAGACTGTTTTGTCGCGAGCTTTTGTGTGGGCTTCTTTTAGGACAATGGAAGCATGTGATAGAATCGCGGAAAACCGTCCACGACTGACACCGGCGGCGATTTCGGACGTGTAACGCTCATACACCGTATCCCAGATGTCGGCATCGATATTATGGAAGCAGGCGAACCTCTCGTCGATACGATTCCAGAAATTTTCCCAGATCGTCAATTTTTCAGATGTCGGTAATCCTTCACCCCAGGTAGAATCGATAATCTCCTGCCACTCGGCCGGAGTAAAATGTCCCGGGGATTTGGGGATGTAATTAGGCGCTGCTATCGGTTCGATCGATTGAATCATCAATCCTTCCGGCACATGCTGACCGGCATTTTGCAGTGAATTGGTCTCGCCAAAAGCTGAACTTACCATTATCAATGCACAGATTGACAGGATTAAAACCAGTTTGCCCCTTGTGATGAAATAGAATTGCTCCTGCATAACGAAAACCTCCCAGTTAACGCCTCTTTCCGGCAGCAAATTAAATTGTTGGTCAGGAAATAACTAATTCCCATTGCAAGAAGGGTTTAGCAGGGGCGAGTCGACAGGGGGGGGCTGATAAGACCGTGCTCTGATGTCCTTCAACACCCTAAAACCTGACTTACCTGTCTATGTTGTTGCCTTAACCTGCACATTCTTTCATTGAAAATAATATCCTTAACCTGAATGAACGACCATTTGTAATCGGGAGCGGTTCCGGGGCTTGATCTACGGAATTGTAGGGGTCGGGTTTCCCGACCCAAATCTCCCGCGCGGTAGGGAACCCTTTCCCGACCAAGGAACCGCCAAGTGTATGTACTTTACATACACCCAACGTTTTTTTATGTCCCATAATAAATTGTCGCGCTTGGGATTGTAGGGGATTTGGCTTTGGTCGCTCATTTTTAAAGTTTTTTTTGCGGCAGGGGCCGCTTTTTGGCTGTCGCGCAGATGATCTGGCATGAGTGCATCAAATTTACAAACTCGCAGCGCGCGGTGAGACACCCAATGGCAGGGGCCGCTTTTTGGGTTGATGTGCATGCCTTGCAATGGCATAGGGTTCGTCTCTCATATTTAAGGTTTTTACTAACTTTGGCTTTCGATGGGATTTTCTTTTCAAATACTCGCATGGGATCAGGTACCTCCTCTTTCTCTTCAGGCTTTTATATAAGGGGGAAGGCGGCAGGATCAACACCGATCCTATGTTGATTTTGCTAAATTCCCTCTTTCCCCCAAACCCAGTGCATGGCCGATGTCCACATCGGCCAGTACCGCGACCAGAGGTCACGGCCACACGTCCGTGGGAATGGGGAGGATGAATAAGTTTTTTGAAAGCTGGGCGAACGTCCGGGCCACCCGCCGTTTTAACCATAGAATAGTTACTGCATTCAGACAAGCTATTTTCGCCATAAGACAACCTTTTATCCTAACATTCCCAATTGACATTAATGACCATGATGCTATATTAAAACGTACATTTACAGCACAGGTAATCGGATTCATGATTGCATTGTCCTACTTCCGAAAGGGAAGGCAGTCATGCGATATTCCCCCATCCCTTTTGTCCTTTTAATGTGCCGGTTTTTATTGTGGGCGACAAATAAGGTGACAATAGAATTGTGGGTCTGCAAAGAGACAATGCATAAATAAGGTCAGTTTGCAGCAACAATTTCTCATTTCACGTTCAGGAGGAACCATGAAAAAAGCCATATTCATCTTAGGCCTTATTACATTTTCAATTTGGGCCGTCAATGCCATCGCCGAAATACCGCAAATGATTAATTATCAAGGACGTCTAACTGACGCCAACGGTTCACCAATTAGTGATACTGTCGAGGTGACGTTTGGCATCTACAACGCGGAAACGGAGGGCGATTTAAAATGGGCCGAAATACATCCTTCAGTAATAATGACCAATGGCTTATTCAATGTTATTCTTGGCTCACTTAATCCAATCCCCGTAGACATTTTCGATGATTCAAATAGGTATCTTAGTATTCAGATTGAAGGTAATCCAGAGGTTGCACCTCGGACAAGATTAACGTCAGTGGCATACGCCTATAACGCCGAAAAACTTGATGGATATGACGCCGAAGAGCTTTTGAATTGGCCAGGTGACCCCTCGGGGGTTTTTAGATGCTATGTGCATGCAGATGGAGGAGTGTCGACGCTTTGCAGTGGACCGGGATTATTGCGCGAGATTACAGGCATTGTAGTGGCGGGTTCGGGACCGGCAATGGTAGAAATTAGGGTGGGCGGAGAAGGAATAATGAAATTTTACTCACAAGAATCAAGAACTCATATCTGGTCCCGCAATGATGGCGCGGGAATAATAGTGGAATCCCACGAATCGGTTGAGATATATACAGCACCAGGAGCGGATGCCTGGGTCACTATCCTCGGTTATGAATATTAAAGGAGGCCGCAGACTGTGTACCCCGCCCAGAGGTCATTCTTATGACCGACGGGTGGGTTTGTGCTTTTAGCCTGCTATCTTTGCATCACTACATAATTATTTCAAGCACTCAGCCGTGATTATCCATGCGACAGCCAGGAATCCGCCTTTTGGCGGACAAAAACACCACAACATCAGCGTTGATTCCGAAGCCGGACCTATTGGTGAAAGCATATTAAAGAGGTGCTGGTTTATGGACAATGCAATTACAATAGGTAATATGTGCAAAAACAATATCAAAGCTCTAGTGAGGGCATATAAAATGACAAA
Source organism: Candidatus Zixiibacteriota bacterium (assembly GCA_030668485.1). Taxonomy (GTDB): domain Bacteria; phylum Zixibacteria; class MSB-5A5; order GN15; family JAAZOE01; genus DAOUTW01. Next base: position 101,515 of record DAOUTW010000002.1, read on the forward strand.
ACAAACCCCAAACCATTGTCTTGCAACCGCGACAGCCAAAATCCCGCCCCTGCGGGTGACAGCCAAAAACCGGCGAGCCGGAAAAAACTTTAAAAATGAGCAAACAAAGCCAAATTATCGTTGTGCGGCAACAACATCACCTTTTTTTCAAAGCCATTCTAAGCCATCTTAACCCATTTATAACCCATTTTAGGGCCCAAAAGGGGTCAAAAAGGGCTACAAAATGGCTTTACCTAAAATTGCTCACAGCAACCGTCCACCGGTGGCAGGCCGCCGCGGAAGATGTAATTGATAAGCGTGACAGCATCGCCGACATTCACTATCCCGTCGCTGTTGGCGTCGGCCAGACAAATCCACGGCGGGGGAGGGCCGCCAAGGAATACATACTGAATGATGTAAACGGCATCGCCGATATTGATAAAACCGTCATCGTTGGCATCGCCGCATGGCGTTCGGTATTGATAGATATAGAAGCCGTATGAACTGGAGACATAGATGTATTCGCCATCCATATCAATCATCGCCCACCCCAGGCCGCCCTTGGTATCCAATAACTGTGGCGAGGTCGGATCGGCGACATCCAGCAGGTGCAATGAAACGCCATCAGAGATGCAAACGAAATTATCCCATGCCGCGACACTCCCTCCCTCATTCGACATCGAGAAACTTCCGACTTCGATCGGATTCTCGGTATCGGCGATATTGACAATCCTGAGCCACCCGATCATCAACTCGCTGTCGCCGCTGGCGAGGTAGACGAAAGAATCGACAACCTCGGCATCTTGGGAATTGCCATAAAGCTGATAATCGGCAACGTTGACCGGGTTCAATGGATCGGCAACATTGATGATCAAAACATCTTCCGTGAAAAGAAGGGTATCATCAACCAGTTCCAAAAATCCCGACCGCCAATAATCCATATGCCGCGCCTCAATGATGGGCGTTGTCGGATCGGTGGTATTGATGACCATCAGGCCATCATGCCAGGTGGTTAATAAGGCATAGTCGCCATTGGCGGCGACATCATAGGAATAACCGGCCGAATCAACGCTGCTGAACAGATAAGGATTTTGCGGATCGGCGACATTATAAATACGGAAGATCGAATCATTACTCGATACATAAGCCAGGCTGTCGACCTTCTCAATATAGTATCCTCCACCGACATCGGTCGATCCGGTGAGGAAAGGTGCCGACGGATCGGACAAATCGATGACATGAAGTCCGGCCCCGGCTGTATAGGCATAGTTGCCGTCGATAACAAAGTCTCTACCGGAGGCTGGGGTGTCAGAACTACCGGCGAGAAATGGCGCCTGCGGATCATCGACATTGACAATATGAATCCCGCCATTCCAGTCGCTGAGGTAAACCTGGCCGTCGATATCAGAAACCTTGGCGTAAACTTCAACTGATCCCAGTTGAACGGGGGAGAAAGGACTGGAGATATCGACCACCAGCAAACCGGAATCGGGATCCATAACATAAGCCAGGGTATCGTCGACCTGGATGTAGTTGGCTGATGAAGGGACAGTAAATGTCGTCAAAAGCGCCGGGTCGCTCGGATCGCCGATATAAATAATTTTCAATCCCTCGTTCCGACAGGCCAGGTAGGCATAGTCGCCGCTGATGTCGATGTCCTGGGCGAAACCGATGCCATCGAGGGCCCCGACCGAATCGGGCGCATGAGGATCGGAAATGTCAATGATCTGCAATCCTCCGCCCCAATCGGCAATATAGGCCAGAGAGCCCTGAACTACCACACTTCGGGCATCGCCCTGCGTGTCGTAACTTCCGTCCAATGCCGCATTGTATGGATCGGAAATATCGATAAGCTGAATACCGTCTGCTCTCTGTGCCACGACCGCATAATCGCCGGACAGGGCGACATCATAGCCGTTAGACTGGTTAAGATCGCGGCTTCCGGCCAGTATCGGGTTGTACGGGTCGGCGATGTTGATTATCGTCAGCCCGTTATAGTCGATGATATAGGCAAAATCGCCGGAGACTTCGATACTCCAGGTCCACATCATCTGAAGACAAAGTTTGGAGACCTCAACCGGAGCCGACGGGTCACTGATATTGAGGATCATCAGGCCGCTCTGCATGGTCAGATAGGCATAGTCGCCCCTGACAGCCACATCGGCAGTTCCCCGCCACATACAACTTCCGACGAAAGTCATGGCGGAATGGTCCGGGGCTTTTTCCCAGAGGGGAGTTTCCAGATCCGGATACCCGGCAGGATCGGTGTCATTGGAATAGATATTCGCAGTCGCCAGCAGCAGCGATGCGACCAGCAGGAATCTTATTGTTATCATTTCTTCCTCCCATATGATCATTTGCTACGGAATACTCTCAATCTGCCGGTGAATAATTCACAGAGACACCCTGTCTGTGGAGAGCAAGAAATTTCCATTAAGGAATCTTTCTTCTATAAGACTAAGATAGGTCGATTTTGATGAACGTCAATATAATTAAAACTTATTTGAGAAGGAATTTACTTGAAAGATTCCAGAGTAAGTTTACCGTCCTGCAGTTTGCCGTAACTGAAATGGTGGTAAAAATCGCCGGTGTTGACATAAATGCCGTTGTCGAATTGCTTGAAAACCGGATAATGAACATGGCCGATCAATACGGCGTCATAACCCTCGGACAATTTCTTTTGAGCATATTCCTCGTAGTCTTTCAGGAAGGCCGGTTCGCGGTCGGATGTTATATTGCGCGAATGCGACGAGACCGCCTTGGCCAGCGGGATGCCCCAATCAGGCGGTATCAATCGATAAAGCCAGACCGCCAGACGGTTACGCAGAGGCGTGCGAATAAAAACGCGGTACTTCCAGTCGGACGGAGACAGGCCGTCACCGTGAATCATAAAGAGGCGAAGCCCGTCGATAGTAGTCTCGGTGTGGTCGCGGTGGATGGTGAGGCCGACTTCATCGGTCAGGAAATTACCCAGCCAGAAGTCGTGATTGCCGGTGATATAGTGGATTTTGATTCCGTTTTCGACTAGCGATGCGAGCCGGAAAACGACTTTCAGGTGTTGCTTGGGGATAGCATGTTTATATTCGAACCAGAAATCGAACAGGTCGCCCAGAATATACAACTCGGAACCGTCCGCCTTGACCATATCAAAAAAGGCGAACAGTTTTTCGATTTTCAACTTTTCGCTGCCGGGATCGTCCGATCCGAGATGGGCGTCGGATAAAAAATAAACAGCCATAGGGAGATTATACTACAATTGTATCCCGAAAACAAATCCCGGAAATCAATAACGCTCCAGTTTCGCCTTCATCGATTCATAATAAGCCGGTTCCATTTCCTTCAGCGAAATATCGACGCAATTATTGATCGTCAGCCGGTCGCCTCCGACCTTGCCGATTTTATGCACCGGAATATTCAACTTATCGGCCAGCTTTTTAATTTGATCTTCATTCCCGGGAGCGGCGGATACGACTATGCGCGAGGCCGACTCCCCGAACAGCATGGCGTCGGTGCGAAGATCTCCGCCATCAATTTCTATCGCCGCGCCGATCATGCGCTCTCGATTACCAATAGTCGATTCGGCCAAAGCAATGGCCAATCCGCCTTCGGAACAGTCATGGGCCGATTTTACAAGTCCGGCTTTGATCATACTCAGGACGGCATCGTGCAGGTTTTTCTCGAACTCGAGGTCGATTTCAGGAACCTCGCCTCGTTTGAGACCGTGCATCTCCGACAGGTATTCCGAGGCGCCGAGGCTGTTTTTATTGACTCCCAGGAGATATATTTCATCGCCGTCATCTTTGAAGAAGGCGGTCGTGATCTGATCGATATCCTCGACCAGCCCCACCATGCCGATGGTCGGCGTGGGATAAACGGCGTGATCGGGATCTTCATTATAAAAGCTGACATTACCCCCGGTTACCGGCGTGTCGAGGACACGGCAGGCTTCACCCATGCCGGCGACCGCCTCCGAAAAGCCATAGTAGATTTCCGGATCATACGGGTTGCCGAAGTTGAGACAGTTGGTGATAGCTATACCCTTGCCGCCGGAACAGGCAATATTGCGAGCTGCCTCGGCTACCGCCAGCATGGCGCCGCGGTGGGGATTGAGATAGCAGTACCGACCATTGCAGTCGGTAGTCATTGCCAGCGCTTTTCTGGTTTTGCGAAGACGCATGACGGCCGCATCGCTTCCGGGGCCGACCGCAGTATTGGTACGGACCATCGAATCGTACTGTTCAAAAACCCAGCCTTTATGGCAGATATTCGGCGCTGCCAAAAGCGATATCAGAGCTTTGTTCCAGTCATTTTTGTCGGGGATTTGAGACAGGTCGAGTTGGCCCAGTTCATCTATATAGGCCGGTTTTTTGGTTTCGCGAGTATAAACCGGGGCATCGCCGCCGAGCACCAGGCTTTGCGACGGTATCTCAGCCACGACTTTGCCGTGGAGCTTGACACGGAATATGCCGTCATCGGTGACATGGCCGATGATTCGCGAATGCAGGTCCCATTTATCGAAAATCTCGGTAATCCGGTCTTCACAGCCTTTCTTGACGCAAACCAGCATCCGTTCCTGCGATTCGGACAAAAGAATCTCATACGGTGTCATGCCGTCTTCGCGCAATGGCACGTCTTTGAGGTCGATTTCAATACCGGTACCGCCCTTGGCCGACATCTCGGCTGAGGAGCAGGTGATTCCGGCGGCGCCCATATCCTGCATTCCCACGATAAGATCTTCACGAATAATTTCCAGGGAGGCTTCAAGCAGCAGTTTTTCGGTAAAAGGGTCGCCGATCTGGACCGCGGGACGTTTGGCCTCGTTCTCCTCGGTTAATTCCGCCGAGGCGAAAGTGGCTCCGTGAATACCGTCTCGACCGGTTGAAGATCCGACGATCATAATCGGATTGCCGATTCCACCGGTGGTGGCCGAGGCGATTTGGTCGCTTTTGACGATTCCGACCGCCATGGCATTGACTAGCGGATTGCCGGTGTAGGCTTCATCAAAATAGACTTCACCAGCCACCGTCGGTACTCCAAACGAATTACCGTAATCACCGATACCCCGGACGACGCCGTCAACCAAATAGCGGACGCGGTCGTTTTCGAGCGAGCCGAAGCGAAGAGAGTCGAGCGATGCAATCGGGCGAGCGCCCATAGTGAAAATATCGCGTAGGATGCCGCCGACGCCGGTAGCTGCGCCCTGATAGGGCTCTACCGCCGAGGGGTGATTATGCGATTCAATCTTGAAGACAACCGCCAGGCCGTCGCCGATATCGACTGCTCCGGCATTCTCTTCGCCCGCTTTGGCCAATAGATGTTTTCCCTCGCGAGGGAGAGTCTTTATCAGTTTGATCGAATTTTTATATGAGCAGTGTTCCGACCACATAACCGAATAGATGCCGAGTTCGGTGAAATTGAGTTCCCGGCCGAGGACGTCTTTGATTGTCTGATGTTCTTCCGGGGAAAGCCCATGTTCGGCAACAAGTTCGGGTGTGACGGCAGGGTCCTGCATGTTGAACTCCCTTTCAAAAAGCCGAATATATCGGAAATTGATACGCCTGTCAATCGAAATACGGCAGATGCCTGACAAACATTAAACTTGATTTTTGCTGTTTGGGTGGCTAATTTTTAGTTTAATGGGAGGTAGCATGAAAAGGGTGATTATTGCGATTTTTCTGGTATGTTTGGGATTGGGTTGCAGTCAACAGCCGGAAAAAAGTTCAACGTCATTTGATCAAGCGGCTGCAATTGCAGCCTGCGAAAAGGTCATTGCCGATTTCCAAACAGCCCTTAAACAGGAATTGATAGGGGCGATAGCTGATGGCGGATTGGAAAACGCCATTGCGGTGTGCAATGCCAGGGCGCCGATGGTGGCCGACAGTTTCTCCCGGATTCCAGGCATACATATCCAGCGGGTGTCTTTACGCCAGCGCAACCCGGTGATCAAGCCTGATAGCTTCGAGACGGCGATACTGGAAAAATTCGCAGCCGAAGCAGGTATCGAACCTCAGGTTTATACTGAGTTGACTTTCGACAGTGCAGAAACCAAATATTTCCGGTACATGAAAGAAATCAAGATCGGTAAACTATGTCTCAATTGTCATGGTAGTCTTGATACCTTTTCAGACGGTTTGAAGGGAGTCCTGGAGACGCATTATCCGGATGATCCGGCTGTCGGATATTCTGCCGGTGAGAGCCGGGGAGCATTTTCGGTAACCATTACATACCCCGAGGCGGAAGCAACCGTTGTCTCGTTGACCGGTGGGCAGATTAATTAGCTCTCGACGAAACGGTATGGCATGAGATACTGATCAGCCTGATATCCCCCTACCCGCCGGTTATAAAGTTTAACGTACAATTCGCTGGGTTAAAAAGAGTACTGATGAAGAAAACCACAGTCGCCCCGGACAATTTCGACCTATTCGATGGAGTGGAAGAGTTTATCTCCGATTCGGAATTGCCCACTATAGCGGATTTGCAGCGCATGTTCGACATTTATAATCGTGAGTATTTTGACGGCAAATTACCGAAAGTGAAAATACGATACTCAAAGCGGATGCTGGTAGCCGGCGGTTATTTCCCTCAAAAGAAGGAAATCCGTATTTCGGAAAAGTATCATACGTTTTTCCCCGATGAAGTTTATGACACCCTCAAGCATGAGATGATCCATATAATTAATTTTCGCCATGATGCCGCCTTCAAAAAGATGGCCCGCCGCATCGGAGCATCGCTACGGGCCAATGATCATCCGGCGTTGCGGCGTCCTCCGCGTTATATCTATATCTGCCACCATTGCTTTACCGAATATCCGCGCCATAAAAGGCTACGCATGGCCTCATGCGGGAAATGTTCGAAAGGCAAGTTTGACGAACGTTTCAAATTGGTACTCAAAAAGCGATCAAAGAAAGCAGCGGTTCAGTGAACGATGCTTTCGATACAGGGGATCGTTTCATGGCCGGACGGAATATTAGCGGCTATTACACTTTTCACTTGTTTATAAATTTTGCCTTCTGGCTGCCGATCTACGCCGTCTTTTTCCTTACCCGGGGTCTTGATTACACCGCTATCCTCCTCTTGTATGCTGTCGATAATGTCTTTCAGACCGCTTTGGAAATTCCCTCCGGCATGCTGGCCGACCGGTGGGGACGCAAACCGGTCTTAATGCTGGGTGCGATCATTCAGATGATCGGTTTTCTGATGATTGCTTTCGGTGACGGTATGCCATGGTACCTCGCTGCGATGGCGCTTCATGGCGTCGCCCTGGCATGCCTTTCCGGATCCGATGCCGCTTTTATTTACGATTCACTGGTGGCGGCGGGGCGTGAGGATGAATTCAAGAAGATCGAAGGCAGAGCCTATATGTACAACCTGATCGGCTGGGGTGTCGGCGGCTTGTTGGGCGGATGGCTGGCGGTCAAGAATCTGTCGCTGCCATATGTCTTATCGGGATTGACATCATTTTTGGCCTTCATGGTACTGGCGACCTGCGTCGAACCGCCGCGTGCGAAGAAACAGCCAACCCCGGCAAGGTTTTTGAAGGATGCCTGGAAGGCGATTCACAATAACGGATCGGTTAAGGCTATAATAATTTTTGCCTCACTGATTTTTGGATTTCTTCTGGTCAGCCATAAGTTTTCCCAGCCGTATCTGCAGTCAACCGGGTTGGATTTACAGTTTTTTGGGATTGTCTATTTTGTGTGGCTGATGGCGGCGGCAGCGGCGTCCAACTATTCCGAGCGGATTGAAAAAGTAATTGGTCGTCGAGCCTACTTCATGTCGCTTCCGATTCTGGTCGGCGGCGTTTTGATCTATTTCGGCTTTTATCAGAATATGCTCGGTGTGGCGCTGGCGGTTCTGTATCAATTCGTCTGGGGCTCATTGCGGCCGCAGATGAATCAGGTAATTAACCAGGATGTTGCCTCGACCATGAGGGCGACAGTACTCTCGACCGTGGGGTTAGGAAGTGCTTTGATATATATTGTCACGGCGCCCGTGATCGGGTGGATCGCCGATAAGTATGATTTTCCCCTGGCGCTCCTGACGCTTGGCCTGATTGCCATGATCCTGGGCCTCGTGGCGGTGATTCCGCTTGCAAAAAGAAAACCTGTCGCCCGTATCTGATTCCGCCTACTGCTTCTAATTTGGTTTTTTATAGTTGATTCTTCTCTCAAATATTCATATCAAATTGCTTATGCGTCTATTAGTCAGACATCTGTTCGTCATGATTACACTATCCTTATGTCTGTCCTGTTCAGGAAGACAGGATGGGGTGGTTGTAGCGCCCGATCAGGAATTGACATCCGATTCGACCGGAATCCTGTACGACAGTTCTAACGCAGAATCGTCGAATCTGCAGATTGCGATCGACGCCTGTGGCGATGGAGATACTATCCTGCTCCAGGCGGGTATTTATTTCGCCGATCCGCAACCATTCACCGACCCATTATGCGGCAACTGCCTGGAACATGCCACCGAGGTACCAGCCTCCACCGGTTTCATCATCAGAAATAAATCGATCACTCTGGTTGGCGCCGGCAGGGACTCCACTATCCTTGTGACTCGGGCCGGATACGGTATCTATTTTGAAAAATCCCCGGAATCTCGCCTGATCAATATGAAAGTAACCGGCGGGATAAGAGATTTTGATGGAAACGCCACCGATGCTGCTGTCGTGGTGCGGGAAAGTCGGGTTTATATCGATCTCTGTGCAATGTCGGATAACGATCATCGTCAGGATTCGGTTGTCGTCGGAATCGGCGGCGTCTTCGGACGCGAGGGAGCGGAAATTTATATTTCCAATTCTGAGATAATCAATAACGGCTGGGATGGTATGGCCCTGTATCGAGGCGCGAGCGCTGTCATAACCGATTGCACGATCAGGAAGGGAAGAGGAGCCGGGATTGGCGTTACCTGGGATTCTCATTGCATTGCCAAAAGAAATAGCATTTCCGAATTCTGGAAAGGGATCGGCGCTTTTGGCACAACGACGGTGATCGCACATAATAATCTCGTTTTCGACAATCTCGGTTGGGGAATTATCGGAACCGGGAAATCATATCTGGATGCGACCAACAATGTCGTTCATCACAATGGCAATTGCGGCCTGGCGCCGTGGTCACAGGAATGCAGCGGTCGTTTTGTGAATAATATTGTGACCGAAAACGGATGGCGCGAAGAATGGGTCTGCCCCTGTGTGGGCGTGTGGAATTACGGAGATCTGAACAACTGGCGATTTTTCAACAATCTCATCTGGAATAACGAAGAAGGCAACTTCAAGGACATGCCTGATATCATCGGGCAATACGGCAATATTTCGGTCGATCCGATGTTTCCCGGCAATGGCGATTTTCATCTTCAACCCGGATCACCCGCGATTGATGCCGGATACAAAGAAATCACTGATCACGACGGCACACCATCGGATCTGGGGATCTACGGCGGCACAGCGGCGCGGTAGATATTGCCTGCAAAATCCCTACTCAACGTTGTCATCAATAATATTTCTTGACACCTGAGTACAATTATATTATTTACTATTAGTAGGTAGGCATCGGGTATTTTCAGACATATCTGTGAAATAGTTATGCGTTTTCTTATGAATTCGGGTAGAATATTATAGGTATCTGTGATGAAAGAAACACAAATACTCCATGTTAAGTTTCTTTAACTGATTACAAAGCCAGTCGGTAATATCAGTAAGGAGGGTTGCAAAACAAATCTACTCGTTAGCTGAGTAGAAAAATCAACCATTATATTTTAAGTTGGGAGGGAATATGAAAAAACTGCATTTTATCACCGGCGCAATATTTGTGTTTATACTCATCACCCCGTACTGCCTTTTGGCGGGGGAGATGGTAGTTGATGCCTGGCATCTTAGTGACGACACGCAGATCGAAGTTATACTCACATATATTGACACCGATGGGCATCAGGAGTTTTACCAAGTGCCCTTTTCAATTCCGCTAATTGATACCATCCAGTATATGTTGGATATACCATCTGAGCCAGGAGAACTAACTTTTCATTTTTACGAAAAATATTGGTGGGAAGGCGGGGGGTGGGAACCTCATGGGAGTCCGACTGCTGAAAATACAATATTTATCTCAGGATGGGAGGAGTGTGCTCTTAGTCTTTTTTACATAGGCGGCGAATACGAAATATCGTTCACGGATATTCTGAACGATGTCTGCATTGGCAGTGTATTGTCAATTGAATGGGCTGCCGATTCCGGAGTTCAAGCAACCTCATCCGTTATTATAGAGTTGAGTCGTAATGGAGGTGTATCCTGGTCCGATCTTGATGAAGTCGCGTATGATTCTAACGGGAGTGAATATGAGTGGGTCGCAGATCTGCCGGAATCGGATGTATGCAAAATAAGGCTTAAGCTTTCTGATTATGCAGGAAATCAAAGCACCGCTATATCCAATACATTTTCAATCATGGTCGATTCGGATTATGATGGCATAGCTGATGATGGTGACCGGAGCGGCATTGCCGGTGATCATCCTTGTACAGGCGGAAATACTACCAATTGCGATGACAATTGTCTCTCAACAGCCAATTCGGATCAGGCTGATGCCGATAGTGATGGGGTTGGTAGCGTTTGCGACAACTGCACCATGATGTCGAATAATGACCAGGCTGATAGCATTGGTGACGGCAGAGGTGATGTTTGTGATTTCTTCAATAACTCCTTTTCCCTTCCATATTCACCTGCACATCCAATGACTATCTGCATTTCAGACGTAAACGGTGATTTCAAAAATGATATAATTTCTACCGATAGCTGGTCCGATATGATCGGAATTTATATTAACAATGGCGATTCCTCATTTAGATTTGACAGGACCTACAGTCTGGAAGATAAACCGAGAAGAAGCGTAGCAGTGGATCTCGATAATGATAACGATGTGGATATTGCCACTGTGAATGAGGGGTCACACAATATATCTATTTTGAAAAATACTGGTGACGGCAGCTTTGATCCACCGGTTTCCTACGGTTTAGTGGAAGAATGTAGTCCACAATATTTGTGTTTTGGGCGTTTCGATTCGGATAATCATGTAGATCTGGCAGTAAGTTGCCCAAACGATGGAGTAAAGGTGCTGAGTAATGAGGGCGACGGCACCTTTGGCGATCCTGCAGGTTATTTGTCGGGTGTATCCTGCAATACAGTTTTAGCCGTTGACGTCAATGGCAATGATGTTGCAGATATTGTAATCGGTACAACATATGGGTTTGAAGTGTTGTTTAATAACGGGATTGGGATATTCTCTTCATCTCAGGACTATTTGTGGGGTGGCAGCATTGTTGATGCCATTACGGCATCTGATATTGATGGCGATAATGATTATGACGTAATATTGAGGACCGATAGCTTCATTGTCGCATTTCTGAATGACGGTTTAGGGGCGTTTATAGAGAATGGAATTATAAAGACTGTTGACAGCTATAGTAGATATTCTACTCCTGTGGTTTCCCATGACTTTGATGGAGATAGAGACAATGATCTGATAATCGCCAAGTCAAATGGCCTATTTGCAGAGGTAGAGTTGTTAGTAAATAACGGACAGGGAATATTCAATGAATGGACTACCTTTGGTAGTGTCTGGATCTGGCCGTACGATTTGGCCGTTGGCGACCTGGATG
>DAOUTW010000124.1 GCA_030668485.1 Candidatus Zixiibacteriota bacterium
ATGGTGATGCCTGGTGATAATGTAACGATCGAGGGCGAGGTAATCACTCCGATCGCTATGGAAAAAGAGCTTCGTTTCGCGATTCGCGAAGGCGGCCGCACCATCGGCGCCGGCGTTGTCTCAGAAATTGTAGAGTAGATACGAAGGTAGGTATAATAGATGCCCCGTGATTTAGTAATACTAGCGTGTGAGGACTGCAAACAGCGGAACTACACGACTGACAAAAACAAGAAAACAAAGCCGGACCGGTTGGAGTTTAAGAAATATTGCCGCTTTTGCAATAAGCATACGCTCCATAAGGAAACGCGATAATATATACAGGCCAGTAGCTCAATTGGCAGAGTCCCGGTCTCCAAAACCGGTGGTTGGGGGTTCGATTCCCTCCTGGCCTGCAAAACTGGAAGGCTGATCGTGCAAAAGATCATTAAGTTTCTGAAGGAAACAAAAACGGAGATGACTAAGGTCACCTGGCCGACCAAGAATGAAATTATTGGTTCGACCATCGTGACAGTTGTCGTTTCGATCATAGTCTCCATTTTTATCGGCATAGTTGATTTCATCCTTGATAAAGGGGTGCGAGCTGTTTTTTAGCTTCGAATAGGGTGATTTAATCATGGCGCTTCAATGGTATGCGGTACACACATATTCGGGTCACGAGCAGAAAGCCAAGCGGTATCTGGAATCGGCCATTCTGTCGGAGAAACTCGAAGAAAAATTCGGCGAGGTCCTGATCCCGACGGAACAGGTGACCGAAATGCGGGACGGCAAGAGGTCGACCTCGACCAAGAAGTTTTTGCCGAGTTATATCCTGGTAGAAGTTGATCTGGACAAAGTGACGCAGAACCTGGTGGTGTCGACGCCGGGAATCACTAATTTTGTCGGCGCCAAGGGTAAGCCGCAACCGCTCAAGCAGAAAGAGGTCAACCGTATCATGGGTCAGGTTGACCAGACCCGTGAGGCGGAAGCGACCAATATTCCGTTTATGGCCGGTGATCAGGTAAAGGTGATCGACGGGCCGTTTGCCGATTTTGCGGGATTTGTTTCAGAAGTCAATATGGAGCGCAAGAAAGTCAAGGTTATGGTTTCTATTTTTGGCCGGCCTACCCCGGTGGAACTTGATTTTCTGCAGGTGGAAGTGGTTAAAACAAAGGGTTAATGAAGAGGAGTTCGAGAAGTGGCCAAAAAGATACAGACGTATATAAAGTTGCAGATTCCTGCCGGGAATGCTAATCCGGCTCCGCCGGTGGGTCCGGCTCTGGGTCAGCACGGCGTCAATATTATGGAGTTTTGCAAGGCATTTAATGCTCGGACGCAGAAGGATACCGGTTTGATTATACCGGTCGTCATCACGGTTTTTACGGATAAATCCTTCCTCTTTATAACCAAAACTCCGCCGGCAGCGGTATTGATTAAGAAAGCGATCGGACTGGGTAAAGGATCGGGAGAGCCGAACCGTGAAAAGGTCGGTGTCATTACCCGTGCTCAGTTGGAAGATATAGCCAAGTTAAAGATGGTTGATTTGAATGCGTCCGACATGGATTCCGCGGTGCGAATAATCGAGGGAACCTGCCGGTCGATGGGTGTCAATGTACAGCAATAGTGCAGTGGTTCGCGAGTACCTATTCATTTTTGTGTCTAGGGAGAATATGACAAAGTGAAACGATCTAAAAATTATCGTCAGGTTAAAGAAAAACTCGACCGGCTCAAACAGTATTCCCTTGAAGAATCCATCACGTTTATCAGGGAAAATAAATTCGTCAAGTTCGACGAATCGGTTGACATCAATCTCAAACTGGGTGTCGATCCGCGTCATGCCGATCAAATCGTGCGCGGCACTGTGTCGCTGCCGCATGGCACCGGCAAGGATGTAAAAATTCTGGTTTTCGCGCAGGGTGAGAAGGAAAAAGAGGCGCAAGAAGCCGGTGCTGACTTTATCGGCGGAGACGATGAGGTTAAGAAAATTCAAGGAGGCTGGGTTGACTTCGATGTCGTCGTAGCCACGCCGGATATGATGAGCAAAGTCGGCCGTCTGGGTAAAATCCTCGGTCCGCGCGGTCTGATGCCCAATCCCAAATCGGGAACGGTGACGATGGACCTTGAAAAGACGATCAAGGAATTGAAAACCGGTAAAATTGAGTTCCGTGTCGATCGTCAGAGCGGCTTGTCGGCCTCAATTGGTAAAGTTTCGTTTGATGCTGAAGCATTGACGGCAAATGCGCTGGCTTTTCTGGGCGCTGTTGTTCGCGCCAAGCCGTCGGCTGCCAAAGGAACCTATATTAAAAGCGCCGCCATCAGCAGCACTATGGGCGTTGGCCTGAAACTTGATCATGCTACCATTCTAACGGATATGAAGAAGTAGAAGGGGAGACGATATGCCTACGCAAGCGAAAATAGACCTGGTCGCCGACCTGACGAAGCAATTTTCCGAGGCGGATAACATATATATTGCCGATTATGCCGGCCTGACTGTCGAGCAGATTACGCAGTTGCGGAAGAATCTGCGCGAAAACGGAGTCAGGTTCATCGTGGCCAAGAATACTATGATGAGAATTGCTGCCAAAGATGCCGGTTACGACGATATGGAACAGTACTTGTCCGGGCCGACGGCGATTGCGTTTTCCAAGGCCGATGCCAATATACCGGCAAAAATTTTGTATGACGCCTATAAGGAATTTGACAAGGTTAAAAAGCCTGAGATCAAGGCTTTTTATGTCGACCGGCAGCCTTTTACCGGCGCCGATGTGGAACGGATGGCCAAGCTTCCCACCAGGGAAGTGCTGCTGTCTCAACTGGTTTCGGCGGTCGAGGGACCGATTTCAGGGCTGGTCGGCACTCTTGATGCCATGATTCGCGAGTTGGTCGGCACGATCGATGCGGTCGCCAAACAGAAGGCGGAAGGATAAGAAATTAAGAAATATCGGTCATAACCGTAGCGGGGTTAAGTCCTGCGAAGGTTACCTTTTGGTCCTGGTGGGTTGTGACGGGAACTAAATAAAATTGTAACTGTTAAATCGAAAGGGTACAACAGTGTCGGAAGAGAACAAAACAATTGCGGAGATCGTTGAAAAGATAGAGAATCTGACAGTGATTGAACTGGCTGATCTTTCCAAAGCGCTCCAGGATAAATTCGGCGTATCCGCCGCCGCTCCTGTCGCTGTTGTCGCAGCTCCTGCTGCCGGCGGTGAAGGTGCCGCCGAAGAACAGACCGAATTTGATGTTGAACTGCAGTCTGCCGGAGACAAGAAGATCCAGGTCATCAAGGTTGTGCGTGAGTTGACCAGCCTGGGACTGAAGGAAGCCAAGGATTTGGTTGACAGTTCTCCCAGCAAGGTGAAAGAAGGAATTTCCAAGGAAGAGGCAGAGGCGGTTCGCGATAAATTACAGGATGTCGGCGCCCAGGTAGAAATCAAATAATAGCATCCCGCCCAATCGGGCGGGATGACTACCCCATTTGCCCTATTTTGCCTTTCAGGGGGGGGAGAGCGGATTTTACAAGTTTGGTAATACGTATACCTGAGGTTTTAAATGACTCTAAGAACGAAAAGTAGAGTAAACTAGAATTGACTTTCAGGTATTTAAAAGTAGAGATTCTATCCCGACCCACCATTTCCATCTAACAAGACGGAAACGGAAAGGGTGGCTTTTTATTTATTGGGAGGTACTCCACTTTGGCTAGGAAAACGCCAATAGAACGGAAGACATTCGGCAATATCGTCAGCGGTACGGCATTGCCTAACCTGCTCGATGTGCAGTTGAAATCCTATGGAGATTTTCTGCAAGCGAAACTCGAGCCGGAAGAACGTCAACGCCAGGGATTGCAGCAGATATTTCAGGAAATATTCCCCATTTCCGACATTCGCGAAAACCACACTCTGGAGTTTGTCAAGTATCAGCACGGCACCAGAAGGTATTCGATTGAGGAATGTCAGGAGAGGAATATGACCTTCGCTGCGCCTCTGAAAGCTACTCTGCGGCTGGTTAGCCGTGAGGGCGAGGGAAAAGAAAAGCAGGTCAAGGACATCATTGAACAAGATGTTTATCTTGGCGAATTGCCGCTGATCACCGAGCGTGGCACGTTTGTCATAAACGGGTCGGAACGGGTTATCGTTTCTCAATTGCATCGTTCTCCGGGAGTTTTCTTCGATGAAGGAGTACACCCTAACGGTAAGCGGATTTTTTCTGCCCGAATTATACCCTATCGCGGAAGCTGGGTCGAATTTGACGTTGACATGAATGACATTATGCATGTCCACATCGACTCGCGTCGGAAACTGCATGCAACCGCGCTGCTCAGGGCGATCGGCTATTCCAGTAACGAAGAAATACTGGATCTTTTTCACGATATCATCACTGCCAAACTGGTCGGCAAAAATGCGGTGGATGTCGTCGGAAGTTTTGCCGCCGAGAGCATCGTCGATACCGAGACAGGCGAAGTGTTTGTCAAGGCCGGCGAGGTCCTGACCGAAAAACATGTCGAAAGATTCACCGAATTAAAAATCAAGAAACTGAAAATTGTCCAAGTCGACGAGCATCGCGAAGCTTATGTTATCATCAATACTCTGGCCAAAGATGTCACGGCCAACCGCGAAGAAGCTCTGACTAAAATTTATTCCTTGATGCGTCCCGGCGAACCGCCGACACTGGAGATGGCCGAAGGTCTTCTGGAAAAACTGTTTTTCAACGCCAAACGGTATGATCTCGGCGAGGTCGGCCGTTATATGATAAACCAGCGCTTGAAACTTGAAATCCCACTCGATCACACCACTCTTGATAACGAAGATTTTATCAGTATCATCCGGTATCTCGTCGATCTTCGCAATGGCCATGGCTTTATCGACGATATCGACCACCTCGGTAATCGTCGTGCCCGCACGGTCGGGGAATTGTTGTCGAACCTGTTTTCCGTCGGCCTGTCGCGTGTCGCAAGAAATATTCGTGAGCGGATGAGTTTGAAAAATGACGATCCCGTTACGCCGCAATCTTTGATCAATGCCCGAACGGTTTCCTCGGTTGTAGAAACCTTTTTCGGTTCCTCGCAGTTGTCGCAATTTATGGATCAAACCAACCCTCTCTCGGAATTGACGCACAAACGACGTCTTTCCGCGCTGGGACCTGGCGGTCTGACGCGCGAAAGGGCAGGCTTTGAGGTCCGCGACGTACACCATACCCATTACGGTCGCCTCTGCCCGGTGGAAACTCCGGAAGGTCCGAATATCGGCCTGATCGCCTCGCTGGCGACCTATGCCAGAATTAATCGGTACGGCTTTATCGAAACTCCTTACCGGGTATTCAAAAAAGGAAAATTCACCGGCGAAATCGAATTCTTGACAGCTGATGAGGAAGACCGTCACACTATCGCTCAGGCCAGTGAAGAACTTGATAAAGACAACCGTTTTGTTAATCCTATGGTTACCTGC
>DAOUTW010000012.1 GCA_030668485.1 Candidatus Zixiibacteriota bacterium
ATAATGATCTTTGGGAATGAATTCTTCCAGAGAGGGAAGAAGCATCATACCCGAGTCCAGTCCTTCTCGTTTTGTCTGCATGAGTTTATTGAAACACTCCCAGACCCTTAAATCAAGACTTTTTCAACAAGCCCCTTGCTGAGGGAGAGAAACACCAAGCTCAGAAGCGCGGAAACTCAAACCCAATGGTTCCAAAATCGTTCAATACGGGGTATTTATTTTGTTTGGGCCGATGAAGAAACCTATTCTGCCAGCCACGATTCTAGAATGTCTGTTACTTCAAATAGATCATCGGTAATAATATACTCAGATGCCTTTCCTGTCAAAGCATCGGAATAATTGATGGCAATTGACCTTCCGCACTTTCCAAAGATGGCGATGTCTGATTCACTATCGCCAACCGCCACACAATGTTCCAAACTGATGCCGGATTTTATACAATAATCTGTCAGGCAATTTAACTTGCCGTCGTCACCAAGGTGAGTTATAATCTTTCCGGTAAATTTGTGATTTTTCACCTCATATTCACTGCCGTAGACATTGTCGAAGCCAAATTTCTTTCCGAGGATGTCGGCAACCTGAGTCGGTCCGGCGGTTATCAGCACAGATCCTATTTGTCTTTGCTTTAAGAACGATAACACCTTGTCTATATTCTGAATAAGCTGTATAATCTTCGCGAAATTGTCTTTGATCGCCTCAAGTTCAAGGCCTTTGATAAGTTTTGCCTTAAGATAGTCCGCCTCGATCCACGAAATGCTCCCGTCGTTCTCACGGCCTTGTATTCCTTCAAGCTCTTTCAATTTGTTATTAAGCATACAAAGATATCTTACGGAATCGGTGTTCCTGATTAAAGTACCATCCATATCGAAACTAACGGCCTTAATCTTCATTGGCGGAAATCCTTTATAATAACAATTAGCTATTCGGAAAAATATTACACATTAATTCTTGAATGTAGTGTAGTTTGCCGCATAGCTATTGGCAAGAGGAATCAATGAAAAACAATATTGCCAAAGATAGTCATTTCTGCACTTGTGGATATGCTCAGCGCACAAAGCTTCAGATCATTCTCGAGAAAACCTAAATCCGGCCCCTGCCGGCGCGACAGCCTAAAACAGGCCATTGCCTGCGCGACAGCCTAAATCCGGCCCCTGCCGGGAGTGTGGCCCGGAGCTCTGCTCCGGGTTTCTAAGGATATAAATCGATTGTATCTTCATCTGTCAGGTCACCGCGACATTTGATCGCGGTTAGCAATCTCAATCTTAGATCATCCTGCGCGACAGCCTAAAACAGGCCCTTGCCTGCGAGAAAACCTAAATCCGGCCCCTGCCTGCGCGACAGCTTAAAAACGCCTTCTGGCGCCCCGGCCTGCAAAATCGACATAACTTCTGCGTTGATCCCGGCCACATCTCTATTATTGAACCTGATCATTTAAGGAGTCTTACCTATGCGCTCAACAGAAATGAAATATACGGCCACAGAAATAGTATCATCTTCGCATCAGCAGATTGGTAACCCGTCTGCGCGACAGCCAAAAAGTGGCCCCTGCCACCGGCCCCTGCCGCTGGTCCTGAGCTAATGCGATGAATGGTTTCGACAATCCTTTGCTCCCATATATGGTCAATTACGCGACAGCAGAAGACCGGCGAGCCGGAAAAAACTTTAAAAATGAGCGACCAAAGCCAAATGTCTTACAACCACAAACACAACAACCTCTTATGGAACATGAAATGACGCTGGGTGTATGTAAAATACATACACCCGGCACACCATATATGGTGGCTAACTATCTGCCATAAAGCTACAAAGCCGATATCCGCCGGGGCGGATTGGGTCATGTTTAAGCTTGACGATCAGTCCGTTAATTCATAACTTAATTTATCAGCATCGGGCTTCACATCTCTGGAAATATAATAGCTCTCACGACAATCGTTTTCGTGAGGGGCATCAGTTTCGATCATTAATAATCTCAACAGAGGATGATATTATGGACAATACCGTGATCAGCCCCCAAAGCACAGGCCTTGAATATCTCAATGACCTCTATGTTTTCAAGGGGAGGCCGCAAAACCTCGACGAAGAGCACGAAGTGGTAAATCTCGTCAACCATGGTTATACCGTAGGCTTTTCACCACACCGGATGCAGCCTATTTGGGCCGCTTACCGTGTTGCCGGAAGCGACAGAGATGTGGATTATGACCGGCCTCATTTGTACTACGATGACGCTCGCCTGCCCGAGGATCAAAGAATCGGTGCCAACACCTTCGGGAAGAAAGATAATATCCAGTATCATGTGGGACATATGGTGCCGAATCAAGCGACTAATCGACAATTCGGACGCCTGGCCCAGATGGAGACGTTTTTCATGTCCAACATGAGTCCTCAGCGCGGATACCTTAATACCGGGATTTGGAAAAGATTGGAAGACTCGATTCGTAATATAGAAGATACCGGCAGTCGCGACCATGTCTGGGCGATAGTTGGTCCTATTTTCGCAGAAGACCCTGATGATATCGAATATATAGATCGTCCCAATGGAACCCGTGTTCCGATACCTGAAAGCTATTTCTGTATTACCGTCGATCCATACAGATATCCCTATGACAGACTTAGTAATGTTGAAATTCTTTGTCTTATCATCCCTCAGGATGCCGGTAGTGGTGACTCTTTCGAGGATTACACGGTAAGCCTGGAGGAGATTGAGCAAAAAACAAAACTGAAGTTTTTCCCGCAATGGGTTGATGCAGGAGTGCTCCCGACAGGGGATGCGGCGCAGCCCGGAGCCGACGTTTTTGCGGACACACTCACGCACCACCGTCTGGCAAATAAGATTATGTAGCATTTTGTCGAGGTTGCTGAATCACCATCGTAGTCGTCCAAGCGGGTAATGAACAGTTAAATCAGAATAGTCTTTTATGACATAGCTGAAACGAGAACTTCTCCGGGAATACGATAATCCACATATCAGTGGAAACAGTTAATCTATTTCAGTCAGGAGGCTGGTTATGCCACTCAAAATCGGAAATGTGGAATTGTACATGGGGCCCGATAATCTCGGTGGCGATGATCTCGAAACCCCGATTATCGATTTTATCAACGGTGCGAAAAAATACCTCGACATCGCCGTTCAGGAAATCGACAACAAAAAACTGGGTGAAGCGATAGTCAGGGCTCGCCAGAGAAACGTGCTGGTAAAACTGGTGCTCGAAGCCGATTACCTGCGAGCCAAAACCAGACAGGCCGCTCCCTGGGTTCCGGGCGGGTCGCATGAAGTCAACCGAGAAATTCAAAACGCGATCCTGCGTACCAAAGCACACGTTCATTCCGATTTCAATCCGCAGATCTTTCATCAGAAATTCGTCGTCCGCGATCGCGAGGAGGTTCTGACCGGGTCGACCAATTTTACCGATACCGGGACGCATAAAAACCTCAATAATGTTATAATCGTCCGCGACAAGGATATCGCCATGCAATACTGGCGGGAGTTCAAGGAGATATCCAAAGGACGGTTCGGAAAAGACAGCGAGATGCATCCGGACGTCCCGAAAATTCATACAGTCTCCAACCTTTATGTCAAGGTCCTGTTCGCTCCCGATCATAACCCTGAAATGGAAATAATGAAGCAGATGGCCAAGGGGAAGAAACGGATCGACTTTGCTATCTTCACTTTTTCCAAGTCATCGGGTATCGACGATCAAATGGCGGCCATGATGAGGGCGGGAGTCAAGGTTCGCGGAATTCTGGAAGTGAGACAGGGGCGTCAAAAATGGGCGCCATTCAAAGATTTGAAAAAGGAGGGCGCGGAATTATATCTGACTGGCAGCCATCCCGGCCTGGGCAAACTACACCACAAACTGATGATTATCGACAAGCAGGTGGTCATCCTGGGAAGCATGAATTTTACCGGTCCGGCGACAAAATTGAATGATGAGAACATATTGGTAATCGGTCAAATGGGCGCCACCGGTGCACAAAAGACGGCACAGGAAAAATTTGCCCAATATGCATATGATGAGGTCGATCGGATAATCAAGAAATTCAAAGCCTGACCGGGGTCCACGCTTAAATGACAATTTGATTTGGAAAGACAATCTGTTATCTTCTCCCAAAAGGAGAGATAACCGTGGATACGGATAGAAATATATTTATCGCCGATATGCATTGCGATACGGTCATGCAAATGCGCCGCGGCTATGATATTTCACAACGGCATGATACCTATCATATAGATATTCCCCGGCTGAAACAGGGGGGCGTCGGTTTGCAGGTTTTCGCCTGTTCTCTCAACCCTTTCGTAAAAGATGATCGTCCGGTGGATACCATTGATGCGCAACTGGATGTACTTCACTCTGAAATAGAAAAGAATGCTGACTCCCTGGATATTTGTCATAATTCGGCTGAGGTACGAAAAACTATTGATGAAGGTAGAATAGCGGTCGTAGCAGCGCTGGAAGGGGGCGAACCGCTGGAGAACGATCCGGCAAGAGTTAGATATTTCTATGATCGCGGCATCCGGTTGATCACCATCGCTCATCAAAGACCCCCGGGATGGTGCACCACCTGGAATGAGCCGGGTGAAGAAACGGACGGTCTCACAGATCTCGGATATCAGATGATAGAGGAGATGAACCATCGTGGAATAATCGTCGATTTGTCTCACAGTTCTCGAAACACCTTCCGGAAAGTAATCGAGGCATCACGGGCGCCGGTGGTTGCCTCACATTCCTGCGCCGACAGCCTCAGTCCCACGGAGAGAAATCTCACCGACGAACAGATCAAAGCTATCGCTGAAACCGGAGGCGTGATCGGCGTTAGTTTTATCAATTTTCTGCTTACTCCTGATTTTAATCAACCGGATCGAAAATTCTGGGAAAATCATGCTGTCGAAGGTGAAGAATTGAAATCACTGTTCGTATCCGCCATTCCTGAAGAAGAGAAGGAGAAGAAGTGGGCGGAGCATGATGATCTGTTTTTGCAGCAGGCAAAAATCCTGGCCGATGTTATGCCATCAGTCAAAACGGTCGTCGAACATATCGACTATATCTCGAATCTGGCGGGTTACGAACATATCGCCATCGGTTCCGATTTCGACGGTGCTTTCCCGATGCCGCATGGTCTCGAGGACTGCTCCCGAATGCCGAATCTTATTGAACAATTATCAAGGCGCGACTATTCCGACGGAGATATTGAAAAAATTATGGGTAGTAACTTCTTGCGGGTCATGACCGAGATCTGCGGATAATGTCTATATTAAAATTTCATAATCGGAGAAACTTTATATTGCTATATCCGTTGTCGATAGTAGAATATGGTGTAGCTTGTTGTACCTCCCGGATATTGACATAATAGGGATGGCTCTATGATAGTCCGCAAAATCGTCTTCTGGAATTGGTCTCTCATTATAGGACTGTTACTTATAGGCTCCGCTGCCATCGCTGACCGCCCCCCCGAATGCAAATATTGCGGCAAGAAAATAACAGGGCGATACATCGTCAGCGAGGGGTATAACTACCATGTAAAATGCTACGAAAACCATATAGCTCTACGCTGCGCCCTTTGCGGAGGGATCATAAATGATGAGTATTTTGAAGATTTCTGGGGCAATACGGTCCACTCCAAACACAAGGGCGAAGTTCCTCAGTGCGAATATTGCCGGAGGTTCATCTCGGATGAAATATCCAAAGGGGGAGTAGAATACGATGATGGGCGAAAAGTCTGCGGTATTTGCCGTGAGCATGCAGTCGACGATGTCGCCTATGCGGAGGCGGTCAAAACCAAGCTCACGAAGACACTGAAAGGTCAGGGGATTGATATCGTCGGGGTAGAGGTTCCTCTTTATCTCGTCAATAAGAGTACGATGACCGAGCTATCGGCCGGATCTCATGCCGATCCGCTCGGGTTCACTCACTATGAACAGACCAGCTATGCCGGCGGAATTATTGCCGAGAGATCGTTCAAGATTTACATGCTCAACGGCCTGCCCCGCTTTGAATTCATAAGCGCTCTGGCACATGAACTTATGCATGTTTGGATGTTCACCAACGCGCCCACCGATATCGACCCGGTCCTGCGCGAGGGAAGCTGCAATTATGCCGCCTTTTTAATTATCAGGAATTATCCCGATAAGGAGGCTAGGTTTGTGGTCGATAACATGACGTCCGACCCCAATCCGGTCTATGGTGAAGGGTTCCGGCGAGTTAAAAAGTACGTTGATCGCCATGGCGTCTCCAAATGGCTGGAATACCTGAAAAGCAATAAATATCCCCCGTGGTAGCCATGCGATTATTTTCGCCAGTCCAGCCGGGGGAATGGCGTCTTGAATTCCTTTTCCATTGTTTCCTGTTGCACCTTCGTAGAAGATATATATATTAACCAGCATAAAAACGACCCGAGTATGGTAAATTTGCATCAGGGGCAACCTTCCATTTGACCTAAGTCAATTTTCGGTGTCGGATGATATATCATATTGTATGCAGGAGAAAATTTAATAGTCTATTTATCTGGAGGGGCAACATGTTTAAATTGTACGCTGTAATATTCACGGTCCTGATACTGTCGATTCCGGTGGCGGCTCAGGACTGTGTGGAGTGCCACAAGGAGGTCACACCCGGTATTGTCGGCGATTGGCAATTAAGTAAACATTTCGAAAACGATATCACCTGTTCCGAATGTCATGGTGATGGTCACACCTCGGCAGACGACGTCTCCAAAGTCACGCTGCCGACTCCCAAGGTCTGCGCTCAATGTCATGACACCCAGGTAGAGCAATATACCAGGGGTAAACACGCCGCCGGATGGGCCTCTTATAAAGCGATGCCGACGACTCATCAACTGCCGCTGGCTTTGCGGGAAGGGATGAAAGGATGCGGTGGCTGCCACAAAATCGGCCTGAAATCGGATGAAGATATTAAGCAATTGAAAGAATCAGGCTCCGGCTTTGGCGTAGCCGCCTGTGACGCCTGTCATACCCGGCACCTGTTCTCAGTTAAGGAAGCTCGCGAACCTCAGGCCTGCCAGACCTGCCATATGGGCTTCGATCATCCCCAGTGGGAAATGTACTCATCGTCCAAGCACGGCGTTCGCCACCGGCTGAAACAAATAGGGGCGTTGCCTGAATCGAGCGCCGCTCCCACCTGTCAAACCTGTCATATGCAGGACGGCAACCATGAAGTCCGTACCGCCTGGGGATTCCTGGCCGTCAGGCTGCCATTGCCAGAAGATCCGCAATGGAAAGCCGATCAGGTAACTATTTTGCAGGCGCTCGGTGTTTTAGACCCGGAAGGGAATCCGACCGCCCGACTGGATGTTGTCAAAGCTGCCGATGTCGCTCGTCTCGACCAGGAATCGTTTGATCGTGAGCGCAACAAAATGCTTGCCACCTGCAGCGAGTGTCATTCGGAAAACTTCGCCAGAGAAGAAATGGCCAAAGGCGATAATATGATTCGCGATGCCGACCATCTGCTGGCCCAAGCGATCAGGGAAATTGCCGCTTTGTACAAGGAAGGCGTTCTACCCAAACCGGAATCGTATGCTTATCCCTTCCCGGATCTGTTGACCTTCCACGACGCGCCGACAACGATTGAGCAGCGCCTGTTCGAAATGCACCTCAAACATCGGATGCGCGCCTTTCAGGGGACTTTCCATGGCAACCCCGATTATGCTCTTTGGTATGGTTGGAGTGAGATGGTCCGTGATCTGTCTGAAATAAAGACGATGGCCAAAGAATTGCGCCACAAAAATTAATAATTTTGTCATACGGAGCAGGACGCAGACGCGTCCTGCTCTATTCTATTAACCGAACTAATCGCTTTTGTAGTCAAGGCTGTCGTTTCCTGTCCCGGCCGCCGGTGAGTCCAATCCTCAAAAAAACATATTGTAACCTTTCCGAAAATCATATACCATATGCTCAGAGCATTAAACAATGGAGAGGGTCCGATGCCAAAATCATCAATAATCAATTTGCAGATTATTACACTGTTGTTATTCACCGGCCTGCTGCTTCCGATCCAAAGTGGTTTGTCTTACGCCTCGGACAGTACCGGTTTAACACAAACGATTCCAAAAAGCGCCACGATCGAAAGAGATTCAACCAGCGACGGTCCTCATGTTTTCAGACAGAACGATTCCACGATGATCGTTTTTTATCTCTGTAACGATTCGATTATCAGGCAGACCTTTGCGGTAGATGACACTCTCCGCTTTTTCGGCCTATGCCGGGATACGGAAACAGAATATACGATTACCGCCGACCCGCCCAAGATCGAACCATGCCGCTACGACGGAGTTTCACGAATCATGGCCCTCAGCGACATCCATGGCGAGTATGAGCATTTGGTCGCCATCCTGATCAAGGGGGGCGTTGTCGATAGCAACTTGATTTGGATATGGGGCGCGGGGCACTTGATTATTGTCGGCGATATCTTCGACCGTGGTGATAAAGTTACCGAATGTCTGTGGCTGCTTTACCGGTTGGAAAAGGAGGCCAGGCGTTTCGGCGGTCGGGTCCATTTTCTTTTGGGAAACCATGAACTTATGGTTCTTCGAGGAGATGACCGCTATATAAATAGCAAATACCTCGACGGTGTTGTTAGAAAATCGAGAATCGATCACCGGGATCTTTTCGGCCCTGATATGGAACTGGGACGTTGGTTGCGGGTGCGGCATACAGCCATAAAGATAAACGACATTCTGTTCGTTCACGGCGGCATCTCGACCTTTTTGATAGAGAAAGAATACAGCCCCGAGTCGCTCAATGAGATCGTCAGGGGAAATATCGACCTACGATCGTCGCAGCTGGCCTTCAATGATGAAATCCGTTTTCTGTTCGGAAGTAAAGGACCGTTTTGGTACCGGGGGTATCATTATGATATGGAGGGTCGTTATCCCAGGGCGACGGCGGCCGATATAGACAATATTCTTGATTTCTATGACTCACAATATATTGTTGTCGGTCATACTGAAGTAGACCAGGTATCGACATTGTACGATGGCCGAATTATTGCGATTGATGTCCCTGTCGAAGAATTGGGCGGACTTCAGGCTTTATTATATGAAAATGGCAAATTATATAAATTTTCCTTCCAGGGTGAACTGATACCGATAGATTAGAGTCGTAACAGTTATAGTAAATCGAAAAAATTAACACCGGGGGAGACTTTATGAAAAAATCACTGGGCGCCAAAACTCTGGCCTTTCCAGCGCCGGTATGGATTGTCGGAAGCTATGACTCCAAAGGTGAGCCGAATGGTATGGCGGCTGCCTGGGGCGGTATCTGTTGTTCCCGACCGCCGTCGGTAACCGTCTCACTCAGAAAAGCGACCTATACCTTCGATTGCATTATGGAAAAGAAAGCCTATACCATCAGTATTCTGTCGGAAAAACATACCGCGGAGGCCGATTATTTTGGGATGGCCTCAGGCAAAGACCGCAATAAATTTGCTGATACCGGTTTGACACCGGTAAAAAGCGACCTCGTCGAGGCGCCGTACATAGCCGAAGCGCCGCTGGTTCTCGAATGTAAATTGATCCACACCTATGAAATCGGTCTTCATACGCAGTTTATCGGGGAGATTGTGGATGTCAAGGCCGACGAGGATGTCCTTGGCGATCATGGACTCCCTGAAATAGAAAAGGTCAGGCCGATTATTTACACAATGACCGGGTCGGCTTATCACGGAGTGGGAGAATTCCTCGGCAAGGCATATTCCCTTGGCAAGAAATTCAAACAGTAGGTAATAATTCTGCGCTAAGGATCGGCCGTCAAAAAACAGATTGCTCAATTTCCTTAATGGATACACTGTATTTCACGTATCAGAGGGAAACGAAATTTACTGGAGAAACGGATGCTCAAAATTGAAAATGCGATTCTGGTGGTCATTGACGTTCAAGGAAAACTGGCGACCTTGATGCACCGGAAAGAGGAGTTTTATAAAAATGTAGTGCGGATGATCCGGGGGGCTCAGGTCCTCGACATCCCGGTCATTTGGAACGAACAACTGCCCGACAAACTTGGCCCGACTATTCCGGAGATCAAAGAAGTCCTGGCCGGGTCGGCTCCACTGGCCAAGAAGACTTTCAGTTGTTGCGGCAACAATGAATTTACCGTTCAATTGAAGGATTCGACTCGTAAACAGGTCCTGCTGGTCGGTATGGAAACTCATGTTTGCGTCTATCAAACCGCCATCGATCTCGTGGAATCAGGCTATGAAGTGCATCTTGTCGCCGACGCGGTTTCCTCGAGGATTCCGGAAAATATTAAAATCGGTCTCAATGCCATTAAGGATGCCGGCGCAAAAATAACCTGTGTCGAGATGGCTCTCTTTGAATTATTGCAAGTGGCCGAAGGCGACAAATTCAAACAGATCATCAATATCGTCAAGTAAGGTCATCGCGCTCCGTGGATTCAATAACCCAGACCGCGCTTGGCGCAGCGGTAGGAGAGGCGATACTCGGCCGCAAGGTCGGATATCGAGCTGCTCTCTGGGGAGCCATCGCAGGAACCATTCCCGATCTCGACATCCTGGCCTATCCGATTCTGGATGAGGTCGCGCGGCTGAGTTGGCATCGCGGATATTCTCATTCACTGCTTTTCGCCGTAGTCTTTACACCACTTCTGGCCTGGATCATTAATAAGATACACAGAGGCCATGCCTCATGGAGAGATTGGTCGCTTGTGACCTTTCTGGTTCTGTTCACCCATATTTTGCTGGATAGTTTCACCGTCTACGGAACTCAATTATTCTTGCCCTTCAGCAATTATATGGTTGGATTAAACAGCATCGCTATCATCGACCCCGCCTATACAATACCGCTCTTGCTTGGTGTCATTATCGCCCTGTTCCTGAAACGAACGTCGAACCGGAGGAGGCTGATCAATAATCTGGGCCTGGCCTTGAGCACCGTGTATTTGCTGCTGACAGTCGGAATTAAATTTCATGTCGAATCGGTAGTCGCTGAATCACTCGACAGCCAGGGAATGGAGCACCGGCGTTATATGACGGCGCCGACCGTCTTTAACGCCATATTATGGCGAATTACGGTTGAGGTTGAGGATGGTTATCAGGTCGGCTATTACTCTCTCCTTGATACGAGTGACGATCTTCGATTCCGGTTTCTTCCCCGAAACGCTGAATTGATAAGATCGCTGGCCAATGATGAGGCAATACAAAAGCTGTTATGGTTCTCAAATGGATATTATATCATCACCAAAGATTGCGACGCGAATATTTTTGTCGATCTCCGTTTCGGTGAAATTCAAACCGATTTCTCCCGTTCCGGCCAATATACTTTTTCGTGGAAATTGATCGAGAATAATGATTATCTTAATAAAAAAATAAGTCTTCACCGATCCGAGGTCGCGCTGGAGGATACCGGTCAGGCTTTTCAGGCCTTCTGGACCCGACTTAAAGGGCTCTAAGCGGCAATTCTGCATTCATTATCCAATTTTATCTAGAATTTGGGCTCTTCGTGGCATAGCGCTGCGGCCTCAGGTGGTGCCGGCTTGTGCGATTTTTTCTTTTTTTGGCCATATCAGAGGGGTTAAAAATAACACCGAGTGGCCTAATTCGTTTGACATTTCGCAGGAACCCACGTCATAGAAGTGAAGTTCAAGCCGTTTTCAGGTCTTGGGAGCCGAAAAACAGGCCCCGAAAAATAGGTTTGGAAAGATTGAGAAAACCGTTTGACAGGCAATTGTGAATCTGTTATATTTGCGCTTTGCTTAAGGATTTTGGGTGAGAAATAATAGTCTTAGATTGCGATAAACGGGAGGAATACCCCATATGAAGCCGTTGGTAGGTTTTATAGCTGCGATGCTAATACTCTGCTCTTCAGTTGTGTTCGCACAAATGAATGATGAGCCTTTACTTGGTTACCCGGCGCTGAAGGAAGTAAGTTATGCCTATAATGGCGGGAGTGCCCGGGCCATGGGAATGGGCTATGCCTTTGTCGGATTGTCCAATGATGTCTCAAGTGGAATCTGGAACCCGGCTGGTCTCTGGGTTTTGGAAGGGCCGATAATTTCGGCCTCTTATAACATGTACTCTCCCGCGGGCGAGTTCGAGTCCGATATGACTTCGGGAGTGACCAAGAACGATCTTGATATGAGTGCTGTCGGTCACTTCTCCTTTGTTGCCCCGGTTCGTATCAAAGGTCATCCGTGGGTTTTTACGGCCAACTTCAACCGCAATAATGAGTTTTCGAGTGAGTCGGCTGTTTGGACAAATCCCGAAAATAAACTGGATCCCGATACCTTTGTGGAAGATAATGGGAGTTTGCAATTTTTCAACGCCGGAGCCAGTACTCGGATTTACAAACAGTTCTCGATGGGTTTTACCCTCAATGTCATCACTGGGAAGCGAGTTGTTGATCGTAATACCCTGACGCTCGTGGATTCGATTACTAATTCCGTCACTGGTGATGCGGTCGAAAAGTACACTACCGATCAGCTTCTCGATTCAACCACTTCGAACGGATTCAATTTTACCGTTGGAATGATGTTTAAAGGCGAGACCTTCAGTGCCGGAGCGGTAGTCCAGACGCCTTATACGATCAAACATTCGACTGATCGATCTCACTTTGTAAATACAACTGTCGCGGATCTGGAGGATATCGAAAACACTTCCACCATATTTGTCGTCGACAGTCTTGCCAAGCAGGAGATTCCATTGTCGCTGGCCTTTGGCACCGCTTATTTCCCCGCCGAAAACTTGACGCTTTCGTTGGATTTGTCATATCAAAACTATGGATCAACCAGTTGGTTTCACCTTGATAGTAGTTTCTTCGCAGCCAACGGCGAGCGATTTGATCATTATACGGAATTCCCGATTGACTGGAATAATAATATCGGTTTGGGATTCGGCCTTGAATACCTCCTGAACACCAAGTACGGTGTGGTTCCGCTTCGGACCGGTTTCCGATACGATCAACTCCCGCAGACCGGTGTAATCACTCAGACCACTTCTAATGTTGATTATGACGACGTCGGTGTCGCTCAGGAATCGGATAGCGTAACGATTACCCGGGTCGCAAGTGATCGTCAGAACACCGCCAGCTTCAGCCTTGGAACCGGAATCGGTTGGTCCCGAATCAAGCTCGATTTTGCCTATATGTTCACCACCGGCGCCAAGCTGGAATATACCGAGACCGATATAGCTTGGGGTGGGGAAGATGGCGATGGAAATCCGATCGTGAATGTTGCGAGCACAAAACGTGCTTGGGATCACAAATCTCATAAGGTCCAGTTCACTTTCACGGGATTTTTCTAGACGATAATGAAAAGCTGTACAGATAAGGCGGAACTATTTTAATTCCGCCTTTTTTAATCTGGCCGCGACGAAATATCTTCCGATACAGGTAATAACGGATAGGAGATGACAAAGCATGAGACAGAATATAAAAATTACCAAGCGGGAAATGAAAGAGGACAAGTTTACCACTTTCATGCTGCAGGCGAAGGATTATTTCTTCGAAAACTGGATATACTTCGTCGGTGGAATCGCCGCCGTGGTTATTGTCGTCGTCGGCATTACCTTTATTAGGTCAAATCAGGGCAAGCAGCAGGAACAGGCATTAGAGATATATAACCGCGCCATGACTGAATATCGAAGCGGCAGCCATCAGTTGGCTATCGTCGATTTCAAATCCATTGTCGATGACTATGGTTCGGCCTCCTGCGCCGAAGATGCCGCCTTCAACCTGGGCAATGCCTATTTCGCCGCCAGGAATTTTACCGAATCAAAAGCAGCCTTTGAAAACTATCTGAATGATTGCTCCGGCGATCTTTATTTCGTCACCTCGGCCATGGCCGGGATTGCCTCCTCAATGGCCGGACTCGGTGATATGCAGGATGCTGCCGATAAATATCGGGAAATAGCCGAGACCTATCCCGAATTTAAACTGGCTGGTGAATATTATTACCAGGCAATGCATTATTACATCAAAGCCGACCAGATGGAATCGGCCAGAGTTATTTTTGCCAAACTGGCCAAGGATTTCGAGGACAGTAAGCAACACCTTGATGCGTCACGGTTAGCAGCAGAATATAAAATCACGCTGTAAGGCGGTTATGGGGGCACGAATGCTTAAGGTCGCTTTCCTGTGGCATATGCACCAGCCTTATTACCGGGACCCGGCCACCGGAAATATGTTCCTCCCCTGGGTGCGTCTTCACAGCCTTAAAGATTATTACGATCTTCCGGCCCGGGTCGGCGAATTTGAACGTCTGAAAATGACCTTCAATCTGGTTCCCTCGCTTGTCGAGCAAATTGATCTTTACTGCCGGCAGGAAACATCGGACCGCCATCTGGACCTTACCCGCATACCGACCAGTCAACTATCCCGCCGTGATAAAGCGGAGATTTTCAAGATTTTCTTTTCTGCCAACCCCGATACCATGATTGAGCCGTATCACTGCTATGCCCGTCTCTATAAGAAGCTCAAAGACTGCAATATGAACTCGGAAATGGCTGCCAGGACCTCTTCATCTGCCGAGATAAGGGATCTTGTGGTATGGGCCAATCTGGTCTGGATCGATCCGATTTTCCGTCGTCAATCACCTTTCAAGGAGCTTTTCGAGAAAGGTGAGAAATTCACCGAGGAAGATAAAAACTGTCTGGTCGAGGCCCAACTCAAAATCATGGCCAAGATCATCCCTACTTATAAGTCTTTGATGGAAGCGGGCAAGATCGAAGTCTCCTTTTCGCCGTATTTCCATCCGATTCTGCCGCTGCTATGCGATACCGATGCGGCACGTGAGACTCTGCCCGGGATATCTTTGCCGAAAAACCGTTTCTGTTTTCCGGAAGATGCCGATAAGCAGGTCGCCCTCGCCATCGAAATGTACCGCGAAAAGTTTGGGCGAGATTTGACCGGAATGTGGCCCTCGGAGGGTTCGATCTCGGAGCAGATGGCTGCTATTCTTGCCAGGCATGGTATTCAGTGGATGGCTTCGGACGAGCAGGTATTGTATGGCTCTCTGGCCAAATCCGGCCTATCCCACGAAAAGACCTCGCCACACGCCATATATCAACATCCGACCGAAAACGGTCCGATCAATATTTTCTTCCGCGATCATGCTCTGTCGGATCGCATCGGATTCGTCTATTCAGCGTGGGATGAGGAAAAGGCCGCTGATGATTTTGTCAATCATCTCCATCAGCTACGGCAGGCACTGGGAGGAGACAGCGATAATGCCATCGTTCCGGTTATCCTCGACGGAGAAAACTGCTGGGAATATTATCGCAATGATGGGGATCTCTTCTTGAATCTTCTTTTTGAAAAACTTGACCGGGATGAGCAGATTGAAACCGTAACCATGGAAGAAGCCTGCCGAACACTGCAGCCACGCGGGCTTACTAATATAAAGGCCGGATCATGGATCAATCATAATTTCCGGATCTGGATCGGTCATGCCGAAGACAATACTGCCTGGGATCTTCTCTGGGAAGCCCGTCGCGCCCTGACTCAATTTAAAAGAGACAATCCCGATTTCGATCCCGGGAGGATCGCGCTGGCTGAAAAATCGCTGATGGTGGCGGAAGGTTCCGACTGGAATTGGTGGTATGGAGACGAACATCGCGGCCAGCAAAATGATGCTTTTGACCGCATCTACCGGGCTCATGTCAGTTCCGTTTATACTGCCCTTGGCTTGAAAATTCCCAAAGCGCTTATGGCGCCGATATCATCCGGATTCCCCGAATCGTATTTAACCGAACCGGAAGGAACGGTAACGCCCATTGTTGACGGAAAATTAACCCACTATTATGAATGGCTCGGAGCCGGGCGATTCGACTGTCTGAAGGCGGGTGGGGCTATGCACCGCGCCGGCCGGATCATGTCAGCGATTTTTTATGTCTCCGACGATGATTATATCTATTTGCGAATAGATTTCTCGGAAAGAAGCTTTTTAGTTGACAACGGCGACAAACGGCTCAAAGTTGAAGTTCTGAACCCCGGTCGGGGAGAAATGGTCTTCGGGGCCGACGGTATCGAGTCGCTGCCTGGCTGGGCCGGAGATAAAGACAGGATTCTGTATGGAGTCGGCGATATCGCTGAGATTGGAATCAAAAAGAAAATATTCTTTCCCGACGGACGAGGTGAGATATTTTTTAGAATTGCCGTTACCGACGGTGAAGAAGATATTGAGGTGTGGCCGCAGGGGGATCCAATCCGATTCCCGTTCTCCGGCCAGGGCGAAGAAATAGTTTGGGATCTATAGATCCGGAGGGCTTATGTCTGATTCGTTTTTTGACCATAATCAATCCGAGGGTGATCTGTCCGGGAAGGGTGAAATTCCCAATCTGGATGGTGAGGATACAGCCGGGCACCCGTCCGAAGAACGCCGGATGGCGGCGGTGATGGCTTATATACCATTTCTGTGCTTTGTTCCCCTGATTAAAATGCGCGATGATCCGTATGCCTATTTTCATGGTCGGCAGGGGATTGTCCTGTTTTTCCTGGAGATAATCGCCGTTCTCTTTATGATCCCCCGGCTCAGTGCGCTATTTTGGACGGTGGTAATAATTGCCTGTATTGGAGCCGCTGTGGCCGGTATTATTTTTTCTTTCCAGGGCAAGAAATATAAACTGCCGATCATAGGTGATCTTGCCGACAAATTAAAAATGTAGGATTCTTTGTGCGCTGTTATTATATCAATCGGATAATGGTTGCAACTCTGCTGGCTGCGATGCTGCTGGTTGTATCATGCGCCACCACCGGTCCGGGTGGCAAAAAATCATTCATTATGATCTCCACCGATCAGGAAGTTTCCATCGGGCGGCAGATGGATCAGCAATTGCGCAAAACCGAAAAAATTCTCAACGATCCTCTCTGGCAGAATTATATCAATGAATTGGGACAAAAAATAGTCGCCGTTTCCGATCGCCGTGACCTTCAATTTCAATTTGCGGTGATCGAATCGGATCAGATAAATGCCTTTGCCGCTCCCGGTGGTTATGTCTATTTCTACACCGGGTTAATAAACGAAATGAACCAGGAATCTGAACTGGTGGCAGTTATGGCGCATGAGATCAGTCATGTCGTTGCCCGCCACAGCATCAAACGATTGCAATCAATCATGGGCATCTCCATCGTGCTGGATCTGGCTCTGGGCGGAAGTTCCGACAACACCAAAGCCCTGGCCGGGACGGCGCTGGGGATTGCGATGTCGGGATATTCTCGAGCCAATGAAACCGAAGCCGACAATTATGGGACTTTATACATGACCCGAGCCGGATGGCATCCGCAGGGGATGGTTGCGATGTTCGGAAGGCTCCAGGAATTATCCGGTCATCGCCAGATGGATCTCTTTGAGATGCTTGCCTCGACGCATCCCGCAACCGAAAACAGAATCGCGGCAACCAAAATTCAGATCTTCGAAATGGGCAATCTCGGTACAAAGTTAAAAAAAGATACGCCCCGATTCCAAGAATTGAAAAAACGCCTGCCCCACAAGCCCGGTGGCTGAACCGATTGATTCACAACGGAATACGGTAGCGCCTCGATCTATTGCCACTTGATTTAGTCTTCTATTCACCTAAGTACCGTACATGTGGGCAATTATCCATATTATTTTTTTTACCTCTTTGCATTTATTTAATTGACAATCAGTTATAAACATGTGTACAATAAATAATAGTTGGCTTAGACCTGTAAATAGTTCACGTTTTGAACAGCCCAATAGAGGGCAATTATTTCATGGTTAGATCAATCGGAGGAAACGGTCCGAGATTGAACAATACTTCATAAGTCATAAATTAATAATGACTTAAAAGCTTTGTGGGCCTTTTTTACGTTCTGGTGATCTGCTGTTGAACAGCAAATTTTGACAGTATTACTTAGTAGTTGGTTAGCGAGTATGATTAGAGGGCTTTGGATGCCCCCGGCGTTCTTTTATAATCGGCTGGGGTTCAATGTGGTACGTCGACGAACAAGTACTGACCCAAACATTTGCTCCATTTCATCGGGGATAGACAGGGGTGGCATACCTGTTGCAATTACCCGATATATAATGAAATGGAGTAGGTGAATGATGAAGACAATCAAAATTATTATCGCGATCTGGGTTTTTGCTGCATTTATCGCCGGTGTGTTTGGAGACATAACCGTTGCCGGTGAGCTTGGTTCGACTACTGCCGGTTTTCTAAATATCGGTGTTGGGGCTAGGGCTTTGGGAATGGGAGGCGCCTTTACTTCGGTGGCCGACAATTCCTCGGCTGTATACTGGAATGCCGCCGGTCTCCGCCGTCTGGAAAATTCTCAGGCGGAATTTTCTCATCAAAGCTGGTACCAGGATGTAACCATCGAAAACCTGCTAATTGCCTTTCCGGGACGAAAAGTGTCTTTTGGTGCCGGTCTGACTTATCTAAATTTCGGTCAGATTCAATCGTTCGACGCCGCAGGCAATCCGGGGGAAGAGCTGTCGATGTACAACTTGGCCTTTAGCGTCAGTGCGGCTACCGATATCGCGGAAAACGTTTCGGTCGGCGCCACGATAAAGTATATTGAGCAATCGTTTGATATTGTTAAGGGTACCGCCTTCGCCGGCGATATCGGAGTGATGGCCAATCATAGCGGAGTCTCCCTCGGTCTTGCTGCAGTTAATTTTGGAACCAAGATGACTTATATCTCCGAAAAAGAAAATTTGCCCGCTGCAATCAGATTTGGACTGTCCTTCCGCCAGTTCGACAACAAGGCGCTCTTTTCCTTCGATGCATACTCTCCCTTTGAAGGCCAGCTATCTTTGCGCCAGGGGCTGGAAATGAATCTTTACGACCAGTTGTATGCCCGTTCAGGGCTTATCTACCAAACTGAAACCGTTTCCAATGCCGATGCCTTGAGCTACAATTTGGGGCTTGGTCTCGGTTACGGTGCCGGTAAATTCGACTATACCTTTATCCCATCTGATGATTATGGAACGGATGCCGTTCATAATTTCTCTATAAGCTTCTCCTGGTAAATATCTTAGACTCATTTGGGCGTGAATCGGGAACAAAATAAAATGACCGCTATTCTCCGGAATAGCGGTCATTTTCATGCAAATTGATGCACCTTTGCATGGAAGATTTGCATCCAATTGCATCTTATATGACTCCACATTCAGCAATCGGCCCAAACAGAATCAACAAGAAAATAATAATAAATTAATAGCGATCTAAATAGTCCACAAACCACTCTGTAATGCATTGTATTGCAATATATTAAGATATGGTTGTTTTGGCTGTTTTTCGAAACTGCTTTATTGTCCAATTTCCGATCATCTTGGCAATCGATTTGCTAAAATCAGGCTAATAACTACAAGGTAAATAGAATCTTAAACTCTCAATACCCATAATATAGGGGTGTGTTAAATGCATAACCTGGTAGGTGTACAGGGAAGACGCGAGATAGCGATAGGGAGCCGGTCGTCGCAAAACACCTTTGGGATACGTGGGTTAAGTGGCGAGCATCATCGGAACCTCGGGTTCAGGGTAAAGTATTTCCTGGCCGAACATATCTGGGCCAATTTAATGCTCGCTTTCGCGATTATATTCAATTCCACCGCTTCCGCCAAGCAAACTCATAGCGTCTATCGACAGTTTGGCTTTGTTTTCAAGCGCTCGCTCGATATTGTTGGGTCTCTCGTCGGCCTGATTTTGTCCGCCCCGTTTTTCATTATGTTGCCGATTTTGATTAAGCTCGATTCTCCAGGACCTGTCTTTTACAAACAGGCACGCGTCGGTCACAATCGTCGTCGGGGATCTCGCAGAACTGATAATGGATCCGACCTCGGACGTACGGCTCGTGATCGCCGTCGGCGGGACCTGAGGGGCTGTCCCTTTAGCGTTATCAAATTCCGTACTATGGTGGCTGATGCCGAGAGAAAATGCGGACCGGTATGGGCGACCAGGAATGATCCCAGGATAACCCGTTTGGGACACATCCTGCGCAAAACCCGTCTTGATGAAATCCCTCAATTCATCAATGTTTTGATGGGGCAAATGTCGCTGGTCGGACCTCGTCCGGAACGTCCGGTATTCGTCGAGGAACTGTCATCTCAAGTGGAAAATTACCAGAAGCGTCTTGACGTCAAACCGGGATTGACCGGACTTGCTCAGATTGAAAATGGATATGATTCCTCAATAGCTTCGGTCGTCAAAAAGGTACATTACGATCTTCAGTACATTCAAAACTGGAGTGTCTGGCAGGATGTCAAGATCCTGATGCGTACCGTGCTGGTGGTAATTACGGGCAGAGGCGCCTTCTAAAAGCGATGTTATTCCCTCATAATCGGGGGAAGACCTCTTTTAAGGGGCAGGTTTTAATTACAGTTGTTTGTGTAGTTTTTATTGCCAACTTATCAAGGAAATCATATATTCTCCCGAAATTAAGCAAAAAGGGACTTTGCTTATGAATATGGCCACAAAAAGGACTTTGACGGCCCTCATCGTCTGTTGTCTAATCACCTTGTCACAGAATGCCGTTTCGCAGGAATCGGGAAACGTTCTGATCAATACCGATCCGCAGGGAGCGCTGGTTAAACTCTCCGGCGAATTAACTCTGTCCGGTGTTACCCCCGTGAAATTCGATCGCGCCTTGTCCGGACAATATCAGGTCGACGTGATCCGGAATGGGTATGAAAATTATCAGAGTACAAATTACTTTTCCGAAACACAAGAGTCTCAACTCAGTATCCAGTTGATTCCCAAGACAAGAAACAAGGCGTTTTTCAGATCGGTGATAATTCCAGGGTGGGGACAGAGGTACTACGGAAATAAAACCAAATCGGCTCTGTTTGCCGTTGGTACCATCGCTTCGGTCATCGGGTATGTTTTTGTGAAAGATGATTACAATTCCAAGGCAGATGAATACCATGTGAAAAAAGCGGCTTATGAAAGCGCCACCCTTTACAGCGATCTGCGACCATTGGAATTGGAATTACGAGATGCCCAGGAAAAAGCAAATGACGCCGAAAACAAAGTTAATATCATGACTGCTGTGGCGGCCAGTATTTACTTGTTCAACCTGCTCGATTCGTTCTTGTTCTTCCCCGATTTTGATCGGTATACCGAGTACAAGGCGATAACTGCGGCACCGGAAATTGACGCCGATAAAGCAGGGATCAAGCTGTCGGTGAACTTTTGAGGATGGTTATGGGAAAAAAGCTAATTGCCGTTTTATTGCTGCTGGTTATGATTCTTGTCGGCTGCAGCAATGAAATCGAAGCCCCCAGCGGAGTCTCGAATCTTCCGCCCAAACCGGAAACGCCCTGGGGATTAACTGCCTCGCTCGGGAATGGTCAAGTTCAGTTGAGTTGGGCGGTCAACCATCCGGAGAACAACAAATGGTATGTCATCTATTACTCCGACTCGGCGGCTGAAGATATGCTGGTTTTTGATACCGTCTCGGAGCAGACCGGAGTTGTGGAAGAACTGGTTAACGGACGCCGTTATTATTTCCGTGTCTCCGCTGTTGACTTATCCGGTATCGAGGGAGATCAATCGACACCAGTGGTGGTTACTCCGGGAATATTCTCGATCTCCATCGCCGGCGGCAAACAGTACACCAATAAGCGATCGACTACTATAGGGCTGACGGCGCCTCAGGGCACCAATCTGGTACAGCTTTCCGAAGACACGCTTTTTGCCGGGGCGCATTGGGAGACATTCAGCGTTAGCAAAAATTTCGAGCTCTCAGACGGTGATGAAACCAAAACTGTCTATGCCCAATTTGAACTTGAAGCCGGCGGAACTTCCGTAGAAGTCATCTCCGATAGTATCACTCTTGACCGCAAGGCGGTCATAGATAGTGTCTTTATCTTCCTTGATGACGTCGAAATTACCTCCGCCACTCTTCTTGCGGGTGGTGATATCCTCAGGTTTGAGGTTTATGTCTCGGAAGAAAGTAATCAGGCTTTGATCGATATTGAAGGCCTCGAGGTGGTCACTTTGAATGATTTTGGAATCGGTGGGGACATCGGTTTGGTGCCTGATAGTATTTACGGGGCGGAATATATTATTCCTGAGGGAACGGAACTTAGCGAAGCAGGGGTTATGGCTCGATTCACCGATGCCGCCGGAAACATTGCACCCGATCTGATATCCGATGTCCGCCTCAATGTCACCTCGGCACCGCCTGCGGTTATGATCTGGGGCTTTGCCGTTTCCTCGGATGAGATACAGCTTCTCTGGAATCAGTCTCAAATAAATGATTTCTCTCGTTATCGCCTGTTCAAAGCGGATGTGGATTCTATTATAAATGATATCATTTTCTATTCTGATTCGATATTGGTGACCCAGATTGTCAATGCCGCCGAAATTCGCTATCTGCATGGCGGCCTTGAAGAGACATCAAGATATGCATATTGGATTTATGTTGACGATACCCATGGAAATTCGGCACGATCCGAAACTACGGTTCTGGAAACAATCGAAAATGCCCCGCCAGCGGCGGTGACGATCTGGGGCTTTGCCATTTCCTCCGATCAGATACAGCTTCTCTGGAATCAGTCGCAAATAAATGATTTTTCTCGTTATCGCCTGTTCCGAGCGACTTGGGATACCGTTCTTACCGATACCATCTATAATGATGATTCGATCTTGGTGGCCCAGATTGTCAGAGCCGACGAAACCCGCTATCTTCAGGGTAGCCTGGAGGAGGCATCGAGATACGCATATTGGATCTATGTTGACGATACCCATGGAAATTCGGCACGATCCGAAACAGCGTATCTGGAAACGATCAAAAACACCCCCCCGGATACGTTGTCGATAATAACCCTCCTGACCGGCGACTCTTTGACTGTTGAGGTTAATTGGACACAAATAACTCAGGCCGAAGATTTTCAGGCATATTATATATTCAGAAATAATGACACTCTTCCATCTTTCGATAGTACCGATCACACCTCTTACCCGGAAGATTTCCTGATCGAGTTAATCGGAGACCCGCAAACGAAATCGTATAGAGATATAAACGTGCCTGATACCGGAACCTATTATTATCAGGTATATGTCGTTGATCGTCAGGGGATGGTAAGCCGATCAAACCAGGATTCGATAAACGTGCCCTGGTAAGTGTGAAGCGGTGGAAAGACTAAGGAAAAGAGGATAGCAATGGCGCAGCGAGTGCATATGTCGGAATTTTGGTACCTTTATGGTCAGACCTTTCGACTAATGGGCAAGGTAACTTTGTGGATTCCCCTGCTGGTGCAGGGAATACTGGCCCTGGTTCTGGTTTTAATGCATTATTATGTCTTTGCACCGGTGACCGGATCTATTATCGGGAGTTTGGCCGGACTGATAAATTCCGAATATGCCCCGTTGATGTATCATTATCCGTCTCATTTCGCCCTGCTGCCTTATTTCTTTGGTATTATCCGGTTAATATTGAATGTTTTGACTGAGGCCTTTCTGTTTGGAATTGTCATCGATTTACTGATAGCCATATATCGCGGCGAACGTCCTGCCTTTATGGTATCGGTGGTTGGCGCTCTGCGGAGGTATTTGCAACTGACTTTTGTCTGGCTGATCCTGATCGCCGTTTTGTACCTTCTTAACAGCTACTTCAATACCTTTATTGAGGATGTCCTGGGGTATTCGTTGCAGGATGCGCCCCGACGAATGATGCTGACTCAACTGGTTTCCCGGGGAATGACGGTGCTAATTTACTCCGCCTGTATCTTCCTGCTTCCCAGTATCATGGCCGGAGGAGTCTCTTTCTGGGAGGCTATCAAAAGGGGTTTCAAAGTCTATGTGCGTCATCCGATAATAGCTTTTGGCCTGGTTCTGATTCCTTACTTGATCGGATTTTTGCCGTCGTGGGTGTTATCCGATCCGAATAAGATTGTAACCAATTTTTATCCTGAGTTGGTTCTATATCTGTTACTGGTATCTATCGGCGTCGATGTGATCGTCAATTTTATTCTTCTGGGGACGTCGCTCAAATTTTATATGGATCAGTCCACCTAAACGATGAGCCCGCTGTACTATTTCCATCTGTTTTCGGGACTGGTACTTCTCGGTGTTACCGTTCTTATTATCATCAAGAAAGGTTTGACACCCTATGTCCGCCCCTTTCTTCTCCTGGTATTAGTAAATCTCGCTGGTATCGCAGCCGTTATCATTGAAACCAGCGAGTATTCTTCGCTCTGGATGCCGGGTTATCTGCTGCTTTATTTCCATGTTGCATTTCTCCCCTATGCCTGGCATATGATGGGCAGCCAGTGGGGGCTGGATCAAAAAGAGCATTCCCGAAGGGATGCCATCATTTCGCGCCTGTTTCTGATTTTCTCGGTGGTCCTGTTCATATACCTGTGGGCCATCCGGGGAGTCGATCTGGAACTGGCCGATGGTCACTGGATGCTGAATCTGGGTGACTGGAAATTCTGGATCAGCGCCTATTCGATCATCGGGCTGACAGCCGGAGTCTATGCCATTGAAGCCTGCTACCGATCCTCCCTCGGCCTGTCCCGAGAGAAAATAAAGCGCTCCTTTTTTCCTCTACTGGCATATACCATTGGTCTCCTGGGAGCGACCACCGCAGGAATTCTGTATGGTCGTATTACCGACCTGATGATTACCGTGTTATACCTATTATTCGCTCTGGTATCGGTGCCGGTAGCGAGGCATTATATCCTCTTCGATCCGACTCATGACGGTATCATTCTCACCCGGCGGGGGATATATTCTTCCCTGGTCGTGGTCCTGTTCGGCGTATATTTTCTTATCATCGGCGCGGTCGGCGAATTGCTGGTCAAGTATAACCTTGACGAAGGATTATTCTTCTCGCTGGTGATCCTGATTCTGATGGTTATCACCTTCATGATTCTGGTTGTCTCCCAGACGCTTCGAACCCGCCTTCGGCTGGTCTCTACTCCAAAAGCGCCGTTCCGGGATAGAGGGATGTATGACGCCGAATGGAAAGAGTTTGCCGAGGAAGTGTCGGTCACTCTTAATATGGAAGCCATCTATTCTCGAACCAGCCGTCTGTTGCATCGTCTGCTCAAGATAGACCACAGCCTTTTTGTCATAAAGGAACCGGCCCCATCGGAAAATTATACTCTTTATACTGGCGATGGAATCGACCGCGGAATTCCCAGGCAACAGCTCGACCTGCTTTCGGACTGGCTTTATCGTCTCGGACATGCTGCCGAAGTATCCATGCTCGCCGAAAAAGCTCCCGAAGAAACGACTCAGATTAAGGCGCTTGAAGGAACGGCGCCGTTTGAGATATTCCTCTTGGTGCCGTTGATCGCCCGGCAGCAATCCCTCGGATTCTGGGGGATAGGATCTCATAGTTCCGGGCGGAGGTTGTCCTCCGATGAAATCGGATTCATAGAAGCGGCCGCCAATCCGGTAGCTTTGACTATCCTCGGAGCG
The DNA here is from genome assembly GCA_030668485.1 of Candidatus Zixiibacteriota bacterium. GTDB lineage: Bacteria > Zixibacteria > MSB-5A5 > GN15 > JAAZOE01 > DAOUTW01. The sequence goes on from DAOUTW010000012.1 coordinate 25,356, forward strand.
CGGATGACCGACGAATTGCTGGTGTCCCGCGAGATGGATTCCTTCCATCGGTTTTCTTCATTTGTTCTTCATGATCTAAAAAACTCGGTGGGAATGCTGTCGTTACTCCTCGAAAATGCCGAAAAAAATATTAGTAATCCCGAATTCCAGAAAGAAGCGTTGCTGACCATCAGCAAGGCGGTTAATCGGCAGAAAAAAATAATATCGCGATTGACCGAAGAAAAGACCGATGATAAATTATCACTGGAAGTAAGCAGGATGTCCGATCTGATTGCTCAAACTCTGGAGCGAGTTCGCCTCGATACGATTAAGACAATTTCGACCAGGGTTGAAGTAGAGAATGATTTGAAGGTGATTGTCGACCCCGAAAAGATCGGTTCTGTATTTGATAATCTGGTTATGAACGCTGTCGAAGCAATGCCCGATGGCGGAAATCTGGTGATACAGTCGCCGGTTAATGATAAGCCCGGAATGATCGGTGTCACCTTCACCGATACCGGACTCGGCATGACTCAGGATTTTATCGCCACCCGCCTGTTTAAGCCATTTAGTTCCACCAAGCCTCATGGGCTCGGGATCGGAATGTTTCAGTCGCGCGAGATTATCCGTGCGCATCGGGGAATCATGGATGTGAGCAGCACACCGGACAAGGGTACCGAATTTATAATATATCTTCCGGGAAAGGACTGATTTGGAAAAGCACACCATATTAATTGTTGATGACGAAGACGGCCTCAGAACCCAGCTTAAATGGGCTCTCGCCGATCAATATCAAATCCTGGAAGCTTCCGGTGTTGATGATGCGTTGGAATTGGCCGAGGAACATAAACCGGACGTGGTTCTTCAGGACATTTCTCTGACACCACGGGAAGGTGCGGCCGAAGGCCTCGACCTGATCGAAAAATATCTCGAACTCAATACCTTTTGCAAAGTTATCATGGTTACCGGGCACGCTGAACGAAAAAACGCTCTCAAGGCGATCGGGATGGGCGCTTACGATTTTTTCGGCAAACCGCCGGAAGTAGAAGAACTGAAGCTTATCATTTCCCACGCCCTGCTGGTAAATTCCTGGGAGAGAGAAAACCGGCAATCGATTTTCGAAGAAGCTCGTGGCAAAACCTTTGAGCAGATCATTGGTGAATCTGAAAGTATGCAGGAGATGTTCAAGACCATCAAAACCGTCTCCGGCAGCGATTATACCATTTTAATTACCGGCGAATCGGGTACGGGCAAGGAGTTGGTCGCCAAGGCGATTCATAATTCCAGCCCAAGGAGCAAGCGCCGTTTTGTAACGATCAATTGTGGAGCAATCCCCGAAAACCTGCTTGAATCGGAACTTTTTGGCCATGAGAAAGGCGCTTTCACCGACGCCCATGCCCAGAAGCGAGGCAAATTCGAACTGGCCGACGGTGGCACAATTTTCCTCGATGAGATTGGTGAATTAACTTTGCAGTTGCAGGTAAAACTGTTGCGGGTTCTGGAAGACTATAAAATTGAAAGAGTTGGTGGACAGGAGGAAATCAACCTCGATGTCCGGATTCTTGCCGCGACCAACCGCGATCTCATGGAGGAAGTTAAAAAAGGGACTTTCCGGGAAGATCTCTATTACCGCCTCTCGGTTATTGCCCTGAGTATGCCGCTCTTGAAAGACAGGGGAGATGATATTCTCCTTCTTGCGAGAACTTTCCTCAACCGTTATGGCAATGAGAATAATAAGCCTAACCTCTCACTCAACGAAGCGGCTACCCGCGCAATTATTGCCTATGATTGGCCGGGTAATGTCCGGGAACTGGAAAACAAAATCAAGCGTGCTGTCGTATTGTCCCCGGACAAGAAAATCAAGCCCGCCGATTTATTGCTACCGACAGCCGGGGGAGATTCCAAGAAGAGGAAGACCCTTCAGCAGGCCCGCGAGGAAACGGAAAAAACCTATCTGCTTGAATCCCTGATCAGGGACAATTGGAATATTTCACGGGTCAGCCGTGAACTGGGTACCAGCCGAACCACGCTTTATGATCTGATAGAAAAGTACAAGCTTAAAAAATAGCACCAAACCCTCGGAAATGCTGATTTTTTGAGCATTTACCTCTAAATATAGTCCCCTATTAACCGATTATAGAATTATACCATAATATTCTATGGGGATCTTGTGGATGAAGAATGTACTACTTGTTGACGACGACTTAGAAGTATCAAACTCTTTAATAGACCTGTTTGACCCAGAGAGGTATTCTTTTCATCATCTGGAGGATGGGCAGGGTACATCCGACTACGTTTCCGAACATCTGGATAACCTCGATCTGGTGATGCTGGACGTCAATTTGCCGTCATGCTCCGGGCTCGATCTGTTGAAAAATATCAAGAAAATCAACCAGAATCTGCCGGTGATTGTTATCTCCGGATTTATTTCCACCGAAAACGCAATGGAAGCGATGCGCGAGGGGGCCTACGAATATTTGACCAAACCGTTCGAGGTCAACCGCCTGATCGAGACAGTTAACAAGGCCTGCGGCTTTGGACGCGATCATGTCAAACAGGGCTCGCCTCCGGATACAACGTTCGAGGAAGATGTCAGTCCGGATGAAATAGTCGGGCAGTCGCCTGAAATCGTTGAAATCGCCAAGTTGATCGGGCAGGTTGCCAAGACCGATGCCGCCGTATTGATTTTCGGCGAATCGGGGACCGGAAAAGAACTGGTTGCCCATGCCATCCATCGAAACAGCCGCCGCCGCAACAAAATGTCCCTGTCGGTCAACTGTGCCGCTTTATCCGATACCCTTCTGGAATCGGAACTTTTCGGACATGAAAAAGGAGCCTTTACCGGAGCCTATTTCAAACGGATCGGTAAATTCGAGCAATGCGACCAGGGCACAATTTTCCTCGATGAAGTGGCCGACATGTCGATGTTGACACAAGGCAAGGTTCTCCGCGTTTTGCAGGAAAAGGAATTTGAGCGGCTCGGCGGGAATGACACTATTAAAGCCGACAGCCGTATCATCGCCGCCACCAATAAATCACTAGTGCAATGCATGAAGGAAGGCGCCTTCCGGGTCGATCTGTTTTATCGCCTGAAAGTGGTTTCTATCTATATGCCGCCTTTGCGGGAGCGAAAAGAGGATGTTTCGCTGCTCGTCGATCATTTTATCAAGAAATACAATAAATCATTGGACAAGAATATCCACACTGTATCCAATAAAGCCAAGAACCTGCTCAATAAGTTTATCTGGCCGGGCAATGTCCGAGAGTTGGAAAACAATGTCCATACCGCGATGGTGATGGCCAAAACCGAAACTTTGCAGGCCGAAGATTTTCCGATATTCAACGAGAACAACGCCAAGGTTGAAATCGATCTTGAAGGCCTTCAGGACGATTATACGACCATGTTCGAACGTTTGATCGATCCGATATTCCCCAAGCTGGTTGCCAATGCCGAAGGCCGCGCTTATCATATGATGCAATCGGCCATGGAAAAAGCTCTCATTGCCGCCTGCCTCAAGCATTACAACTCCAATCAAGTCAAGGCCTCGGAAATGCTCGGAATTTCTCGCAACACGTTGCGAGACCGAATCAGCCGGTACGGTATATATTAAATCTATGGGCGGATTAATCTCCGCCCCCTTCAATCTTATTTAATTGAACTTGCGACCGATACGCTTCATGCGTATATTTTTTTATGCCGTCTGCCACAGGGGAACATAATCGCCTTGAAAGAAAGGCCGCCGATCAGATTGCCGATCGACTCAATTGTCTTTTCGGCGGCGGTCAGGATAATCTCCCGGCCATTCCGTCCGATAATAGCATCGGTTCTCCTCATCTGGTCGATTCTCTCGATGACGCCCCGCCTCGAATTATCAATTCCAATGGGTCGAAGGTAATTGTCTATGCCATCGACGGCGGATCGACGGTTCTTGCTCGTGGCGGTAATATTGAAGTAATAGCCTGGCGAGCCGGCATGGTCAAATTTCGAGACTGCAAACGCCTGAGTGAATCTTGTCCCTCTCCAAGAGTTCTTGCTTATAATCGGCTGGCCGTCAAAGATCAGATCGAAGAATTATTGATTGATTCTCCGGCGCAATATATTGCCTCACAGCCTCCTGCAAAGCTGGTCGACGAATTGCGTTGGCTGGCTGAGTGGCGGCTGATAGATGGCGTCATTCATAGCGCAGAAGCGGGATCTCTTGTCCTGATAGACGGGTCATTGCGTTGCAATCCCGCCTTCGATATGAAATTCCAAAGAGGAATACTTGCCTGGGCGGCTGAGCACGAGATTCATATAGCTGCCATCACAAAGCAGAGTTCCCTGTCGCTATCTCAGAATCTGCCGATCGATCTCAAATCGGACGGGGGAGAGGTGGTTGCTGATAGATTTCCAAAATGGTATCGTCAACTCAATCGCCCGTTGCCTGCATCCAGCGGCTGGCTGGGTAATATCTTCCTGGCGGGTTTGCACCCCGATGCCGACAAGCCATACCGGGTCGATATCAACCGTCACGATGAAACCAATACCGAAAAGATATTCTCCATGATTGCGACTGTTTCCGATGATATTGAATTTTGCGGTTATCCCTACCCGTTGGCGGCGGCCCATCGTCTGGCCCGGATCGATAACCTGTTCCGGCAAGAATTAATCGGGGTCATCGGGCAGGCGCTGGACAGAAAGAACTTTGCTCCCCATATATGGGAATATCTCGTGGGCGATATTCATGAAAAACTCAACGCCGATATGGTACAGGAAAAATAATATGAGCCAGACATACATCGGAAGGCTGGTCGGCAAATCGGTAGGCGAACTGTACTTCCGCTCTTTTTATGATACCCCCCTTTCCATCGGCGGCATTGCTATGGCGGTCGATGAACAAACCGGGCGAAAATTCCTCCTGAGGATAACCGACGTGAGTTACGGCCATGAAAGCGCCGAGGCGAACTGGGCGGAGAAAGCGGCCGGGCGGATGATGGAAGAAGATATTCACGGACGCTCCTACCGTATCCATGATCCCGATCGTCGTCTCTATAAACTGGCTAAATGTTCCCCGTTAGGCTATGTTTACAACAACCAGTTTCATCGCCCTCGGTCAATCCCTACTCACTTTTCCCAGGTTACTCTTCCTGACCCGCAAACGATGGAGTTTCTCAAAGAATACAGCGGTGATCTGATTGTCGGCGACCTGCGCTGCGGCGAATCGGTGATGGATATCCCCTTGGGAATAGACGGCCGCTCTCTGGCTCAGCACCTTGGAATCTTTGCCACCACTGGAATGGGTAAATCGAATTTGATGAAGGTCCTGGCCTCGGCGATTATGGAAAGCGGTCGATATGGACTTTTAATTTTCGATCCCCATGGTGAATACCACGACGGCGGCAAGGGGGGAGAAAATAAAGGTCTCGTCGATCATCCGGCGGCTTCCACGCGCCTTTTCTCGTATTCGCGGCGTAAGCTAAAAGGCGAACATGGAAATCTATCCATCCCGGTGAATGAAATTGAGATCGAGGATATCGAGCAGATTTTCAGTTTCACCCAGGCACAACGCGAGGCCCTCTGGGCGGTCAGGATTAAATATAATAAAGAATGGCTCCGAAAGCTCTGCCACCTCGATATCGAAACCCTGACCGAAGAGCTCACCGCCGGTAGCTCTACCTTTCAGGAATCCACCCTCGGGGTTCTCAAACGCCGGGCACAGCGGATAGAAGATTTCAAATCGGTCAATTTTGATTCTACGCTTTCTACCAAAGGTGACATCGTCGGCAAATTACAGAACGGCTACACGGTGCTGGTCGACACCGCCAATCTATCCGGGGCCGAGGAAACCATGATGACCTCGATCCTCACCCGGGCGGTCCTCAACAGCTATCGCTGGAAATATCAAACCGAGGGTGATTTCGACAACCTGGCGCCCTGCCTTATTATGCTGGAGGAAGCCCAACGAGTGCTGGCGGCATCGGCGGGAGACAGTAATGTCTTTCATCAGGTCGTCCGTGAGGGAAGGAAATTCAAAGTTGGCATGGGTGTCATCACCCAGCAGCCGAAACTGCTTTCCGAAGAACTCCTGTCGCAACTGAATTCGATTTTTATTCTCGGGCTGGCCGATGAGCGCGACCGCAGTGTGATTCGTTTTTCAGCAAAGCAGGACATCTCGGCTTTGGGAACCGAAATTCAGACGCTGGCGGCAGGCGAGGCGCTGCTGACCTCACCCACGGTCCCGTTCGCCTTGCCATTGAAAATTTATCTCTATGAACAATATCTGAACCGCTATACCGGGGAGGATAAACCGGGCGGCCGCGATAAGATCGCGGACGACTTCTTTTAATCATGCGAATTATACATTTTGCGGATAATCACCTCGGAGCCGGTGTCGACCGTCGCCAGCAGGATATCCTCGACAGTTTTGCCGTGGCGATCGATAAAATCATCGAGCTCAAACCCGACCTGGTGATCAATGCCGGCGATCTCTTCCATATGGTTCACCCGACCAATCGTGTCATTGCTTTTGCCTCGGAACAACTGATAAAGCTGGGACGAGAAGCAAAAATACCGATGGCGATAATATCCGGCAACCATGATGCTCCCAAGCAAAGGCATATCGGCGCTGTCCTGTCAATCTTCAAGGATTATGACAATATCTACCCGATCTATAAATCGCGCTATGAGCGATTTAATATCGGCGATTGCGCCATATCAGCCGTGCCGCATTGCTTGACTACCGATATCCTGAAGAGTGAATTGGAAAAAATAAAACCAGACCCGAGCGCTAAATACAATATTCTTATTCTCCACGGTGTCGTCGGGGGAATAAAAGAATTCCAGATGGCTGACCTCTCCGAGCAGGAGATCGCCGCCTCCTATTTCAATCTCGGTTTTGACTATGCCGCCCTGGGACATTATCACAACTTTACCGAAATACAGCCGATGGTTTATTACTCCGGATCAACTGAAAGACTTTCGCAATCCGAGGCCGCCCATGATAAGGGTTTTATAGAGGTCAATTTCGAGTCTGATAGCGACAAAATAGTTTTTCACAAAATTAAATCGCGCGTTATGATTGACCTGCCGGCGGTGAAAGCAAAAGGGCGCACCGCCGACGAAATAATGGCCGAACTGGAAAAGGCGGTCAAAGACCAAAATCCGGAAGACAAAATCATCCGAGTAAAATTGACCGATATCCCGGAAGAAACCTATCGCGCGTTGCCGTTCGACAAAATCAACGATTTGAAACATGAAGCTTTTTCGCTTGATGTTCAGTTCCAAAAGGAGGAGAAGCCGGAAGAAAACCTCTATGCCGATCTCAATCTGGGGCGCCTTGACCAGGCCTTCGAAAAATTCATCGCCTCCAAAGTAATCGAAAATCTCGACAAGGAAAAACTGCAAAAAATGGCCCTGGATCTCCTGCACCGAGCCGAGAGCGATGAACCCTGATTAAAATCTTCCGGATCTGTTTTGACATGGGTTTCAATATAGGGGGGAGAAATGGAAAGATCAGATAATAAAGATCGGCGTCGTCTCTACGGAGATTTGGCTTGGACCTGGCCGATTATCAGCCCGCCGGAGGGGTACGCCGATGAGACTGAAGAGATTATCCGGTCTATCAATAAATATGCCCGGAGTCCGGTCCGGAAAGTTCTAAATCTCGGATGCGGCGGCGGACATAACGATTTTACCCTCAAGAAGCACTTTGATGTCCACGGCGTCGATATCAGTGAAGAGATGCTGGCGCTGGCCCGAAAGTTAAACCCCGAAGTCAAATACGTAAAAGGCGATATGCGCTCGGTTCGGCTGGGGAAAACTTATGATGTCGTCACCATTTTTGATTCGATCAACTACATGACCACGGTCGATGATTTGCGTTCGGCTCTTGTTACCGCTTATGATCATCTTGTACCCGGCGGAATGTTTATTACCTACCTGGAGGTATGGAAGGAAAGCTTTCGCCAGAACCAGATCAGTCATTTGACCCGCAGCAGGGGAGAGATAGAAGTCACATTGGTTGAAAATTATTATGACCCCGATCCTAATGATTTCTGTTACGAGGCAAATTTCGTCTATTTCATACGCCGTGCGGGAATTCTGACCGTTGAGCATGACGCTCATCTATTGGGCCTTTTTCCTTTGGATATCTGGCCGGAAATAATAAAGGATGCCGGGTTTGAATTCGACCGGCATCCGTCATCGATCACGAGCAGCATCGGGGAAAGCTGCCCGGTTTTAATAGGCATCAAGGCCTGAGCTTACGGCAGCTTATAATTCAGTTTCACTGTCATCCGACAGTATTTTCCTGAAGCAATAAAATCCCAGGGTAAGGACGCCGCCCCACATCAGGCCCATCATTATCCATCCACCGGTTTCCATATTACGCCTCACTTCCTGTTTGCCGCCGCCGCTTTTGCCAGGCGATTCTGACCAAAATACAAAGGCTAATCAGTAGGGCCACCAGTCCGAGCCGGGTACCGAGTATATAGGGCATATCCTCTGCGGGAACGCCCTTCATTAGAATCAGCGGAATCCATTCGTCGTAGAACCAGAATCCCAAAATAGTGAGGAGGAATACCGGGGTGATATATTTGGTAACGAATTTGTAAAATCGGGGGATGCGGATGCCGGAGCCGACGTGCATCTCTCGCCACATCTTATCGACCCCAAATACCCATGCCACCAGTATAATCTCGATAGTAGCCCCAAGGACAATAATGAAACTTCCGCCCCAGAAGTCGAGATCAAAAAGTACACCATTTCCGTAGAACCAGACTGCCGGCTGGCATATCACGAAAGTGACGGCCGCGAATAACCCCACCGCTTTTTTGCGGGACAGTCGGAACTCATCCTGCAAGAATCCGACCAGCGGCTGCGTTAGTGAAATCGACGAGGTGACGCCGGCCAGGAAAAGCATGAAAAACCAGAGAAAGCTGAAAAACTGGCCCAGGGTTATAGTCCCGAAAAGGGCCGACATGGTCACAAACGGCAGATCGAAAGGTCCTCCGCTGGCTATTTTCTCCAGTACCTGAGGTCCCATCAGAATGAATGCCGCTGGAATCACAATTGATCCACCGAGGATAATCTCGGCAAACTCGTTGGTGCTGGCGGCGGTCAATCCGGAAAGGGGAACATCATCGGTTTCCCGCAGAAAACTGGAGTACGACAGGATAACACCCATCCCCAGCGATAATGTAAAGAATAATTGCCCTGTTGCCGCCAGCCACACTTTGGGCGATTTCAATGCTGAAAAATCAGGGTTCCATAAATGCCCCAAACCGTCAAACGACCCCCAGTCCAGGGTAATTACCCTTATGGCCAGAAGAACGCCGAAGATCAAAAGGGTGGGCATTGCGATAATGCATATTTTTTCAATGCCGCCCCTGATCCCGAAATAGGTAATCAGGATATTTATGGCAAAAGTGATAAAAAAGAAAATCAATACTACACCCAATCCGGAGAAGTACTCGTTATGCTCAATCCCCTGCAGACCTTTGAGAAATGATGTTAGCATTGAGGTATCGCTGGTCCCCCCGAGCGTGCCGGTCAGCGAATAATAGCAGTAGGCGAGGGTCCAGGATTCGATATAGACATAATACATATAGATAATCAGCGGGCCGAGAATACCGAGGACTCCGATATATTTCATACTCGGATTCTTTTTCCACAATGACTGGAAAATACCGGGGGCCGATGAATGGCCGTAACTTCCGCCGTATCGTCCGGCGGTCCACTCTACCCACATCAGGGGAATACCGACCAAAAGCAGCGCCACCAGGTACGGGATCATAAAGGCGCCGCCGCCGTTATTGGCCGCCTGCACGGGAAATCTCAGGAAGTTACCCAGGCCGACGGCGGAACCGGCCACCGCCAGAACAACTCCCATTTTGGTGCCCCAACGTTCCCTTTTTTGTGCCATATTTACCTCACTGCCTCACCGGATTAGCGACCGGAAGTCATCCTCCGTCGCCGATGTATGGGGTTAAGATCATAGACTTTCCATGCGGAAAATGCGAATATATCGGCTGATCGATGTCGGTGCATTTCTTTTGCGGCATTGTTTTATCGAACCATTTATCTGTCAAAGTTGTCAAATAGTAGATAGAGGACAGATAATTGTCAAGGTTAAACTTTTGGGTCACGGCTGCAGGTTGTTTTAGTTGACTGTTAGCAATGGCTGTCCTTATATAAAATACAATGAAATGCATAAGTGAAAGGAGTCATAGTGCGAGTGTATAAAATTGTTTTGGTTGTTTTCCTCTTTGTGGCCGCAGGAAACGCATCGGCTCAGTTTCTGGGCCAGATGAGTCCGGCCAGTATCGTAGAAACCGAAACCGGCAAAGCCGGCGGGTATTTTATACTGGCCGATGATGCCGTCGCGATTGTCGGTTCGGTGCGTTACGGCCTCAGTCAATATACGGAAGGCCGATTCCGTTTGGGACTTTTAGACCCCGACGGAAAGGATGCCGATCCTGGTGTAATTGTCGGCGCCGATATCAAATATCTCCTCTGGGAATATATTAAGCCGTCCGGCACCGATTCGACCGGCACCACGGAGTATAACAATCCCTTCGATCTTTCTCTTGGAGGAGCAGTCGAATACGCCAAAATGGATTATGGCGGTATCCTCGGTATCGGCGGCTCCTTTATCGCCTCGGCTCCCTATAAACTGCGCAACAGATCAGTTATCGAACCGTATGCCAGGCTCAATATCCGGTTTGAACATGTCCAACTGGATAAACAGGACGATGAATCTGATATTGAAATAGGTCTCAATCTGGGCGCACTATTTTCAGTCACGCCGTTGATAGATTTTACTGCCGAGTTTCAGCTTGATGATCAGAACGCCTTCATGCTGGGTGTCGATGTTGTCGCTTTTTAGTTCTTTCGGCAAAATGAATTCATTGGTCTGCTTGGATAATCGGTGGGCCGCCTGTCAATGACGATTCTTGATGCGATTATCCTCGGTATTATTCAGGGGTTAACGGAATTCCTGCCGATCTCGTCTTCCGGACATTTGGTCATCGGCGAAGCCCTATTGGGGCTTTCATCGCCTGGGATCAGTCTCGAAGTATGGCTTCATTTCGGGACCCTTCTGGCAGTTCTCTTATATTTCCACCGCCGACTAATTGGGCTTGTCGCGACAATATTCGGCGCCGGTGATCCGAAATATCGCGATGCCGACCGGAATTTTCTGGGAGCGATTATCATCGGAACCATCCCGGCAATCGTCATCGGCCTGCTGTTTAAATCGGCGATCGAGTCGCTTTTTAATTCCCCGCGCTTTGCAGCTGCTATGCTGATTGTAACAGGACTGATCTTACTGGCAACCATATTTGCCAAAAAATCGGGGCAGAAAATAAACATGCCGCGCGGCCTGGCGATAGGGCTGGCTCAGGCTATGGCCATTCTCCCGGGAATATCAAGATCCGGCAGCACCATCGCCTGCGCCATGTTTGTCGGGGTAGAACCATCAGTGGCGGCTGAATTCTCCTTTCTACTGGCGGTGCCGATCATAGCTCTGGCTTTTGGATATGATCTGGTGTTTTCCGGATCTCAGTTGTTTGCCTCCGATACGGTGTGGATTTACCTGGCCGGGACGGCTGTCTCATTCGTCATCGGTTTGCTGGCTATCCATTATCTGTTGAAAGTAATCCGGACCGGAAGATTTTATCTGTTCGGATTTTATTGCCTTGTGGCGGGAGTCGTTTCTCTTATATTATTGAACTAATGGACACGATTGTTGTTATCCGACTGGGTCGGCTGGGTGACGTTACTCTTACCTCGCCGACAATCAAGAATCTCCGGCTTTTATATCCGGAGTCAAAAATTCTGCTGGTTACTCGGGAAATGTATAAACCGCTGGCCGAAATCCTGCCCGGAATCAGCCATGTTCTCACCTTTCCCGACACCGGATCGTATTTCGATCTGGTCAAACTGTGTTCCCGTATAGATGAGTTTGAGCCGAAACTGGTAGTCGATCTGCATAAAAACTTCCGTTCTTTTCATCTGGCGACGCTGACCAAAACCCCTTATAAGGTGGTATATCATAAACGTCGTAAGGAAAGACTGGCTGCCGTTCATGAAAAGAAATTCCTGTCCCCGGTACCGCATACGGTCGATCTTTATAATGATATCCTCGGTCAGTTGAAAGGGGAGGTGCTGGCCCGATTGCCCGATTTAATGCTGCCCGATGAAGTGCTTGATCGACCAATGCCGGCGCGGGATGCGGTAGCCATTGTCCCCGGAGCCAGTTCGCCGGTTAAGGCATGGGCGGTGGGAAATTATGCCAAATTGGCCGAGAGAATAATTCACGATTTCAAGCTTCCTATCCACCTCTATTTGGGTGAGAAAGAAACCGGTCTGGAAAAAGATTTTCTCCACCTCCCAAAAGGAAGTATCACCATCTACCGCAATCATCCGCTGGTTGATATCGCTACGCTGCTGTCACAATGCCGGCTGACAGTTTCCAACGATTCCGGATTGATGCACGTCTCATCCGCAGTTGGAACGCCGACGGTGGCCCTTTTCGGCCCGACCCATGAGCAACTCGGTTTCTATCCTCTGGGGCTTCATGATCTTCTGCTTGGTACCGATGACTCCTGCCGTCCCTGCTCACTGCACGGAAGTAAGGCCTGTTATCGAGAGGAGCAATACTGTTTTACCAATCTGAAAATAGATGATGTTTACAACCGGGTTGTTTCGGTGATCGAAGGTGTTAAACTTGATCCGGCTGTATTTATCGACCGCGACGGAACCCTTATTGAAGACAAACACTATCTGGCCGACCCTGAGAAGATAAAATTTCTACCCGGATCACGCGAAAGCGTCGCGCGCCTGAAGCAAGCTGGATATAAAATAGTGATCGTCTCCAACCAATCCGGTGTCGCCCGTGGATTTTTCCCCACCACTACTGTGGATGAAGTTCATCAACGGATGGCCGAGTTGATGAAAAACGCCGGCTGTGAGCCGGATGATATCCGTTACTGCCCCCATCATCCCGATGGCGACGACCCGGAATATACCGGCCAATGCGATTGCCGCAAACCGAAAGGCGGCATGCTCGAGGCGGCAGCCATCGAACTGGGTATCGATATCAAGCGTTCCTTTATGATCGGGGACAAATTCAGCGATATCCAATGCGGGAAAATTGTCGGGGGACGCTCAATTCTGGTCCGGACCGGCAAAGGAGCCGAAACCGAAAAGGAACTCCCCGCCGAACCGTATTTGACTCCGTATATTATTAGTGATGATCTGGCTGCTGCCATTGACCATATTTTGTCTCGGAAATGATACGCGAAGCATTATATTATACCCGGCTGAATGATAGCCGTGTTCATTGCCGGCTGTGTCCGCTCGAATGCCGCCTGAAACCGGACCGGCGAGGTATTTGCCGCTCCCGCTTTAATTCCGACGGCATACTCAAAACCGATAATTTTGGCGAAACCGTTACGATCGCGACTGATCCGATCGAGAAGAAACCGCTCTACCATTTTTACCCGACCGCCAATATTGTTTCAATCGGTCCTAATGGCTGCAATCTCTCCTGCCGTCATTGCCAAAATTGGAATATTTCCCAGGAAAAGGCGACGACCCGTTACGTCGATCCGGAACGGTTACCTGATATCGCCGCCCAACAAGGCTCAATCGGAATCGCCTATACTTATACCGAGCCGATCATATGGTACGAATACATTCTTGAAACAGCGCCGCGTATCAAAGAGGCGGGGATGGTCAATGTCATGGTTTCCAATGGATATATCAACCCCGAACCCCTACAGGAACTGTTGCCCGTAATCGATGCCTTCAATATTGATCTCAAAGGTATACGCCCCGAATTCTACCGCAGGGTCTGTCGTGGCAGCCTGGAACCGGTACTTGAGGCAATTAGTATTATTGCGAAATCGCCGGCTCACCTCGAAGTCACATACCTGATTATTCCCGGCCTCAACGACGACGACGAAGATTTTCATAAGGTGGGCAAATTCTTGGCCACGGTTGCTTCATCCATTCCCTTGCACCTGTCTGCCTACCATCCCAGCTACAAAGCCGACAGCCCGCCGACATCGCGGGATAAACTGATCCGCGCTCATAAAATAGCCAGGGAATATCTGTCCCATGTTTTTATAGGCAATATGGAAATAAAAAACTGTTCCAATAGCTACTGCCCTGAATGTGGGCAAAGGCTAATCGAAAGATCGTGGTATCGGGTAAGGCTGGATGGAATCGACAGCGACGGTAAATGCAAAAAATGTGGCCATAAATCGACTATTATCCTGTCCTCAGGATAATGATCGGAGCCATGGAGTATTTTCGGAAAACGGCCGATATATTTAATTAATAAGCATTTAACCACCCACAGACGTCTAAATGGTGACGCCGGAGGGAACCGGTGGGGGAGATCAGTCGTTTTATATATGATGACGGGATTAAAGAGCATAGTCGCAACAACCGGGTTACTGGTACTCCTGCTTCTCATCCATGTTACCCCGGCCTTTGGGCAATACTATTTCGGAAAAAACAAGGTCCAGTACACCGATTTCGACTGGCAGGTGATGACCACCGATCATTTTCGGATCTATTTCTACAGCGAGGAAAGCGATCTGGCCGAAATCGCCGCCCGTTCCGCCGAAGATGCCTACCGGATTCTATCGGCCAAATTCAACCACGAAATCTATGCTAAAATTCCGCTGATCATATATAGCAACCCTAACCATTTCGTTCAAACCAATGTTACCTGGAGTATGCTGCCCGAAAGCGTCGGCGGGTTCACCGAATTTATCAAGGGGAGGGTGGTTGTTCCGTTCGGCGGCTCCTATTACCATTTCGACCGCGTGATTCGCCACGAGATGGTTCATGTCTTCATGATTGCCAAAATCAACCGCATCGGTCGCGAATACGGTCGTCCTTCGGCTGTTTACCCTCCGCTCTGGTTCACTGAAGGTCTGGCCGAATTCTGGTCCCGGGAATGGGACAGCGAAGCCGATTTGATTGTCCGCGATATGGTCATCAACGGCAATCTCCCGTCGATCAATCAACTCTGGACCGTTCATGGTTCATATTTCATGTATAAACTTGGACAATCGCTATGCGAGTTCATAAGCGACCACTACGGTGAAAATAAACTCTCCCGTTTATTCGATAATTGGTACCTGGGTGGTAAATTCGAACGCATTTTGTACTATACCCTCGGCGACGATATGGAAACACTCTCCGAAAAATGGAGCTATTTTCTCAAAAAGAAATATTTCCCAGAAATTGCCGATCTCGACCTTCCCGACAAAAAAGCAACGCGGCTGACAAAAAAGCAGTTCGCCGTTCGTCCGGTTCCGGTTACGATCAAGGATGAAGAGGGTAACGATCAGCAATGGGTTATTTATAAGGCGAACAAAGTCGGTTATTCGGCCATCTACATGATGCCGGCCAGCGGTGACAGCAAAAAGGCGGTCACTCTTCTCAAAGGCGATCGCTCGGCCAAATTCGAATCGCTCCATCTTCTCACCAGCGGCGTCGATCAATACGACAACAGGCTGCTGACTTTCTCCTCCAAATCTAAAGAAAAAGATGTGCTCTACCTCTATGATTTGGTGGATAAATCGATTATTCGACGTTATGAATTCGATCAACTGGTTGCCATCGCTTCACCCCGATTTTCCCCCGACGGCGCCAGCGTGGTCTTTTCCGGATGCCGCATGTCGGGCTATTCCGATCTCTATGTTTTAAATCTTTCCGATGGAGGGCTGACTCGGCTGACCGACGATATTTATCAGGATGTCGATCCCTGCTTCAGCCACGACGGACAATCAGTTATCTTCGTTACCGATCGTGCCGCGAACGGATTCGATGGTTATCTCTCTCTCTACCGCCTTTGGCTGAATGACAACAGCATCAAACGGCTGACGTTCGGACCGTATCATGATCGCGGACCGGATGAGAGCCCTGATGGATCGAAAATCATCTTCTCGTCTGATCGGGGAGGCAAGACCGCCTTCAATATTTTCGCCCTTGATTCTGATGGCAACCTGTCGCAGGTCACCGAATATATCACCGGCGCCTTTGATCCCAGATTCGGCGATGACCCCGATCATATCTATTTCACCGCCTGGCAGCAGCGTGGTTTCCATGTCTTCAAATCAACTCTGGAAGAAACTTCGCCGGTTGCTGTCGAGGTGCCCCGTATCAACGATGGCAGATGGCTCCCGGGACGCATAGGGAGTAAGGCGAAGTCAACTACGATGAAATATGAAACCGATTACTCTCTGGATATCGCTCAGTCGGCAGTCGCCTATGATGAGGTTTACGGTACTTTGGGAGGCGTTCAAGTCGCTATGAGCGATGTTTTGGGGGATAATACCTTTATCTTCCTCGTCTCCAACACTGCCCGCGACAAATCGGATTTTATGACCAGCTTTAATCTGGCCGTCACCTATCTTCGCCGCACCAGCAGACTCAATTGGGCGATAGGAGGTTTTCATCTTTATGACCAATATTACAACAAAATCGACGGTTATTACTTCGAACGTTTAGTCGGCGGTGTCGTCAGCGCCAGTTACCCGTTTTCTAAATTCGACCGGATCGAGACATCGGTTTTCGCCCGCTATTCCGACAAAGAGGTCGAATTTATGAACCGCAGCAGAAAAGCAATACCGGTTACCCATACGCTGAGTTTCGTCACCGACAATACCCTCTGGGAACCGACCGGACCTTTGGAAGGCCGACGTCTTAATCTCACCGTCGGATATACATACGACTTCAAGTCGGAACGGAATTTCAACCGTCTGGCCTCGGCCGATCTGAGGCATTATCTCCGCCTGGGATACTTGACCTCGTTCGCCAGCCGGTTCTTTGCCTTCACCTCGGCCGGTAATGAGCCGCAGCGAATATATTTGGGCGGAAGCTGGTCATTCCGAGGGTTTGGCCGCAGACATTTTTATAACCGCAATATCCTGTTCAATTCCGAAGAACTGCGTTTTCCGCTCATTGATGATTTGCTGATAGCCTTTCCTCTGGGCAATTTTCGTCTGCGAGGTATCAGGGGAGCTCTTTTCCACGATCTTGGAACAGCCTGGGATGACGATTGGAATCGTTGGCAGGGGTCATTAGGCGCCTCGGTTAGAATTGCTCTGGGGTACCTGGTCGTTCTCCGTTTCGATGTTTCCTGGCGTCATGATTTCCAGTATGTTTCCAAAGACCATCGGACCGATTTCTTCTTTGGGTGGAATTTTTGATGAAAATACGGCATATTTTGGTTACTGCCCTTATAATTCTGGGAGCTTCCGGTTGTGGCACCAGCAAACATCTTGATCGCGATCGGGTCTTATTCGAATCGGCCAATAGTCCGATTAAAACCGGTCTAAGGTCATTCCGAACATCAAGTAATACTTTCAATGGCAGCCTTAATATATTATATGAAAAGAAAATAAAAGGTGTTGCGGATAGTCCGTTTTTGACCTTCGACGGCCACCTGGCTTTTTACACTACCCGGCACAGGTTTCTGGTGTATGATCAGATGTCCGGTGACAAAGTCTGCCGAATCAAGAAAAGGCGCGGCTTGGTCCTTAATGCGGTAGTTCAGGATTCTCTTCTGGTCCTCGTCAAAAGATCAAAATATGGGCATATCCAGGTTATCAATCTGTTCACCGGCAAAGTCATCGGCGAAAGGACCTTAATAGAACTCCGCTCCGGGCCGATAATAGTATCAGATAACCTGATCTACGGCACCAGCAAGGGATTGCTCGCCCTCAGCCTGCCGGATTTGCAAACCGTCTGGAGAAGCGATTCACAGGCGATGGTTGATATAGAGGCGGTTTCCGACTCCGATATTATTTACTTTGCGGCCAATGGCACCCTCATGGCTTTGCAGAGTACGGATGGGAGTAAAATCTGGCAAACCGATTGCGGGTCGGCGGTGGTGTCTGAATTGAGTATAGGTGAACGGATTTATCTGGGAGTTGCCGACGGTAGAATGATGGCGATTGATAAAGAAGACGGGCAAGTAGCTTGGGATCAGCAGTTGGGGATTCAAGCCCATGGCGGTGCCGCTGAATCCGATGGTCGGATATTCTTCGGCGGAACCGATAGGAACGTTTATTGCCTGTCATCCATCAGTGGTGAGGAAATCTGGAAATATAAGACCGATGGAATTGTAACCGCCTCTCCACTTATTTATGGCCGTGCCGTCTTGGTCGGATCCCACGATCGCCATTTCTACAGTATTGACAAAACCGATGGCAAACTGATCGACCGGCGTAGATTGGAAGGACCGATTACGCTTGCAGCTGCGATCGACAACGACCGGATTTTTGTCACCTGCCGAAAAAAACGGCTGTATTGTTTTGAGGGGAACTAATGAATAATTCGATTAATCTCAGTGAGCGGAGCCTTGCCGCCAATGTAGGCGAACTATCCCGGGAAGTGGTTCATGATTTTTTCGTCGTCAGTCGTAAAGCGGGAATATATACGGTCCAGCATCCGATGGTCAAAAAAGCAGTCTCAAAACCGTTTCTTAGCATGCAAAAGATTTTCAAATTTAAAAAATATTTTTGTCTGGTCCTAAATGAATCGGAACTATTTGCCAACAATATCATTGTGAAAGACATCGGCGTCAGCGACTATATAAAGGAAAAAATGAACGAGTTGGAGATAAGCTCGATTCTTATCGAAGATAATTTGACCGCCTCCGACTTGGAAATATTTATCGAACGATTTGTGAAGAAACTGGCAACTTCGAGCACCGATTACTTTATGGACCGATACCTCGAAAATCACAAAGTTTATTCGATTCAGGCCAACAGCAAGCTGGCTGAAAAACTTTTTCGCACCGGCCTGCGTTATCGCAACGATATCGGGGAAGATCATACGGTACGCCGAATGGTTGCCAATTATTTCTCCGGCGATACCCAACTGGCCGTCGATATCCTCAGCTCTCGTTTTGAGTCAACCACCGATCAGGCTGCTGCCACTGGAATCGATTATAACCGGGAACTGGTAAAGCATATCCTACCGGAAAAATTCGCTCAACTTCCTCCCTCCGAATTGCTCGACATGGCCGAGCAGATTCTCTCCCATTCGCCTGGGATCGATGGCAATGCGCCCGAAAGGCTGGAGGGTCTGGTGAAATCATGCGATTATCATCCCAAAAGGGACGAAATACTGGACCGGATAAGAGAGAAGTTTATTGAGCGAGGCATTGATGAAAACTTGTTCGCCCAATCGTTGTCCCAAGTCGGGTCTCTGAAACTCGAGGCGGCGCACGCCGTGGATAATATTTATCACCGGATTTTCTCGGATGATTTTGAATCGACGTTGTATTCCGAATTCCATGACAATTTCATCCGCTTAGTCCGCACCCGCCAGATGGGCAAGGCTGCCAGTATGGCCGAAATGGTGATCGAACAACTGGCCTCGGATACCACTCTTTACCGCCAGCATGCCATATATCTGCTGGAGGATATTATCAAGTCCGGCCTGTCGGTCGGCGAGTACGATTTTCTTGATGTTATTATCCGTCATATGCAGACTCTTTTCACCCAGGGGAGAGAGACTTTTGAATTTTCACAAATTGTCTCCTTTCTCCTGAAATCGATGCTTTCGCTACGACGTTATGAACCGGTCGCCGCCTTTCTGGGGATTCTCATGGCGAGTCGACGCGTCGATAACGGAACGACTGTTTATGACTCCATTACGGTTAAAAGAATATTCGATGATCTCAACAATGATGAACTGATCGACCGTTTGATATGCGAATTGGAACAACAGGGGAGCACTCAAATAAAGCCGGTGCGAGATATTCTGGCGGCCATTCAAACCGATGAAGTCGCCATGAAACTGGCAGGTATAGTGACTCACTCATCCCGGGCAGTAAGACAGCACAGCATGAAGGTACTTTCCGAACTGGGGTGGCCGGCGGTGAAAATATTTTCGGATATTCTCTGCGACGAATCAAATTTCTTCCGGAATGAAGGTCGCCACGAACTACCCGACAAGCAATGGTTTCTGGTTCGCAATGCCATTTTTGTCATGGGTAACTTGGGCCTTCCCGAGGCCTGCAACGCCATGAGGTTGCGCTTGGCCGATCCCGATGTCCGCGTCCGGCGTGAACTCGTTTCTGCTCTGGAAAAGATCGGCGGAGACGAAGCGCTTGATCTGCTCATGATCCTGGCCGATGATAATGACAATGGAATCCGTGAAGCGGCCATTATTGCATCGGGATTATTCAAGCGGCAGGAATTGGCGCGGTTCTTTATCGATCTTCTCCATCGCCACAAAAGCGAAGTTTCGCGAATTATAACTGCCATCGCTCTGACCGGCTCGCCGGAGGGTAGCCAATTCCTAAAGGAACTGTTGAATGATAAAGATCGGCTTAAGTCACTATCTTCAGGCAAAGCCTCAATCAAGGCTATTTACAATCAGATCGAATCGGCCATGAAAAAAGATGAAGAAAAACTTGGCGGAGAAGTAATAACACCTCCTGCCAAAAAATCGGCATTGAGTAAAACTGCCAGGGTTTTCCTTAATAAATTTCAACCCGGAAAATAACTGTCATTTTGTCATAGCTGGCAGACATTAACCGCCGTTATGGCGGTTGATTGCTGTCGATATGGCATAAGGTCTCACCGAAAAAGATTCACTGCAATTATATGTCGTTGTACTATAATGTGTTACGGATTTCGGCACACCATTTGTTTATACTTCTGACAGATATGGAAATGAAAAACAAAAAAGGAGATAGACAAATGAGACTCGTTTCATATGACAAACTTTTTGATATGCTGGGACCAAACTGCTAATTTGACAGCAGCGTAAGGCGGCATTTCCGCAACGGAAGCAATTTCCCGGTGCGTATGGATCTGATCAAAGAAGAAGATTCTTTCAAGATTCTGGCCGAATTGCCCGGCATGGAAAAAGACAAAATCAAAATCATGGTCGAGGAAGGTCTCCTGACCATCAGCGGCGAGCGAGCCCGCAAGAATGACAATGAGAATGAAGTGGTGCAGTCCGAGAGATTCTACGGCAACTTCACCCGTTCTTTCAAATTACCTGAAACAATCGAAAAATCCGGGATATCAGCCGACTATAACAACGGTTTGCTTGAGGTAAAACTTCCTCTCAAGGCGGAAGAGAAGCCGAAACAGGTCGAAGTCAAGGTAAGCTAAAACTCGCTTTACCATATAGTCAATAGGGACTCCGGCACAAAACGCCGGAGTTCTCAATTTCCCCGGGAGGAATAGTATGAGCAAAAAAATTATCGGAATAGATCTGGGAACCACCAACTCCTGCCTCGCCGTTATCGAGGGTCAGGAAGCGAAGGTGATCAATAACCCGGAAGGCGGGCGCACCACCCCATCGGTTGTCGCCGTAGATAAAAACGGTGAACGGATGGTCGGCGCCGTAGCCAAACGCCAGGCGGTCACCAATCCGGAAAATACCGTCTTCTCAATCAAGCGTTTCATGGGTCGCGTTTTTGACGAGGTGACCGAGGAGATCAAGAATTTCCCATATAAGGTCGTCCGCAATGGTAACGGCGAAGCCAAAGTTTTGATGACCGGCAAAGAATATGCCCCGCCGGAAATATCGGCCATGATCCTGTCGTATTTGAAAAAAGCGGCTGAAGATTATCTGGGTCATGAAGTAACCGAGGCGGTTATCACCGTTCCCGCATACTTCAACGATCGCCAGCGTCAGGCAACCAAAGATGCCGGAAGGATCGCCGGCCTGGAAGTAAAACGGATTATCAACGAGCCAACCGCGGCCGCACTGGCTTATGGTCTTGACAAAAAGAAGTCAGGCAAAATCGCCATTTACGATCTCGGTGGTGGTACTTTCGATATCTCCATTCTGGAGCTGTCCGAAGGCGTCTTCGAGGTGCTTTCCACCAACGGGGATACTCATCTCGGTGGTGATGATTTCGACAAAAGGATTATCGACTGGCTCGTGGATGAATTCCGCAAAAGCGACGGTATCGACCTGTCCAAAGATCCGATGGCGCTGCAACGCCTGAAAGAGGCGGCCGAGAAGGCCAAAATTGAACTCTCCTCGACTCTGGAAACCGCCATCAACTTGCCGTTTGTTACCGCCGACTCCAGCGGCCCTCGGCATCTGAACCTGAACCTGACTCGCGCCAAATTCGAGCAACTCACCGATGATCTGGTCCAGCGGACTATCACCCCTGCGCGCAAAGCAATTGAGGATGCCAAGCTCAATTTCTCCGATATCGATGATGTCGTTCTGGTCGGCGGTATGACCCGCATGCCCAAAGTGGTCGATACGATCAAGAAGCTTTTCGGAAGAGAGCCGAACAAGAGCGTCAATCCGGATGAAGTCGTTGCCCTAGGCGCCGCGCTTCAGGGGGGGGTGTTGGCCGGTGATGTCAAAGAGATGCTCCTTCTCGATGTTATCCCGCTTTCACTCGGTATCGAAACTCTCGGTGGTGTCAACACCGTGATCATCGAACGTAACACGACTATCCCGAGTAAAAAGTCGCAAATCTTCTCGACTGCACAGGATAACCAGGGTACGGTTGAAGTTCATGTACTCCAGGGTGAACGAAAGATGGCCCTCGACAATAAGACCATCGGCCGCTTCCACCTCGACGGAATACCTCCGGCCCCGCGCGGTATGCCGCAAATCGAAGTGACTTTCGATATCAATGCCGATGGTATCATGCAGGTTTTGGCTCAGGATAAGGCAACAGGAAAGCAGCAATCGGTGCGGATCGAGGCCTCATCCGGACTTTCCGAACAGGAAATCGAGAAGATGGTTAATGATTCCAATATCCACGAAGCCGAAGATAACGAAAAGCATCAAAAAGTCGAAGTTCGCAACCAGGCCGATCAGGCGGTCTTTACGGCCGAGAAGAACCTGAAGGACTTGGGCGACAAAATCGATGCTGATACTAAAGCCAAAATCGAGGCGGCGGTCGAGCGTGTCAAAACCGCTCTCAATGGTGAGAACACCGATGAGATCAAAGCGGCGGCCGATGACCTTAACACTGCCTGGCATGCCGCTGCGGAGCAAATGTACCAGCAACAGGCGCAGCAGCAGGGAGCCGGGTCGCAACCGGGTCCTCAGCCGGATATGGGAAATCAGTCCGGAGGACCAGAGGCCGCAGGCAATGAAAGCGTCGAGGCCGACTTCGAAGTCGTTGACGAAGACTAAAGCGAAGGGGCCTGAAAAAAGGCCCCTTTTTTTATGATAGAGTTTGATTGACTATCTGAGGAGGCGGATATAGTTTGAGAGGATGCCGAACGACCCGTTTAAAATACTCGGAATAAGCCGGGATGCCGAGCCGGATGATATCAGGCGCGCCTTCCGGCAAATGGCGAAAAAATATCATCCCGACATCACCGGCGGTCCCGATGAAAAATTCAGGCGTATTTTGCTGGCTTATCAGCAACTATCTGGGTTTAATCGGCATCCCGATGGCGATGAAGATCAGTTCGATTATTACATGGATGTCGAAATTGATCGCGAACGAAACAAAATCCAGGATGTGTTTGATGATTTCCGCGACGGTATCCTGACCTTTTTCGATATTGACGCCCCGGAATACCTGAACCTGTTCATCGGATTGACTCCGGCCGAGGCCGGGCGCGGCGGACGGCTGAAACTCGACCTGCCGCTGGTCAGAAAATGCCGTTCATGTTATGGTTTCGGTAAACCATTTTTCATGATCTGCCGTACCTGTGGCGGAAGCGGCGAGGAAGAGTATAAGAAAGGGACGATTATCGACATCCCGGCCGGCATCGATGATGAATGGCAAATCAGGACGCGGGTCGACAATCTATATTTGACAGTTGTCCTTAAAATAGAAGATAAGGGAAGTGATAAATAGATGGCCAGGGATTACTACAAAATTCTTGGTGTGGATGAGAAAGCCGCCAAAGACGACATCAAAAAGAAATATCGTCAACTGGCAAAAAAGTATCATCCCGACCGCAATAACGGCAGCAAGGAAGCTGAGGAGAAATTTAAGGAAATTTCCGCGGCCTACGATGTCCTCGGTGATGACCAGAAACGGCAGCAGTATGATACCATGCGCCGTTTCGGCGGCATGGATGGAGGACATCCGGGTGCGGGGGGGGGCCCCGGCGGCGGCCGGTTTTATACCAATGGTGATTTCTCCCAGGCCTTCGGCAGCCAGTTCAATATGAATGACCTCTCCGGCATGGGCGGTCTGGGCGATATTTTCAGCGCCATGTTCGGCGATAATATGCGTGCCCGTCAGCGCAGACCCTTCCGGCAACGGCCTCGGGGGCCGATCCGGGGGCGAGACATCCATGCCAAGATACCGATTACGGTTGAGCAGTCGGTCGATGGAGTCAAAAAGAAAATCAGGCTGGGCGTTCCCGAAACCTGCGCTGAGTGCAAGGGAGCAGGTCATGTTACCGGGGGAGAGCAGAAGATGTGCCCGCGCTGTCATGGCACCGGTAAGGTGACTCATGCCCAGGGCGGTTTCTCCATCTCGCGGCCATGCCCTTCATGTCTTGGGCGTGGTGTCACGATGGGACAGGACTGCCGGTCATGCAAAGGTATGGGCACGGTCAAACGAAAAAAACTGATCACAATCAAAATCCCGGCCGGCATAAACGATGGTGGCACCATCAAATTGCGCGGGCTGGGATATCCCGGCAAAAACGGCGGCGGTAAAGGCGATCTTATCATAAGGGTGAAAATCATGAGCGATCAGAAATATAAACGCGAAGGCAACGACATAAATACGCGTGTCGATATTACTTTCCCACAAGCGGCCCTCGGCGTCAAAGTCCAGGTGCAGTCGTTGTCGAAAAAGATCATG
The DNA here is from genome assembly GCA_030668485.1 of Candidatus Zixiibacteriota bacterium. Classification (GTDB taxonomy): domain Bacteria; phylum Zixibacteria; class MSB-5A5; order GN15; family JAAZOE01; genus DAOUTW01. Next base: position 50,114 of record DAOUTW010000012.1, read on the forward strand.
GTAACGATCAAACCGGGTACCCAACCGGGAACGGTCTTGAAACTAAAAGGCCTCGGCCTCGCCATCGACGACAACACCGGCGACCTGTTCGTAACGGTCAACGTCACCGTCCCGACAGACTTAACCGACCGCCAGAAAGAACTACTGGAAGAATTCGACAAAGCCGCGGCATAAATAAATTTGCTGCCCCAATAACTTCATGTGGGCGGCAGACGCCCTCGTCTGCCCCAGCTCGGGTGGCCCGCCATTTATTCCCGTTACGGCAGGTCTTTATCCGCCCATGCAGATTGTCACCCGCCGCCATCAGTAACGCCTCAGGCAATACGGCAATAAATACCGCTTGACACTTATCACAATACTTGATAGATTAAATATAGTTAATGGCATGTTGGCATAAACAACTCAGGCATTTCAAAAATTACTAGAGCATAAGTGTCGACTGTTGGTATCTGCTCTGGGAGGGTAGTAAATCGGCTGAATTTAATTCTACTTTTCAATCTTGAATTTAAAAAAAGAGTAGTTCGGAATTGTTCCGGATTGCCAAACACGGGAGGGTTTTATGAGGATGTACAAGTTATCAATTACGTTTGCTCTAATCGGTATTCTTATTGCCTTATTGATGGGGTGTGACAGGACTGAATCGCCCGCCTCACCATCAAAGGTGGTTTACACCGGGAGTTCGGAAAAGGGAATAGGCCCGCCCATTATCCCAATGCCGATATTTACAACCTACTTGCCCAACACGGCAATGATTCAGGTCTGGGAGGCCGACTATATCGGCGGCAAGATGGTGATGGAGCTTGACTATCTTCAGGCTCATGAAGAGCAGGAATCGGGTGACATGATAATGAAGGTCACTCCGGATTTTTGTAGTGTTGAGCTATGCAATACTGCTGGAGTTCCATTCTATTCTTATACCATTACAGAAGATGGGGGCGTCAATACAACTACAATCTGGTATCAGGATGGAGATTATAGTTATACCTATATTGCAGAAAGTGATGGTTCGTATCATCAGGAAGCGTCGGCTGGTGCAACCTCCGATTATATCGAATTCGCCAGCTATGAGGAAATGGAATTGGCCTATTCTCTGTATTTGGACATCATCGTTGAGGGGAATGGAAATCAATCGAGCCTGCCTCCGTATGAGGCACAGTTGTTAATCGACCTCGTAGCCTGGGTGGATTATCTGGATTCTATTGGAGAGCCGGACTTCACGGTGGCAATCGAAACCGGCTTACTGCTGTTAGAGGACGAAACCTATTTAGCCTTTCTGGATAACAATTTTGGCGATCAAATCGAGCCATTTAGGGGTATGTTCTGCGACTTCTACCGCGGCATTGATGATATATGTCGTGCAGTAATACGTGCTGGTGAAATAGGGCAGCTAGATCTTGATGACATATATACATGTACTGCGGCTGGTATTGGAACGATATTATGTAGCCTTTGGCCCTAACCATAGTAATTACTGACTGGTGACCCATCCGCCATTTGTTTGCCGAATGGCGGGTGGGTTCCCGCTTTCCCCAATATTTACACGGTGCCATCTACTTAGCCAACTGAGCCTGTAGCCCGGGAGCCCTGCCGAAGGTCCTGAGCTAATGCGAAGGGTGCTCCCGGGAATCGTAAGGTGGGGTACAAAGTATTTTGAGTGGCAGTCCAAAAAGTGATTGCGCAGTTATAAATACCGCGTATTATACACTATTCGTTGATGTTCAGCATCATGGGGTAATTTCGAGTTCGAGGGTAGTCTATTTAAAATTGGATAAATATCAGAGGTGAATGCAATATTAACATAGGGGTGACTCGTGGCCAAAGAAGGCAAAGCAAAAAAATACAAAATAATCACTGACTTTGGCGATTCTGAAGTAAGGGCAAAGTCGAAAGATAACCTACCTAAATATTTTCGCGAATGGTCATCTGTTAGTCTAATACCGCCATTGAGACAGAAAAAATGGAATCAGTCCATTCGCCGAGTAAATGTGTTAGGCTATCCGCCATTGGACATTTATTCAGAATGGCTAATGGATTTTGCTTCAATAAGCGCCTGTCAATTGGACAGGACTGACTGGGAAAACTTTAGGCGAAGTATACTGATTCACCTTCCCAAATGCCCACTATACTGCTGGTATTGCTTCAATGATGCGTGGCCTACAAAAAAGGAAGCGAAGGCTGAAGATGATATACAGTGTGATAAAATAGTCAGGGCTGAGGAAATCACCGTTTCAAAGCTTCTAGTCGAGTTCAAGAAACTCCATAATGAAAGCCATGATTTCGAAGGGAGGCAGTACAATCTGTTGCGAATTTCAGGTGGTGAACCATTCACGGAACCTGAATTCATTGAGGAACTCGCACGGGGATTTGGAGAAATATTTGAAAAGACAGAAGCATTTCTTTGGGTAGATACGAATCTAATACCTTTCACAAAAGGTATAAAGCCCGAACATGAGAAAGCGATTGACGCCATAAAATCATTAGGGAATCAGGCCGCAATTCATTGCTGCCTTCACGGGGGCGATAACGAATCATACGAGCAAAATACGCTTGCCAAGGTCGACATAAAGGGAATCTATAAAGCGATAGAAGGAATTTTTAAGAAAAACGTCAATCTTTATCCCAGGATCAACCCCATTGGTCTGACTCCATCACTTGCCAAAGATATCTTTAAAAGTCTGAGCAAGATTGACGAATCTTTGCCCGCAAAGACGTATTTGGGTCCGGTGGAAATCCATTATGACGCGGCAATAGATCGTATGCTATTATTCCATGGCAAGAATCCTAAATGTAATCCGAGGACCAAGCCCTCTCCAAAGGTGAACACTAATCCTCCTGCTTACCACCCACCAAATGCGGTGATCTACGAATGGAATAGGTTAATGAAGCGAGCCTATGGATTCGGTTACGCTGTTGTCCCCCGCCATCTGGATGTAAAATTCATTGATAAAAATTGGATTGAAAAAGTTGATGTAACCGGATGCAAACAAAAGTGGGAAGAAATATTTATTGTCACGAAAGGGTGGCGTAAAGAGGTGTATGCACGAAAGCTGCTCGAGTTATTGGCCTTGCCAACTGGGGCAAAAATTGAAATAGAATATGAGAATAGGTGGGTCGATCCAACCCTCCTTGCCCACATCTACGCAGCCCCCGATTATTATCAAGATAGAAAATTCAATATTTTATTCGTCGCTTCATTTCAAGATGAATATCGCCTTCCACCAGTAATGCCATTGCGATGGGGAACTTTGCGCAAAGTTCGCACGGAGCATCTTTCCGAAGATCAGTCAGTTCTATTCGAGGCAACTGTTGATGAATATGCCGTCAATTTCGAGAAATGCATTGGGGCGTCAAAAGAATTGGATGTGGCCGAGAAACTGGCGGAATATATTGGATTGAATAATCTGCCGTATCCCAATCCCATTGGGAATTTCTGCCAATTAATTGGAGTTGAGTTAAAACAGGACATAAAAAATGGCCAGCCCCAAGGATCGTTCAAAGCTACGGTTGTAAATGTGAGCAATAAAACTCGCAACAAAAATTACGCCAAGTCGCTGAAAGACATATACTACCGCATAAAAAGTATTTCCTGTGCAAACCCGACCGCGGGAAAGGATAAAGAAGTTCCTCTAAGTGATAGTGGTGATTTAGAGTTGCACGAAAATGACGAAATTGCCATTGAAATTGAGTCCTGTAATCCACACTTCGGGGATATTGGCTATCCAGACGTTCATGAGGCACAACTTCAAATTCTGTCAAGTCCGCCTGACAAAATTCAAATATCCCCGGAACGAATAGCTTTATCCAAATATGGAAGCAATACGATTAGGATAAAATTCCCCAGAGAAGGCTATTTCGAAGGTGAGATTATCGTGCGTCCGGAATCTACTGAAATCCGTCTCGCTGAGATTAGTATTCCCTTCAAGGTAAATGTGGAGAAAAATGATGAGTGAATTATCTTTGGGCGAAACTGAAGACGACAAAAAGAAATTGAAGTGTTTTACAGTCAAGTGTAAGGATTTTTGCACTCATACATTTTTGACAGGTCAGTCAGGATCCGGGAAAACGGAAATTCTTGCCAGAATTATTGAAGAACTAATTCTTCACGGTTGTGGCAACATCCTTTTGTTTGATTTCAATTATGAATTTATGCATCTCAAAGAAGTCAATAATGATGCATTTAATAAACGCAAAACAAAATGGATAAAGCAGAATTGCGCGGGGAATGTTCGGAATGAGTTTAATGATGAGTGGAACAAGTTGAACAATGAATTTGAAATACTTGAATCCAAAGATTTAAAAATACACTACGATGATATCTGTGAAGATTTCTTGATGAAATTGATGGATATAGATGGCAAGAATCATCCTGGGGCTGCCTGGCTTGTGGATTTGATCAAGAAAGATCGCGATTTTAGTGAGCAGATTGGGAATGCAGAGAGTTTCAAAAAATTAATCGACAATTTTAGACGGTGGAGCGAGGGACGAACATCGAAGGATGAGCAATCCAAGGTATCCCAAAATCTGTTTAATCAAATTCAACGATTCGCTGATCCTCTTGACTTTACTCGGCTCCGGAACGGCGCCGAGAAAGTTGTGAACATCGCAAATATTGAATGGGGCAATACTGTAGATAAGAAAAACTCTATCAGTGAGGAGTTTTTGTCAGGGCTATTCGATGACAAACGGCTGATTTCTTTGGATATGTTAGGTTTTCGATATGATAATCGATTCGTTAGAGACCTTATCGCTCTGCAGGCTCTTAATAATATTTGGAAAATCGCCCGTAAAAGGTACATTGAAGCGTCTGAAAAAGGTAAAGGCGAGGAGATAACGCCCCCTATCTTCATCGTAATTGATGAAGCGCACAATATCGTTCCGGGGGAGTCAGCAGATACTCTATTCGCTAAAGAGATTTCTGAGATTATCAGGACAATTGCCGCAGAAGGCAGGAAATTTAAAATATTCCTGATTCTAATATCTCAACGTCCGGATAAAATCCATCGTTCTGTGATCTCGGAATGCCAGAATTATATTATTATGAAATCAATTCCACCGACCATTGAAAAACTACACGATTTGTTGCCTAGTAATCTAAATTCCGAACTTGAAAGGCTAATAAATTATAAGAAAGGCGATGCGCTATATTACGGTAAGTTTACAAAATATGATCATAAAAAAGTTAGTGGTGATATCCGCCGTACGAAGAAATAGAGGCGGATTTTCGTGGTTGGCGTACGTCCCCGTGCCCCAACAATCGGGCTGGCGGACGAGCAATATCCACCGGGGGCGATTGCTTTTATTGCAGTTAACACCGCATATGTTTTTTGACTGAAATATCATCAGGCTGTAATCCAATCACTTAAATACTGAGTAGCCCGCCCAGGGTTCGTCGTGGCAAATGTCGGGCCATGTGGGCGGTACCCGCCGCGGCGGGCTGGTCTGCCCCAGCGATTACCATAGCAACCGATTCAGATCATCCACGCGACAGCCAAAAGGTGGCCCCTGCCACCTGCCTGCAAAATCAACATAGAATCGCTGTAGATCCTGTCCCTTTCCCAATTATTGAACCTGATCATTCAAGGAGTAATACGGATGCACGTAAACGAAATGAAAATCCCATCGAAGGCCAAAACAGGGAAAAACCTTAATTATGAAAAACGAACCCAAAACCATTGCGATACAAGCATATCAGCCTGAGACAGAGCCTGAAATGATGCCCAAAAAAGAAAAACTTTAAAAATGAGCGACCAAAGCCAAATCCCTTACAATCCCAAGCGCGACAAACCATTATGGGACATAAAATGACGGCGGGTGTATGTAAAATACATACACCTGCCTGTTTCGTGATGGATTCTTGTGCCCGGCATATGTCCACATCTGCCGGGCAATCGGGCACATGTGGACATGTGCTACGCACAAAGACAGGTGCCCCGTGGTCGTCAGACCTGGGAATATAGCCGGAGTTTTATGCTACGCTAAGCTGTTACGTCTCTGTGCATTATCTATACAAAATTGCGTCTAATAATCGGTAAAGATATGAGGCCTCCGGTCGAATCTATTGGTAAGTGCACCTTTTTTAATCGATTAAGGAGGCAGTAATGAAGAAGTGTATGTATGTGCTCGTGGCTATGTTTGTTCTGACTTCGGTCGCCTCGGCCCAGAACCCTAATCCGTTCAATCTGTACCTCGGCGGAGCCATCTCGATTCCGAATTCGCCGGCTGAATTCGCCGATAGTTACAAAACCGGATTACACGGTTTTGTCGGTGTTGGCTATTCAGTGATGCCGAATTTGCAGGCGATTGGCAAGATCGAATTCAATCGTTTCCCACTTGATCTCGGATCAGATCAGTCCTTCCTGGGTGAAGATATTACAGGTGGGCATAATAATATGTGGATGTTCGGTGTCGACGGTCGTTATACCTTCAGTCTTCCGTCCGCTCCGATCAAACCGTTCCTTCTTGGCGGCGTCGGCCTCGCCCGGATATCGCCGACTCAATTGGAAGGCACCAGCGATCTGGTCGCCAGTCTGAATGAATTCCAGCCGGATACTCAAAATAAAGTTTATTTCAATGTCGGCGCCGGTATCGAACTGAAGGCGGGACCGATGTGGCAGGTGTTTGCCCAGGTTCGCTATGTCTCCGTCGCTACCGAGGGGGACCCCGCAACATTTATCCCGGTCAGCCTTGGTCTCAAGTTCTTCTAAAGCAGACTATACGGTATTGTTACTCCAATAAAAAAAGGGCGCCTCTTTGAGACGCCCTTTAAATTTGTGCTCTTGTTACGATCTTGCTATTATTTCATGCGCTTGCGGAATCTGGCACCCATACCGATCAATCCGAGGCCGAGGAGGGCCATAGTGGTCGGTTCCGGAACGGCGGAGGGGCTGTAAACGCCGCTGGCATCGCCGGACATATTGTCGACAATCCACCAATTACTTTCACTCTCCATAGTGACATAGGCGATATCGCTCATCCCCGTTGCCACCGTCAGATAAAACATTCCGTTTTCATTACCGTCCTGATACCTCAAATTGCTCGGGCCGGAAATATAACTGAGTAGATTATCATTGATATCGTAGGCTTTAAGCGTAAAGGTCATGTATGTACTATAACCGGTGGTAAAAAAAGAAGCATCGGCGTTGTCAAAATCGATACGGCCCATTTGCATAAAGGAGCCAGCAACCCCAACATAGCCCTCCATCCAATACTGTCCGGTCGACCATTCGAGGCCAAGATCATAGCTGGAGAAGCCCCAGTTATCCGTGGTTGCATCGGCGTAAGACATGTCGCTGGAAAAATTCAGGCCGGGAACCCCCGATTGAATCTGTTCGAGGTCATGTCCAAGCCCCCACTCGAAGTCGAGGAACCAGGCATGGCTGGTGCCGGTGAAGGCGAACAAAGCGACCATTAAAACCAGTATCTTTGCCGTTCTCATCGTGTAACCTCCAAATTTATTCTTTGTTGCAGCTTTATACTATTTCATGCGTTTGCGGAGTCTGGCACCCATACCGATCAAGCCGAGGCCGAGGAGGGCCATTGTGGTCGGTTCGGGAATGGGGCTAGACACGCCACTGGCATCGCCGGACATATTGTCAGCAATCCAACTATTACTACCTGTAGGACAACCCATAGTGACATAGGCAATATCGCTCATTCCCGTTGCCACCGTTAGATAACCCATTCCTGCATCATTATCGTTTATATACCTCAAATTGCTTGGGCCGGTAACAAAACTGAGTAGATTATCATTGATATCGTAGGCTTCGAGGGTAAAGCTATAGAAGGAACTATAACCGACGGTGAAAAAAGAAGCATCGGCGTTGTCAAAATCGATACGGCCTATTGCTGCGGAGGAAGTAACCCCAACATAGCCTTCGATCCAAAACTCTCCGAGATTCCACTCAAGACCAAGATCGTAGCTGGATGTATTCCATAAATCGCTCATAGCATCGAGGTAATACAATTCATCACCAAAGTCCATACCCGGGATACCCGATTGAATCAACTCATAGTTATGACCCAAGCCCCACTCGAAGTCGAGGAACCAGGCATGGCTGGTGCCTGCGAAGGCGAACAAGGCCACCATTAAAACCAGTATCTTTGCCGTTCTCATTGTGTAACCTCCAAATTTATTCTTTGTTGCAGCTTTATACTATTTCATGCGTTTGCGGAGTCTGGCACCCATACCGATCAAACCGAGGCCGAGAAGGGCCATAGTGGTCGGTTCCGGAATGGGGCTAGACACGCCACTGGCATCACCGGACATATTATCAACAATGCAATAATGATCCCTACCATGCATCAAGACATAGGCAATATTGTTCGATCCCGTTGAAACAGTCAGATAGCCCATTCCTGCAGAGTTACCATCTGCATACCTCAAATTGCTCGGGCCGGAAACATAATTGAGTAGATTATCATTGATATCGTAGGCTTCTAGTGTAAAGCCTTCGTAGGCACTATAACCGGTGGTGAAAAAAGATGCATCGGCGTTGGTAAAATCGATACGGCCGATTCCATCCGAGAGTGGAGCAACCCCAACATAACCTTCGATCCAATACTGTCCGGTTCCCCATTCGAGGCCAAGATCGTAGCTGGAGAAGCCCCAATTGCCCGCGCTTGCGTCGCAGTATTGCGCACTATCGGAAAACGTCAGGCCGGGAATCTCCGATTGAATTCGCTCTCTGTTGTGTCCCACACCCCATTCGAAGTCGAGGAACCAGGCATGGCTGGTGCCGGTAAAGGCGAACAAAGCGACCATTAAAACCAATATCCTTGCCGTTTTCATTGTGTAACCTCCAAAATGACTCAGTAGTCAAAGCAGTTATTATGTAATTTATCTTAATTATAGCAAGTGACGTACCAAAATGGATAACTTGCACGTTATTAACAGGTTAACAAATATCACTTTTGCAAATTAGCATTATACGACCCCGATGTGTAGTAATAATGTACAGTGTGTCATGGCTAAGCCCTTTATATATAAGGGGCGGCGGCGAAATATGGGTATTTTGGGTAGAAAAAAAGGGCGTCTTTATGAGACGCCCTTCAAATTTGTGCTCTTGTTACGATCTTGATACTATTTCATGCGCTTGCGGAGTCTGGCACCCATACCGATCAAGCCGAGGCCGAGGAGGACCATGGTGGTCGGTTCGGGGATACCCGGGCTGTAGACGGCGGAAGCATCACCGGACATATTGTCCAGGGTGAAAAAGTTGCCACCATCATGAACCAGAATGTAAGCGATATCGGAGGGCGCCGAGGCCACGGTTAGATAACCAATAGAAGTGCCGCCAGCACTCACTGTATTGGCCGGACCGGAAGCGATATCAAGAAGATTGTCACTGCCATCATAAGCTTCCAGGTAGAAAGTTGAAATAGAGCTGTATCCGATGGTAAAAAAAGAACCGTCCTGATTCAGGAAGTCGATTCGACCGCTGCCCTGAGTAGTACCGAGCCAGGTACTGACATTGCCGCCTACAAAGTAGTTACCGCTGCCATAGACGTCTCCATTGTCGCTGGTGGCATTGTAACCGCCGGTGGTGATGTCCGCGTACATCCAGTCGTAACCGTCAGTGGTGGTGAACTGCAGTCCCGGAACGCCGGTAGCCACGGTTCCACCATCATTGCCAAGGCCCCACTCGAAATCGAGGAACCAGGCTTGACTGGTGCCGGTAAGCGCAAAGATCGCGATCACTAATACGAAGATCCGTGCGAGTTTCATAATTTAATCCTCCTGATTTGATTTTATGTTTGCCCTAATTTGTTTTCAAAAGAACATTAATCGTATTAGCAAGCGATGTGCCGAGGTGTGTAAGGAGTAATAATGCAATAAGTTACACCAAACGCGACGGCATTGGAGGGATCGCTGGTGTCAAAAACATGTTTTGATAAGCGACACCGATTCACAGGGGAATAGATAAGAGTCATAGATTTCTTTGTAAAGCAACGTATTAGAAAGACTTCTTAAAGTGTTCATGTTTTGAACAAGATATGATACGGGATGAAATTTCCACTCCCTTGTGCGGGTATTACGGGCTTCGGGAGCCCGTAAATACTGGATTCCTGCGAAAATAAATCAAGAAACCGTTAAAAAATACAAATTGCAGCCTTTGAGGGGATAAAAAAAGGGCGTCTCTTTGAGACGCCCTTTAAATTTGTGCTTGTTACGATCTTGCTACTATTTCATGCGTTTGCGGAGTCTGGTACCCATACCGATCAAGCCGAGGCCGAGGAGGACCATGGTGGTCGGTTCGGGGATACCCGGGCTGTAGACAGCGGAAGCGTCACCGGACATATTGTCCAGGCCGAAGTAGTTACCATCATCATGTACCAGAATGTAAGCGATATCGGCTGCAGCGGAGTTCACGGTCAAATAACCGAGAGAAGTATAACCTTCCCATTGGGTATTGGCCGGGCCGGAGACTACATCAAGAAGATTGTCACTGCCGTCATAAGCTTCCAGGAAGAATTCCGAAGCGGAACTGTATCCGATGGTAAAGAAGGAACCATCCTGATTCAGAAAGTCGATTCGACCACTGCCCTGAGTAGTACCGAGCCATGTAAAGACATTGCCGCCCACATTGTAACGGCCGCCAAGATAAGTGTCGCCGTTGTCGCTGGTGACATTATAACCACCGGTGGTGATATCACCATACATCCAGTCGTAACCGTCAGTGGTGGTGAACTGCAGTCCCGGAACGCCGGTAGCCACGGTTCCACCATCATTGCCAAGGCCCCACTCGAAATCGAGGAACCAGGCATGACTGGTGCCGGTCAGCGCAAAGATCGCAACCACTAAAACGAAGATTCGTGCGAGTTTCATGTTTAATCCTCCTAATTGGATTTTATATTTGCCATATTTTGTTTTCAAAAGAACATCAATAATATTAGCAAGCGATGTGCCGAGGTGTGTAAGGAGTAATAATGCAATGAGTTATGCCAAGCGTGACGGCATTGGAGGGATGGCTGATGTTAGAAAACATGTTTTGATAAGCGACACCGATTCACAGGGGAATAGAGAAGAATCATAGATTCCTTTGTAAAACAACGTATTAGAGAGACTACTTAAAGTGTTCATGTTTTGAACAAAGATATGATACGGGATGAAATCTCCACTCCCGCGTGTGGTATTATGGGCCTCCAGAGCCCGAAAATACTGGGTTCCGGCGAAAATAAATCAAGAAATAGGCAAAAAAAATAAAAATTGCAGCATTTGAGGGGAAAGAAAAAGGGCACCTTAAATAAGACGCCCTTAAATTTGTGATCTTGTTACGACTTTGCTACTATTTCATGCGCTTGCGGAGTCTGGCACCCATTCCGATCAAGCCAAGGCCGAGGAGGGCCATGGTGGTCGGTTCGGGGATACCCGGGCTGGAAACGGCGGAAGCGTCACCCGACATATTGTCGAGGCCGAAGTAGTTACCACCATCGTGCACCAGAATGTAAGCGATGTCGGCGGCACCGGAAGTCACGGTCAAATAGCCGAGAGAAGTGTAACCTTCCCACTGGGTATTGATCGGGCCAGTAGCAACATCAAGAAGATTGTCGCTGGCATCATAAGCTTCCAGGAAGAAAATGGAGGCCGAGCTGTAACCGATAGTGAAGAAGGAACCATCCTGATTCAGAAAGTCGATTCGACCGCTGCCCTGAGAAGTGCCGAGCCAGGTAAAGACATTGCCGCCCACATTGTAGCGGCCGGTGCCATAAACGTCGCCATTGTCGCTGGTGACATTATAACCACCGGTGGTGATATCACCGTACATCCAGTCATAACCGTCAGTGGTGGTGAACTGCAGTCCCGGAACGCCGGTAGCCACGGTTCCACCATTATTGCCAAGGCCCCACTCGAAATCGAGGAACCAGGCATGACTGGTGCCGGTCAGCGCAAAGATCGCAACCACTAAAACTAAGATCCGTGCTAGTTTCATGTTTAATTCTCCTAAATGGATTTTATGTTTACCGTTTTAAATTTCAAAAGAACAATTATTTCATTAGCAAGCAATGTGCCGAGAAGCGTAATGAGTTGTAATACAATAAGATACACCGTTTATGGTGGCTTCGGGCGGGTAATTTGCATTAAAAAACATGTTTTGATAAGCGACACCAATTTACTCGGGATTATCGGAAAAACAGATATGTGTATGTAAAACAATGCTTTATGAAGATTGTTTAAAGTGTTCACGATTTGTACACAGGAATAATGTAAGATGAAATCTACACTCCCGTCTATGATTTAATGGGCTTCCAGAGGGCGAAAATAATGGGATCAGGCTAAAAAAAACAACAAATCGATAAATTTAAGATAATATTCACCTATGAAATGATGAATTATGCTATAAGCGAGTCGGTTTGCAGAATATTCCACACTCCGACCAACAGATAATTACACACCTTCATTAGCAGCTAAAAGTTGAATTTGTCTATTCATGCCCCATATAACGGTGTTATCGAAGATATTGCCGCCTGGATCAAGTCCCGCCGACAACTTCGTTAATCCCCATTCCTGCCCTTGATTTGTAGGGCGCAAATTTGTATATATGAAATTCGTGATAAGGCCCCGGTGGCGGCATAAGGCTGTCGGGATTGGGAGACTATGATATTTGAGGGCTTTGTGATATGACAACAATATTGGTTACCGGTGCGGCGGGCCAGATCGGCTCGGAATTAGCAATCGCACTGCGCAAGAAATATGGCGAGGAACGGGTGGTAGCGACCGATATCAGGATGCCGACGGATGAGGCGCTCCGTGATTCGGGACCTTTTGAATCGCTCGATGTGCTTGATGAGAACCAGATCACAAGGGTAATGCAGCAATATAAAGTTGACACCATTTTTCACCTGGCGGCGATTCTGTCGGCTATTGGCGAAACCCGTCCGAATGTCGCCTGGCGGGTCAATATGGGCGGCCTGTATAATATGCTCGAGGCGGCCCGGCAATATAAATGCTCGATGTTTTTTCCCAGTTCGATCGGAGCTTTCGGGCCATCGACGCCGATGGACGATACTCCGCAGGATACGATCATGCGTCCGGAGACGATGTATGGTGTGACCAAATTGTCCGGCGAACTGCTGTGCGATTATTATTTCCAGCGGTTCGGAGTCGATACTCGCGGCGTTCGTTTCCCCGGATTGATTTCGTATGAAACCGAGCCGGGCGGCGGTACCACCGATTATGCGGTGGAGATATTTTTTGAGGCGATCAAGCATCAGAAATATACCTGCTATCTCAGGGATGATTGTTCACTCGATATGATGTATATGCCGGATGCCATCAGGGCGATGATCGATTTGATGGAAGCCGATCCGAGCCGGCTGGTGCATCGCAACGCATTCAATATCACCGCCATGAGTTTTACTCCGGAAATACTGGCGGCGGAAATACGTAAATTCATACCGGATTTCGAAATCGGATATAATGTCGATCCGGTGCGGCAGAAAATCGCCGATTCGTGGCCCAATCGGATGGATGATTTGGCCGCTCGCGAGGAATGGAATTGGGCGCCTGAATATGATTTGCCCAGCATGACCAGTATAATGATTGAGGCTGTGAAGAAAAAATTTGAAGTTTAATCCGCCCTGGCGGGTTGACCACGTAAAGTATATAAGGTGGACAAGTGATTTTCGGTATCGGTATAGATCAGGTGGAAGTGGCCCGGGTAAAAAAGAAGCTGGACGATACTGCCGGGCTGGCCGAAAGACTATTCACCGCAGGAGAGAGAGAATACTGTAATTCAAAGAAATACCCGGAACAAAACTATGCGGCGCGTTTCGCCGCCAAAGAGGCCTTTTTCAAGGCTATCGGAACCGGATGGCGAAAGGGAATGGGCTTTTGTGATATAGAAATTGTCAATGATGAATTCGGAAAACCAGCATGCGTTTTGCACGGCCGTGCCAGAAAGCTTGCCGAGGAAAAGGGGATAACCGGCGTCCATGTGTCGCTGACGCATCTCAAAGAAATCGCCGGCGCCATCGTATTGCTGGAGAAATAAAAAAGGAAATAGAAGCATGTCTCACATTGGATCATACGAAGAACGAGTTAAAGAATTCGACTGGTCGCTTTCCGAAACGGAACTCGATTATAAAGACGGCGATGTCCTGAATATCGGATGGTATTGTACGGACCGAATCTGCAAGATGGGCAAAGCTGACAAGACCGCCCTGATTTGGGAAGGTCTCGGAGGCCAGGAAAAACGGTACACCTATAATGACATCAGAGTCGCCAGTAACACTATCGGCTCTTTTTTGCGCGGCCTGGGAATAAAGAATGAAGATCGGGTCTGCCTTTTCATGGATAAGATTCCCGAACTGTATTTCGGTTTCCTGGGAATTTTGAAAATCGGCGCCATCGCTCAGCCTCTCTTTTCCGCCTTCGGTGATGAATCTCTGCTGGTGCGCTTGTCCAATGCCGAAACGACGGCGATTGTCACCCAGCGTAAGCATGTCTCGAAAGTGCGGAAGATTATCGATCAGATGCCGTATGTCAAGCATGTCATCGTCGTCGATTACGACGGTAAGAAACCGCTCCGGGAACGTGAAATCGCCTTTTCACTTGAGGAAGCCGCTCCGGTAGATGAATTTGAAATTTATCCGACTAAGGCCGAATCACCCTCGGTGCTGCATTATACTTCGGGCACCACTGGACAGCCCAAAGGTGTCAAGCATGTGCATTACTCACTTATCTCGCAGTACCTGACTGCCAAGTGGGTGCTTGACCTTCAGGAAGATGACATCTATTGGTGCACCGCCGATCCCGGATGGGTGACCGGAACTTCTTATGGTATTATCGGCGCCTTCAGCCTGGGTGTCACACAATGCGTCATGGATGTGGGTTTCTCGGCCGAAGCCTGGTATAAATTCATCGAGAAGCACAAAGTGACAGTATGGTACTCGGCCCCTACGGCCATCAGATCCCTGATGAAATGCGGTGACGAGCCGGTGAAGAAATATGATCTCTCATGTCTGCGGCACCTCGCCAGCGTTGGCGAACCGTTAAATGCCGAGGCAGTCATTTGGTCGGAGCGTGTATTTGGCAAAGCGTTCCTCGATACCTACTGGCAGACCGAAACCGGCTCGATGATGATCACCAATTTCCCCGGCATGAAGATCAAACCGGGATCGATGGGCAAAGCGTTTCCCGGTATAACGGCGGTGGTCCTCGATACCGAAACTTATGAACCGATTACCGAGCCGGGCAAAGTCGGTCTGATCGGTTTCAAGCCGGGATGGCCGGCGATGATGCGGGAATACTGGCGCAACGAGGAGACCTATAAGAGTAAATTCATAAACGGCTGGTATATTCCGGGTGACCGGTCCAGTATCGACAACGAGGGATATTTTTGGTTTACCGGTCGCGATGACGATGTCATCAATACCGGCGGTCATCTCGTCAGCCCGTTCGAGGTGGAGTCAGCCTTGCTGGAACATGAAGCGGTAGCCGAGTCGGCGGTGGTGGCCAAACCGGATGAGGTCAATATGGAGGTCGTCAAGGCGTTCGTGACGCTTAATGCCGGATTCGAAGCCAGCACCGATCTGGAACTGAAAATCATGAATTTCATCCGCAAAAAACTGTCGCCGCTGGCGATGCCGCAGGAGATCGAATATGTCAATACCCTGCCGAAAACGCGCAGTGGAAAAATCATGCGGCGGTTGCTGCATGCGAAAGAATGGGGCGAGGAAATCGGCGACACCTCGACTCTTGAAGACGACGAATAATAGAGTTGAATAAGCTCAAAGGAGATAGATATGGAAGAGATAAAGAAAGTCGTTCTGGAATATGTGACCGAAGAATATCTGGAAGATGAAGACGATGAACTGACTGCTGAGACTCCGCTGATTTCCGGCGGCATTGTCGACTCATTTTCGATGGTCTCGCTCAAGAGATTCCTGGAGAACAAGTACAATATTTCGATTCCTGACGAGCAGGCGACGCCGGAAGCCTTTGATACGGTCGACAAGATTGCCGTACTGATTCAGGGGTTTTTGAAGTAAAATGAGCGATGCTGCCGGGGCTCCGGTTCCGGCGGTTGTCTTTTGATACGGACCAGATTTTTCGGCCCGCCGTATTATTGCAGTGATTGTATCGATTTTAATGAGGAGTTGAGCTATGAGTTATAGCGACGCTATAAGAAATATATATCAGGAACAGCTCAAGGATATCGAAACTGCCGGAGTGTTCAAGCAGGAACGGTTCATCCATTCCGCCCAGGCAGCCGATATCGAAGTGGAATATCCCACCGGCGCACCATTGAAAAAAGTCATCAACATGTGTGCCAATAATTATCTCGGCCTGTCCAGTCATCCCGAGGTCGTCAAGGCGGCGCATGAGGGGCTTGATTCGCGGGGATACGGTATGTCGTCGGTTCGTTTCATCTGTGGAACTCAGGATATTCATGATCAGCTTGAGAAAAAGGTCACCGAGTTTTTAGGCACCGAAGATACCATTTTGTTCCCATCCTGCATGGATGCCAACGCCGGTGTTTTCGAGGCGATCCTGAACAAAGACGACGTCATGATTTCCGACCGCCTCGTGCATGCCTCGATTATCGACGGTATTCGCCTCTGCAGCGCCATGCATGATACGTTTAAGCATTCCAATATGGCGCATCTGGAGAAAAAGTTGCAGTTGCATGCCGACAAGCGGTTCAAAGTGGTTATCACCGACGGAGTTTTCTCGATGGACGGCGATACCGCCAAACTTGATGAGATGGTCGAGTTGTGCGCAAAATACGATGCCATGGTTTTCGTCGACGATTCCCATTCGAGCGGATTTATCGGCAAGACGGGAAGAGGGACCCATGAAAAGTGCGGAGTCATGGGCAAAATTGACATCATAACTACCACTTTCGGCAAAGCTCTCGGCGGCGCCTCCGGCGGATGCGTTTCCGGACGGCGGGAATTGGTCGAAATGTGCCGTCAGAAGGCTCGCCCATATCTCTTTTCCAATACCATCGCTCCGGTGGTTGTTTCGGGAGTTCTGAAAGTACTCGAAATCCTTTCGGCCAGCACCGAACGCCGCGACAAACTGGAGAAAAATACCGAATACTGGCGCAAGGGTCTCACCGAAGGCGGTTTCATTCTCAAAGATGGCGATACTCCAATTGTTCCGGTGATGCTGTTCAATGCCAAGCTGTCGCAGGATATTTCCCGCGATCTGTATGATGAAGGTATTTATGCTATCGGCTTTTTCTTCCCGGTGGTGCCGCAGGGGCAGGCCCGTATCCGGACTCAGATTTCGGCCGGGCATGAGATCGAACATCTCGATAAGGCGCTCGCGGCCTTTACCAAAGTCGGCAAAAAATACGATATTCTCGGTAAGACCAAGCAGGAGATTATTGAGAAGTATGGAATGTGATTGGAAAAGCGGCAGGTCATCCGCCGCGGCGGACAAGAGGTGAATCAAGACCTGCCGTAAGAAGAATTTCGTGGTGTCTTTTGAAATCGATAGCGGCAGATATTGACATCTGCCGCGTTTTGGTCTGTACAAAGTTATTCATCATAATCCGGAGACAGGCGATGCTATCAGCCGACGATATTATTAAAATATTTGCCTTAAAGCCGCTGCCGATGGAAGGCGGTTATTATTCGGAGACGTGGCGGTCGAATGAGATAGTCGCGCATAGCGCCCTGCCCGACCGATACCGAGCTGATAAATCATTCGGCACCGCGATATACTATCTCCTGACACCTGACACCAGATCAGCTCTGCACCGATTGCCGACCGATGAGATATTTCATTTCTATCTCGGTGACCCGGTGGAAATGTTGTTGCTGCATGAGAACGGGAAAGGGGAGATTATAACTCTCGGTTCCGACATTGAATCCGGCCAGCAAATTCAGTTTGTCGTGCCGCGAGGTGTGTGGCAGGGATCGCATTTGATCGAAGGTGGCCGTTTTGGCCTGATGGGAACTACTGTGGCACCGGGGTTTGATTTTGAAGATTATGAAGCGGGCAATTTTGGAATTCTGTCCACGGCCTATCCGGATTGTACCGACCTTATTAATCGTCTGTGTGAATGATGGTCTCATATTGCCTAAAATATCGCAACCTCATTTGACTTTTGGCCCATTTCAGATTATACTACAAGACTTTGCAGCGGCCGGGAAATTGGCCGGGGTGCTTTTTGATCTTGAAAACAATTTATGCACGTTTTAGTAACCAATAGATTGAGGTAAGTAAATGGTTGGAATAGTTGGATATGGAGCGATGATTCCTCGCCACCGGATAAAGGTCGAGGAAATCGCCAAGGTTTGGGGAGCCGACGCTCCCAGCTACAAGAAAGGGTTGATGCTCTGGCAGAAATCAGTGCCGACACCGGATGTCGATACCATCACCCTGTCGGTCGAAGCGACCAAGAACGCAATCAAACGGGCGCAGATAAATCCCAAAGATATCGGTGCCGTATATGTTGGGTCCGAATCGCATCCGTATGCGGTCAAGCCCTCGGGCACGACCGTGGCCGAGGCGATCGGAGCGGTTCCGGATTGTCATTGCGCCGATTTCGAATTTGCCTGCAAGGCAGGGTCGGAAGCGATGTTTGTCTGTCTGGGACTGGTCAAATCGGGCTATATGAAGTATGCTCTCGCGGTCGGCGGCGATACCTCTCAGGGCGCACCCGGTGATGCCCTCGAGTATTCGGCTTCGGCCGGAGCGGCGGCGTTTATCATGGGTAAAACCAATCTTATCGCGGAGGCGCTCGAGACGTATTCGTTTATGACCGATACTCCCGATTTCTGGCGTCGCGAGCATGAGTTTTATCCTCAGCACGGCGGACGTTTTACCGGGGAGCCGGCCTATTTCAGAACCGTGACCGGAGCGGCCATGGGGATTATGAACAAGGCCAAAATGAAACCCAAAGATTTCAAGTACGTCATTTTCCATCAACCCAACGGCAAATTCCCCCTGCGGGTAGGTAAAATGCTTGGCTTTACAAAGAAGCAAATAGAGCCGGGCTGGTTGACACCGCGGTTGGGTAACACCTATTCAGGTTCTTCACCTCTCGGTTTAACCTCCACGCTTGATATTTCCAAACCGGGTGACATGATTCTGATGATTTCCTACGGTTCCGGAGCTGGTTCTGATGCCTTTGTCTGGCGTGTCACCGATCGGATCAAGGAAGCTCGCGATCTGGCCGTACACACCACGACCCTGTTGGACAAGAACCAGATCTTTGTCGATTACGGTACGTACGCCAAGTACCGCCACAAAATCCTGAAGAACAAGTAGAGGGAGATCATAAAATGAGAGATGTAGCTGTAGTTGGCATCGGCATAATGAAATGGGGTGAGCTCTGGCGAAAATCGTTCCGCGATATTTTCACCGAAGCGGCCCTCAATGCCCTCGATGATGCCGGCCTCGATAAAATAGATTCGCTGATAGTCGGATGTATGTCCGGCGGCCTGTTCGTTGGACAGGAGCATGTCGGCGCCATACTGGCCGACTATATCGGCCAGAAAAATATCCCGGCGGCCCGTGTCGAATCGGCCTGCGCCTCCGGCGGTCTGGCTTTCCGCCAGGCTTATATTGAAGTTGCCTCCGGCATGTCGGATATCGTCATGGCCGGCGGTGTCGAAAAGATGACCGACGTCTCCGGCGATGGAGCCACCTATGCTCTGGCCACCGCCGCCGATCAGGATTATGAAGTTTTCCACGGCGTGACTTTCCCTGGTTTGTATGCCATGATGGCTCGCGCCTATATGAAAAAGTATAAAACAACAAGAAAACAGTTGTCGGCCGTGCCGGTCAAGGCGCATAAGAACGGCAGCATGAATCCGTTCGCTCAGTATCCATTCCCGATCAAGCTGGAAGATGTGGCCAACGGCGTCAAAGTCGCTGACCCTCTTCATATTCTGGATTGCTCGCCGATCACTGATGGCGCGGCGGCGGCGATTTTAACCACCGTCGATATCGCCAAAAAGATGAAAAAGCCGTATGTCCGTATAACAGGAACCGGAATGGCGACCGATACCATAGCCCTGCCTCAGCGCGAAAGCCTGACCTGGCTCAAGTCGACCGAGTTGGCCGGCAAGAGAGCCTTGAAAATGGCCGGCAGGAAGATAACCGATATGGATATGGTCGAGGTGCACGATTGCTTCTCGATTGCCGAGATTATCGTCACCGAATCGCTCGGCATCTTCAAGAAGGGTGAGGGAGCCAAAGCAGCAGCACGCGGCGTAACCGCTCTCGATGGTAAAATTCCGGTCAATCCTTCCGGTGGTCTCAAGTCAAAGGGTCACCCGGTCGGCGCTACCGGCATCGGCCAGGTGGTGGAAATTGTGAAACAGCTTCGCGGCGATGCTGAAAATGGTCGTCAGATCAAGGGTAATCCCAAGGTTGGGATGACTCAAAACATGGGCGGCTCCGGCGCTTCCGCGGTGGTGCATATACTGGAGGTGGCGTGATGTTTCCATCAAGAATCTGGCGTGAAATGCCTCAGCGGTACCGCCTCGAAGCGGCCGTATGCAAAAAGTGCGGCAAAAGATACTATCCGCCGCGCCTGGTTTGCGCCGAATGCGGTGGCCGCCAGTTCGACACTTATGTGCTGCCGGAAGAGGGAAAACTGCTGACCTTTACGGTTATTCGCACTCCGGCCTCACAGTTTTCAGATCTGGCTCCCTATGCCATGGGGATTATCAAATTCGACGACGGCTTGCAGATGATGGGTCAGATCGCCGACTGCGATATCGATAAACTCAAAATAGGTCAGAAAATGCGGCTTGAATTCCGCAAAATCCAGACCGACGACACCCACGGTGTATTGAGCTATGCCTATAAGTTTATACCGAAGTGGTATTAAATTGATGCGGGGGAGGGCAGCCGACGCTGCCCTCTTCCGATCCGACAAACTCAATCGGGGGTGACAGGCAAACCGTGAAACGAAAAATCCGGATAGGTAATGCCGGAGGATACTGGGGCGACGATCTCTCAGCCCTCAAACGGCAATTGACCGGCGGCAAGCTGGATTATATCAGCATGGATTTTCTCGCCGAGATCACCATGTCGATCCTCCAGCGCCAGAGGCGGCAGAAGCCGCATTTGGGATATGCCGTCGATTTCCTGGGCCAACTCGAAGAATGTCTCCCTCTGATCTGCAAGAAAAATGTGCGGGTTATTTCCAATGCCGGTGGGATCAACCCGATCGGCCTTGGCCGCGAAATTATCACCCTTGCCAAAAAGCTCAATCTGGAAGTCAAAGTCGGGATTGTTTATGGCGACGATATCTCGGACAAGCTTTATGAGCTGACCGCTGCTGGTGAGAAATTCGCCAACATGGAAACCGGCGAGAAATTCCTCGATGTCCGATCTCGCATCACCACAGCCAATATCTATCTGGGCGCGGAACCGTTAGTCAAAGCTTTGGACGAAGGCTGCCAGATTGTCGTCACGGGCCGTGTGACCGACACCGGCCTGACGCTGGCACCGATGATTCATGAATTCGGATGGGCGATGGACGACTGGGATAAAATGGCGTCCGGGATCGTTGCCGGGCATATCATCGAGTGCGGCGCTCAGGGATCGGGCGGCAATGTCACCGACTGGCAGGAGGTCGCATCATTCCATAATATCGGCTATCCGATTATCGAGATGGAACCGTCGGGTGAATTCGTCGTGACCAAGCATCCCAATACCGGGGGAGTGGTATCTGAGAAGTCGGTCAAAGAACAGTTGGTGTATGAGATGGGCGATCCCTCAAATTATATCTCCCCCGACGGAATCGCACGTTTCGATACTATCAGATTAAAGGAAGATGGCCCCGACCGCGTCCGGGTATTCGGCGCCAAAGGAAAACCGGAACCGGAATCGTTGAAGGTTTCGATGTCATACGAAGACGGCTGGAAAGCCTCGGGTATGATCTTAGTCTCCGGTCCCGATACCTACCGAAAAGCGGAAACAATCGCCGATATTTTCTGGAAAAAGCTCGATTACAAATATGAGCAAACTCGCACCGAAGTGATCGGTTCCGGATCGATCTGGCCCGATAGCCTCACCAAAGGGGAAGCCAACGAGGTCTTGCTCCGTTTCGGAGTGCGTGATCAAAGCTTTGAGCGGGTCCGTGATTTCGGCATAGCTCTCCCGACACTCATTCTCAGCGGTCCGGCCGGCATGGCCGTAACCACCGGAGGAAGGCCGAAGCCGAAACAGGTTATTGCCTATTGGCCGGCTCTGATTCATCGTGCCCGCGTTACTGCCAAAACCCTCTGCCTCAGTACCGATGGCGAGGAAAAATTTCATGAGATAAACTTCCCGGTCAGGTTGGGGCGTTTCACCGAGGATATTGAATTTCCCGAACAACCTGTGAAGCGGAAAAAGTTTTCCGGAGCCAAAAAAGAAGTCTCGTTGAGAGATATTTGCTACGCTCGCTCCGGCGATAAGGGTGATACCTGTAATATCGGAGTGCTGGCACGATCGCCTCAAATCTATGATTGGTTAATCGAATACCTCACCCCCGACAAGGTTAAAAAATTCTTTGGAAAATTGGTGGGGGGAGAGGTCGAGCGGTTCACGCTCGATAATTTACAGGGATTGAATTTCCTTTTGCACAAAACCTTAGGCGGCGGGGGGACAGAATCATTGATGATTGACCCTCAAGGTAAGACGTTGTCTCAAGCACTATTGCAAATGAATGTTAAAGTACCGGTTTCAATAATTCCTAAACCCAGCGCGAAATAAAAACTATGATAGGTCATCATGTTTAGAATCGAATCAAAGGTCGATACCAGTTCGACCGATTTCAAGGAAAACGAGAAGCTCAACCGGGAAGCCTCCCGGATCTATAAGGAGCGCCTGGCCAAAATAAAAGTGGGCGGTACCGAAAAATCACGAAAGCTTCATACCGGTCGCGGTAAAATGCTGCCCCGTGACCGAGTGGAAAAACTCCTGGATAAAAATACTCCGTTCCTTGAGTTGTCGTCTCTGGCCGCTTATGAAAAGTACAATAATGAAATTCCGGGGGCGGGTGTCATTACCGGAATCGGGATGGTGCATGGCCGAGAGGTGATGATTGTCGCCAACGATGCTACCGTCAAGGGCGGCACCTATGTTCCGGAGACCATCAAGAAGCATATCCGTGCTCAGGACATCGCGCTGGAGAACAATCTTCCCTGCATCTATCTGGTTGATTCCGGGGGGATTTTCCTGCCCCAGCAGGCGGGAGTGTTTGCCGACAAGGAGCATTTCGGACATATCTTTTTCAATCAGGCCCAATTGTCCGCTCATCGCATCCCGCAGATAGCGGTGGTTATGGGATTATGTACCGCCGGCGGAGCGTATGTGCCGGCGATGTCGGATGAGGCGGTGATTGTTCGTAAGCAGGGAACAATCTTCATCGGCGGACCTCCGCTGGTCAAAGCGGCGACCGGAGAGGAAGTGTCGGCGGAAGATTTGGGCGGAGCCGATGTCCATTGCCGCATTTCAGGTGTCGCCGACCATTATGCACAAAACGACGAGCATGCCCTCGGCATTGCCAGAAACATTGTCGAGAACCTGGAACGTCCGCGCAAATTCCCTCTTGCCATTGAGGAGCCGGAAGATCCCTATTATGATCCCGAAGAACTATTCGGGGTGGTACCGAATGATATTCGCAAACCGTATGATGTCCGTGAGGTGATCGCTCGATTGGTGGACGGTTCGCGTTTCCATGAGTTCAAAGAACTATACGGCCCTACCCTGGTGTGCGGTTTTGCCCATATCATGGGATACCCGGTCGGGTTCCTGGGTAATAATGGTATTCTATTTAGCGAATCGTCAGTGAAGGGGGCTCATTTTATCGAATTGTGCGCGCTTCGAAAAATTCCTCTGATTTTCCTCCAGAATATTACCGGTTTTATGGTTGGCAAAAAATATGAACATGGCGGGATCGCGCGTGACGGAGCAAAGTTTGTTCATGCTGTCGCCAATGCTCAGGTGCCCAAATTCACGATCGTTATCGGCGGATCGTACGGTGCCGGAAACTATGCAATGTGCGGCCGCGGGTATGAACCGCGGTTGATGTGGATGTGGCCGATGGCCAAAATCGCCGTAATGGGCGGCGAGCAAGCCGCGGGTGTTCTCTCTGATGTCAGAGTGACAATCGAGGCCCGGAAAGGGAAGACCCTGACCGAAGAGGAAATACAGGCCATCAAACAACCGATACTCGACCAGTATGAACATGAATCCTCACCCTATTTCGCCACGGCCCGCCTATGGGATGATGGCATCATCGATATGAACGAAACGCGTCAGGCACTGGCTCTGGGAATAGCCACATCACTCAACAAACATATCCCCGACCACTCCTTCGGCGTCTTTAGAATGTAAGGCTGATATGGAAAAAACATACGAAACGATAAAAATCGAGAAAGAAGGTCCGGTGGCAACGGTCAGTTTCTGCCGTCCGGAAATTCACAACGCCTTCAATGATACCCTCATCTATGAGATGACCGATCTATTCACGTCTCTCAAAGAAGACAATGACCTCAGGGTCATAGTTCTTACCGGAGAGGGTAAATCATTCTGTGCCGGCGCCGACTTGAACTGGATGCGCCGGGTCAAAGATTACAGTTTCGAGAAAAACCTCGAAGAATCTCTGGCGCTGGCCAACCTGTTCTGGCTTATTTACACCATGCCTCTGCCGATTGTGGGTCGTATCAATGGCGCTGCTATCGGCGGCGGGACCGGGTTTGTCTCGGTGTGTGATATTTCAGTCGCCGCCGAATCGGCCAAATTTTCCTTTTCCGAAGTCAAAATCGGAGTCGTCCCGGCCTGTATCGGTCCGTATGTCGTCAAGAAAATCGGCGAGGGCAAGGCGCGCGAATTCTTCATTTCGGGAGAACGGTTATCTGCCGCCGACGCTCATCGCATCGGCCTGGTTAATCGATATTATCCCGATGATCAATTCGATGATGAAATCGACAAGCTGGTTAAGACAATATTATCGTCCGGACCCAACGCCATTAAAATGGCCAAGGAACTGGTCTCCAATGTACCTCTTATGACCCAGGATGAATTCAGGCCGTATACGGCTGAGATGATTGCCAAGCTGCGCAAGTCCGACGAGGGGCAAGAGGGGATGGACGCATTTTTGAACAAACGCAAACCAAACTGGGTGAAATAACATCATGCCGGAATTGTTTAATAAAATCCTGATCGCCAACCGGGGCGAAATTGCCGTCCGGGTTATCCGGGCCTGCCGCGCCCTCAATATCAAAACGGTGACGGTCTACTCCACCGCCGATAAGTATGCGGTGCATACTTTGATGGGGGATGAAAGTTATGAAATCGGACCGCCGCCGCCGCTGGAATCGTATCTGAATATTGACAAAATAATAGATGCGGCCAAGAAGTCGGGAGCGCAGGCGATTCATCCCGCTTATGGTTTTCTGGCCGAAAATCCCCTGTTCGCGCAGGCCTGTATCGACAATGATTTCGTCTTCATCGGTTCGACTCCGGAATCAATTCGTCTGATGGGTAATAAGGTCGAATCTCGTATCAAGATGGCCGATGCCGGAGTGCCGTTGATCCCCGGTATGAAGTCCTCCGGAACCGACATCGCTGAATTTAAAAAAGCGGCCGATGATGCAGGTTATCCGGTGTTGATCAAGGCTGCTGCCGGAGGCGGCGGAAAAGGGATGCGCGTCGTCCATAAACCCGAAGATATCGAAGTCGCGGTCGAGGGGGCGCAGCGCGAAGCTAAATCGGCCTTCGGCGATGATACCATCTATCTGGAAAAGTACATCATTAACCCGCGCCATATCGAATTCCAGGTTCTGGCCGATGCTCATGGTAGCACCGTCCATGTCTTCGAACGGGAATGTTCCATCCAGCGCCGCCATCAGAAAATCGTCGAGGAAACACCATCAATCGCCGTATCGCCTGAGTTGAGGGAGAAAATGGGCGCTGTCGCGGTGGCGGTTACGAAAGCGGCCGACTATGTCAATGCCGGGACGGTTGAGTTCCTCCTCGATCCTGACGGAAAGTTTTACTTCCTCGAGATGAACACCCGTATCCAGGTCGAGCATCCGATTACCGAAGAAGTGGCCGGTGTCGACCTCGTGGTCGAACAGATCCGGATCGCATCGGGATTCCCGATGTCGGATCATTTCAAAAACCTCACCCAGCGGGGCCATGCCATCGAATGTCGTATCTACGCCGAAGACGCGGGCAATAACTTCATGCCGTCGATCGGGAAAATTTTGATGTACAAAGAACCGACCGGCCCGGGTATAAGAGTCGATTCCGGAGTAATTCAGGACTCCGAGGTCGGAATTGACTACGACCCGATTCTTGCCAAGCTGATCGTTTGGGGTGAAGATCGAGATTCTGCGCGGGCAAGGATGATTCGAGCTCTGAATGAGTATAAAATTCTCGGTATCAGACATTCGATCAAATACCTGGCCGATATCGTGGCTCATCCGAAGTTCGGATCAGGGGAGACCTACACCAATTTTATCGAGACCAATTTCTCCGACTGGGAATATGACACCGATGCCAATCTCGAAACCGCTCTGGCCGCTGCGGCGGTAGTAAACGGCCGCCAGAAGCCAACGGTCGGATCGGGACAGGCTGCACAACAGAACTATAACCCCTGGCTGACTTTGGGCGCCTGGCGGATAGGGGAGTAATGACGATGAATTTCGAATTTGTATATGACGGCGAGACCAAAACGGTCGACTTGAAAGAGAATCGTTTTGCCACCTTTGGCGATGATAAAGCGCCGGTCGAAATCGAATCGACTCCCGACGGTAGGATATTTCTCCGCAATGGCGGGATAATCAAAGAAATTCATGCCGTATCCAATGGCGACAAAACCTTTGTCGATATCGACGGCACGCTCTTTGAGTTTACTATCCCCTCCGACGATGTCGGGGCCGGCGGCGGAGCGGGCGGTTTGGAAACCGATCCGTCAAAAGTTTTTGCCCCGATGCCGGGTAAAGTTGTAAAAGTTATGGTGGCCGAGGGCGATCCGGTCGAGCCGAAAAAGCATCTGGTGATTGTCGAAGCGATGAAGATGGAGCATATAGTTGTCTCCAAAGGCACCGGCAAAGTCAAAGCCGTAAACTTCGCTGTCGGCGATCAGGTGGATACCGATACGCCTATAGTAGAATTGGAGTTAGATGAATAATCTAAAGTGTTAATTATAGATACTATTAACATGCATATATGCATGGGTTCTATTATAGCGAGGCAAAAATGAACATAATTACCGAAAAACCCGTCGGCAAAAAAACGTTATTCAATTCCATCCTTTATCTGATTATAATTGTCCTTTTGGGGACAGTTATGATGAATTGCTCCAAATCGACCGACAGCAACGATGTATGGAATCCGAATATTCTGAGCGAACCGATGCCGCTTGAGATTGGAAATACCTGGACCTACGAGCGCCTGCGATTTGATGGCTACGATACAATCCTTCACGATACCGTAAGTGTCACTGTGGATAGGTATCGACCATTATGGCCGGGGGGAGCCTGGGCTGTTTTGGACGGCGATATTTTCGATGGATGGTGGAGCAACCGAGACGACGGCATGTGGGTTAAACCTGAAGACAGTGATCCATTCCTTTTATTCAAACACCCCTTTCCCGTATGGGATGATTGGATTGGTGACGGTGGAAGATATCAGATATCCACCCATTACTGGGGTGGTTATTACGATATGCCCGGTATGGGCGCATTTCTGTCCTTTGTGTATAGTTTCTATGACACTCTTCTCCAGGACATGACAAGTTATAACTTTTGTTCCGGATTGGGGATTACTCGCCGATACACCTACATTGGAGAAAATGATGGCTTACGGCGTTTCGAAGACCTGCTCTTAATTGACTTTGAACTGGATGATCCGCCGGTCGACTCGTCTGGCAAAATTACTTTCCACCTATGGGTGGATGACGATCAACTGCCACCGGAACATTCATTCGATGTTTTTATCAGGTTAAACAATAAACCTTTTGATTGTCTTCAATATGGCTTTGACCCGGAAAGAGGCATCTCCTTTTATGATGGATGCTATTGCCCCTTAAGCGTTAATTATCTGGATTCATTGACAGAATACATACACTATATCGAAATCCCGTATGTTCCTTCCGGTGAGCATTCAATGTACGTTCAAATTCGTGGCGCAGACAATAACCATTTAACGACCGATACTGCCAATTTCGTCGTCGATTCCGGCCAGACGATCTATCTTGGAAGGTTAACTGCCTTCGATTAATTGGCTGGACAAAAGATAAATATTGTCCTATATTCAAATTCGAGTCTCGTACATATTTTAGATTTTTCAAGGAAGAAAGATTGTTCTCAATATTAGTACCGGCGAAGTCGATTATGGTACTAGAGAGCCGACCGGAAGGTCTGATTACAAGGAGTTGATATGAACAGCAAAAAAATACTCCTCAGCCTCGTGCTTCTGAGCCTGATATTCGGTATTACCAACACCGCCTATGGTTTTGCCACCTGGGTAGAATTTTGCAATCCCCGAATAGAGTACCTCAACGACAATCTCTACAGCTTCCGGGTTAATGTCAACTGGGGCGGCGCGACCTATACCGATCCCGAAACCGGAACGGTCGTAGAGCCGATCCTTGATAAACTCTGGCTGCCGAATATTCTTGGCAATCCCATCAATTGGACAGCCAACCATTCCGGCGCATTCGGGTATTCCTACGCCGGGGATTGGTATGGCGGCATTGAATCGCCGAGTACCATGGGTGAGTTCGGACTGCACGGCCCCGAATTCGGTTGGGACTTTATTCCCGATGCCCCGATGCAGGCATCGTATACTTTCAATTACACCGCCTTCACCGCCTGGCTCGATTATGATTTCGACTATAATAAACGAATCGAGGGCGGTCAGGAAACTCATGTCGGATCATTTGACGTTATGGTCATCCCCGAACCGGCGACGATATTGTTGTTCGGATGGGGATTCGTCGGCCTCGGAGCTGTCTTGAGGCGCCGCTGAGTCTACCGCTATCATTATGAAATTTCGGGCCCGTCCACCTTCATGGTGATGGGTCTTTTTTGTATCCGGAATGCCTCCCAGCGCGTCAGGAACCCATTCCTGACTGATACTAATCCCGGCATCTAATCCTGTAAAACTGGGAAAAGTATCTGGGACAAGTAATTCGACAGATGAAACATTCAGTAAGCACTTACGTAATTAACCCTAAATTGCATGAATGACTCTTTGGAAGGAACTGCATATGTCATATGTGAAACTTTCCCTACTGCTGATAGGCATCATGATAATGACAGGGGCTACGGTTTACTCGCAAAACCAAACCGTCAAATTCGATTCCGACCGCTGGACGATGCGCGACGCCGAGGTTACCGAGCATATGGGGCGCCAATGTCTGCAGGGCTTTGCCACCCTGAATGATGTCGAATTCGAAAACGGAATTATCGAAGTCGATGTTTTCGTCGACGGCAGGAGGTCCTACCCCGGTATTGTTTTCCGCATGCAGTCGGAAACCGACTATGAACGATATTACATGCGGCCACACCGGATGAACCTTTATCCGGATGCCCATCAATATACGCCGGTCATAAACGGAATCGCCGGCTGGCAGATATACAATGGACAGGGGTTCACTTCCATGGGTTCCGTCCCGGACAGCCAATGGGTGCACCTTCGCATGGAAGTCAAAGGCACCCAGGCCCAATTATTCGTTGATGACGCCGAGCAACCGGCTCTTTTGGTAAATCACCTTCAGCATGGTATCAGCAAAGGTACGATTGGTCTCCAAGGCCCCAATGACGGTACCGCCTATTTCTCAAATTTCAGCTATCAACTCACCGACGACCTCGATTTTCCTGCTGGTCCGGAAGTGACCAAACCGCTCGGAATCATCGAGAACTGGGAAATATCCCCAACCATCAGGGCCAGCAAAATCGACGCTGAAAAAACATATTACGATCAGGGATTGACCGACCTGGAATGGACTTCCATAAAATGCGAATCATCGGGTATGATCGATCTGGCCCGCTATGTCGGTCGCAGTGGCCCGGAAACGGACTGCATCTGGGCCCGCACTATCGTCGTCGCCGACAAGGCCGAAAGAAGGGAATACAAATTCGGATACAGCGACGCCATCTGCGTCTTCCTCAATGGCGAATTACTCTTCAGCGGCAGCAGTGGCTATCGCCAGCGCGATCCTTCCTTCCTGGGAATTGTCGGCCTACATGACGCCGTTTATCTACCGCTGAAAGCCGGCGACAACGAACTCCTCGTCATGATCGCCGAATCGTTCGGAGGCTGGGGATTTATCTTCCAGAATGGCGACTATGTTTATCATCACCCCGACCTGACCCAAAAGTGGGATATGCCTCGCCAACTCAGCATGCCGGAAACAGTCATATATGACAAAAAAAGAGACATCCTCTACGTTACCAATTATTTTAACAACGGCAACGAGTTTATCTCGAAGATAAATCTCGATGGTACGATTATAGAACGGGAGTGGGTGACCGGTCTGAGCCGCCCCACCGGTATGTGCCTCTACAACGACAAGCTCTATGTCGTTGAAAGAACCGGACTGGCCGAAATTGATATCGAAGCCGGGGAGATAGAACAAAAATTCCCGGTCCCCGGCGCAGTATTCCTCAACGACCTCGCCGTGGATAATAATGGCAATTTTTATATCTCCGACAGCCGCACTAACACCATACACAAATTAACCGATGGCACTTCGGAAATCTGGCTGCAGCATGATGCCATTCGTGATCCCAACTGCCTCGCCATTGATGGAGATAAACTGATCGTCGGCAATTCCGGCGATGGCTGCCTCAAAGCGGTGTCCATTGATAATAAACAAATAAGCGAAATTGTCTGTCTTGGAGCCGGTGCAATAATGGATGGTGTCTGCCTGGACGGCAAGGGCAATTATATAATTTCCGATTTCAATGGAAGAGTTTTCCTGATTTCAAAGGATGGTGGAAAAACAGAGCTGATAAACGGCACCGTGGTTCAGGGATACTGCGCCAATCTGGAATACATCGCCGATAAAAATATGCTTATCATTCCATCGCTGTATGAAAATAATCTAACGGCGTACCGATTGAAAGCTTTCTAATATTACAGACTAAGACTGACTCCCAGGGTGATCGGAATATAGCCGACATCGAAACTGTCGAAGGTTACTCTGGTATACCGGCCTTCGAGGAACAAGCTTATCTTCGGCAGGAGCGACATCTTGAATCCGCCTCCGACGCAATAAAACAACTTATTTTCATCAGGCGTTTTGGCCAGGCCGATGCCGATCAAACCATAGGGACGAAAGCGAGAAACCGGCACCGCAAGATTGGCCCGAAAATCGATATTGAACTCATGAACGTCAAAATCCTTTTTCGTGTCGGCGAAATTTGGATCAATGGTGGAATCGATCTCGGTTGGAAAAGTATGATAGGCATAGCGAAGGCAGCCTTCAAGTCCGGGAGTAAGGAGATGCCCAATCGCGGCGGCTCCATGATACCCATCTTTCCAGGTAGTGTTTAGATCATCGGTTGGAAAATTGATCCCAGCTCCGGCATAAATGTTTAATCCCGGGCCGATCCGGGCCGAGGATATCCCGGTCAGCATCAGAATAACTATCAAAATCATGAAATATTTCATATTCAAACTCTCCAGAGGTACTGTTTCGTCTTATTGTAATATAGTACGGGCTCATTAAAGGCAACGCAATTACAACTTTGCATAATGGTCGCATACCGTCTTGCCATCTCCAGAATGTGATTTATTTCACTTGATTTCGACCCTGATTTGTGATATGTTCCAAGCTTATAAACGGCTAAATAAACTGTGGAGGAATTGCAATGTCAAATAGTAACCAAGCTTATATTGTAAGTGCCTGCAGAAGCGCCATCGGTACTCTTTTGGGAGGTTTGTCCTCATTAACCGCCCCTCAACTGGGTGCTCTCGCGGTCAAAGAAGCGGTCAAACGAGCCGGTATTGATCCTGAAAAAATCGATGAAGTTATCATGGGACATGTTGTCCAGGCCGGAGTCGGACAGGCTTCCGCTCGTCAGGCGCAGATCCATGGCGGCGTTTCGCCGAAAGCCGCGGCTATGACAATCAACAAGGTATGCGGATCGGGCCTGAAGGCAGCTATGTTGGCCACACAGGCGATCAAACTGGGAGATGCCGATTGCATCATCGCTGGTGGCATGGAGTCGATGTCGGGTACGCCGTATGTGATTCACGGCGCCAAATCCGGATTCAAATTCGGCGATCGTAAACTCCAGGACTCGATGATCCTCGACGGCCTCTGGTGCTCGTTCAAAAACTGGCACATGGGCGGGGCCGCCGAACTGACTGCCGAAAAATCCAAGATCAGCCGTGAAGAGCAGGATGAATATGCTTTCAAATCTCACATGAAAGCGGTGGCAGCTCAGGAAGCCGGTAAATTCGACAAGGAAATATTCCCGATAGAAATCCCGCAGCGCAAACGCGATCCGATTGTTTTCAACAAAGATGAATGTCCCCGCCCGAAAATCTCCATGGAAGGCCTGGCCAAACTGCGCCCCGCCTTTGTAAAAGATGGAACCGTTACCGCCGGAAACGCTCCCGGACTCAATGATGGAAGCTCGGCGGTGATCCTTGTCTCTGAAAAATACATGAAAGAGAACAATCTCACGCCGATAGCGCGTGTCGTCGATTACTGTACAGCCAGCCTCGAGCCAGAACTGCTTTTTTACGCCCCGATTCATGCCGTCAATAAAATTTGCGGCCGGATGGGTGTGGAGGTCGATCACTTCGATCTGATCGAAGCCAATGAGGCTTTTTCGGTGCAATGTCTGGCCGACGGCAAAGAACTCGGCTGGAACTGGGATAAAGTTAATGTGCATGGCGGCGCGGTGGCCCTGGGTCATCCTATCGGCGCCTCCGGTGCGCGAGTTTTGACCACCCTGCTATACGCTTTAGCCGATCGCGGCCAGAAGAAGGGTCTTGCGACACTTTGTCTGGGCGGCGGCAGCGCCGTGGCGTTATCGGTGGAAATGATATAATAAATCATCTGGGAGAAAAAAATGAAGGTTGATGATATAAAACAAGTGACAGTCATCGGTTCGGGAACAATGGGAAACGGTATCTGCCATGTCTTCGCCCAGTGCGGGTACAAGGTTAATCTGGTTGATACCAACCAGGACATTCTCGATCGCGCAGTTGGCACCATTAAAAAGAACATGGAACGCCAGGTCAAAAAAGAAAAGATCACCGGAGATCAGATGAATGCCGCCCTGGCCAACATAACGCCGGGAACCGATCTCAATGTGGCGCGGGATTCACAGTTGGTTATCGAGGCGATCTTTGAGAATCTCGAGGTCAAGCTGCAACTCTTCAAAGAACTCGACACCATCTGCACCGAAGGTACTATCCTGGCTTCGAATACGTCGTCGCTGCCGATTACGCAGTTGGCCGGCGTCACCGAAAGAGCCGATCAGGTTATCGGGATGCATTTCATGAACCCGGTTCCGATGATGAAGCTTATCGAGCTGATTCGCGGTATCGCGACTTCGGACGATACTTTCAACACTATCAAAGAACTGTCCATAAAGCTTGGCAAAACGCCGGTCGAGGTCAACGATTACCCCGGTTTTATTGCCAATCGGATTTTGATGCCGATGATCAACGAGGCGGCTTTTGCCCTGATGGAAGGCGTTGCTACCGAGGAATCGATCGACACTGTTATGAAGCTCGGTATGGCTCATCCGATGGGACCCCTGACTCTGGCCGATTTTATCGGCCTGGATGTCTGTCTGGCGATTCTGGATGTTCTCTATGAAGGATACGGCGATCCCAAATACCGTCCCTGCCCGCTGCTGAAGAAAATGGTGCAGGCTGGATATCTCGGCCGCAAAACCGGTCGCGGCTTTTACAAGTATGAGTGAGGAGATTCCTTAGATGGATTTCAAACTTTCCGAAGACGATCTGATGCTACAGGAAACGGCCGCCGATCTGGCGGCCAAACGGATTAAACCGAATGCGGAGAAGTGGGACGAGGAAGAGGGGTTGCCTCAGGAGATTCTCGATGAAATGGCCGAACTCGGCTATTTCGGAATGCTGCTTCCGGAAGAATATGGCGGTCTGGAGCTTACCACGGTAACGTATAATTGCGCCATGGAAGAACTTGCTGCGGCGTGTGCCGGTCTGATGGTTATGCTGTCGGTGCATAATTCGCTATGCTGCGAGGCGATCAACCGCTTCGGCTCCGATGAATTGAAGCAGAAGTATTTACCTGACATGGCCGCCGGGAAAACAATCGGCGCTTATTGTCTGACCGAGCCGAATGCCGGAACCGATGTCGCTTCTTTGAAAACATCGGCGGTTAAAAAAGGTGACAATTACATCATAAATGGCACCAAGGCTTTCGTCACCAATGGTGGGCTGGCCGGTATGTTTATCGTGTTCGCCGTAACCGATCCGGAAAAAGGCGCCAAAGGCGGTTTTTCCTGCTTCGCCATTCCCAAAGATACTCCCGGAATAACTGTCGGGGCCAAGGAGAAAAAGATGGGGGTGAAGACATCGGATACCCGCGAGGTCTCTTTTGCCGATGTCGAGGTGCCGGCGGCAAATATGATCGGCGAGGAGGGTTCCGGTTTCAAGATTGCCGTGATAATTCTTAATAACGGCCGAATCGGAATTGCTTTTCAATCATTGGGTATTGCCCGGGCCGCATTGGAAGAGGCTATTTCATATTCCAAGGAAAGAAAGCAGTTTGGGCAGCCGATTGCCGGTTTCCAGGCGATTCAATTCAAACTGGCCCATATGGCGACCAAAATCGATGCCGGACGACTTCTGGCATTCCGCGCCGCGACAATGAAGGACGAAGGCGCAAATGTTGCCAAGGAATCTTCGATGGCCAAGCTGTTCTGCTCACAGACTTGTAATTACGTGGTCAATGAGGCTGTCCAGATTCACGGCGGATACGGTTATATGAAAGAATATCCGGTAGAACGATATTTCCGAGATGCCCGCGTTACCGAAATCTATGAAGGAACCTCAGAAGCTCAGTTGATGGTTATCTCAAGCCAGTTACTCAAGGAATAAAAGTGTTACTTAAAAAAGAACATAATGAATTTCGAGAGAAGATTCGGGCTTTTGCCGAAGAGACGATCGCTCCCAATGCAGCTCAAATCGATCTGGAGCAGCGGTTCCCTAGCGAGTATCTGAAGCCGATGGCC
>DAOUTW010000008.1 GCA_030668485.1 Candidatus Zixiibacteriota bacterium
CTAAATCGTCTGAAAATACTTATTGTCAACACCGAGGCTTAATCAGAAGATGAGAAAAAGTTACTTCCTCTGGTGCCTCCATCTGTGTAAAATAATAACCCCTTTACCAACACTTTTTGGTCATTATGCCCGCGATGACGAGGTAATCAGTGGGTCAAGACCCTTACCGTAGGGCAGGATCCATGCGATCCTGACTCTTACATTGGCGGGATCTCCCTCGAAAGACTCGGGACCTGCGGCACGGATCCCACCCTACAATACTCTGCATGGATATATAACTCAATAAAACGATTCTGGCAAGACCCTGCCGGATAACAGCGATCAATCGTTTCAACTAATGACCATTACCAATGTAGGGGCGACTCGAGAGCCGCCCTTGAGGGCCGTTCACGAACGGCCCCTACGGTATAGCCGAATTTGTTGCATTTTTTGTGGGTTGGTAGACGCCCTCGTCGGCCCAACCTTCACCGCGCGGCCGGGAACCCTTTCCCGACCAATTTCCCATCATGAATGATGGGCCACCCGCCTCTGGTCTTGGCCCGCTATTGTCCGCCGCGGCGGATAACCTGACAGCCACCGATCAACCACAAGAATGGATTCCCGCATCCGCGAGAATGACAAAATATTAACCGTTTGTGGGCGGCAGACCTCCCGGTCTGCCCCAGCCTTCACCCCGCCGTCGGTAATCCTTTCCCGACCGTTTTCCCATCATAAATTGTGAGCCACCCGCCGTAAGACCCTGCGGAACAGGTAATCGCCGGGCAGCCACGAAACAGGTAAGTGTATGTATTTTACATACACCCGGTGTCATTTTATGTCCCATAATGGATTGTCGTGCTTGGGATTGTAGGGGATTTGGCTTTGTTTGCTCATTTTTAAAGTTTTTTCTTTTTCTCACTCCGCTTCCTTCGCTTTGCGATGGTATTGGATTCGGTAAAGTGTTTTCAGGGCGCGAGATAACTCGCGATTAAGGCGCAATTCGTAACGCAGCAAGTTGGTCGCGATATTTTCATTCGGGATAGCGTTTTTACCGATACAGGTTTTGCGCAGGCGTCGCATATCATCCTCGGACAGTTCTTCCTCGGTCTGGTCGATATAGCTGGATAATCCGATATGGATGCGGACATCACTATCGATATCTTCCAGTTGGCGTTCGATCTGGGCGGTTTCGGCCAGAGTAACGCGGCGTGAGCGCCAGATGCAATTGGCGACGGTTCGAACGAGGGTGTTTTCCAGTACGCCCTCCGGAGCGAGTTCTTTTTCGAGATCGAGGACGAGGTTGAGGTATTCGGATTGATCCTCTTTCAAATTAGGCGAATTGAGGATGAGGGCGTTGCTATAGAGGCCGTGTTTGACGGCGTTTTGTGAGATGGTTTGTTTGCCTTCTTCGGATTTTGGGCCGGTTGATTTTTTGGCATTTTGGCGGTTGGACTGTTTTTTCTTTTCAGTCACTCGCATAGGACAGACCTCCTCCCCTTTCTTTTCAGGCTTTTATTAAAGGGGGAGGCTTCTGGATTAACAGTGATTTACTGTTGAATTTGTTGGCAGGGCCACTTTTTGGCTGTCGCGCGGATGAGCTAAGCTGAGCCTAAAATGCGGAATTATAGGGAGTGAAAATGTACTGAGGTAGAGAAGAGAACGCAGCGAGGTTGTCAAACCGAGCGTGCCGGGTATCCCGGCGGAAAATGGTATTGTTCCTATGTTAATATTGGGTTATATTGTCTGAGTTAGTGGGGAAGGCATCTTATGGCATCGACAGCATGACAGAAAAACGGAGAACCTGCAGGATGCTGTGGGGCACCAGGCAAGGTATTACTTGAAATTGATGTCTCAGAATAAAAATATAAACCCACCCTGAGGGTGGGGTACAAAGTGCTCAATCTGGAGACGGCCAAACCCGGCCCCTGCCACCAGCCTATTGCGGGAAGACTATATAAAATGTGCGGGAACCGAAGTGGAGAGCATCGTGGTGATTCATGTAGGCTAACGAAACCTGGATCGAATCACTGCTCGTTGCGATTGATTCCAGATCGATATCGTCAGGGCCGCCGCCGGTCAACGATCTTTTCAATAGCAGCGTCCACCAACCGGTCATGCGGTTGAAACTGGAAAAAGCTTTGACATCGGCAATCGACCCGGAGGCATCATCATGCACAATATGCGCCGGAATGATGACGCCGTTCGCCCATATCTTACTGGTATCAAAGGCAACCGTATCGGCTGCATGGAGAAATGGTTTGAACACTTCGTTAGAGTCTTTATGCATATATATCGGTCTATTATATAGGACATCAAAATAATTGGTAAATATTTCCTGAGTTGCAGCGTCGATCATGCGCCCTTCGGCGCTCCACCATTCATCCTGAGCCAGCAGGACCGGGTCGGTTTTGGCTAATTGCCAGTGCCAAACATCGACATGCCCGCCGCCGGTAGTCCACATCCGGTCACCGTTCTCATCAGGAATAAGGTGGCACATGCTGCGGCAGTCGGCTTTTTCGTCGCCGTTATCACCAGCATCCCACATGATAGCGAAACGGTCCTGCATCCACCAGGTGGTAACGATGGTGTCATTGGGAGAATCAGGGTCAATGTAGAATTCAAATCGCTTGCGAGACCAGATATCCGTGGTATCAAAGGTTGTATCAGGCGGGACTACGGTGGTGTCGATAGAATATTTTATCGAAAACAGGTGTACCGCCGGGTTGCTCCATTGGCTGTACGATCTCTCCGAAGCGATACGATTATCGACCCAGCGGGCGCGAAGGTATAGATCATTACCCGATTTTACTGCCTGCAGCAGAACCGTCTGGGAATCGATTTCGGCGGAATCAGCGATAAAGGCGGAGTCGCTGACTTTAATACCTCCGGTGACGACATCGTCCCAGATAGCATTAACGGGATCGTCCATCGGCGGCGCGGTTGGTGATTGGTATACCTGAACTCGTCCGTAGACGATTAGCTCGACGTCGCCGTAGCTTCCGGGGTCCTCACATCCTGTGAAAAGACCCAGTGATACTATCAGAGCGGCAAGAATAACCGCCTGGCCGCAATATGATCGAAGCTCGCTTTTTATCATAATCGTTATACATCCCTTTACCGGTTTGGGCTCAATAAAACCAAGCCAAAATACCAGACTCGAACCGTTTGCGCAAGGCGAAAAGAGCCCCCGGCGATGAGAGGTTTGAAAATCGGGTCAAAAAAAATAAGAATTAGGCCTAAAAGTGATTTGAATTCGGGTATACTATTATTATAATTGGATATTATCTTAATGCAGAAAGTTGGGGCATGTTAGCAAAAATAGTTTCCGCCGCCACGTCGGGGATCGACGCTTATAAGGTCGATGTCGAGGCAGACGTGCAGCAAATGCTGCCTTCGTTTGTCACGGTTGGGCTGCCCGACGCCGCCGTCAAGGAATCCAAAGAACGGGTTCAATCGGCTATCAAGAATTCAGATTTCTTTTTTCCGGCCAAGAAAATCACGATCAATCTGGCTCCGGCAGATATCAAAAAAGAAGGTTCAGGGTTCGACTTGCCTATCGCGGTCGGAATCCTTGCCGCCACCGGCCAGATATTGCGTGACGAGTATGACGAAATAGTGATGGTCGGTGAGCTGGCTTTGGACGGCCAGATCCGACCGGTGCATGGTATTTTGCCGATGG
Organism: Candidatus Zixiibacteriota bacterium; assembly: GCA_030668485.1. Taxonomy (GTDB): domain Bacteria; phylum Zixibacteria; class MSB-5A5; order GN15; family JAAZOE01; genus DAOUTW01. The sequence goes on from DAOUTW010000008.1 coordinate 3,659, forward strand.
CGATTCACGCTTCCCAAAATGGTCTCAAGAAAATGATTGTCCCGGTGGAGAACGCCAAAGAGGCCGCGATGGCTCAGGAAATCGAGGTCTATCCGGTCAAAACATTGACCGACGCGATCGGATTTCTTGAGGGGGCGATTGATATCGCACAGTTCAAGATCGACATCGATTCGGTGTTTGAACAGTCACGGCGATATGACGTCGATTTTTCAGATGTACGCGGTCAGGAATCGGCCAAGAGAGCATTGGAAGTATCTGCCGCCGGTGGGCATAATATTATATTGGTCGGACCGCCGGGGTCGGGCAAGACGATGATGGCCCGGCGATTGCCGACGATCCTGCCGAATATTTCGCTCGCCGAGGCTCTGGAGACGACCAAAATTCATTCGGTGGCTGGCAGATTGCCCAAAGATACGCCGCTGGTAGCCACGCGGCCTTTTCGTGACCCTCATCATACGATATCCAATGCCGGACTTATCGGCGGCGGGAGTATTCCGAAGCCGGGTGAGGTATCTTTGGCGCATCATGGCGTGTTGTTCCTCGATGAGATTGCCGAGTTTCGCCGGGAGGTGCTGGAGGTTTTGCGTCAGCCGCTGGAGGATGGATTGGTGACAATTTCTCGGGCGGCGATGTCGCTGACATATCCGGCCAATTTTATGCTGGGAGCGGCAATGAACCCCTGCCCCTGCGGCTATCATGGCGACAACAGCCATGAATGTACCTGCAGTCCGGCCCAGATTCAGAAATATATGTCGCGGCTTTCGGGGCCGTTGATGGACCGGATCGATATTCATATCGAGGTTCCGGCGGTCAATTTCAAGGAGTTGTCATCGGATGCCTCAGGGGAGAAATCAACTGTGATTCGTGACCGGGTTAATCGGGCGCGGCAGATGCAGTTGGATCGGTTCAAGGAATTTGACTCGATTTTCTGCAATGCTCATATGGAATCGCAGATGATTCGGGAGGTTTGCACGATTGACGAGAAGGCGAAATCATTATTGAAGCTGGCGATCACCAAGCAGGGGTTGTCGGCTCGGGCCTACGACCGGATATTGAAAGTATCTCGGACGATTGCCGACCTGGATGCCGCTGACCAAATCGACACGCCTCATATCGCCGAGGCGATAGGCTATCGGTCGCTTGACAGAAATTTGTGGATGTGAGAGGTGGATTAATATAGATTATGATCAGGAAGCCCGCCACGGCGCGTGACCGCTGGGGTAATAGGAGTGTGCGCAGAATTGACTGGAAGGAGATAATACGTGGCATATTTGACGAAATCTAAGTTTCTGGCGGGGATGCAGTGTAAGAAAAGATTATGGCTGCAGGTCAACCGCAAAGATTTGATTCCCACTATAGATGTTTCCGGGCAATATCGAATCGATACCGGTAACCTGGTCGGACTACTGGCGTGTCAGGCATATCCGGAAGGTACGCGAGCCGACTCCGCTGCCGGGGATTTGGTTTTGGCGGCCGAAAATAGTCAGGCATTGATGGAAGACGAAGCTATTCCGGTTCTATTTGAGCCGACTTTTGTTTTCGAAAATCAGGCAATGCGAGCCGATATCATGATCCGGACCGAAAACGGCAAATGGGATTTGCACGAAGTGAAATCATCGACGGGCGAAAAGGAAGAACATTTTTACGACGTCTGGTTTCAGCATAATCTGCTAAAAAGTAAAGGCATCCAGATCGATCGGTACGGCCTGACCTATCTGAACAAGGATTTCATTTACGATGGCGGTGAGCACGACCTCGATCAGCTTTTTGTTTTCAAGGATTTCAGCGATAAACTTCCGGGGCTTGATAATGTTTTGACACCGGCGTTGGATACTTTCAAGCAGGTAATGGCAAAGGATGAGGAACCGCAGATTGACATGTCCAAGCATTGCAAGGGATGTGAGTTCTTCGAATATTGCAGCATTAACAAACCCAAATATTGGATATATTATCTGCCCCGGATTAACGAGCCGAAATGGGAAAAACTGACCGAATTGGGCATCGAGGATATCGCCGATATCCCGGAGGACTTCCCCCTGAGTCCGACTCAGCAGACAGTGCGTGAGGCCACGGCCAATAATAAGACATTCATTTCACCGGGAATGGGCGAGGCTTTGGAGCAGGTGCAATATCCGCTTTACTTTCTTGATTTTGAATCATTCAACGAAGCGATACCTCGTTATGCCGGATGTAAGACGTATCAACAAATCGTTTTTCAATGGTCATGCCATATTGTCCATGAAGATGGCACGGCAGAGCATAAAGAATTTCTACATAACGACGACAGCGACCCGCGAAAAGCATTTATAGAGGCGATGCTGAAATGTGTGGGGACCGAGGGCAGTATTATTCATTATGCATCATTCGAGAAGGCGAGGTTGAACGAGCTGGCCAAAACATTCCCTGAGTATGCAGATAAAATCGCGGCGGTGGTCGAGCGTTTGTATGATCTTTACGCGGTGATCAGCAAGAACTATTATGATCCCAAGTTCAGAGGATCGTTTTCGATCAAAAAGGTTTTACCGGTTTTGGTTCCGGATCTTTCATATGAGGGTCTGGAGATCGGTGAAGGCGGCACGGCGTCGGTTAAATATCTCGAAATGGTCAATCCGGAAACGGAGTCGGAGATAAAGGAAAAGATTCGGACCGCGCTTCTCGTATATTGCAAGCTCGATACTAAGGCGATGGTAAGGATTTGGCAGACGCTGAAGGAGACGGAAGTGTAGATTGCGGTCAGAAAGCCTCGCCACGGCGGGTGACCGCGAAGGGAATCGTTTTATTCCTTCTAATAATGAACAATAATTTCCGATTGACAATCTGGCTTTTATCGGTACATTCACCACCAGAATGGACAAGAATGCAAATAATAATCAGGATTCGGCGAACTCGCTGGAAAAGCTGAAGCTTCTGGCTGAGGCGGCTCATTTGCTCAACTCCACCATCGAGTATGAGGAGTTGATGAAGAACGTGCTCCAACTGGTGAGGCGAGCGGTCAATGCCGAGGCGGCTATCGTTTTCCGGTACGATCCGGCATTTGAAGATCTGCGAATCCGGTTTTATTCCGGCGACGACGAGCCCCATCAGTTGACAATACCACTCGGCAAAGGTTTTGTAGGCTGGGTAGCCGAACATAACGAACCGATTATGACCAATGCACCTCTGGAAGATTCACACTATTCGCCGGAAATCGCTGAGCTAAGGGGCGGCGCTCTCAGGTCGATCCTCTGTTACCCGCTTCTCCTGAGAGGGAAATTTTTCGGGGTGGTCGAGGCTATCAATAAGCGGGACGGCGAGTTTGACCAGTCGGATCTGGAAACGCTGGATGTGCTTTCCGATCAGATCGCTCTGGCAATAAACAATGCCCTATTGTATCGCACCTCCAGAAGGCAGGCGCTTCAACGCAAAACCCTGTTCGAAGTAAGTAAACATTTGATGTCGTCGCTCAACCTCGATGAAGTATTGCATAATATTCTGGTGGCTTTGGGGAGAGTAGTCGATTTTGAGGCCGGCGGTATTTACCTGATCGAAGATAAAACCGGCGATGTCGAATCGATTACATCGCTGGGATATAAAGCAGCGAAGGAATCCAATCTTCACTTGAAAATCGGAGATGGAATTGTCGGGTCTGTGGCCCGTACCGGTGAGGCGGAAATTATTCCGGATGTCAGGAATGACAGCCGCTATATCGATGCTCGTTCGGCGACCAGGTCGGAGATCGTGGTGCCGGTAATGTCCGACGGCAAGATGGTAGGCGTTCTCAATCTGGAAAATGATGAAGTCGATGCCTTTTCCGATGAGGATCTGGAGATACTGTCGACTTTTGCTTCACAGGCAGCGATCTCGATTGAGCGGGCGCGGATGCATAAGTATATACTGGAGCAAAAAAAGATCGAGGAACAGCTCTCGATTGCTCGGGCCATTCAGGGCACCTTCCTGCCTAAAAAGGTGCCGGAGATAAAGGGTTATGACATTTGGGGCGCCAATATTCCCTCCGGCGAGGTCGGCGGCGATTACTATGATTTCATCCGGATCGTCGATAATCAGTTGGGGATTGCTATCGCCGATGTCTCCGGTAAGGGGATTCCGGCGGCCTTGATTATGGCTTCGGTGCGGGCTTCTCTGATTGCCGAGATTCGGAATAATTATGCCATCCGCAGTATCTGCCAGAAAGTCAATAACCTGTTGTGTGAGTCGCTGGAACCGGAGAATTTCGTAACCGCCATTTACGGTGTCCTCGATACCAAGAATTCGATATTTACCTTTTCTAACTGCGGACATAATCCGGGGATCATTCTTCGAGCGGACGGCACCGTGGAAGAGCTGACCGAGGGCGGCTTAATCCTCGGTATCCGGCCCAATTCCAAATATGAAGAGCGTCCGGTATATATCAATCCGGGGGATATTCTTTGTCTTTATACTGACGGTGTGACCGAGGCGGAAAACAGCCAGGGTGAGCAGTTTGAAGAAACACGGATATTGGATATTCTCAAGAAATATAATTCCTTGAGTTCGACCGAAATCGGAAATAAAACCATCAAGGCGGTCGGGACTTTCGCCGACGAGAAGTATTCGATGGATGACCTGACATTGATCATTGTAAAAAGATTATAATTGCTTTCTTGACAAATAGGCGCAGGCACCCTTAATTAAGATTAGTATCTTATCTCCATTTAACCGGGAGGCTATAATGATTCGTAAATTACTATCGTTGGCTATCTTGCTGGCTTGTATCGCTACCATGCAGATCGGCTGCGGGTCGGATGATGATGAGGGAAACGGTCCGGTGATCGTTCCGCTGCCGCGGGTGGTTGTGGCTGCTCATATGGATCCGACGTTTGACGATGCTATCGATTCTCCGGTTTGGGACTCAATTGACGCTGTAGCCGTTCCGATCGGTACCAAAACCGATTATAATGCCGGTTCCCCGAATGTCAGCGCCACTGAGGTGCAGATGAAAGCGTTGATTGCCGGAGATTCAGTGTTGTATATCTGGGCTCAATGGAGCGATGTCTCGGAAAGTAATCGTTTCGGGCAGCTGCATGCCACTTATGCCGGTCCTTCGAGCCTTCCGGGCTGGGACACAGATACTACGGTGTTATATAACGAGGACAGGATTTTTATCTTATTCGACAACGGTGCAACCAGTGGCGCCGATTGCGCCAGTTATTGCCATGGACCGGCCAACAGCCTTCAGAAGAATTTTTACGGTTCAGCCGGTGATGATGTTGATATCTGGCAATGGAGAGCTCAGCGCACCGGTATAGTATCTTATGCCCTGGACATGCATTTGACCGACACGATGATTACCCAAGATCCGTATGCCGAACGGACCGACGAATTTCAACATGGCGACACACTCATCTATGATAATTACTTCTTTGGCAATGAAAATACCCTCCCGGCCGTACACCCATTTCAAATGCACATCGACGGCCCTGCCTATGAAGGCCCGGGATTGCTGCAGGGTGACTATGTTGGCTTCGATAAGAATCTGGAATGGGTTGTCGTACCGGGTGATACTATGATTCCGCCCTATGGTAAAGATGTACCCGGCTATTACTTCGTTCAGAACCTGCTTGCGATCCAGGAAGACAAGGGTTCGATCTGGGATGTCAGGGCGGTTTCGGATTATGATGCCGGACTGGATAAATGGACCGTTGTTTTCCGGAGGTTGCTGACGACAGCCGACGTCGATGATATCGACTTCTCGACGATAAACGACTCTTTGGAGATATCAATCGGCTTAACGAATAATTCCGGTATCGATCATAAAGGCACAGCGCCGTTTTATATGATCTTCCAGTAAGAAAAATACCGCTCGAAAGTCTGAAAAACCCGCCATTGGCGGGTTTTTCTTTATCCTCGAAAATGCCACAAAATCTGCCGGAGATAGACAGTTTTGTCATTTGAGAGGATATTCGGCGTTATGCCGGAAATCTATGTCAGATATACTGTTGACAAAAAAAATATGACTCATTACATCTAAAAGGCTTGACATTTTCGACTTTTTTGCTTAATTATAAATGGAAGTTTGTCGCCATCCCATGTGATTCTTACTGGGGACCCCCCCCCTCTGTCTCTAGCTGAATCATAGGCCGGCAAACTTCCTTTTTTTTATATTCTGCCGGAAGGGATGATTGATATATAGAACTCTTGATTTAATAAAAGAAATTCGGATCATCTACGTGGCAGCCACCGGGCGGCTTCTGCCACCAGCGTCAGCCTAAAACCGGCTTCTGCCGGCTAAGACCAGCCCCTGCCGATTCAAGACACGGAGCAGGCGACTCAAGACAATATTATTCGTCTTTCACGCTGAAGCTGTAAATTTTCCAGACGTCATTGATCTTTTGCAGACCAAACTTATTATAGTATTGCGTATCGGTTTGCTTGTTAATGAATGAAACCTCGACCAGGGCGGAGTCATTTTGTTGCGATGCGGAACCGACGACGAGTTGCATCGCCTGCCAGCGGCTGTGGGTCAGGCCGCCCACGAGAAGATCATCGAGGATCTCTTCGGGATCATGAAACTGGCGCACCGAATCCATCTGGAGCGCATAGTCCCGGCCTGTGACGCTAAGCAGCGTTTTGAAATCGAGATAATGAGCCAGAGTTTCGCGGTCGTTATCTTCGATAGCGCCAAACATTTTTATCACGGCTTTTCTGGGGTCACTTTCGGTATTGACCTTAGTGCTGCATCCGGCGATAATTAGCAGTATCAGCGGCAGCAGCACAATCGATAATTTTTTCATTTAAAATTCCCCCGCAATGGTAACCCGGTGACTGGATCCAAGATCGAGATATGGCATAAAGGCGTAAGATATATTGTATTGTTTCACGTTTAGTCCGAATCCGGCAGACATCCCTCCCAGGCCATCGGAATCCGATCCGGTTTTATAGTTTTCACCGAAAAGCGAGTAACCAAGCCTCAGATAGAGTGGCTCGAATTTAAAGAATTCGGCTCCGATATTGAAATACGGATCGTTGTCGTTGGGTATAACTCCATCGATGGCTATGATCAGGGGCAATTCCCGAAGTGAATGAGACACGCCGGCTCGGATCCCCATCGGCAGTTTGTCTTTATTATCCGATGAATAGCCTGATATAATACCCCCCAGGTTATATGCCATAAGCCCGAAGGATGTCAACGAATCGTGTAATCGGTAGTGAAATCCGATATCCGCAGCCAGAGCATCGGAACCCGGATTGGTTTCTTCTCCTTGCACCACAACCCCGGAAATCCCTTCATGCATATACTTAATATTGATACCGGCAGCCAGTTCGGGTATAATCATGGTCGAAAAATTGACCCCGATCAGGAAATCGCCGCCTGAAAATTCACCTATTTCTTGTCCACTGCTGTTGGTTCTGACAAAGTCGCCGAAATTGAGGTAATCGATAAAAGCGCCGAAACCATACTTTTTCATCAGCGGAGTGGTATAAGCGATAAATCCTGACTGGATATCAAGGACATAATTGTGGTATTCGGCCAGCAATTGACGCCGTTCCAAACGGACGGTTCCGGCCGGGTTGTAATAAATCGCCGTCGGATCGTCGGCGACGGCAGTAAAAGCGCCGCCCATGGCGACAGCTTTGGCGCCCACGCCGAGCTTCAGAAACGAAAACCCGGTGGTGCCGGCTCTCTTATTTATATCTTTGGCTGTGGCCGGAATCGTAAACACCGCAATAAGTACGATCACGATAGTAACCAGTGTTGTCATCCCGCCGAAACAAGTTTTTTTGGTCATAATCTCTATTATCCCGATTTGCCCGATGTGGGCGTTAATTAAGGCTGTCGCTATTTATAGTATCGACAAAATCCGTCTGTACTGTCAACTAATTATACGTTACAATATCGGTTCGGTTCTACCAGCTTTGGGTGGTATGGTTGAGAATATCAACCGTAAGCTGTTCGACCGCCCGATTCTGACCATCTTCTTCCGCCTCGGTATTGGCGTCGTAGATTCCCTCGGCGAAAAACTCCTCTTCCCAGATAACATCTTCAGAGTCGGCTTTGACAACATTGATCTTGAGCGTCACCTTGACGGCATATTCGGTCACGATATCGTTCTGGTCATAGGTATGCGGAACTCGACGGTAACTGACGACCGTCCCGCTCATAATCGCCTCGGCCTTCGAAGGTTCTTTAATCTGAACCTTATTGTCATTGATAAAGGCGTCTATAACGGCGTCAGTCAGGCGATCGGAGAGCTGGTATTCGATGGTGTTATTTTCGAATTGTTCGACGTTGAGCGATTCGAAGGCCGCTTTTCCCGACATTGAGAAGGAATAGGCCCCGCACCCGGAAATGGCCGCCAATAGTACAATTAAAAGACCTGTAGAATATAACGCCTTCATCCGCTGATCACCACTTTACCTCTCTTTATTACTGTCTCAGCCAAATTAACACCATAATGGTACGGTAGTTCCCGATAATCGTTCATATCCCAGATAACAATATCGGCTGGCAGACCGACATCGAGACGTCCCAGCCTGTCACCCTGATCTATGGCGCAGGCAGCATTGACGGTAACGGCAGAGAGCGCTTCGGCCGCTGTCATTTTCAGTTTCAAGGCGGCCAGAGAAATTATCATAGGCAGCGATTCGGTCATTGAGGAGCCAGGGTTGCAGTCGGTCGACAGCGCGATAATGGCGCCTTTTTCGATCATTTTCCGGGCTGGTGCGGCCTCTTCCAGGCCGAGGGCGAAAGAGGTTCCCGGCAGAAGTACGGCAACCGTATTGGAGGCGGACAGCATATCGATCCCTTTGTCCGAGATACAAACCAAGTGGTCGGCCGACAAGGCCCCTATTTCGACCGCCAATTCCGCCCCACCGGTCGATTTCAGCTCGTCGGCATGCAATTTCGGTTTCATCCCCGCCTTTTTGGCTGCTTCCAGTATCGCCCGCGACTCATCAACGGTGAAAACTCCTTCTTCACAGAAGACATCACAGAAAAGAGCCAGTTTTTTTTCGGCCACGGCCGGAATCATCTCATTTATGACCAGAGAAACGTAATCGCTGTGTTTATCGCGGTATTCATCCGGGACCTCGTGGGCTCCCAGAAAGGTCGGGTAGAGGTCCATCGGTTCATGGCTGCTGAGTTTTTTGATAATTTCAAGCGACTTTATTTCGGATTCGGTCGACAGGCCATATCCGGATTTCGCCTCGATTGATGTAACCCCGTAAGACATTAGCAATTCTATTGTCTTTTTGGCCCGAGCATAAAGGTCATCGTCTCCGGACTGGCGCAGATCGCGAACCGAGGAACGTATGCCTCCCCCAGCCTGGGCTATTTCCATGTAGCTTTTTCCGGCCAGGCGCATTTCAAACTCAACCTCGCGGGTTTGAGCGAAAATGGGATGAGTATGGGGATCAATCAGGCCCGGGGTAACCACCCGGCCTTCGGCAGAGAGAACTACACAATTTTCGGCGGGATCGATCTCGCGGGAGACATCATCGGCTTTTCCGATAGAAATAACTTCTTCACCCGAAACGGCTACCGTACCGTCAGTGATCAGGCCGATTTCGCTCATATCCCGACCGCGCCGGGGTACCGGGCCCTGCATTGTCACCAGTTGACCGATGTTTTTTATGATGAGAGTCGTTTTTTTCTTTTTGCGCATCGCCATAGCTTATTTCATCATCGGAATCTTGATCTTGTGATCGGCGGCAAACTTTTTGGCTTCTTTATAGCCGGCATCGGCATGACGCATGATACCGGTGCCGGGATCGTTAGTCAGAACGCGGTTGAGGCGGATTTTCATTTCCTTCGAGCCGTCGGCGACAATGACCTGTCCGGAATGGATGGCATTTCCGATCCCGACTCCGCCGCCGTGATGGATCGACACCCAACTGGCGCCGGAGACGGCATTGAGCAGACCGTTGAGCAAGGGCCAGTCGGCGATCGCGTCGGAGCCGTCGAGCATCCCTTCGGTTTCGCGATAGGGACTGGCAACCGAGCCGCAATCGAGGTGATCACGACCAATAACTACCGGGGCTGAGATTTTGCCGCTCTTGACATAGTTATTCAGGACTTCTCCGAACCTCGCTCGTTCACCGTATCCCAGCCAGCAGATACGCGCCGGCAGACCCTGGAATGGAATCTTTTCCTGCGCCATCTTGATCCAGCGCATAAGTGACTCATTGTGTTTGAACTCTTTTTGAATAATCTTATCGGTCACGGCTATATCCTTGGGATCGCCAGACAGAGCGGCCCAACGGAACGGCCCTTTGCCGCTGCAGAACAGGGGTCGAATGTATTCCGGGACGAAACCGGGAAAATCAAAGGCGTTTTTGAGGCCGCCTTTTTTGGCCTGGCCGCGCAGGTTATTGCCATAATCGAAGACCACCGAGCCAGCCTTCTTGAAGCGGAGCATCGCCTCGCAGTGGCGGACCATCGAATCGTACGACCTTTTGATATAGTCGGTCGGGTTTTTCTTACGCAGCTTGATTGCCTCGCTGACAGTCAAACCCTCGGGGATATAACCGTTGAGTTCATCGTGGGCCGAGGTTTGATCGGTCACGACATCGGGAATCATGCCGCGCCGGAAAATTTCGGGGAAAATTTCGGCGCAATTCCCGACCAGTCCGATCGAGATCGGTTTTTTGGCAGCGGTATTTTCTTTGATAAGCTTGAGCGCTTTATCTAGTGTTTTTACTTTGACGTCGCAGAAGCCTTCTTTTACCCGGCGATTAATTCGCGCTTCATCGACCTCCACAATCAAAATTATAGCTCCGGCCATAGTGCCAGCCAGCGGCTGGGCGCCGCTCATGCCCCCCATCCCTCCGGTCAGAATCCAGCGGCCTGAAAAATCGCCGCCGAAATGTTTGTCGGCCAGGGCTACAAAAGTTTCGTAGGTTCCCTGAATAATACCCTGGGTTCCAATATAAATCCAGCTTCCGGCAGTCATCTGGCCGAACATGATCAGGCCCAACTTCTCGAACTGGCGGAATTTATCCCAGGTGGCCCAGTGGGGGACCAGGTGGCTGTTGGCGATCAAAACCCGCGGCGAATACTCATGAGTCTTGAAAATCCCGACCGGTTTACCCGATTGCACCAGCAGCGTCTCATCGTTGCCAAGCTTTTTCAACGATTCCATAATAGCGTAATAACACTGCCAATTGCGGGCCGCTTTTCCCGATCCACCATATACAATCAGGTTTTTTGGATCTTCAGCGACTTCGGGGTCGAGATTATTGTTGAGCATTCTGAGGGCCGCTTCCTGGTGCCAGCTTTTGCAACTCAACTTGGTTCCGCGTGGAGCCTTGACCGGGGTATACTTCATCTTTCCAACCTACCTTTTTTCAAACTTATAAGCTTATAAAGTAATCTGTCTTAGCGGCTATGTCAATTGAATTATATCCCCCTCCCCTCTCATATTCGTTGCGGTGGGTCGGGAAGGAAATTCCGCGCCGGATAATATTTCCAACTTCATAACGGTTGTTTTGTCTTTGGTGTTGACTTACCGAATCATTTATTGTATTCTTCCCTTAAGAGGAAAGTCGGCATTTTCGATGGCATCGAAACGCGGGGCGCTCGACTTCCTGACATCCAAGGAGAAGGAGTAGATCATGTCTGGCACGTCTCATTCTTTGCGAAACGGAATTATTTACATCGGTTTGGGCGGCGTAATCATGTTTATCGCGGTGGCACTCGGAATCCAGGCCGGATTCGCCATCAAGGGCGACGGGGGACCGGGTGAATTGAATCCGGAAACCCTGCCCAACCGGAGCCTGATGAAGCCGGGGGATGCCATTCCTCCGTTGCCGGTGTATGATCAGGACGGTAACGAATTTCAACTCGGCGATGTCGTCGCCGGGGGAACGACCGTGGTTGGGGTGGTTATGCCCGGGTGCGACCCCTGTAAAACACTCCTGGGCGAGTGGGGCGACAAGGGTATCCTGAATGATCTAAACGACTTTCAGATAATACTGCTGGCTTCCACGCCTCCGGAGAATCGGGAGCTTGGTCCTCTTGAGGATTTTGCCGAAAGGTATCCGGTTTACTTCTGCGACCATGTTGCTTTGAAAAAGCTTTGCGGTCTGTCGACCTTTCCTTCCATTGTCGGTCTGGGCTCCGACAATAAAGTAAGTTTTGTCGCCAACGGGTATGTCCACCAGTTGGATGTCGAATTTTTTGACAAGTATTTATAGCCAGTCTTTGGTGGTATCGTCAGGGCATCTGATTAAGTAAGGCAAAAACGGAAATTATTTCAACCTCGACCGAGGTCGTAAATGGTCATGGCCGGATACGCTGAATTCGTATCACGGCCGGGGGTAACATGAAGTCATGAACGGGGATGGCTTTATTTGTTTATAATTAAAATCGACAATTCAAGCCTTACTCCGGCATCGGGGTTAGACATTAACAATAAATGGATATTATTGTGAAAGGAGGTGATCTCTTGAAGAAAACAGCCATATTTTCAATGTTGTTCCTGTTTACCATGGGAATGACAGCCGGCATCGTGGTGGGCCTCAGTGATACTGCCCAGGCTATCGGCCAATGCTCCGGGCCATGTTTGTCCAAGACTACCTGTTCGCTTGATACCGGCCCGGCATGCACTAATCCGAGCCAGCCTTATTACGTTTATGTAGAATCGACTTGTACCGGCGGGCCGCTCAACTGCCCGTGGGTCCATAAGCAACAATGCGATTGCTGGAACGGCGTTGACCCGTGCCGCATCAGGTGCCTCGTATTTTAGCGTTTTGATGATTGGTGGATTATCCTGAGTATTGGCAGGGTACCCGGGGGCGATTCGGAAGAAGCCGGTTCCTGTAAACTGGGTGTCGTAAAGAAGTATCAAAATAAATGGATTTTTATTGGAAAGGAGTCTTGTATGAGAAAATTCAGTCTTCTGTCGGCCGCGTTTATTTTTGTATTCGGGCTGACATTCGGCATTTCGATGACATTGACAGAAGATGCTATGGCCGAGGAGCCTTGTCCCACGGCCTGTTGTTATGATTACTATTGCTCGTATGAAACCGGAGAAAATTGTTCCGGCCCCTTCGCACACCACTACAGTTATCGTTACAATGGCGTATGCCCCGGTTATCCGACCCGCGCCTGCCCAGCGGATGGATTTAACGGGTGCTGCGGATTGCCGGGCATGTGGATTTATTGTGTACTGGAGAGGTAAAACTGCAGTCTATCGGTTTACCCAGGAGGGTAAACCAATAATTTGTATTGCTGGCGATAACTGACACCATTCCGGTCCGTTTTCACGGTGGGCCGGAAAAATTCATATGAGGAGAGATTAACATGAAAAGACTTTCGATCTATTCGTCTTTGTTTCTGCTTGCCTTTGTGGCGGCATTCAGTTTGTCCATGACCATGGGCGGCAGCGTTCAGGCGGGCAGCGGTAATTGTAAGTCGTACTGCGCTTACGAACTGGTATGCTCCACCGACACCGGGCCGTACTGCACCAATCCGGCGTATCCATACTATATGTATGAGATGAATCCGTATTGCGTGGGATTTCCTCAATTGTTCTGCCTGGAGGATATCAACCCGCCGCCGATCGGCTGTTGCAGTTCCTGCGGCCCGTAAGCGATCACCAGATTGCACCTTCCCTTGATATCCAAATGGGAAGGGGCAATCATTAACCATTTTCGGGAAGGAGTTGTTATGAGAAAATCAGTTTTATTTTCAACCGTTTTCCTAACTGTTTTTGGCCTGACGCTGGGATTCACTATCGCCTTCAACAGCCCCGCGATGGCTATTGACAAATGTGAGGGTGAGTGCCTGGGCGAATACTATTGCAGTTTTATGACCGGTCCACAGTGTACCAATCCCAATCTGCCGTACTATGTCTACTGGCGGCCATTGTGTGGCGGAGGGCCGCTTAATTGCGACAGTAGTATGGAATTCCTCTATTGCTGGAATGGTGTTTGGTGCCCGATACCATTGTAGTCCGGTCAATTTGAAGAGGGCCATTCACCCTTAACCTTTTTCATGGAGGATTAACGGCATGAAAAAAGTAACAATCTTATCCACCCTGTTTCTGTTTGTGCTGGGTCTTAGCATGGGTGTCACGATCTCGCAGGTGGAGGCTGAGAAAATCTGCGCTCAGTGTTTTTATGATGATGACATCTATTGCTCGATGGTACCTGATAACAGATGTACGGGATTTTATCCCTACGGTTATTTCGAGTTCGGCTCATGCACGCCCGGTGGTAATTTCAACGGGTCGTGTCTTATCTTTCGCGGGTGCTGCCTTGACGACGATCATTTTATTCGGATTTATGATCCCCTGCCGCAATAAGGGCAGTGCTTTTTAATGTCGCCGGCCCGGAATTTTCCGGGTCGGCGTTTCCTGGCAATAAGAAGGGGGTTTCGGGCAAATGTGGTTGTAAATCGTGAAGTCTGATTAACAACCGACTAATGGCGGGCATTATTTTAGGACATAGTAACAATATTAGCACCTTTCCCTCCTGCGGTGAAAAGGAGGGAAAGTGGTTTTAACTTTTTCCAAGGAGGAGGTGATTTTATGAAAAGGGTTGTGATATTTTCAGGTCTGTTTTTGAGCATCTTCGGTCTTACCCTGGGGCTCACTATCGGAACTTCAGATAGTGTCATGGCGGCACCGTGGTGCCCGGAGCAATGCCATTACGATTTGTACTGCTCCTATGATACCGGTCCGTTATGTCCCGATCCGGACCGGCCGTATTATTCCTACACGGTTGACGGATGTCAGAATTATCCCGGTTACTATTGCCCGCTCAACGGCCACTTCTGTGGCTGTTGTCGCTTGCCCGGAAAGACGTTTTACTATGTCGAAGCGATTCTGAATTAAGCACCTGGTATCCGTGTAATGAGCCGCCGGTCCGGTTAAATTGCCTTTGATGTTCCGGCGCTTATTATTCAAACTGCATCATGGACAATCACGAAAACTTTCAGTCTTTTTGACGGAGGTGTGAAATTATGAAGATTGCCACCATTTGTGGATCGATCCTGCTGTTGGCCATAGGGCTGACCATTGGGATTATGGTCTCTCAGGCCCAGGCCGACCAATATCCGTGCGCCCAGTGTTATTATGACAATGATATTTATTGTTCGATGGTGACGGACAACCGGTGCCCGCAGTTTTATCCCTACGCCTATATCGAGTTTGGCGCCTGCGCTCCCGGGGGGCCTTTCAATTGGTCATGCGACATCTTCCTGGGTTGCTGCTATGATGACGATCATGTCCTTTTGATTAAAGACCCCGTTCCACTATAAGGAAAGTAATGCAGGTGACGTCAGCCCGGAGAATTCCGGGCTGGCGGTTTTTCACAGGACAGTAACATAAATTACGCCTTTTCCTTCTTTGTGGTGAAGAGGAGGAAAAGTGATTTTTAACCGTTTCAAGGAGGAGGTGGTTTTATGAAAAAGGTTGTGATTCTTTCCGGTCTGTTTTTGAGCATCTTCGGTCTTACCCTCGGTCTCACTATCGGAACTTCAGATAGTGTTATGGCGGCGCCGTGGTGCCCGGAGACCTGCCACTATGACCTGTATTGTTCCTATAATACCGGCCCGTTATGCCCCAATCCGGCCCGGCCGTATTATTCTTATACGGTTGACGGATGTCAGAATTATCCCGGTTACTATTGCCCGCTCAACGGCCAGTTCTATGGCTGTTGTCGCATGCCCGGGGTAACTATTTACTACGTTGAACCGAGTCCGATTTAAGCGTCGGGAATCCGGAGAATGAGTCGCCGGCCCGGATTTTTCCGGGTCGGCGTAAAAACGTCAGTTTCTTTCATATCCCTATCAAGCTAATTGACATCCGCTTACGGTCGAGATATTCCCTCCCATCGCCATCCCAGTCAAAGAGTTGTATCAATTTCCTGAAGATTTGTATGAAATCACGCTAAATACGACAACTTATTTGCCGATTTACACTTAAGAGGTGCTGATAGAACCTGCAAGTCGAAAGAGGGAGAATTAGACTTTTATGCTTACTATTGTCGGCTTTATAGTAGTTACCGGAGCCGTTATCGGCGGTTATATCATGGCGGGAGGACATCTAATGGTCCTCTTCCAGCCTGCCGAATTCATTATTATCGGGGGCGCCGCCATAGGTGCATTATTAATTACCGCTTCTCCGTCGGCACTCAAGGGAATTATAAAGCAAACCATGGCATCATTCGGTTCGGGATACGGCAAGCCGGAATTTACCAGCCAGATGGTAATGCTTTATGAAATTTTTAATATTGCCCGTCGTGAAGGGCTGGTCGGCCTTGAATCCCATATTGAAAAGCCGTTTGATTCGGAAGTTATCGGACGATATCCATCGTTTTTGCAGAATCACCATGCTGTCGATTTCATGTCGGACACTATGCGTCTGATAATCACCGGTTCCATTCAGCCCCATGAGCTGGAAGCTCTGCTCGATGTCGATTTGGAAACTCATCACGAGGAGCAGGACACGCCCCCATCACTGGTTGCCAATATGGCCGATGCTCTGCCGGGTCTCGGTATTGTCGCGGCCGTCCTCGGTGTTGTAATTACCATGGGATCGATCGGCGGCCCGCCAGAGGTAATCGGGCACCATGTCGGAGCGGCTCTGGTCGGAACCTTCCTGGGAGTATTGCTCTGCTACGGTTTCGTCGGTCCTCTGGCCAGTAGTATTAGAGCTTACAACAAGGGCGATGCCGGGTATATGCAGTGTCTCAAACAGTGCTTGATCGCCTTTTGCAAAGGTTTTCCGCCGTCAATTTCCGTTGAGTATGGTCGTCGGTCGATCCCCAATGATGTGCGGCCGTCATTTACCGAAGTTGAGGATGCCTGTAAAGAAACCCGTAAATCGTAGAGATCATGTCTGAAAATCAGCCCAATAAAGACCAGCCGATAATTATTGTCAAGAAGATCAATAAGCATGCCGGGCATCATGGCGGCGCGTGGAAGGTGGCGTATGCCGATTTCGTCACGGCGATGATGGCTTTTTTCCTGGTGATGTGGCTGGTGACGCAGTCGAATACGGTCAAGCAGGCGGTACAATCGTATTTCATCGACCCGGTTAAACATGGCGAAAATTATAAAGCGAGCGTGCTTCAGGGTGGTGCCGGAATTGCCAGAGGGGGCGCTCTGGGTGATGGTCCCGGTGACGAGATGACTCAAACGGAACAATTGAAAAAAGAGATGGAAGCTCTGGGACAGAGCCTGATGGAAGCAATCGACGGTGTACCGGGTCTCGATGTCCTCCGCAATTCAATCGATATTGAAATGACTCGGGAAGGACTCCAGATTCAGCTTATCGAGGGCAGCAGCGATGTCACCTTTTTTAAATCGGGGCGGGCGATGCTGAGCACCAAAGCGGAACTGATCCTGAAAACGATCGGCATGGAATTGAAAAGGATTCCCAATCAACTGGTGATCGAGGGACATACCGATGCCTCCGATAATTCATTCGCCGAACATTATACCAACTGGGAACTGTCGGCCGATCGCGCCAATGCCGCCCGGCGGGCGATGGTCGAGGGAGGCCTCTCCCCCAAACAGATTTACAATATACGGGGATATGCGGCCAACAAGCCGCGGATCAAAGAAAACCCCTATGATCCACGCAACCGCCGAATTACGGTCCTGGTTCTCAATCGCGTACCGGGTATCGATACTCCGGAAGAAGGTTATCAGACCCCGATAATGATGTCCAAATCCGACGGCGGGGGGTAGAACCCCTCTTTCGGCTGACGCGAATGTCGTGGTTTGAAGACACCTGTGCGGTTATCGACAATCCATAATTTACCTTCTTGCTTTTTTTCATAATCCGACCGATATTAGCTTATCATGACAACAGAATATATTTTTACGGCAAGTGACGGCGAAGAACTGGCTGTCACCGCATACGGTGAGACCCCGGGGGAAGAAACCCGCTGTATTATCTATGCCCATGGATTCAAGGGTTTCAAGGATTGGGGCTTTGTCCCGCATATCGGGGAGTATCTTTCGGGCAAAGGATTTTTGGTACTCACCTTTAATTTTTCTCATAACGGTATCGGCGACAACCTGACTGAGTTTACCAAACTGAAGAAGTTCGCCCAAAATACCTTCTCTCGCGAAGTCCGAGAATTGTGCGAATTGATTGATGCCGTTAGCGGCGGCGTTTTCGGGCCGGTAAAAAATCCGCCGATAGGACTTTTGGGCCACAGCCGCGGCGGCGGAGTTGCTTTGCTGACCACCGCCTGTCGCCGGAATGTTGCGGCGACAACGGTCTGGTCATCGGTGAAGACGTTCGACCGATATTCAGACGATCAAAAACGGCAATGGCGCGAGGACGGCTATCTCGAAGTTCTAAATGCTCGCACCGGACAGGTGATGCACCTCAATGTTTCTCTTCTGGATGATTTTGAGATGCATCAGGATGAACTGCTCAATGTGGAGCAGGCGGTGCGGAGCAAGTATGGCCCATTGCTGGTTGTTCACGGCGAGAACGATGAGGGTGTCCCAGTTGATGAAGGTAAGCAAATTCATCGGTGGTCCGGATTACCCGAGGAGTATCTGATGCTGGTTCCGGAGACCGGCCATACTTTCGATGCCGCGCATCCGTTTAATAGCAGTAATCCAAAACTGGAAGAGGTCTTAAAAAAAACAGCCTGGTTTTTCAAGAAGCATTTATAAAAATAATGCCATACTCGGACTCCTTCGGGCATGGCATGTATGTAGCTATGATATCTTTTATTTCCTGAAGGTTACTGTTCAACACCCACGCCCCAATATTATTGGCATCGACTCCCACCGGCCGAGGCACCAAAAAAAAGAGCGCCGGCTTTACACCGGCGCCCTGTATCATTAGTTTCGAAATCGGAACGGAGGTTTAGATCCCTTCCGGTTTATCGAAAAGGGCGGCATCATACTGACCATTGATTTCGATAGTGGTCATTTCGATATCGATTTTCATTCCACCGGCATCCTGGGATACCTTGGTCGGCATTTTAATACCGTCGATTATCTTATAGTCGCTGATCACTTCCACAATTTCGCCGGGTCCCATCATGGTTTCACCCATATGGCGCGTCCCCACCGGGAGATAACTGGCCGGGTCGATATACATGGTGAACTGGGCGCCGTCATCGGAAATTAAGTCGAGTCGCAAAGCCGGCATTCCGTTGAACTCTTCTTCGCCCTTTGCAGCGATTTTCATGAATCCCATCTGATCGCAATGAGAGAAAAGCCAGATCGTATTGCGGACATAACTCTTCTTTTCTTCATCGAGCTGACTGGCCGGCATGGCCGCGGTCTGTCCACCGGCAGAAACCCATCCGTCGGTGCCATTGAAGATCATCACTTGATCGCCCATCGGGGTTTTGATGGTCTGTGCCGATTTATTCGGCATAACCGTGATGCTGCTGAGCCCCATCGTCATGGCGCCATCAGGAGTATTGATCGTTACGCTGGCTTCGGATGCGATATTGTTGACTTTTTTGAATGCCTCAATCCCGCCGCAGGCTTCGGCAGCTTTGACCAGAATCTTATGGCCTTCGGACAGTTCGTCATCGGAGGCCATAAACTCATCTGCCTCGGGTGACGGAATGCTGATATCAATTTGGTTGACTTCACCGAAGACCGACAGCGCTTCGTCAAAATCTTCCCCTTTGCCAACCACCAGGATCTGCAAATTTTCGGGATTGAGTTTGCGCTGAGCAACTTCGAGCACGTCCTGAGGAGTCACTTTTTCGACCCCTTCCTTCAACTGCTGCAGATAATCGCGGGGCATGCCGTAATAGTCGTAGGTAGCCATACGCCCCAGGATTTCCGACTTGGTATCAAAGTTGAAGACAAAGGAATTGAGCCAGCCATCTTTGGCTCGTATCATTTCCTCTTCGGTCGGAGGATCGGTTTGCATTGATTTTATCTGGGTTAACATTTCCCTCGAAGCCTTGACCGTGCTTTCCGATTTGGTCGCGGCATAGGCATAAAACCACCCGGGATAATCCCATCCGAAGGAATAATTTCCCTGGGCGGTATAGGCCAGGCCCAGACGGGTACGGACGTTATCGGTCAAACGACTGCCGAAGCTGCCGCCCAGAACGGCGTTCATAACGATCGTGGCGGGATAATCGGGGTCGCCCATCTTGCCGCCGATATGGCCGATCAAAATGTTCGACTGGTTAACGTCGGTTTTTTCCGCATAGTTGACCGTGGGTTTGAACTCATATTTGAATTCCGGCGGGGCCGCGATTTCCTGAGCGCCTCGGGGCCAATCGCCAAAATAATCCTTGATCAAAGCAAGCATCTCATCCTGTTTGAAATCACCCCAGACGGCGATTTGGACATTTTCCGGTTTGACATATTCCTTGTGGAATTTGATCATATCGTCGCGGGTGATGACGTCGATGGTCGCATACTCCTGATGTCGGGCATACGGCGATTCGGCACCGAAAATCAATTTGCGGAATTCGCGGATACATATCCCCATCGGGTCGTCATTGCGGCGTGAAATTCCTGACCTGTTACTGGTCCGGGACAATTCAATTTTATCCTCGTCAAAAACCGGATTACGCAGAACGTCGGCCAGAACAGCGACAATGGTCTCGGAGTATTCCGAAAGAGAGTTGGCGCTGGCTGAACCTGATGTCTTGCCAATGCCGGTTTCAACATAAGCGCCGATCGCCTCCAGTTCCTCATCGATTTGATCTCCGGTTTTGTTGATGGTACCGCCGGTGCGCATAACTTCGCCGGTCATTCCTGCCAGACCGACCTTATCGGCCGGTTCGTGATATGATCCGCATTTGTTTAATGCCGTATAGAGATTGACCTTGGGCAGAGTGTGGTCCTCGAGCAAATAGACGGTTATACCGTTGTCGAGGACATACCGATCAGGCTCCGGGACATTGACCTCATTCAGCGGTGGGTATTTTAGGTCCTTGACTTTTTTCTTCCCATAGACCGGATTGACCGCCAGCACCATCAGGCCGCACAGCAACAGCGCCGTGATCGCTTTTATAGCTTTCATTATTATTCTCCTTTGCCCTATTCTTCAATAGTTTCGATATAAGCCACGGTGCGGTTTTCACGGGAAAAACATTCTTTGGCAACCCGCTGGATATCTTCAACCGTAACGGCGTTGATGTTATCCAGGCTCTTGAACATCTCACGCCAGTCACCGAAGAAATTCTGAGAGGAGACCAACTGCGACGCCATTCCGGAACGAGAGGAGAGTTGATTGATAAACGAGGCCTTGGCGCGAGCCTTGATTTTATCCAATTCTTCCTGAGGGATCGGTTCGTCGACTATTTTTTGAATTTCAGCATATACGTCGGCTTCGCATTCCACGGCGGTCACCCCTTTGGCCGGGACCACGAAAATACCGAACTCCGAACTGTATTTGCCACCGGGGAAGGTGGCAAAAGCGCTGGCATTGGTTGCAATCTTCTTTTCTTTGACCAGGTTCTTATACAGCAGGGACGTTCGTCCCTGACCGAGATAATCGGCGATGGCGTCATAGACAGCATCGTCGGGATGGGTGATATCGGGTCGATGGTAACCGACGAGGAGGAATGGCTGCGATTTGTCGAAGACCGCCACGCGACGTTCGGCGTTTTGCTTGGCTTCTTCAGTGATAACTCGATCCGGTTCGGGGGAAGCCGGCAGGTCGCCAAAGTATTCTTCGGCCAGCTTTATTACCTGATCGGGGGTAACATCGCCGACGATTCCGATCATCAGGTTCGACGGCACATAATACTTATGGAAAAACTCCATGGCCGTTTTCTTGTTCATATTATGAATATCCGACATCGGCCCGATCAGGGAAATTCCATAAGGATGAACCTTGAAAGCCAGGCCGAGGAATTCTTCAACCAGTCGCCCGACCGGCGAGGATTCTACACCCATGCGGCGTTCTTCCTTGATCACCTCTTTTTCTTTGTAGAATTGACGCAGAACCGGATTGGCAAAACGCTGCGATTCGAGTGCGAACCAGAGTTCGATTTTGTTCGAAGGGAAGGAAGAATAATACATGGTTTGATCGTAGCCGGTACCGGCATTGAGTCCAACGCCGCCTTCGCGATCGACGGTAACCGAGTATTCATTCATTTCGACCAACTCTTCGCATACCTTCTGGGCTTCTTCAAATTTGGCCTGTAAGTCGGCCAGCTTGGTCGAATCGGCCAATCTGCCTTTCTTTTCCTCGGCACGATGTTCATAGTAGATTTGGTCGAGCTTTTCGAGTGCCTTTTTTTCGGCCTTGTAGTCTTTGGTGCCGATTTCATTGGTACCCTTAAAGGCCATATGCTCAAAGACATGGGCCAGACCGTCGAATCCCTTGGGGTCATCGGCTCCGCCGACATCAGCCAGCGTCACAAAGGATATCACCGGAGCGCTGTGGTCTTCCAAAATTATAAATTTCAATCCATTATCCAGCGTGAAATCGCTGATTTTTCCTTCGATGGTGGAAAAATCAAATCCTGATATATTCCCACCAAAGGCTCCCAGGAAAACAAATAGCGCAATTATCCCGAGAGTTTTTTTACTGCGTATCATGTATACCTCCATCTGTTACTATTGAGAACTTCATAGAATCCCTTAATTTATAAAAACTTTTTCCACAATCAAGTCACGGCAGGTAATTTTTTACCTTTTTTCCCTCCGGCGCACCTATTCTATCTCTATATTATAAGGCATACGATAGAAAATGTATTCTGATTCAAGAAAGTTTGAGGCGGCCAGTTCCTGACCGGCTCCAGCCAGCCATGATGATATTTTCCTGTAAAATTCCGGAATATCAAAGGGGTTGCGAAAGAAATATTTCTCCTGTGGGTAAGAGACAACCAGAGCCTCCTCACGATTGATACCCGATTCATCACACAGCGCTTGCAGGGCCTCATGGACTCCGCCAAGATGATCGGCCAGGCCGTTGGCCACGGCCTCGGTTCCGGTCCAGACCTGCCCTCGCCCGAGATTGTTGACCGAATCGGCCGATATTCCCCGAACCTTTCCCACTTTTTCAATAAAATGCTCGTAAAAACGTCGCATCTGATCCCTGACAAGCTGCCGTTGCTCTTCGGTAAACGGTTCGTACAGCGAGAACATATTGGCATTTCGGCCGCGGCTGTAGCTTTCGGTATAGACGCCGATTTTATCAAGGAGTTCGGAAATATTGCTTTTGCCACCGTAAACACCGATGGAACCGGTGATTGTATTTCGGTTGACATAGATCGGGCTATCGATACTACTGATATAATAGCCGCCGGAGGCGGCGACATTACTCATGGAGATTACGACCGGTTTTTTCTTCACCGTTTTTTCTATCTCATGCCAGATCAAATCGGAGGCCAGCACCGACCCGCCGGGAGAATTGACACGCAGGACGACTCCTTTGATCCGGCAGTCACTTCGCACCCTTTTGATGGCGTTGAGCATCTCGAACTCGCCGATACGGCCGCCGGAGCTTCCCAAGGTAATGTCACCATCGGCGATTATAAGCGCAAGATGGGGTGGCTCGCCCCAATTGTCGTCGTAAACATCACGGTTGATATACGCCCTCAGAGAAAAATCACCGGACAAGCCCGCCACGCCGGAACCGGCGTATTGCTTGCGGGCCTCGTCGAGATAGGATAAATCATCAACCAAACCGTATTCGACGGCGTCGACCGAGGTCAGGGGGGCCTGATCGATGAGGGCTTTTATCGAATCGGACTTCAGACCGCGATTGGCTGATAACTGCTCAATCATCTCCGCATAAAGCTTATCAAGTATCCGGTTGATCTGCTTTCGATTCGGTTCGGTCGGTCGATCGAACATAAACCGTTCTGGGGCGGTTTTATATTCATCCACCCGTTCGATCTCGGCCTCTATCCCGATTTTGTCCATCAATCCCTTGATTGACATCAAGTTGGCTCGCAGGCCGGTCAAATTTAATTGGGATACCGGGGGAATCACGATAGTATCGGCGGCGCTGGCGAGGATATACCCGAGATTGTTAGGTGATGCAATAAAGGCATATACCTTTTTATGGCGCGATTTGAAATAGTTGACCGCGCCGGTCAACTCCCCTACTTTGCCGAGACCGCATCGCAGCAACCCGATATTGAGAAAGAGCCTGTCGATTTCATCATCATCCGCGGCGCGGTAAATACCGTCGACATAATCGAAATATTTCAGCGGCTTTTTGCCGAACATGGGGGTCTTTAGATTTTCCGGAAGGGTGCCATCGAGGCGAACGGTTAGTGATTTCCGACGCGGTTTGGTAAGCGATGGCTGCTTTCCTTTGACCGATCCGGAGAAAGTGGTGCCCCGATAACTTTTGGCGTCACGGTTAAAATTATGATAGTGGCCGGCGAAACCGGAACCGAAATTGGCTCGGAAACCGAGGTTAAATCGGGAATGGTTGTCAAAATCGGCATACAGATACAGACCCGGTTTGGGTCTGACCTCGATCCCGGTTCTGAAATCGGCTACATCGAGATTTTCCTTTTGAGTCATATCGACATCGAAGGAAACTGTAACCAGATCCTTATAGACACGGAATGCTGCGCCATAGACAAACCTGACATCGCTTTTTTCGCCGTCGATACGGCCTCGATTCAGATTTTCCACTCGCCCGCCGATGGAAGCGTTCTTGTTGTATTGCGTCAGTAGCGCTATGGTCCAGAGATGGCGACGGTTCAGATTTCCCGGACCGTTTTTTATATACCGGTATGACAGGCCAAAGTTCAGACGCTTCCCTCCGCCAAGAGCAAAAATATACTCATCAAGATTGGCCAGATTGTCGTCTTTGACATGGCGGTGTGCGATCGCCAGCATTTTCATCGATATCGCCCCCCCCCAGTCGCGAATGACACGATTGTCGCGCTGAGTGAAGATGAACATCGAACCCATTTGCCTGTTGGCCAGGGCGGCCGGATTGATCCATACCGAGCTCGGGCCAAAGACCGAAGCCACCGGCCGATAGAAAAAGACATCGTCGGGCATTTCCAGTTCCACGGCCCGGCTTGATCCGGCAATGAAGAAAATGGCTGTAAGCGAAATAATTATCACCAATACGCATTCCCTGCGTCCTATCTTCATTATTGGCCTCCTGCAACATTGCTTCGTATCGGTCGTTTGATGGTGATATTACCGCTGCCGCGGGCGGTTAGCCGTATCTCGGCGGTTCCTTCACCGGAGATAAATTCGAGACGGCTTTCATCAACCAGTACTGGAACGATGTCCATATGATCGGCTGAGACGGTCGCATCTTCTCCGACCTTGCAGATGAACTCGGCGTCGACACTTTCTTCGATCTCGATATTGATATGTTCATATTGGTTGTTTACACGGATTTTTCCGGTAGTCAGGGAATCGAACGAGAGACTGATAAGCGCCGAAATATTTTTCAAACGATTCTTGCTGCCGTGCAGAAACAAATTCTGGCCGATGATATTATCGTAGCTGGTGCGGGCGTCCAATTCACCCCGGAAGCCGTCAATAGATATTTCACCATGTTCATTGCGGATGGTGGCCAGACTTTCTCCGGTGTCGATATTTTCCAGACGGAGCTTGTCATATTTATTGGTCGCCGTGACTCTGCCGGTGACATCCTTTATAATCAGCGGGCGATTGGATACTTTGACCTCGACATCCCCCACTACCTTTTCCACCTGGACTTTGCTCAACGATTCCGGCACCGTAAACTCGGCAAAAGGACCAACGGCGGTGATATTGAAATATGAGGTGTTAATCTGAACCGGGCAATTGTCGGGGATAGTAATCTCTATGATCAATCGACCGGAATTATTGGTGCCGCTCCAGGGGGCGCTGGCCGGAGTTCTCAGGGATAAGATAATCATATCTTTTTGTTGTTCGATTTCAACCTTGATAACCTCGGCATACTCGCCGGCCTCGACTTTAGTCGGGGTCTTGAGCAGTTTGCGATAGGAATAACTGCAGTCATTCCCGCCGGCCTTGAGAGTCAGCTCGCCTGCGAGGGTGCTGGCCGCGTTGATAACGAGCCTCAGGTTCGGCCTCATAGCGATTTTCCCCTGCTCGGTATCGCTAATGAAAACCCCCTCCGCCTTTTTGGTCAGCGATTGCGCAGCGGCCGTATTAAGCCAAACAGCTAAAAGCGCCAGAGCAATCCAAAACGATTTCGTCATCCTTGTTTCCTTTCCAACGCATTGATCCAGAACATCAATATCGTTCCCGCCATGGCCGAATTGAGCGATTCGATTTTCTGTGACATCGGTATTCTGATTTTATGATGGGATGCGGCTGCCATCGCCCGGCTGGTTCCGGTCGCCTCCGAGCCGATAACCAGGGCGGCCTTAGCTGCCAATTCGGGCGACAGATTGATTTCCTCTCCCCTCGCGTCGGCTTCGTATATGGTGTAGTCATGCTTTTTCAACTGATCGACAATCTCGGATTCGTGGGCGCCATCGACGATCGGTATTTTAAAAAATCCACCCATGGTGGCCCGAACCGTTTTGGGATTGATCGTTTCGGCCGATCCCGGTGTGGTTATTACCAGGTCGAAATGAAACGCCACCGCCGCTCGCACCAACGCTCCCATGTTTCCCGGATCACCGATCCGGTCACATATCAATATTCTACGATACCCCTTATCCAATTGTTGCTCAAGAGAATACTTTTTATAATCGAACAAAGCAACTATCCCCTGCGAGGTTTTGGTATCGGAGAGACGGGCGCATTCCCGAGCCGAAATCGACTGAACCGGCACTTTTCGTGCAATGAAATCTTTAACCAGTTGTTCGCCCCGGGGATTGATTTCCGATGGCGCGTGCATCACCGAGAGCGGCATGTAATCGGCTCGCAATGCTTCCTCCAGCAGCCTGACTCCCTCTGCCAGGAAACGGTCATCCTGTTTTCGTCCCTTCTTGCTATGGAGAGAGGCGAGATATTTCAGTTCGGTTTTAGTCAGGGCCACGTCACTTTATCCTTGTTTTTTCGCGATACTTTTCAATATATGAAAAAGAACCGTTTTTAGCTTTGGTGAGCAAGTGAAAACTGCCGTCTATATTTTTCTGCTTTTGACCTTTCTTGTTGCGGCGGCTTCGGCCGACGATGGGGCCATGCCTGCTTCCGTACCGATTGCTATCGATACCATATCGGTGGAGCGGAGCAACCGGCCGCCTAGGGATTTCCGTGTTCGCCGGACTTTTTATCCTCACCGTATCGGCCTGGCGCTTTCGGGTGGCGGCGCGCGCGGTTTTGCCCAGATCGGGGTGCTGAAAGCTATCGACGATGCCGGCCTGGATATTTCCTATATCGCAGGCAGTTCCATGGGGAGCATAATCGGCGGCCTTTACGCATCAGGTTATAGCGCAAGGGAAATCGAAGAGAATGTCCGGCAAGTCGACTTTTCTTCACTCTTTTCCGACTCCCCCCAACGGCAGTCATTACTAATAACGCAACGGGAAGAACAGGACCGATACCTGTTTTCGATCCGTTTTGACGGATATAAACCGTATATCCCGCGAGCTCTTACGGTTGGACAGCGCCTGACGGCATATCTGACCGATCTGACCATCCGCGCCGACTATGGTTGCGCCGGTAACTTCGATTACCTGCCGATCCCATTTCGGGCGGTGGCGACCGATATCGGTGACGGCAGCAAAGCAGTCCTGAAAAGCGGCAATCTGGCCGATGCCATGCGAGCCTCGATCGCTTTTCCGCTGGCATTCGCGCCGGTGGAACTGGATGGTAAATACCTCATGGACGGCGGCATGGTCGATCCTATTCCGGTTAATATCTGCCGCCGGATGGGAGCCGATTATGTAATTGCCGTCAATACCGCCTCGCCCCTTCTTCCGGTAGAAAATATCGATAATCCGGTCGATATCGCCAATCAGGTAACGACAATCATGACCCAGAACGCCCTGGCGGAGCAGCTTCGCGGCGCCGATTACATTTTGACACCGTTGATCGATAGTCTGGAATCGCTCGATTTTGATATGATCGATACCCTGGTCGCGCTGGGGTATAAAGCCGGCGTTCGGGCCGTTGGGGTGATCAAACGTGATTTGTCAGTTGGATCGGGTGAAGGAAATATCCGGATTAGTGGGGTTGAGACGATACGCGAAGATCAATTACTGAGCTATCTCAAGAATAATTTTCCGGTGCGGCCCGGCCAATCGATACAACCGGGTGTAATTAGTGAAGCGTTACTGTACGCCGACCGGGAGATGAAATTCCACCGGATGACGGCGTATCTTGTGCCGGCTGAGGATGGGACTGTTATTCGTATCGACGGCGAGCCGAATCTTCCGGGAAATAAGATCGATTATGAATTTGCCGGTAACAAAGTTATTCCCGATTCCCTTCTGGTGACCTACTTCCCGGCAGGCGAAAATCCGCTGTCGTTGATCGAGGTGAAAAAAGCGGCCGATTCGATTATCGCTCTTTTGCACGGGAGCGGGTTTGATCTGGCCCATATTCGTTCGATCGATTACGATCATGAAAACGGGCGACTGCAGGTTTCATTCGACGAGGGGTATCTTGATATTGTCGATATCCGTGGCAACCGCCGCACTCGGAGTTGGATTATCAAAGCCAACTACCCCCTCCGACCGGGAGATCCGTTCGATGTGCGAAAATCGGATAAAGGGCTGGCTAATATTTTCGGAACCGGTTTTTTCGAGCATGTCGGACTGGATATCAGACCGACGGCCAACGGCGTTCAGCTTACTATTGACGTTAAGGAGAAGAAATTTACACAGGTTCGTTTCGGCGCTCATTGGGATGATGAGTACCAATCGGAGATGTTCGTCGAATTACTCGACGACAATATTCTCGGGGCCGGGATTCAGGCCCTGGGCCATACCCATATCGGCTCACGGCGCAACAAATACGAGCTGTCACTCAAAGCCAACCGACTTTCCCGAACCCTGATTACCGCTCAAAACCGGTTTTACTTTTCCCGTTTGCGGCGGCGTTTGTTTCAGGAGAACGGCGCACCCGACGGTTTCCGCGTTGAGGATCGGGTGGGATGGTCGATCCTGATCGGCCAGCAGATTGCCCGATTGGGGGCAATCGATTTCAAATATCGTCTGGAGGATATCAGTACCCGGCTGACTATCACGGGAGAAGAAGACGATCATGTCCTGTCGACCTTCACGGCCAAATCGACAGTGGAAACATTCAACAAATATCCCTATCCCGATTACGGGCATCGCCAGGATATCGCCATTGAATTTACCGGTAAATGGCTGGGGGGCACCTTTGAGGAATATACCAAAATCTTCGGATCGCTTGAGGGATACGCTCCGATCGGCGATTACCTGAATATTCATCCGCGGGTTGCCGCCGGGATTTCGACCGCCAACCTGCCCGATATCGAAAAATATTATATCGGAGGTATGCATAATTTCTCCGGATATCGTACAGATCAACTTTATGGTGACAAATTCTTCGTGGCCAATGTTCAGTTGCGGATCAAATTTCCATATCGGGTCTACCTTATTGGAAATTTCGATTACGGTAATGTTTTCGACGATTATGAGCATATCAAGATCAAGGCTTTCCGCAAGGGTTGGGGTGGTGCTATTTCGATAGATACCCCGTTGGGCCCGTTCGATTTCGGCGCCGGCAAGGCCGACGACTCTGGCTGGCGGCTGTATTTAAATGTCGGCCTGCAGTTTTGACTAAATTTGCAATTTCGCCAAAAAGTGATTGACGTCGGTAAAGACACTACCTAAATTAATCACATGTTTAGGCGAAGGAGAATATATAAGAATTTCCATCCTGATCGGGATGTGGTCTTACATCATGGAAATTGTCTCGATCTGCTAAAACAGATTCCTGATGAAACAGTACAGCTAGTTGTTACCTCACCGCCATATAATATCGGAAAGGAATATGAAAAAAAGCTTAAATTGGATCACTATTTACTCCAGCAGGAAACCGTGATAAAAGAATGTGTGCGTGTTTTATCAAAATGCGGTAGTATTTGTTGGCAAGTTGGCAATTATATAGAAAAGAAATCAATTATTCCTTTGGACAGCGTTCTCTATCCTATTTTTCGTAAATTGGGATTGACCATGCGAAATCGAATCATCTGGAATTTTCAGCATGGATTACATTGTTCGCAGCGTTTTTCTGGACGCTATGAATCAGTAATTTGGTATACAAAATCTGATGATTATGTTTTTAATCTGGATCCGATTAGAGTGCCACAAAAGTACCCTGGCAAAAAATATTTTAAGGGCCCCAATGCAGGTAAATATTCATGTAATCCTCTCGGCAAAAACCCTAGTGATGTATGGCAAATCCCCAATGTTAAAGCCAATCATGTGGAGAAAACAGTTCACCCCTGCCAATTTCCCGTCGAATTAATAGAGCGATTAGTGTTATCGATGTCTAACAAAGAGGATTGGGTTTTTGATCCATTTTTGGGCACAGGAACCACTATAATAGCTGCCATCAGACATGATAGAAGAGGGGCGGGATCTGAAATTATGGAGAAATATGTAGAAATATCAAAGGATCGGATTGAGCAGGAATCATTGGGCATACTAAAAACTCGTCCAATGAATAAGCCGATTTACGATCCCAAAGAAGCCGGTAATAGCCTGACTAACCCTCCTTGGGAAATAGAGCCAAAAACTTGATAATGCCTATTAACAATAACGGCTATTGAAAGAAGGGCATCATGAAAATTGTCGAAACTTATTCCCACCTCAATGGATTGGAATTTTTGCTTGTGCATAAGAAGAAATTATGGGGAGAAATAAAAACAGTTATAAAAAATGTCGATGCACGCGCCTGCAAGACTAAAATATCAAAAGAGAAAACCAAAAAAGGAAAACGTCTCTTTAGCCCGGTTGCGATGAATTCGGAATTCAAGCGTCTTCTGCAAAAATCGCAATGGGAGGAGAGTAGAGTAAGCTATTGGGTAACAAAAAGCGAAAAGCTAATTAGAAAGACACTGTCTATGCCTTCAGACGAGCAAAAGAAGGAAATTGTTGATGCGGGTGAAATTCCATATTTTAGCTATAATCAGACCGATTTTGTCAAGGATAGAGTAGCACTGGAAGTGCAATTCGGTAAATACTCCTTTGTCGCATACGATCTTTTTGTTAAACATCTTGCTTTTTATATAGGTGATAAAATAGACGTTGGAATTGAGTTGCTTCCCATGAAGGAACTTTCGTCACAAATGAGTTCTGGTGTCCCATATTATGAGGGGGAACTTTATAACGTGATCCGACAAGGTCGGGGTGTTCCTGCTGTACCTCTTGTAATTTTGGGAATCAAGCCATAGTTTTTTTATTCGATAGAAATATCTGCTGAATAGAAATACTATTCCCGCAGGGTATCGAGCAGGCGTTTGTTGTAGATGGTCATCATGTCGTCGTAGCGGAGAACGCCGATGATCTTGTTGTCGCTGTGCGGCTCGATCACCGGCAACAGCTTCATCGCCCGGACGGCAAATTTCCGACGGACCTCTTCGAGATCCTCATCGGGGGTAACCGTCACCAGATCGGTATGCGCGATATCTTCGGCGATAATCAACTCCTGAACATCTCTTTTAGTCAACAGGCCGCGTAAATCCTGGAAGGAAATTATCCCCCGCAGATGATCGCCGTCATCAACCATCATGAAATACGATTCCCGCGAGGTTTCAATCTTGCGGATCAGCTCCTTCAGCGTTGTCCGGGGGCGGATCGATTCGTATTGACGATCCATAACCTCATAGGTCTTGATCGCTCGCAGTACCGTCAGATCCTTACCGGCCTTCAGAAACACACCCCGCGAGGCAAGCTTGAAGGTGTAAATAGAATATTCGAACATATGCCGGGAAACCAGAGTAGAAAAGGTCACGGCAATCATCAGGGGCAGAATAATACGGTAGTCATTGGTCATTTCGAAAATGATCAGGATAGCTGTGATCGGAGCGTGAGTCGTTCCCCCGACCAGGGCCGCCATACCAACCAGCGCATAGGCTCCGGGAGTGGCGGTAATGGTCGGGAAAAGTGAGTGAGCCAGAGTCCCGAAGGCGCCGCCTGCCATCGCGCCCATAAACAGCGAGGGGGCGAAAATACCGCCGGAATTGCCTGATCCGAGAGTCAGCGATGTTGCGGCAACTTTCAGGAAAATGAGTATGAAGAGCAATCCGAAAGCCATGCGACCATAAAGGGCGACGTCGATAGTGGAGTAACCATCGGCAAATACCTGGGGATAGAATATCCCGATAATACCCAATAAAAATCCGCCAATCGCCGGCTTGCTGATTTCCGGGATTTTCAGGTTATCAAAAAAGTTTTCCGACCAGCCGAGGACGCGGGTAAACATGAGCGCGACAAAGCCGCAGATGACGCCCAAGATCACATAAAGGGGAATTTCCCAGGCCGAAACCAGTTCATATGACGGAATCTCAAAGGCAGGGTGATTGCCGAGAAAGAACCGGGTGATCACCGAGGCCAGAACCGATGAGAGCAAAACGGGAGCAAAAGTTTTGATGGCGAAATCGCCCAGAATGATTTCGAGGGAGAAAATTATCCCGGCAAGAGGGGCATTAAAGACGGCCGATATTCCGGCGGCAGCGCCGCATCCGACGAGGATTTTGACCCGATTGCCCGACATTTTGAAAATCTGGCCGATAGTTGACCCGATAGCCGACCCGATCTGGATGATGGGACCTTCACGTCCCGCCGAACCTCCCGATCCGATACAAATCGCCGATGCCAGCGCCTTGACCGCCGCTACCTGGGGCCGAATAATCCCGCCTTTTCGCGCTACGGCATCCATAACCTCCGGGACACCATGACCCTTGGCTTCCTTGGCAAAATAATAAATTATCGGTCCGGCCAGCAGGCCGCCGACGGCAGGGATAATCACTATCCACCATTTATAGCCGCCCTCTCCGACACTCAGAAGACCCGAGAGGACATCGGCCGAATAACCAAAAAAGAGCTGCCGGGCATACTCGATAAGGGAAATAAAGAGAATCGCGCCGAAACCGGTTCCGATTCCGACCACAATCGCCAGGGAAATCAGGATGTTGGTTTCCGACAGGCGAAATAAATTGCCTATTTTTCTCGACAGTAATTTTTGCATCGTAACATTTCTTAAAAGCGCTTCAATGTACAACAAAAGGAACTTAAAGCAACCAAATTATACCTCTCCCGGTTTCATTAAATGTTATTTTCCGGAGATCGTATGACCTGATTTTCCTTGACTTTAGCCCGTTTGACGGTAAATTATTGTCGTGAAAATATTCACGAACCACTGGGATATATAGGAATGAAAACAAACTACGACGCAATCATCATTGGGGGCGGTATTACCGGGT
The DNA here is from genome assembly GCA_030668485.1 of Candidatus Zixiibacteriota bacterium. Lineage (GTDB taxonomy): Bacteria > Zixibacteria > MSB-5A5 > GN15 > JAAZOE01 > DAOUTW01. Next base: position 36,865 of record DAOUTW010000008.1, read on the forward strand.
TGGCGCTGGCCTTTAATATGGCCAAAGCCAAATTCGGTGATATCCTGATTCTCGAAAAAGAGCTTTTTGTCGGATCGGGCGCGACGGCTAAATGCGCCGGAGGTATTCGGGCGCAATTTTCTTCCAAAGTCAATATTGAAGTTTCCATAAAAGCTATCGAAGTTTTTGAGCATTTCGAAGAGATCACAGGCGAACCGGCTTTGTACGATCAGGTTGGCTATACCTTTTTGTTAACCGATGAGACCACGGTCGAATCCTATACCAAAGCGTTCGAACTTCAGAAATCGCTCGGTTTGGATGTCCGTATGCTCAGCCCCGAGGATGTTTCGGAACTGGCGCCACCGGTTCGTACCGATGATATCATCAAAGCAACTTTCTGTCCTCGCGACGGTCTGGGCGATCCGCATGAATTCCTCCAGGGATATTTTCGAGCGTCGAAAAGTCTGGGAGTGGAAATCCTGACCGAGACACCGGTCACCGGCGTTCTCGTTACGGGCGGCAAAGTCACCGGTGTGAAAACACCGACCGGAGAATTTTCTTCTCCTCTGGTCATCAACGCGGCCGGGCCATTTGCCAAATTGATCGGTGAAATGGTCGGCGCCAAAGTTCATGTAGAACCGTATCGTCGCCAGATCGTTACCAGCGGTCAGTTGAATTTCATTCCCGACACCATGCCGATGGTAGTCGATGTCTCTTCCGGCCTCTATTGCCACAGGGAATCGAAGGGCCTCCTGATGGGCTGGGCCGACGACAGCGTCGAGCCGGGCTTCGACGAGTCGCAGGATCCCGATTACAACGACAACATTTTAATGAAAGCTTTGGATCGAATTCCCCGCCTCGAAACGGCGGAGGTCGCCAATAGCTGGGCCGGTCTTTACGAGACTACTCCCGACCACAATGCCATCATCGGTTTTGCCGACGAGGTCGCAGGCTTCTTCATTATCGGCGGCTTTTCCGGACATGGTTTCATGCATGCTCCGGGAGCAGCCATAATTGCTACCGAGATGATAGCCGGCCAAAAGACATCAATTGACATCAGCCGCCTGGCACCGAATCGCTTCGTTGAAGGCTCAATCGAGAAAGAAGTCAACGTCATATAAATTTCCCCCGGAGAATTCTATGAAAAATATTGCAAAAATCCTACCGGTTCTCGTGCTATTTCTTGTTTCCGCCTCTATGACAGCAGAACCTCCCGACCAGGATAATAGTGGTTGCCCCATGCACCAGGCCGCCGATAAAGGTTTCAAATTGCTCGACGAACTGCACCAGGTGATGGTCCCGGCCTGGCATGAAGCCTACCCGGCCAAAAACTATGTCGCCCTGGGTGAGGCGATTGCCAAATTCGATGCCATGATTCCGAAAGTAAAAGGGATGGCTCATACTTTCAAAACCATCGAGCGCGAGGAACATTTCAATACCGCTCGGAACCGGTTTGTCGAGCTGGTCGGCAGAGGTAAGGCAATCAAGGGTACGGCGAATAACGATGCTCTCTATGCCCTCTTCCCCGATCTTCATACCAGGTTTAAAGAAATGGCCTACTATCTGCTCCCTCTCGATTTTCCCGAATTTAATTCCCTGCGAATCGTCGTCGATTTGATGATTGATACCCATCTCAAGAACAAAGACTACAAGGCGATTGTGACCTCACTGGAGGCTCTCAAAATAAAAAACGAGATGCTTCAGAAGGTGATTTTGCCTGAAGACCTGACATCGGTGGAAAAGAAGGCGGCAGCCGATATCGGTGAGATCGACAACATGTGTCGTGAATTGGAAGCCGCCAGCGGAGGGTTCAGCACCAAACTAATAGACGACTACCTGGGCAAACTGAAAATTCTTTGCGATAAGTTTGAACAGAACTATATTTAGGGCCGTGTAACAATAGACGGGACGGAATTAACCGACATAAATGACAATGTCCAAAGATCTTATTAAACTGTTTAGTATCGGCCTGATTCTTTTTGCCGCCGGTTTCTTGCTGAAATCGGCCGGCGTTGCCGAACTTTCGGCGGCATCGTCCGCCGGAGAAAATCACCAGACCTTTGCAACCGCAGACGGCCTGAAACTCCATGCCTGGATCTCGGACGCCGCCAAAGAATCCGGTGGACAGGATCATCGTCATGGGCTGGCTTTGTTATTGCCGATGATGGCTAATACTCATACTTCTTTCGATCCGATCGTGGGAAAACTGAATGAGGTCAATTATACGACCATCGCCTTCGACCTTCGCGGCCACGGGGAGTCGATAATTTCGGGACCGGATACGCTTCTGGCCGGACGGATGGACAAGAGCGAGTTTGCGAAAATGGCAGCCGATGTCGAAGCTTTCTTCCTCGATTTTCGCAACAAGCATCCGCATGATTACAATTATTCGGATGTAGTCGTCATCGGAGCCTCGATCGGGGCTAATACGGCCGGGATGCTGCTGGATAAAGACTGGGTTATGCGCGCGGTGCTGCTTTCTCCGGGACGGGATTATTACGGTTTGCAGCCGGAAACGGTGATGACTGGCGGTGACAATCCGGCGAACAAACCGGTTTATTTTGCGGTATCGGTAGACGATACCTACTCGGCGGAGTCGAGCCAGTGGTTGTTCGATAATTATTCCGGACCCAAAGTACTTAAAAAATATCCCGGCGGCCTGCATGGAACTTCTATTCTAAGAGATGTCACCGATGCCGACAAGGAATTGATAAGCTGGCTCCGGCCCAAAAAGTAATTTCCGGTTGAATTCAGAACCTATAACCCGCCGAATTACCGGCGGGTTTTTTATTGCCGATTGGCATGAATAAAGACGATATATATGAGGTATTTATTGCGGAGGTAGATGATATGGCTATGAATAAATGTTCCAAATGCGGGAGTCGGAATATCGACCCCGGGCAATTGTACAGCGCCGGAGCGGTGGCATACAAGTCGGATAAACATCGCCTGATTTTTAATTCCAATTGCCGGGCGTATGCCTGTCTCGACTGTGGCTATGTCGAAACCTACGTCGATCCCGAATACCGGGAGCGAATCAGGAAGCTACCGCCGCGAGCATGATAGAAATCATCTCACGTTGTAACGAGTTGCAATTGGTAGCTGGAGTAAGTCGGAATTTTGAAAAGGAGTAGTCATGGATACCGGGCAGGTTTATGAATTGAAGATCAATGAATCGATGGTGATTGCAAGAGGCTGGCTGGCCAAGCTGACTGTCGTCTATGCCGGGATGCCTAACGAGTCTACCTATTCCCTGGCTCTGACTTATACCAGTTGTCATAATTCGATCGGGTATAATTTGTTTATCCCCAAATCTCAGAGCGAGGTTATACTGACCAAAGGACGGCTGGTTATTCAGCGCGTGACGCCAACCAATATCTCATTCCGAATCGAAGACCGCGGGCAAAAGCATGGCAAGGCCCCGCTTTGATAAGCGGGATAATAGATTGAGAAATAACCGGACCAAGGTCCGGGGCACGCTGGAATTGATTCCCTTGTAGAGAAGTTGGGGTGCCCCATCTCTTTAGAGGTGGGAATTTGAGATTTATCTAATTGCCAATGATTATTCTTGTAACCCTGCGTCTAAAGACGCAGGCCACCCGTGCATAATGTCTTATGGGAGTGAAAGCTGGTCGAATAATGCCATAGGTGGAGGTAAAATCTTTTCATAAAATGCTGCCTGATCTAATATGATAATATTTTTTCCAAAATATCAAAATATCATCGACCATTTTAGTCCAATATCCGTATACTCTTTGTGTTTCTAACACCAAAGCGAGTAGACTGCCAATTGTAAACTGAATATTGGGTGGTGTCGTTTCTTTTCGACCCAGAGGGTCTGACTGCATAGGGCGTAGTCCGGGTCTATGAGAGGTTCCACTCTCGATCAAGAGCACAATCAGCACTATAAGGAATCGGTGAACCTGGAATGGCAATTGAGGTGACTGGTTATGCACGACAAAGTGTTTCAGAGATGGACCGGGAGAGCTTGGGAAAACCATATCGGATACTGGTTGGCTACCACTCGGGGAGCTATGGGTAATTATTCGGGCAACTATGCTGTCGGAACTGAAACTCGATCCATAGTTTCTCAAATCCAACGCAATCTGATTACAGGAATTTTGCTGGCCGCTTGCTACATTGGAGTTGCCAAATTTGGCCTGGCTTTCGCCATTCCCCCCGGCAATGCCACCGCCGTATGGCCGGCTTCCGGATTGGCCCTGGCGGCTATCTTGCTATTGGGCTATCGAACCGCATGGGGAATCTGGTTGGGAGCATCCATCGCCGCGGCGACAACCGGAATTTCATTTGGGACAGCAGCCGCTATTGGCGCTGGCAATACTCTGGAAGCCCTTCTGGCCGCCTGGATTTTTCGCAGATATATCGATCCGGATTCTCCCTTCGATAGGCCATCGGAAGCATTTCGGTTCGCAATGCTGGTCGCTGTTTCAGCCGCTGTAGCTGCAACCTGCGGAATTATGACATTGTCTCTTGCAGGTTATATGCCATCGTCGGCACTGGCGGCAAACTGGCAAACATGGTGGCTCGGGGATGTCGCTGGTTTGATGGTGGTGGCGCCCCTGATTTTATCTTTCCTGGAAAAAAAGCGTCAATCTTCGGTGAAAACCAGCCGACCCCTTATCTTCGCCAATCATGGTCTGTTAATCCTCATTGGCTTCGGCATTTTCGGGGGACTGCTGTCTGAGCATGTCGCCCGGGACATCCTTTATGTCACTGTGATTTATTTGATCTGGGCGGCTATTTCATTCAGATTTAAATATGTCACGGTGGCCATAGCGTTTTTGTCGGGCATGGCCATTTGGGGGATCTCGCGTGGCGTGGGGCCATATTGTCTGATGTCTGTTGACCATTCGATTTTCGATCTTCAGCTTTTTATCAGCCTTTATGCTCTGACCGGGTTGACGTTGGCGGGACTTGTCAGCCGGCGGCGGGAAGTTATGACGGACCTAAAAAATATGAAGTTCGCACTGGATCAATCGGCTATCGTGGCCGTAACCGACCGCAATGGATTAATTGAAAAGGTCAATGACAAATTCTGTGAAATCACGAAGTTCAGTCGCGAGGAAATTCTATGCCAGGCACCCCCTGTGTCAGACTCAGACGATCAACTCAGGGAACTGTATAAGAATCTAGTAGGGCAAAAGAACCCTGGCGATATATGGCGTGGCGAAGTCTCCTGTCGGGCCAAAGACGGGGCGCCGTTTTGGACCAATACCACAATAGTACCGTTCCTCGACGATAGCAACCAGCCCAAGCAGTACCTGTCGATTTGCTTTGATATTACCAAGCAGAAACAGGCCAACGAGCATTCACGCCGTCTTTTCCAGGCGGTGGAAAAAACCACTGATATCGTCTTTATCACGGACCGGCAGGGACGGATCGAGTATGCCAATCCGGCCTTTGAGACTATCACCGGTTTTGGTAGTGACGAAGTTGTGGGCCAAACGCCTCGTATTATGAAGTCCGGAAAACATGGGACGGAACACTATGAAACGCTGTGGAAAACGATTCTCGGTGGGGATGTACATCGGTCAACGGTGATCAACTGCAAGAAAAATGGAGAATATTTCCATGCCGAACAAACCATCACACCGGTCAAAAGCAAAGATGGAGAGATTTCCAATTTTGTGTCGGTTTTGAAGGATATCACCGAACTACTGGAGAAGCAGGAGCAGGAGGTGGCGATGCGTTTGGCTCGCCAGGTCCAACAATCGTATTATCGGGCCACGGCATCGGTTCGCGGCTATGATATTGCCGGATTTGCCTCTCCCGCCGATGAGACGGGGGGAGATTATTTCGACTTTGTTAAACTGTCCGATGGCAGTCTGGCACTGGCTATCGGCGATGTCAGCGGGCATGGAATCAGCGCCGCTCTGATTATGGCCGAAACCAGGGCTTATCTGCGCTCATACGCCGGAACCTGCTGCGATGTCGGCGATCTATTGACCAATGTCAACCGTGCCCTGGCGCAGGATCTCGATCAGGGCCGGTTTGTTACCTTGCTGATCGTCTGCCTCGATTCAGTCAATAAGGTAGTGACATTCAGTGGCGCCGGACATGAACCGGGCTATCTGCTCAACCCTTCCGGCGGGATTATCCAGGAGTTTGAGAGTGCCGGACCTCCATTGGGACTTATTTCCGATGTTGTCTATCCGTCGAGCAAGCCGGTTACGCTTCATAAAGATCAGTCGATTTTGCTTCTCACCGATGGGATCACGGATACGCCGTTGCCGGATGGATATGCTTTTGGCGCCCGGCAGGCGATAAAATATTTTAATACTCACCGGGAAAAACCGGCCCAGCAGATCGCGGAAGGTTTATGCGAAGCGGTGGAAGCCTATGCTGGGGATCAAAAACTTCAGGATGACATCACCTCGGTAGTTTTGAAGGTTTTGTAAGGATTTGTCCATCCCTGACCAAGGTCCGGTCCACACAGATTAATGGTCCGGCGCACCCGGCGCCGCTTTGATGGAAATCGAAGATCGGGAGCCACGCATTGTGACTCCCGACCGTATTATTTTAACTGGACCTATATTACAGGGGAAATGACTTCATTTTTATGACGGCAAAAGTAACTCTCATAAAGAGATTTCGTTGTAAAGAAGTTTGAAGCGCGGCAGCCGCCACGACAGGTATCGCCGACATCGCAACCACTGCATTTACCGGATAATAATTCCACATTGAATTTGCGATTATAACTGAAATTCTCGGAATCGTGCCAGATATCGGCCAGGGATTTTTCGCGAACATTTCCTTCTATGAATGCTTCGTCATACATGGCGCCGCATCCTTTGATATTGCCCACGCTGTCAATAAATAGCGAACTGACGCCGGCCTGACAACCCTGCCAGTAACAAATGGGGGCGCTTCGTCCCCGAATATACATTTCATTATCATCGAAATACCCGATGCTATCCGCTGCAATGACCAACATCGTTTTCTCCATGTTCTTCTCTCTTACGAATTCGGTAATTTGCGGTATCTTTTTGGGATTGATAATAAGTTCCCGCTTATCGGCCAAATTTCCCATCGGGTTGGCCAACTGCAGTTGCCAGAGCTGGACATTGTTATCGACAAAGAGTTCGTACATATCCTCCAGATCCGGGTAATTGAACTCCATTAAGCATGTCACGACTCCAATCCGAATATCAGCCTGATTCAACAGATTAAAAGTATTCATAATTTGAGAGAAGGCATCTTCTTTGCCTCTTATTTTAGTGTGATTTTCCTTCATACCGTCAACCGAAATTCCCACGTTGGATAATTGTGCATATTCTATCTGACCAATCTGTTTCTCACCGATCCTGTAGCCATTGGACATGGTATTTACCGCTACACCCTGGTCCGCCAATCGCCGGGATACTTTTTCCCAGCCTTTATACAAAAATATTTCACCCCCGATAAAGGTCAGTTCCTTACCGCCCAGTTCAACGAATTCGTCGGCGACGCGATAACATTCGTCCAGGGTTAATTCCAAATGCCTCGCGCTTCCGGCCACGGAACCGCAGTGCATGCAATTCATGTTGCACCTTAATGTCAGTTCCCACAGCCCTGAAAATAATTCATATTCAGATTGATAAGAGTCTTTACCCATGTTGTCCTCATAGTGTGATAAGAATGTTCCCCGAAGACAAAGCCGCCAGCTTTGTCTTCGGAGAATTTCCAGACTTATTTGAAAGTCACTGACCCGTTATTCATAAATTGCTCGGTGATGTTTATGGAAGTAATCGGGTTTTTGATTTTCATTTCCACCCGGAGGTAATTGATCTGCTCATCGGTCAGATAGAGCACCCATTCAAATTTACGAATTCCGTCAATAGGAATTTTGTAAGATGCCGGGCAGTAAATAACCCCGGGTTTGAAGTTCATTTTCGTGACTCTTGTCAGGGGGACTTTGAATTTTCTGAAATATTTAGGACTCACAAAATCCTTAATCATCCTTTTCTGCCATCCCGCCAGATACAGCGTCATTGCTTTGCCTCTTTGCATAACAATCCTCCTTATTATGGGTTAGCACACCTGCGATAAGCGATATTGCCAATTATCGGTTAGCGAAACTTATTCGGTTTTCAAATGATTACCTGACCAGGAATATATATCCCGGTCCGTACTACTATTCAATCGCATCGCAAAGATTTTGATAGTGATTATAATCCAGATGCAATACCGTACACAAAATCTCTTGATAACGCCAATGTATAAGAATCTTAATCTGTTGTCAATTTTTTAATTCGATGGATATCGGAGTACAAACAAACCCACCCGACGTAGTCCGCTGTTGCGAACAAACTCTGGGCGGGGTACTCGGTTCCGTCCAATCGTAGAGTTTCAATCATTCATAAAGCAAGAACCCGATCATTGCGAGGAGTGAGACCTTCGCAACGCGGGGGTCGAATGACGAAGCAATCTATCGTTTGATGATCCACGCAGTTACCTTATGATTATTATAGTTGAAGGAACAAAACCCGGATCAAGGTCCGGGGTACACGCTGGGATTGATTCCCTTGTAGAGAAGTTGGGGTGCCCCATCTCTTTAGAGGTGGGAATTTGAGATTTATCTAATTGCCAATGATTATTCTTGTAACCCTGCGTCTAAAGACGCAGGCCACCCGTGCCAACCACAAAAATAGAATCCGGTCATTGCGAGGAATGAGGCCTACGCACCGCGGGGGTCGAATGACGAAGCAATCTATAATGCGATCATCCTCGCAGTCACCGGATGGCTGTTATAATTGCAGGCAAAGAACCCGGACCAAGGTCCGGGCCACGATGGTTAATAGTCCCGGGCACCCGGCCACCATTCTGGTGGGGTACAAAGTCGCCTACCCCGCCAACGGCGGGGCGATTTAAACGTGACATCTTCTCCGCACGTCCTTATTATAGTATTAGTTCAGGGAGGTGTGGGGTATGTCAAACAATTTTCGCAGTCTTGCTTTTCTATCGTGCATTTTTGCTATTCTAAGCATATTGGGGCCAGTCAATTCTCACAGCAGCAAAATGTTCAGTGGAACTATTGTCCTATTTCAGATAGACGAAAACAGTCGCATCTTTTGGTCTGTTGATCGCAACTTACCGGAATTACTTATTTCTGACAGCATCATAAGAATTCCTGAAACACCATATATAAATTTTAGCGGCTTGCGAAGCCTTATTCACGAATTGATTCCTGATCGCAGACGCATAGCTATCATAATCGTTCCTCATCCAAATTCGCACTTTATGGTTACCGATAAAATACTCAAGGTTATCAATCTAGTGGAAATGGAGGTGAATCAAAGCCGCGCGCAATTAATTGGCCTGCCATTCGACAGCCTTCCGCAGCGCGATAAATTCAAACTTCTCCATGAATTGTGGCGATGGCAAGATCGTGACACCCGTATCATGCAAAAAGCTTATGCAGCTAACAAAATATTGATTTTCAGACAATCGCCCACTGCCGAGGAAAACACATTCATATTCAGATACGAAAGCAGCTATTGGAAAAACGAGAGGGACAGCCTTGTTCTTTATCCTCTCACAACAGCCAAACCCGGAATTGGCATCCCACCGCCGATTTCGGATGATGATGAAATTGATTTTGGGCCCATTGAACTAAGTCCCCGGCCGCTGAAGAAAAAATAGGACGTGAGCAGCAGCGTGAATCGTTTCGTTTAATGGAGGGATTATGAAGTTTATCTTTGACTACTTTATTGATCTTGCATCCCTGCGTCCAAAGATGACAGGCCACGCGTGCCAACCACAAAAATAGAATCCGGTCATTGCGAGGAATGAGGCCTACGCACCGCGTGGGTCGAATGACGAAGCAATCTATCGCGTGATGATCCTCGCAGTTATCTTAAGATTGTTATAATTGCAGGCAAAGAACCCGGACCGAGGTCCGGGGCACACGGGTTAGTCGTACCGGGCACCCGGCGCACCCGGCGGCGAATCGGGCACCACGCACCCGAGCGGTTAAGTGATAGATCGGTTCCCTCTTTTCCGATTGCACTTAAGACAAGTCAATCTTAGATTTTGTTCTTCAGAGCTACCGCCTTTACTTATAGGAATAATATGGTCAAATTCAATTTCATCATCTCGTAGATGGCGCCCGCAAATTTGGCATAAGTAATTATCCCGACGAACGATTCGTAGCATAACAGACCTTGGAATATTTCTTCCTATTCTTCTCAATTCTTTGGTTTCAGTAAAGGGCTCGTTTACGAAAAAAACTGGGCACAAGTGCCCGAAGATCTCACATGATTTTTCCTTGTCCGATTTATCAATTATTTCTGGGTATTCCTCGGGGTTGAATTCAGCAACCTGTTTTTTAAACACTTTTGCTTTTTCTGCATCATACGCATTTTTATCCAATTGTTGTTTTAAAAATTCGTTATGTGCCTTAGCTTCACCCCTTGTTTTGGGTAATAGAGGAAAATCTTCCACTACTGGACCATATGGACAATATTTGAGCTCCCAGCAAGGTTTGCAAATATTCTTTGTTCTTCTATCCCAATCCTTGCGGACTACATCATCAGGCGTATCAGAGTTGTAGCCCAATTTCATCTTTATAGAATCATCCATTGATTTGATGCCTCCCCAAACTTATCAGTAAATGGCGCGAATCATTAAAGAAATCTATCCATCAACCATACTGCCAGCCGCGGTCACGGCCGAGGCTTGTTGTTGAACACCGAACCCAGGTCATCCGCGCGACAGCCGAAGACAGGCTTTGCCTGTTAACCATACCGCCAGCCGCGGTCGCGGCCGAGTCGTTCGTTCGGCTTCCAGTCAACCAGTTTCTTGACCGGTTTGCCGGTATCCTTCGGTGGCGGGATGTCGTCTTTTTTCTTCGATGAAATAAATACTTTGGGCGCTTTTTCCTGAGCGATACTATATGACTCTTCCGCGGCGCGGATAATTTCCGGCATCAACCACTCTTCGGCCACAGCTTCAGTAAACTTGCGACGGCCGCTGACGATGTCGCGGACATAATTGTCAATCTGATCCTGCGAATAATACGCCTCGGGACGATATGCGGTCAGGTCCACACCCTCGGCGGAAACTATCGTTTCGGTGCCGAGGAAACTGTCCTGATACTTATTGGTGCCGCGCAGGTCGCCGCGCTGGATGGCGGCCATGGTGTCGATCGGAACCCGCTCGGTTTTGCGAATCATATTCTTGTTGCCGGCATCGTCCTTCTCGATAATCTCGCCCATCCCGCCGGTATTGTATTGATAGAAATGAACCTTATCGGGAAAACTACTGGCCAGATCCATGATGATGCGGTAAAACTGGTTGATCTTATGCGCCCGCGATCCGACAATAAACGGATCGGTGCCGACCGTCCGGACCGATTCGCCCGCCTTGGCCGGGTTTGATGCATAACTATGGCTCGATTCACCCCAAAGATATGCCAGCGCCGCTTGAATCGGCGTCAACCGCTGCGCGAAAGTCATAATCGTATTACGGCGAGTGATGAACGCGAAGACAATCCCGTCGAGTTCATCGACCGGCGGCAGATTGAGGGTATGATACCAGATATCTTTCATGGCAAAGGGCCAGTGGCCGCGGTCGATTTTCAACTGCTTACGCGCGATCACGCCGCGACCATTGCCGCACAGATTTTCATCAAGGAAATCGGGGTTGCCGTCGGCGTTGATCATGACATTTTCATAGAGCGCGCTTTTATGCACCAGCGAGTTGTACATCGATTCCTGCAGTTTGGCATCGACATCGGTTTTGACAAAGTAATTGAATTCCGAGCCGTAGGCGGTTCCGTCGTTTTTCAAAAAGCAGATATCATCCTGACAGACCAGAGTCCGTTCGCCCTTTTTCCAGTCGAGACCGAGCTGATGGCATGACCAGGTGCTTTTGCCGGTGGCTGACAGCCCGAACAGCAAAACGCCGTAGCGTTTCAGCTTGTTGGTCTTGGCATCGCGGATGACAACCACCTTTGTTCCGGCATGCAATCCCAGCATCCCGAGCGAATCGGCATAATGCATACCGTTGCGCAGGAAACCCTTCTTGTCCTCGCCCATATAGTCGGAGCCGAGAACGAGGGTAGTATTATGATCGGGCAACATCAACGCCTGCTGGCGGATTTGATGTTCTTCCGGTATATGAATCAGAGTGAATTCGGGCCCGGGAGCATTCGTAACCGGCCCCATGGTATTACCCCACATGTAGGCCAGCCGATAATTTTTCAGATCGGCGACCGACATATAGAGGTTACATTTCGGGTTATACTCGCCGTTCTGCCCCATCTGGCGGCGCAGCTTGACGAACGGCAGAGTTTCCATCAGGTGCAAAACCTTGTCCAACTCTTCCGGGGCCTTCTTGATAATATTTTTCTTTCCATCGGGCAGATGAAACTCGCGGACTTTTTCGCTTCCCAAATAACAGGTCTTGCCGCCGATACGGCTGGAGACCGCCGAACGCCATCCCCATGAACCGAACTTGGTCTGCGTTCCGGTCCTGATGGCCGGTTCGCGCAGATCTTCGAGGGTCACTTCCTTGATATTGGGGCCGTTGAGCCGCCGTTGCAGGTCCCGGCTAAACCGGGCGTACAACTCTAAATCATATATCGAATCAGACATTTCTTACTGTCCCTTGGGCAGGATTTCATCTTCACGGAAAAAGAAAGCCACTTCGGCTTTGGCCGTATCGGGGCCATCCGATCCGTGCACTACGTTTTTTTCCACCGAGGTGCCATATTCACGCCTGATGGTATTGTATTTCGCTTTGGCCGGGTCGGTGGCGCCCATAAGTTCGCGCCATCTTTCGATGGAGCTATGACCGCCGAGGACCATGACGACAACCGGGCCGGAGGTCATAAACTCAACCAGCGATTTATAAAACGGCCGGCTCTCATGAACGGCGTAAAACCTCTGCGCATCGTCCTTGCTGAGCTTGACAACTTTCATTCCGCGCAGTATCAGGCCTGACTTTTCAATTTTGGCGATAATGTTTCCGGCCAGTTTGCGACTGACAGCGTCCGGTTTGATTATGCCCAGTGTATTGGCCACGACGGCCTCCTATCCTATCAATTCCCGGATACGCGCCTTGAGCGCCTCCGGCGGCATTGCCGCAATGTTGACTTTGTACGCAGCGGCCACCCGGAACAACTGATGGAAATTGCGCCGTTGCAAATCTTCCTGGTCCACCGATGACGCCAGCATATACGGATTGAAAAACGGCTGCGTCATAAACGGCGACATCCCGCCGTCTTCCGGCACCCGATAATTTCCGGCCGTGATATATTCCAGCGCGTCTTCCGGCGAAAGCTTCTCGACTGCCGGTCCGTTCGGGTCGCAACTCAGCATTACCACCGCTTTCAGGCGAGTCCGCTTGACATACCGCTGCGGCCCATTGATCCAGGCAGGATCGATCATCGCCCGCGAATCTTTCGATCCCCAATAGCAATACGGATCGCCGAGATCGAGCGGGCACTCGTTTTGGAGCGCCTTCATGTTGGTCCAGTCGGCGCGGGTAGTGACGACATTTTCACATTTACTGCGGTCGAATATCCGCGCATAACGGGGGAATTTCTCCGCGACCGATGTCTTGAAATAAAATTTCCGTTCGGGAGCGTCGGCAATCGCCTCGTCGCCTCGATATCGGACAAACATCCAGTCGTTGGTCACGAATCGGGAATTGTCTTCTTCCAGAAGGCGGCTAAAGGTCGTTCCGCGCTTCATTCCCTTCGGTCCGATCAGAGCTATACCGCGCCCGTTGAAATCGAGACAGGCGGCGCGGATACCATGCACATCAAGCAGTCTTTCGCTGGCATGGGCCACCATCGCCAGAGCCCAGCTTCGCACCTGACCGTAATAGGTGGTGTTGAACATGACCGCCGTCTTCATATCCTGATTGTAATAGGCATACGGCTTGCGTCCGGCAACACCGTCGACGGCGTAGATGATTCCATGCGGTTCGAGGTCGGATTCGAGTTGAGCCGGATACCAGTTCTCGACCCAGAAATCATACAGATGCGGTACATTGGTCCTGAGTTGAATGATAATGCCGTTGATATTGGCATTCCATTCGAAATACCGATCATACGGCAGGGCCGCTTCGGCCTCTTGCACAAGAGCATCGCGCTCTTCGATGGCAATTGCCGTTTCGGCTTCGGTATTCTTCCGCGGATTGGTCATGACATTCTGCAAAGCCACCCGTTTGTATTTCGGCGATTCTTTCAGTCGAGCCATAGCCTCGATTACCCGGTCGGTGCCTTCTTCGATTTTTTCCATCGAGGTCGAATACGAAAAGCGAATATTGTCTTCGGCTCCGAACGCGCTTCCCGGAACCAGAGCCACCGCCGCCTCGCGGAGAAGATAATATGACAGGCCGTAGGAGTTACGGATTTTCATACCGCCGTATTCCGTGTTATAATAAGCCGACACATTCGGGAACAGGTAGAAGGCTCCTTGCGGTTCAAAGCATGACACATTCGGGATCCGGCGTAATTTGTTGATCATGTAATTGCGGCGGGTCTGGAATTCGGCCACCATCTGGCTGATTTCGCTTTGATTTCCCGACAATGCCTCCGCTGCCGCTTTCTGCGCTATCGAATTGGCGTTGGAAGTCGAATGCGACTGGATGATACTCATCGCCGAGATAATTTCCCGCGGTCCCATCGCAAAGCCGATACGCCATCCGGTCATGGAATAGGCTTTTGAGACGCCATTGACGACCACAGATTTATCTTTGATTTTGTCACCCAGGGCGCCTACCGAGGTGAACTTATAGCCGTCATATGTCACTTTGTCATAGATTTCATCAGCGATAACGACCAGCCCTTCAGCGACAGCGATCTCGCATATTTCCTGCAATTGTTCCCTGGTATATGCTCCGCCGGTCGGATTGCTGGGGTTGTTGAGGATCAACGCTTTGGTATTGAAATTGAGATTGGCTTTGAGTTCGTCCGGGGTAAGGAGAAAACCGTTCTCCTCGCGAGTCGGGACGATTACCGGCTTACCTTCGGCCATCAATACCATCTGAGGATATGACACCCAGTACGGTGCCGGAATGATCACTTCCTCGTCGCGGCTGACAATCGCCATGAGCAGGTTATAGAGGCATTGTTTCCCGCCGGTGCCGACAATGATTTGATTCTTCTGATATTCGATTCCCTGATCTTCGCGGAATCGAGTGCGAATCGCCTCTTTCAGTTCCGGGATGCCGTCGTTGGCGGTGTACCCGGTAAAATTGTTATCGATGGCCTTTTTTCCCGCGTCCTTGATATTGGTCGGGGTGTTGAAATCAGGCTCCCCGACGGAAAAATCAATGACGTCAATCCCCTCGGCTTTCATCGCCCTGGCCTTGGCGCTGATGCGCAGGGTCGGGGAAAGTTCGAGACGGCCGATCCTGTTGGATATCATCGTTTATCCCTCGTCCGGATCGCCTGGCGACAGTTTTCCCGGATCATTTTTCGTTTTGGCCATTTTCTTGATCCACTCTTCCAGGTCAAATCCTGACAGCGATTTGACGACCGTCGGCAGTTGCGTCATCATCGAGGCCATTTCGCCGGTGATTTTCGAAGTCCCCATCGTGCCGTCGTTGGAGACCATGACGATCTTATCGATCTTGGAAAGCGGCGCGGCCATTTCGCGGGCCAGTTCCGGCATTTTGTCGAACATCATCTGCAACAGAGCCGGCTCAGAATAGGAGTTCCACGACTCGGCTTTCTTACGCATGGCGTCAGCTTCGGCCTGGCCAACCTTTTCAATCAGTTCCGCTTCGACAATACCCTGGACCCGTTTGGCTTCGGCCATACCTTTGGCTTCGGCTTCAAGGCGATACTGTTCTGCCGCAGCCGGCTTACGCACCGTCGCTTCCAGTTCCTGCTCGACACGCTCGATTTCTTTTTTCTCCAGCTCGATAACCGATTCTTTTTCGATCAGTTTGACTTTGCCTTCTTCGGTTTTCAATTCCTGGTTGAGTTTGTGACGTTCCAACTCATAGGCGAAATCGGCGTCGGCTTTCTTGCTGTTGAGAGATTTCTGCAGTTCAGCCTTTTTCAGTTCGAAATCCTGATTCGCTTTGGCGACTTCGGTTTCGGCGACTATCTTGGCGATATCTCCCTCTTTCTTCGCCCCAGCCGACTTGATGATGGCATCCCTCGCCGCTTCGGCTTCAGCCACTTCGGCATCACGCCGGGCCTCAACAATACGCGGTTTTCCCAGAGCCTCAAGATATCCCGATGGATCGGTGATCTCTTTGAGATTGAAGGAAAGCAGCTTCAGCCCCATATTGGCGAAGTACTGCTCCACCTCCCCGAACACCTTCGAGGTGAAATCTTTGCGGTTCTTATTGAGTGATTCAAGATTTAAGGTACCGATCAAAGCTCTCGATGAACCTTCCAGCGTACGCAGGGCGACATCGCGAATGTCGGTCACCGGTTTACCCAGGAACTGTTCCGCTGCCAGATGAATCGAGGCTTCATCGCCGGAGATTTTTACTTCCGCCGTCCCGAGGATGTTGCAACGGATACCGTTGGTCGAAATGGCGTTTTCGACCTGAATATTCATCGGGATAATTTCCAGGGGCAAAATCTGCGCCTGCTCGATAAAAGGCCGTACAAAGGTACCACCGCCGATACGGAATCGATATCCCACCTGTCTTGATGATCCGTCCGGCAGGGTCACACTACGTTTCCTCCCACCGGAAATAATCAGCACTTCGTTGGGGCCGACTTTCCGGTAGTTCTTCAGAAACATCACCACAATCGCCGCCAAAACGACGATGGCCACGATAACAATAATCAAAAGGGAACTCACCTTATGCTCTCCTTGCGAAGAATGAAAAGGCGGCGCCACAGGCCGCCGCTTTATTTTCGTTTTTTAGGTGAGCAAGATAAATTTTTCACAAGCGGATGTCAACCGATCTTTTGCCTTTTGGACCGATTAAAAGGCTGGAACATATTGAAAAATCAGGCCTTTTTAGGCACAGAACTTACTTTGTACGTATTCAATTTTCGGCCCGGAAAGGCAGGAATTCCCGTGGTTATGCCGTTTGCGATATTTGGCCGGTTATATTGTCATTTGGGCAAAAATATATTATATATCCGCTTCCGGGGTGGTTGTCTCATCGCTGCCGCGGACTTAAAAAATCGAGTTTATTAGAAAGAGGTTACCATGGCTATTATTATAGAAGGTTCGGGACTGACAATTGAGAAAATAGTCAGGATCGCGAGAAACAACGAGCCGGTCGAATTGCATCCAGATGCAATCGAGCGGATAAAAAAATGCCGGGCGATGCTGGAGAAGAAAATCGAAGCCCATGAAATTATGTACGGCGTCAACACCGGCATCGGCGAATTTTCGGAAGTCGTCCTTGATGACGATCAGGTCAAGGATTTTCAAAAGTATCTGGTTTATAACCACAGCGCCGGTATTGGCGATCCGATGCCGATTGAATATGTTCGCGGCGCGATGGCGGGCCGTATCAATGTCCATGCGCACGGCAACTCCGGCGTCAGGCTTGAAATTACTCAAACTCTGGTCGAGATGCTAAATAAGGGCGTCACCCCTTTTGCCTGCCAAAAAGGTTCGGTCGGGGCATGCGGTGATCTGGCGCCCATGTCGCAGATCGCACTATTGATGATGGGCGAAGGCGAAGCCTTTTATAAAGGTGAATGGCTGGAGGGCAAGGAAGCGATGGACCGCGCCGGGATACCGATCCCGGGTCTTCAGGCTCGCGACGGGCTGGCGGTGATCAATGGCTCCAATGTCCTGACGGCCATGAGCGCCATCTTTTTATATGATGCCAACAATTGGTTCAAGCAGGCGGAAATCGCCGCCGCCATGTCGCTGGAGGCGCTCAAGGCGAATATGAAGCCATATACTGCCAAACTTCATGAAGTGCGCGGATTCAAGGGTGCTGTTCGCAGTGCCGAGGCGATACGCAAGCTGGTCGCTGGTGGCGATCTGGCGGAAGACCGGGTCAAATGCAAAGTTCAGGATGCCTATTCCATGCGCTCCACACCGCAGGTTATCGGCGCGGCGCATGACGCTCTCGCCTATGCCCGGTCGCAGGTCGAGATCGAACTCAACGGCGTCGGCGACAACCCGATCTTCTTCCCCGATGAAAATCTGCAAATATCGGGCGCCAATTTTCAGGGCACGCCGGTGGCATTGCCGATGGATATGATGAGTGCGGCCGTCACGATGGTCAGCGTTATGTCAGAACGTCGCATGAACCGGCTCAACAATCCGGCTCTCAGTGTCGGCCTGCCGCCGTTTTTGACCAAAGGCGCGGGAATGTTCTCAGGGATGATGCTGTCGCAATACACCGCTGATACGCAGATTGTCGAACAGCGCATGCTTTCAGCCCCGGCCTCGGTTCAATCGATTCCAGCCGCTGCCGATCAGGAAGATTTCGTCTCGATGGGGATGAACACGGCCATCAAAAACTTTCAGATAATGGATAACGCCTATGGCGTGCTCGGAATCGAATTCATGGCCGCTGCGCAGGCTCTTGATTTCCGTGATTACAAATTCGGCGACGGTGTCACCAAAGGCAAAGAGGTGATTCGCAAATATGTGGATTTTCTCGACATCGACCGCCCGCTTTATCCGGATCATACCCGAATGAAAGAGTTGGTGAAATCCTGCGAGATCTTGGACGAGGTCGAGAAGGTTGTTGGGAGTTTGGAATAAGGCATTGTAGGAAGTTTTCCGGCAGGTCACAATTTGGCAAGCCAAATCAAGACCTGCCGGAACAGTTAATAATTGATCGCCGATATGGAAATAGTGTAAATGTTGAAATTATACCTAATACTGGCGAGCTTAATCTAGATATCACTGAGTTATCGGGGGACATAAGCGTTATCAGACGCGAATTAAATGCATTGAAACACCAGAATAATGAAATTAATAAATATGCTGACCCCACCGAGCTACCACTTGAATTATATAAGAATTATATTGAACCCAGGCAAAACCAATACAAGATTAGATATTTACCTTCCGACGGTGATATATATTATGAATGGATCGTTTTTTTAATTAGAAAATCACACTTATTCATTTAGGGTGGGTGGCTGCGATCTCTGATCGCCCCGAGTACTCGGGGCCGGTATCCAGCGTCGCAGGTGGAATAGGTTTGCTGAGGCGCAGCCTTATAGATTTGGCGGTAGAAAATGGAGTATCCATAGCCGCCCCTTATCATTTGTGGACGTCAACTGTGACGTATTCTCTTCCAATGTCTCACTATTGACCCACAGAATCAACCGCCAGTATTGTGGTTCGCCATAGTACTTGATACTGAGTTCGCGCAAATTGGTAATTCCCCCTGATGTGTCTGCCGGAGTCAATGCAAGCGGCAATCCCTCTTCCTTGTAAAACTCAGTGAGCCAACTAAAGGTCACGTCATCGCCGAATCTCAGCCCCTTATTAGCCAAAGACAAAATGTGGTTATATGCTTGCTTACGATCGACATATGCGACTCTTACCCATGAACTGTCCCGGTAACGGGAGACATGCCAGATGTCCAGAACGGAGTTTGGAAGGATCATCGTTTCGGGACTTGCGTCGCCTAAGGAAAAATAGCCTCGATCGCAATTAACAGCAGCCAAAAGCAGCCAGTATTTTTCCAGACCATATTCGGTTTTTGATATCCCGCCAAGCGTGCTGGTGTCTCTGATGACACGACTGACGACATGAACGCGTTCCGACGGTGTTTCGCCCAGAATAGTGGCGAGTATTGTCGAATAATCTTCATCGCCTGCGATGTTTTGACTCCTTGCCAGCCAGAGGTCAAGAACGTCTGTGGAATTTGATGATTCCGATACCTGAACCCGGCCGACCTCCGATTGCAGGGAAAAGACAATGATTACCATTCCAATCAAACAAACAATTATCCCCGGTGCGGCATTGTTTACAGTGGCTTTAATTCCGGGGCCTTGGATAGAGAAAGAACTCCGACCGGAAATTCCTCGAACGAACAAATAAACACCTAAGAGACACAGAGCGATCCCGACTGCCTCGGCGACCATCAATTGTATAAATTTGAGTTGAATGTCTCCCACAGACTGACCCTCAAACTGACGAATATTAGACTTTGAATCTTTTTACATTATGAAAAAGCTTTCAGTTCCCGGCGCTGTTGTTAAAATATCCATAGAATCTAAAATGTCAATAGGCTTGTGGATTCTTTTGCTGCCCGGCATCCCACAAAGTACCCCGCCCAGAGTCCGCCGCGGAAAATCACCGTCTGCCGGCTTGTCTATTGGCGCACGAGGACGTACGCCAACCACCAATATATTTAGCTCATGACCTGGGTCATCCACGCGATAGCAGAAAGCCGGCCTCTGCCGGCATTGGCCTGAAAACGGACATAAAAGTATTACCTTGCCCCAATCCTGTCCAGCACCACATATTCGATTTACTAAATAACAGTTGACGGCGCCTATATTCTGCAGTCATAAATATGATGGGGATGTGCAATGAGGTTCTTCGAAATATCGATTCTGGCCGCGATTTTTATCACCTGTCTGTTCCTATTTGTCCGGAGGGAAAAGCGCCCCCGAATTTTGCACTATCTCCCGTCTGTCACGGTCATCCTGATGATCGTTCATTTTTTTATTGAAGGATATCGCTGGCAGATGTTCACCGCTTATTCTGCGACTGTTATTATTTTCGTTTTGACCCTGCCTCATCTTATACAAGTAATTCGAACCGGATCACCGGTAGCGGCTCGCCGAAGATGGCCGGGGATACTGGGTGCCGTCGGTGTCCTCCTTCTTTTGGCTTATGTCGGTTTGATGAATTTTATATTTCCCATGTTTTCTCTGCCGGAGCCGTCCGGTCCTTATTCCGTCGGAACAACCTATCTTTATTTTGTGGATACCTCGCGTGAGGATATCTTTACCGATGATCCTGACGACCTCCGGGAAATTTCGATCCAAGTCTGGTACCCGGCGGTACAGCCTGATGGGAAATCACCTATAAAGTATATGCCCCATGATGCGGCAGTTTCCTTTGCAGAATCATTCTCCCTGCCGGGATATATGATGACCCACCTGTCTCGCATTCCTACTCATGCCTATCTCGATATCAATCTGGACACCGAAGGGGGGCCATACCCCGTTGTTTTATTCTCTCATTCGGGTCTGATGACAGGTTGTCAGGCGTTGGCCGAAGAGATGTCCAGTCATGGCTATGTCTTCCTGGCCATCGGTCATCAGCATTGGAATCCATTTACCCTTGGCGATGACGGGGTAGTCATCCCCGGTGATCGGGATAATGCCTATCTGAAAATGATCCGGGATGAATTGCAATCGCCCGATGCCGAAAATATCAAATCGGGCATAACCTGTGCCACCGACCATGAAACCAAACGTGGATTACAGCAGCAACTCAACGATGTTTACCCGATCAATATCAGCGATATCAGAATGTGGGCGGAAGATATGGATTTCGTCATTGAAATCCTCGATACTCTCAACCAGGAGAATCGTTATTTCAACAAGTGGCTTGACCTCGACCGTATCGGTGTCATGGGATTTTCAAAAGGCGGTTGCGCCGCCGGTCAGTTCTGCGCCACCGATAACAGATGTCGGGCCGGTATCAATATAGATGGCTTTATGTACGGAGATATTGTCACCACCCCGCTCGAAAAGCCGTTCATGTTTATGCACAGCGAAACTTCTATCGACACCGCATTTATCAATGATTTCTTCTTCAATGAGTCGCATGCCGACGCTTATATGATGAAAATCGATGGCGCTCGGCACCCCAATTTCGGTGACCTTTCACTTTTCGGCGGCATCCTGAAGTTGTATGAGACTCTCGGTCCAATCGATGGCGAACGCTGCGTTGACATCCAAAATGAATATGTGTTGGCCTTCTTTGATAAGTATCTGAAAGACAAGACATACATTCTTCTTGATGGGCCGTCCGATAAATTTCCCGAGGTCGATTTTCGTTACCGCCGGGGCGCAAAATCTTCAGAGTAATTGATCCGGTGAAAATCTGATGAATTACCTTGCGTTACCTATGGCTTTTCCATGGGTGGGGTACGAAGTTTTCAGTGCCCCTCCAATGCCCATAATTAGTCGTGATGTGTAAGGCAGATGTCCTCATCTGCCTGGCCGCAGTTGACAGCCCGCCAAAACAGCTTGTATCATCCACGCGCCTTAATTATATTGAAATGAACGGCACATTACTGCTTTCGATCGAGTTCGGGAATTTCCTTTGAGGAGGGTTTCTCCATGTTTTCCAAATCGCTTATAACTTTGACATTATTTTTTGCGATATCATTGATGATCAGCTTCAGTGAGTCGGTTCGTTCCGGCAATAATGAATACCCAATGGACTGGCCGCAGGTTATATATACTTCAGATTTCAACAATGACCTGTCTTCTGACCTGGCAGTCGTATCCGGGCTGAACAATAGCGCGATACTGCTCAACAACGGCAGCGGAGATTTTACAAATCTCGGATCGTCCTATACCGGAACCATGCAGAGAGATATTGACGGCGCCGATTTCGATGGCGATGGTAATCTCGACCTGGCCTTTGCCCTCTGGAACTTCGACTATGTGGCGGTCCGTGCCGGCAATGGTGACGGGACATTTCAAAGCCCGGTTTTGTACACTCTCGAAGGCGACCTTTCCCGCCCGCCGGGATTATGCATCGCCGATTTCGACGGCGATGACGATGACGATATCATTGTGACAGAAAACTATTATCATGTTGCCCGATTTCTGTCCAACGACGGCGACGGCACGTTTACGGTCGGACCATCCTATGCGACCGGGTTCTCACCCTGGGGAATCGCCGCCGCGGATTTGGATGGAGACGATGACATAGACCTGGCCGTGGCGCTCACCGGCGGAGATATGAGCATTATGCTTAATAACGGTGATGGCTCCTTCGCTTCCCCCGTCGGCTATCCCGGAGGGGGTGGTTCGAATTGGATCGTTGCAGCGAATCTGGACGGGGATACCGATATAGATGTGGTCATGACGACAGCCAACACCGATAGCATCGCCGTTTATTTGAATCATTCAAACGGCACCTTTGCACCTGCGACTATGTATCAAGCGGATTCACATCCCAAAAGCATAATAGCCGCCGACCTTGACGATGACGGCGACCAGGAAATCATAACCGGCAACCTGGGAGCCGGTAACATTTCGATCTTTTATAATCCGGGTAGCGGAAATCTAATGCCGGCCTTAAATTACAATGTCGGCCATGGTCCGTGGGGGATTGCGGGCGATGATTTCGATGACGACGGGGACACCGATCTGGCCGTGACGTTATCCGAAGACAACATGGTTCGCATCCTGCAAAACGACGGTACCGGTACGTTGTATATCTGCGGCGACGCCAATGGCGACGGCACCGTCAATGTCGCCGATGCGGTTTATCTCATCAGTTATATATTTAAAGGCGGCCCCCCTCCCTACTCCATGGAGGCTGCCGATGCCAATGCCGATGGTGACGTCAATGTTGGGGATGTTGTCTACGTGATTGCCTACGTTTTCAGCGGCGGCCCCGCCCCCCAATGCCCCTGATTAATTATTCGTGATGTGTAAGGCAGATGTCCTCATCTGCCTGGCCGCAGTTGACAGCCCGCCAAAACAGATCGTATCATCCACGCGCCATAATTATATTGAAATGAACGGCACATTACTGCTTTCGATTGAGTTCGGGAATTTCCCTTTGAGGAGGGTTTCGCCATGTTTTCCAAATCGCTTATAACTTTGACATTATTTTTCGCGATATCATTGATGATCAGCTTCAGTGAGTCGGTTCGTTCCGGCAATAATGAATACCCAATGGACTGGCCGCAGGTTATATATACTTCGGATCTAGATAATGATTTGTCTCTCGATCTGGCGGTCGTTTCCGATCTGAATAATTCCGCGATACTGCTCAACGACGGCGGCGGAGATTTTACAAATATCGGGGCCTCTTATACCGGTACCATGCAGAGAGATATTGACGGCGCCGATTTCGATGGCGACGGCGCGCTTGACATCGCGGTCAACAACCTGCTCGATTCCAAGGTGGAAGTCTTTATCAATAAGAGCCCGTCCGATGTCGATGACGATATGCCCGCAGGCCTACCGGTCACGTATAACATGTCGCAGAACTATCCTAATCCGTTCAACCCGTCGACGACGATTAAATACAGCCTCGATAAACGGTCTCCGGTTCGAATAACGGTTTACAATCTTCTGGGACAATATATCAAAACACTGTCCGATGAGGTTAAGAATGCCGGAACCTATTATGTCAGATGGGATGGCACTGACTGGAAAGGACAGCCGGCTTCGAGCGGTATCTATTTCTATCATCTCGATGCCGGTGGTATCATCGAGACGAAGAAGATGATGCTGTTGAAGTAAGATTAATGTCGGGTTATTCCTAATTTTTTCCCGGGAGCTCTGCGCTCCCGGGAAAATTTCATGGTTGCCACGCAGTATTATGTGCCAAACAATTTTGATAACGCTCTGAGATTTATTCCAGAACAAACGGCTTGACAATCATGATGAAAATAGGTATAATTCAATTCAATCTTTGATTTTTCTCCAAGGGACAATAAACATCTTATCGAGGAGGTAATTTACCTATGAAAAAATTGTTTTTCATGCTAATGATTATCGCTGTTGTTATATGGGCAGGCTGTGGGGACGAGGAAAACATAACCAACAACTATTTGGAATCGGATCTCGGTTCCATCATTGGGCGTGTCGTTCCTGCCGAAGAGGGGATTGAAGTCGCTGCCTGGCAGGCAATTGAGATAAAAAAGAGTTATACAGACGACGCCGGATATTTCGCGATTACCGATATTGAACCCGGACTCTATGAAATCAGAATAACAACGCCAGGGGGACGTCACAGGACAATTATTGATATCAAGGTATCCAGCGGACAAACCACCTCATTAGATGCCGTCGGAATAGATGCCGTTCCCGGACCACTGGTATCATTCTCTCCCTGTGAAGGTTGTGTACCTAAATCGACGTACGGTCTGTATATTTCCTTCACGAGCCATGTGGAAGTAGATATGAATTCCCTTAGTTCGGCAGTTGAGATACAACCAGCCACGGATGGTCAGTGGATAATTGAACAAATCTACGGTCCCGATATATACAAATTCATCCCGGCCAATCCGTTGAGAACAAATACCGAATACCAGGTCGCTATTGGTCCCAATTTACGTTTTCAAAACGGCGAAGACTGGGGCGACAGTCTCAGTTTTTCTTTTACTACCGATGAAATGTGCATGCGAAACGTAGTCTGGAACCAATATTCGGCCCCCAATTCAATTCTTTCTACCTTCACCGGAAATCTCGTCAAATTTTATTTTTCCGGATGCCTGAACGAATCTTCCATACAAAATGCCGTTGATATCGATCCTTCGATTTCGCATACGATTATTTTCGATCCGGAAACCGACAATTTTGATCTATATGTGGATGGAGGCCTGACCAGCGGAGTTGATTATGCCATTACTCTCGATACCACTCTGGTAGATATATATGGTATTCCGATTGAGTCTTCGGTCATCTCGCATTTCTCAACCCTTCCTTTTGAAGCTACTGAAAAATACTACCCGTCCGGTTTCTACAATATCCCACCGCGACTTGACAATAATCTTGTTTCTTATCGATACCGGGTGCCTATCGATACTACCTCTGCGTATTCGGCCATCACCATCGACCCTCCGGTACCGTTCGACATAAGAGTCAATGCCGGGTATTCCGATTATAGTCTGTACGTCTCACCGACCGGCCAGCTGAAACCGGCCACTGAATACACTATGATAATAGGCGAAAGCCTGGCAGCGGTCGATGGTGCCGTGACGGGAGAGGGCGATACTCTGTCTTTCATGGTGCAGTCGCTTACAATAACCCAGTATGGTATTAGAAGTGGTTATTCCAGTCTTGATACCATTGTGGATCCCGGCACGAGTTTTGGCTGCAATATTTATCTGAATGCTGATATCAATATCGACTCGTTCAATATCGCTACGTCTATCGACCCACCTATGAATGGTTTTTGGTATAAGGGATACAGTGGCTATTCTTCCCCTTATACGGAATACATGCAGTTCTTTTCCACAAGTCCCAACCTGCTTGAACCCAATGATACCATTACCATATCCATTAATGGTTCAATAGGTCTGGCAGATGAGATCGGCTTGGGCGAAGATGTCGTTTTACGCCTGTATACCGAGCCTGTGCGGATAACATCTATGCTACCCAGCCAGGGTAGTCAAAATGTCTCTTATTATTCGAGTGTGCAAATAGATTTCAATGCACCCATGGACACCGTTCTTACTGAAGCGGCTTTCAGTATTACCACATGGGATGGCGACCCCGTACCCGGTACATTTTACTGGTATAACAATTACAGGGAGTTCAATTTCAATCCAACCGGCTATTTTATACGCGGCGAAACTTACAAAGCCTATCTTGACACCACCGCGCGCAGTACTACCGGACATCGGTTGGAAAGTCCCGGTTATACTTTCTTTAGGGTTAGCAATTAAGGTATCTCTGCAAAATTTGTGATAATTTTTGTTGAGGAGAACACGCGATAAATCAAACTCCGGATCGGGCAGCCCGCGGAGGCAGGCTGCCCCTTTTTTATTCTCGGATGCCTTGCCTCTCGACGGGGAACTCAGTACTCTGTAATGACGTCGTCAGGAATGGGTTCCTGACACCGCAACGACTCCAATGTCAGGTTTCCTGCCACAAACGCGGTGAACCCAATCTGCCCTACATCCTCTCAGGCACCTCATCATACGGCGTAAACCCCCGGACCCCTTTATGAAGATAGGCATACGGTTTATGAAATGCCGGGTCGTCATGGATTTGCTTTAACAACTGATCACGAAACTCCGGCGCCGCCAGATGTGCGATACCGACCGCATGCTCACCCAGACTCAGCTTGCGGGGATCGAACGCCCCCTGTTCGGTGACAATAATTACCTGATCGGCCGGGATGGCGGTCGTGGTTATCCCCGCCGGGCAGCAGTCGACGATTTTTGATATCCCGTCTTTGGTTTTCGATTTCAAAGCGATAATGGCAATCCCGTCTTTGGCGTACTGCGTCCCCCGGATGAAATCGCTCTGCCCGCCAATGCCACTGTAAATACTTCGAGCATCGAGGGAATCGGCCCAGATGTTGCCGTGCAGATCGACGCCGATGGCGCCGTTGATGGTAACCATTTTGGGCATTTCGGCGATTTCAAAAACACTGTTGGTATAATTGCACGGGCGGCTCTGCACCGAGCTGTTGTAATTATACCAGTCGTAGTTTTCCTGTTTGGAGGCGAGAAATATCGATGATACGGCGAAATTGACCGGCCGTTTCCACCGATTGGTAACTATCCCCTGCTTTACAAGTTTGATCATCGCATCGGTAAAAAGCTCGGTATGGATCGCCAGGTCGCCAACCCCTTTGCGAATGATCGCATCGGTGACCGCTTCCGGCACCTCGCCGAGACCATACTGCAAAGTCGAACCTGGTTCGCTTCCGGTGCCATCCTCAATAAATAATGAGGCGATAATCTCGCCGATGCGCAGCGCGGTTCCATCGGGCTCGTGTACCGGGCTGGTTGGTAACGGGTAATCGGTATCATAGAGATAATCGATATAACTTTCCGGGATGGTCGTCCCCAGCACAAACGGCATCCTGGCATTTCGCTCGGCAATTACGATACCATTATTGCGCCGCACCGACCGGATCGCCGCCATAACTGCCTCAACCGTCGTCCCCAGGCTATAATTGCCACCCGGATCGGGACCGCTGACACTGATGATGGCGACATTGGGACCGCCTTCCATCATGGCATATTTGGGTATCTCCGACAGATGCATCGGATGATATTTGGCCCACCCTTTATTCACCGCCTCACGGGTCAGATAGCTGTTGAAAATGACCCGATGGGTCAAATCCTGACATCGCTCTTCCGAATAAAGCGGCTTGAGGCGTTCCCCCAGAGGCAGGACGCAGTAGAGAGCGACATGCCTGATGGATAAATCTTTGGCCAGTTGCTCCAGCAGGTCCTGGGGTGTGGCGGCGTTCCCCGATGTATAGATGACGCTTCCCGGTTTAAGTACCCGGTTATTTATAACTTCTTCCGGATGTTTGACAATCTTCATAACCAATCCTCAAAATTCCCGCGATGCGGTATCGTTTATCTTAACTTCGAGCGAATACATAATCAATTTCCGCCAAAGAGTCCATGTATTTATATTATCAAAGTGATCATTGAGGCGTCAAATTGCTGGTTTTTCCGGAGTTGCTCGTTATATTGGTATCAAGTTGAAATTCAAAACAGACAGGATTATAATTTGGGATTTTTCAAAAATATATTCAACCGGCCCCCCAAACCGGGTAAACCGCGTCCGGTGACCGACGCCACGTTCGATCAGGAAGTCCTCAATTCCGATGTGCCGGTCGTGATCGATTTTTGGTCGCCGACCTGCCGACCCTGCCAGGTGATGGCAGGGCTCCTAAACGAGATCGGACCCGATTTTGCCGGGCGGGTTAATATTTTCAAGTTGAATGTCGCTCAGAATCCGGAGACGGCGGCACGATTTGAGATCAGAAGCGTGCCGACGCTGGTATTTATAATTGGCGAAACGGTGGTCGATACGGTTGTGGGATTATTACCGCTGATGCCGTTGACGCAAAAGCTGGAAGATCTGGCGCGGAAGCGCCGGTAAATCGGTTCCGGTTATCCCCCGAGGGTATTCAGATTGGTGGCCCACCCCAGCTTGCTGGGGTGGGTTTATATTGACATAAGTACATACATTATTTATAAAATAGCCTTGACCAAGCTTAAGCATTTTGATCATCTTGGCACAGCCCGTTTTATCACTTTCTCATGCTTTCACTATCATCGACTATTGAAGGACGAGGTGGGGAGATGAATCTTGGTCCAGTAATAGGCAAAATCAAGGGCCAATCCGGACGGAAAATAATTACCGCATGGAAGAAATATCATCCTGGTAAACTCTCAAGATTGGCTATTATTAGAGATGGTAAACCTCGTTATGCGTTTTGGCAGCGGCGGTGTTATGATCATAATTGCCGGACGGTGGAGGCCGTAAGAGAAAAGATTAATTATTGTCATATGAATCCAGTCAAGGCCGGAATGGTTTCAGATCCTGCCGATTGGCCATGGTCCAGTTATTATTGGTATCACGGAAAACGGGATTCAATTGTTGTTATAGATGATATTGAATTGTAGTATTAAAGAGATATGAACCCACCTTAAATCCGCCAAAGCCGAATTTCAAGTGGGCCACCGGTGGTTGTGGGATTATTGCCGCTGATGCCGTTGACGCAAAAGCTGGAAGACCTGGCGCGGAAGCGCCGGTAAGCAGGGCCGGTTATTCCTGAAGGGCATTCAAATCGTCAACAAATTTCCGGATATCGTCATCGCCAAACCCCTTTTCTCTGGCCGCTTCCTCAATCGTGCCCCAGATCGGTTCGCCGCAGCGGATGCAGCGAAGACCAGCCCGGCTGAGGTATGTTACCGCAGCCGGAATCTTTTCCACCAGTTCTTCAATTGAGGTATCTTTCGATATCATTGCAGTCCTTATGCTGCGCGCCCTTTCTTTTTCTCCCGCTGCTCCTCGACCACCTTTTCGGCGATACCGGCAGGCATCGGTCGGTACTCGAGAAACTCCATCGAGTAGCTGGCGCGTCCGCTGGAATTGGTGCGCAGGCTGGAGGCATAACCGAACATTTCCATTAGCGGCACGGTGCCGGTCAGCTTTTGCGATCCTTTACGGTGCCGGCGCATACTTCCGATTTTACCTCGGCGGCGGTTGACATCGGCGATTATATCACCCATGAAAACATCCGGGGTATTGATTTCGATTTTCATTACCGGCTCAAGCAGTTGCGGATGAGTTCGGGAAGCGATTTCCCTCAGGGCCTGGCGGGTGCAGATGCGGAAAGCCATTTCGCTTGAATCGACATCATGAGAATCGCCATCGATCAGAACAAACTTCATATCGACCATTGGGAATCCTGCCAATAGCCCGGTTTCGACCGTATCGCGAAAACCTTTTTCCACCGCCGGAATATATTCGCGCGGTATATTTCCGCCCTTGATATTATTGACAAACTCGATTCCGGCGCCCTTGTTCGGCTCAATCCGGAAATCGATCCGGGCAAACTGGCCCCTGCCGCCGGTTTGCTTTTTGTATTTATAATCGTAACGGACTTCACGAGTGACCGTTTCGCGGAAAGCCACCGACGGCTTACCGACAATAACATCGACTTTGTGTTCGCTTTTGAGGCGATCGACGATAACTTCCAGATGAAGCTCGCCCATGCCGGAAATAACCGTTTCTTCGGTTTCATCGTCATAACTGGTCTTGAATGAGGGATCTTCCAGGCCGATCTTGCTCAAGGCCACCGACAATTTACTTCTCTCTTTGACAACCGCCGGTTCGATTTTCATATCAAGCACCGTTTCGGGGTAATGAATCATTTCCAGGTGAATAGGACTTTCCTCATCGCACAGGGTATCTCCCGTTGTGGTGTATTTCATCCCGATCAAAGCGCCGATATCGCCTGCCTTGAGTTCACTTACCTCTTCTCGGCTGGCGGCATGAATCCTCAAGATCCGCCCGACACGTTCCCGCTTGTTTTTGGTCGAATTATAAACATAACTGCCGGCGCTCAGCTTTCCGGAATATACGCGAATAAAGGTCTGCTGGCCGACATAGGCATCATTGATAATTTTGAAAGCCAGCGATGAAAACGGCGGGCTGGGTGACGGCTTGCGAGAGATAACGACATTCGGATCATCAATATCCGAGCCGATAATTATTCCCCGATCGATCGGCGAGGGGAGATAATCGACAACGGCGTCGAGCAGGAGTTGGATACCTTTATTCTTAAAGGCGCTGCCACAGAATACCGGCGTGATGCAAATACCGAGAACCGCTGTACGAGCGGCTCGTTTGATATCGTCGAGTAAAATCTCTTCACCATTAAGATATTTCTCTGCCAGATCGTCGTCAAAATCGGCCAGCTTTTCGATCATCGCTTCCCTGAATTTTTCGGCTTGTTCCTTATACTGGTCCGGGATTTCCGAATCGACCTTATCCAAACCCTGATAGGTGATCGCCTGCATCGTGACCAGATCAATAATACCCTCAAATTCAGCCTCGTCGCCCATCGGTATCTGGAACGGTACCGCATTGGCGCCCAGCATCTCATTCATCATTTCCACAGTATTAAAAACGTCGGCTCCCTGCCGGTCGAGTTTGTTGATAAAAGCTATCCGGGGGACTTTGTACCGGTCGGCCTGATGCCAGACAGTCTCGCTCTGAGGCTCCACCCCGCCGACGGCGCAAAAAACCATCACGATACCATCCAGAACCCGCAGTGATCGTTCCACTTCCAGAGTAAAATCGATATGCCCCGGGGTGTCGATAATGTTGACGTGATGATCTTTCCACTTGGTCGTAATCGCCGCAGAGGAAATAGTAATCCCACGTTCTTGTTCCTGCTTCATGAAATCCATGACCGCCTGGCCGTCATGAACCTCGCCCATTTTGTGGGTGCGCCCGGTGAAAAAGAGTATTCTTTCGGTTGTCGTGGTCTTTCCCGCATCTATATGAGCCACAATACCTATATTTCTTATTTTCTGTGTCATTTCCTTACCTGCTTATTCAAGTTTTTACATCGGGAGATGGTATTATCCCCGACCCTTTCATAGCTAACAACTTCTTTCTCTTTAGGTTCCCCAGGAACCATTTAAATCCAGCTTCTCAATAGCCGGATTTTGCGGCCTACTGACTTATTCGACATTATCGGGAGAATCTAAAGAAGCAACGCCGACCCGATTTTGGGGCCGGCGCCAGGATTTATAATTTCGCCGATTCAGATTTTCTTAATGACTGCTGGGTTGGTGATTCACCTTTTTCATGGTTTTGGCCTGTTCGGCGATTTCAGCGACCCCGCGAATAGCGGCATCGATATGTTCTTCGGTGTTAAAATACCCGATCCCGAATCGGACTCCGCCATGTCTTTCGACAAGACCGAGTTGCTTATGCACCAGCGGAGCGCAATGTAATCCGGTTCGGGTGGCGACATTATGATCGACATCGAGCATGATGCCGACATCACCGGCTTCTAGACTTTCGACATTGATCGTCACTGTGGATATATGATTTTCGAGATCGTCGCAGCAATACAAAACGACGCCGTCGATCTGTTTGAGCCCATCGACCAGCCTTTGCGCCAGCTTCATTTCATGCTCGTGAATAACCTCGACGCCCCCCTGCTCTTTGATCCAATTCTGGGCCGCCCAGAGTGACGCCACCCCGACCATATTGGTCGTCCCGAACTCCATTCGATAAGGGTAATCTTCAAG
The DNA here is from genome assembly GCA_030668485.1 of Candidatus Zixiibacteriota bacterium. Classification (GTDB taxonomy): domain Bacteria; phylum Zixibacteria; class MSB-5A5; order GN15; family JAAZOE01; genus DAOUTW01. The sequence goes on from DAOUTW010000008.1 coordinate 69,214, forward strand.
ATGATATGGATAAGCCGAACGGACGCCGGTGCCGCCGCTGCGGGTCTGGCGGATATCCAGATGTTTGCGGACACAAAGACCGCCGATTCCGGTAGAACCCATCATCGATTTATGCCCGGTAAAGGCCAGGACGTCGATATTCATTTCCTGCATATTGATCGGTATCTTGCCGGCGGTTTGCGAGGCATCGATGGCGAACGGAATCCCCATCTCCTTACAGATAGCGCCGATTTCGGCCACCGGCTGGACGGTCCCGATCACGTTGGAGCCATGATTGACAATCACCAGTTTGGTATTCGGCTTGATCGCCTTTTTGATCTCATCCGGCTCGACAAATCCCTGGCCGTTGAACGGCACATAGGTCGCCTCGACCCCTTCATCACGAACCTTGTGATTGATCGGGCGGATAACCGAGTTATGCTCCAGATTGGTGCTCACGACATGGTCGCCGGAAGCAACCATTCCCTGGACAATCAGGTTCAGGGCGTCGGTAGCGTTATAGCTGAAGCAAAGCCGTTCCGGAGTAGCTTCATCGCCGCCGAAAAACCGGGTCAGCCGTTTCCGCAGGTCTTCAATGATATTACCGGCTTCGATCGCCTTGTCAAAACCGCTTCGACCGGGATTAACTCCGCAGTCGCGATAGAAATCGATCATGTATTTATATACGCTATCCGGCTTGGGCCAGGATGTCGCTGCACTATCAAGGTAGATCAACTCTTCCACGGTGTCTCCGTTGTTTGCCAATTCTCTTGTTTTCGTAGCCCCAAGATAGTCAAAAATCGTAATTTGTCAAATGATTCCATGCCGCTATAATAGCCGTATTTATAAACTTAAACAGGCCTCACTTCTTCCACGATTGGGTGAATAATTTGGGCCGCCCATCAAGTTTGCTCAGTGAAGCTCCAGCTAGCCATCTTAAGAAACCCGGAGCAGAACTCCGGGCCACGCGGCCAGGTACATATACTAGTCAACTGGTCCCGGGCACCCGGCGGCTTGTCAGGTTGATGCACCCTTCATACTTCAGGACACGCGAGGACATACACTAACCATAAAATATAGCCTGACGAAGTGCTATTCCCTGACAATATACTCCAAATCTTCTTCTCTGGATGTCGGCAGTTTTACCAGTATCTCCTGAGTTTTACTTTCCCCGCACCAGGTAACAGACAGCTGGAGCGTATCTTCATGGATCAACTCGCCAGCGAGTTTTTCTACTGGTGCAATAAGAATCGATCGAGTATATAGAAACAGAGAAGTATCTGCAGTCCTTAAGATATAAACTTTGTCTATCCGAGTGCTGTCGTAATAGACCAAACGGTTCCCATTCGATTCTATGGCGTAGGGAATTGTATCGCATTCGAAAGGATCATCAGAAGAACCCATATCGAAGGCTATTGTGCCCAAACTTCTCATCGGAACACGTAGCATATAGTGTACTCGGTAGGATGATAATCCCTCTATTATGCTCTCTTTTAGCAGCAATAGGTCATTATCTATAAAATTGCCGCAGATATCATGGGGTCCCTGGATTTCAAGAAGCTTTGATTTTTTGAATTGATAACTTTCTGTCGACTCCACATACACGCTGAGTATATATGCATCAAAAGCAGACGGATTGAGGCGGCTGACAGTCACCTTAAAAGAATCATTCTCTATCGTCCGAACAGTTTCTGTGCAGCCAATCAACACGGTAAAATAAATGATTAACCCGGCCACGCAGATGGCTCTCAGACATATATTTAGAAGTGCCATCATGGACAGTTCTCCTTCTTATCATACAAGTCAATACCCTTTTGTATATGGCCGGTGGCCCGCCCCTTGGGCGGGGTACTCATGTAAGCGGCACCCGGCACTCGACTACAAGCTACTCTATGACGATATATTCCAAATCCTCTTCTATGGATGTCGGCAATTTCACCAGTATATCTTGAGCTTTATCTTCCCCGCACCAGGTAACCGATAGGCGGAGCGTGTCTTCATGAATCAACTCGCCGTCGAGTCTGTCCACCGGCGCAATACGAATAACTCCGGTATGCCGAGTTTTTGCCGTGTCGACAATTTTTACAACATATACCCTATCGAGCCAAGTACGTTCAATAGATGCCCGGCGGTTGCCAGAATATTCTATGGAATAGGGGAGAGAGTCATTACTTGTAAATGGATAGAAGTACTCATCGGAGTTCATCTCAATTGTACCAATACATTCCATCGGAACTCGTATTAAAAAATCCAATCGAAAAGCAGGAAAAGGAGATGCATATGGTTCTTTAAGGACTAAAAGGTCGCCGCTTAAAAACCCTCCCTCGAGGTCATTCGGCCCTTGGATCTTACAAAGTTTCGTTTTATGAAATTGATTATCGCCTTTTTGCTCCAGATACACGCTCAGTATATATGAATCAAAGGCCGATGGGTTGAGGCATCTTACTATCACCCTAAACGCGTCGTTTTCTATTGTTCGGACAGTTTTCGTGCATCCGCCAAACCCGATGGCGGCAAAGATCATTCCGAGCACGCAGATGCGGGTCAAATATTTGATTAGAAACGCCATCATGGACAGTTATCCTCTCTATCATACAAGTCAATACCCTTCTGTATATGGCCGGTGGCCCGCCCCTTGGGGCAGGTTCCAGCTTTTTGGGTACGCTTTCATCATTGACAATTTCCGTTTAAACCAAGCAGGAACGTACCGCAAGCGATTTTACACACCAATCTTTATGATCGACACCCCCCCCTACAACCCCAACACATCCCCTATCTTCATCATGCCGTCTTTGACCAGCGTCAGGAAATCCGGTAGTTCGAGACCGAGGTTGGAGCAGGCCGCCATGTTTTCGCGCTCCGCACCGGCGGCAAACCGTTTTTCCTTGAACCGCCGCAGCATAAATTCGACATCGACACCCTCAAGACGCTTCCCCGGATGCATCAAGGCACAGGCAACCAGAAATCCGGTAGTCGGATCGGTGGCATACAAGGCCCAATCCATCCGCGTCTGACAGGGCGTATGCCCCGGATGACAACGAATAGCACTTATCATCTCCTGCGGCAGATGATAATCTTTGAGCCATTCCTCGGTGATAAAGGTATGCTGCTGTGGTTTCTTGACCGTTTTGTCATAATCGAGATCATGCAAAAGCCCGGTCAGCCCCCAAATTTCAACATCCTCACCGAAATGCTCGGCCAGCCGGATCATGCCCGCCTCGACGGCATAGATATGTTTACGCAGGTTGATATTTTTGATTTTGCTTTCCATCAGGGAGGCAGCTTCTTCACGAGTAATCATCTATCTACCTCAATCGAGAAAATTCCAGTTAATCCCCCAGCTTTGGAACCAGCCGGTATAGGAATATCCTTCGGGTCTTTCCTGATACTGACTGAGAGCATTATGCATCATATAATAAAAGGTAAAATCTTTCAGCGTGGCGTTGACGCCCCAGTCGACCATCGCCGTCGTGTTCAGTTCCTGCAACGTATATGAAAGCGGTCTCTCGAAATAAGTGATATCGCCGAAGAGACGGACATGCACATTGTATTTTTCGATATAGCGTTTCAGGCCGAGTTGACCGTACACCTGCCATCGCGGCGAATACGGCGTTTTGTCGCCGTACCGGTCGGAATCGATACGCCGGGCGGTGGCCGAAGCTTTGCCGTAAAACCACCAGAGGTCGTGGAAACTACCGCTTATATTGGCGTCGGCAAAAGTTACCTTGTCGTTTTCCGGAGTAATCTCGACACTGGGGTATTGATCGAAGGTCTGTTCGTAATAGATCAAGTCTTTTGCCGTACCGGCATTGAATGAGGTCGAAATCTCGAATTTATCGGTGATGAATTGAATCGTCGCATTCCCGGTCAGCTTCTTCTCCGCCTTAAGATCGGTGTTGCCCCTCTCGTTGTATAGGCCCAGAGTTCCCTCCGGCAAATACAGATCGGTCAGGTCGGGCCAGCCCGATAGATAACCGCTGGAAACTGTCACTTGCCACCGCTGCCCGATCCGGCGCGAGTATCCGCCGGCGGCCTCGACAGCAATGTCCTGCAGTTCGGCGTCGCGCAACCGTCCAAAGAAAAACAAACGGCCACCTTGCAGATCGATCATCCCGGAGAGATCGCCGTAGCCGTAATACCGGGTCGCAAAGTAGCGATTAATATAAAACTGCTCTTTGCCGAAACGGATCGACGCCTGGTAGAGACCACCATTGCGTGCCAGCAGGTATGACAGATCGGTATAGGTATCGCGGGGGCGAATGGTTTTGGTTATGTCGGCTGATCGGGATAGATTGAGATTATATCGGCCGGTCAAGACGCCGCCGAAAAATTCCTGGCGGGTTATCGATACCGCATATTGCTCGTCGCGGCGCAGCCTCCGGTAGGATAAATAGCCTCCCTTGCGCCGATAAACTCCGACACTGGCATCCAGGGTGGTGCGATAATTGAACCGGCGAAACAACCGGGCTTTAATATTATAGCTGTCGTCGTCAACATTGGAAACGAAGCCGTCCCCTTTCCGATAATCGGTGGAAAAGGCGAAACCGAGATCAGGAGTCAACATGCGAGCCACCCGGCCCCGGGTGTAAGCATAACCGAATGCGCCCCGCTCAACGGTAAATTTCGTTACCGCCGGACCTTCGGGGATCCGGAACGGTTCGAGATAGAGAAGCGACAGAGCGCCGGAAAGAGAGTTGTATCCGGCCAGAGGCCCTTCAACAATCGCAGCCCGCGCCACATCGCCGGTAATAATATCATTAAAATCGATCAGGCCGTCACCGGGAATGGTTCGATCATACGGCGCCAGTTCATTATTCCCCGATCTGACAGTCATCCGGTCACCAGGCATCCCGAACGGCGCTACCGTTGTCCGAAGGGGCGTTTCCAGAGAGGTGAGAGCGAAATAGGATGCTTCGTGGTATAGAAAGCCGGCCGCATCGCGCGGATAGAGATCGGCTTGTTGAACATCGAACCGGTACTCATGGCGTGCAAAATAATGGATGAGACTGTCGAGCAGTTGCGGCGGCGGCGGCAGCGGCGGTATTTCAACGGTTGTGGTGGTATCAATGCCAAGGCTGTCAAGGCTGATCATAGTGCTGTCGTCGATGGCCGCCGCAGAATCGACCGCCGGAGTACTAACGGAGTCGGAAGCGATGGAATCGATTGCCGGAGAATCAGCCGGTGTTTCATCGGTATTCTGAGCTTGGATATTAATCCCGGGCAGAAAGCAGAGTAACATCAATACTCCGATTATGGCCGGTTGACGCAGCATCAACGGGTTTCCCGTACAGCAAGTTTGACGATCAGCGGATAGCAGGCAGGGAAAATCAGGCCGTTGGATACGATCGTGATCAGGGCGAACATCAATCCGGCCGAGAGTGATTCCCAGAATGGCCCGAACAGCCAGGCCGATACGACGCTGACCAGAATTTGAAAGATTAATCCTGAAACGACACCCAACAAGGCGAACATGGCAAAACCTCTGGGAACAACGGCGCGCATAATTGCCGATCCGGCAACCGTGGCGCCGAGGGCGCCGACGATTATCATGCCGACTACCTGGGCAATGGTTGTCGGCACCGGAGCCATGCCGAAAGGGTTGAATACGGTCCAGAGGAACATTCCGAGGCCGCCGGCAGCCATTCCGGTTTTGCCTCCGAAAAGGGCGCCGCAGGTAAATACGGCAATAAAAGAAAGACTGACATTGGGGAGATAAACGCTGGCAAGCGCAAGAATATAGGCCAGGGCGGAGAACAGCGCCACCCTGGCCGCAAATTTCCCGTCAATTTTCATCGCAACACGACAAATTTCTTTATCTGCTTTTCATCTTTGAATTTAATCACCGCCAGGTATGGTCCGGCGGCCACCAGTTCACCGCCTTCATTGGTATAATCCCATTGGTGAGCCGAAACCCTGGTGTCGTTTATGGTCAACTCGACTCCACGCCCTTCGATTCTCTGAACCATCTCACCCGCCAGGGTCAGAATAGTCACCGACCAATCGATCTGGCCGCGATCCGACGATTGATAATTTACCGGAAAGGTTATAAGCTCATCGTTCTGGATCCAAGCCGGATTGGGAAATGGTTCGCCGAAGATCAGCCCGGTGGCTGATATGGAAAAGACCCCTTCATTCTGTACCATTATTCCTGGATTTTCCACATCCGAAATTCTTATCAGGCAGAAATCAGATTCTATATTTGGTACCGGCCAGGGATACTGACCGTTGTTGGCCGTCGAGTTTACTACGTTCGACCAGGTGGCCCCATTGTCATCGGAAAATTCAATTTTAACGCTGTCTCCGGCATCAACCAGGCTCCAGCGGATGACAAATTCCCGCCCAGCATCAACTGTATCGCCCGCGTTAGGTCGGAGAACTCCATCGCCCATGGTGCTCACAGTCAAAGAATAGCCGACCTGCTTCGCATTTCCGCCCAGAACCGACAATATCAATGCAATCTTGTCGAAGTCGGCGGCATCCGGGATTTGGATCACCGATGTCACCGTATCATAATCGATATGTTCAACCACAACCGGCTGACCGATATCATCCTGCATACCCACCAGGGTTATACCCCAGGAATCCGCCGTTTCCGGTTCGAACTCGATTTTTATACCCAAGCTCATTAGATCGACATTCTCAAGCATGATATAGTTGGCGCCAAGATTGTCGGGGGTAATACTGTCTCCGAGAGCCACAGTCGTCGGATAATCGATTATCCTCGCTGCGAGGTTAACGGTGTCATAGTTGATTGCTTCCGGGAAATAATCACCCGATTTGAAGCGGTGCTTGGTAAACAGATTCCAGAGAGCAAACTCCTGGAATTCGCTCTTCAGATCCGAAGTATCGCCCGACCTGCTTTTTATTGCATCATCGGCAGCCAGCCACCAGTTAGGCCCCGAAACTTCGCCGCAGCCTTCCCAAATATCTCTGACGATAACGCTTCCATACCTTTCGGCCAGAAAGATCGGGAAAATAACCGAGGCATACATATGCAGATTGCGCCAGTAATTAATTGTCGGCGATCCCAATACCGTACCGGTGCGAATCGACCATTGCGGGACATCATAAAAATAAAGCAAGTAGTTGATATAGTCGTCTATATCATCGTAATGTTCCTCTTCCATGAAGACCGCCGACATCTCGATCCAGGCCGGATTGAAGTCGGGTGAGGATCCTTCCAACTCGCTGGCATCGATACCGAACTGAACGGTGTGAAAGAACTCATGGGCAAGACTGACCCGGAGCGCATTGAGCCGATTCATTTCATAACCAGGGAAGCCTTCATAATCGTTTTCGATAAACATATAGGTCGTCATCGTCAAAGGAATCGTCGCCTGCACCGAATCGCGCACCGTCGCTCCATAAGCCGGGAAATGGACGAAGTAGATATCCAAGAGTCCGTTTCCTCCGCCGTTGTAATATCCGTCTGAAATCGGGGGAGGATAGCCCAGGTCGCCCACGGTATGTTCCCAAACCGAGTCGCAGATCTTGCCGGCTTCGAATATATAATTGGGAACACCGGCCATGCTGTCCTGAACGTCGAACTGATATATCCGGTTGGCTCCTGTACCGGTATAATGGAGCAGGAAATGGTTGGTACTATAGGTATAAGACATAGTGTCTTCGCGCTCGTAATAGGCCGCTTTCGAATCGACCCCTTTGGGCTGACTGGATATTAGGGCATTCAGTATCGGAGTGGCGCATTTGATCGGCGGTTCCTCGCCATTGCGCACCGCGTCGGCAAGCTCTTCAAACATTGTCGTGACGGTTTCATTGTACTGCAGCCATTGTTCGGCCGACATCTCCTCCGCCGACAAGACGGCGCCCGACACCAGACATATAAATAATAATAGACTGATTTTTTTCACTTTTAACTCCTGACGTCTCCGCGCTTTCCGGCGCGTTTTTGCCATGCTTCTTTCATGTCGACCAGGAATTCTTCCGGTACATTTTCCTGACCAATAGATCCGTAGCGACCGTTGCGGTTATGAGAATCGGAACCGCCGGTGATAAATAATCCGTGGCGTTTCGCCAGTTGGCGATATTTCTTCCGGGTGGCGCGATTATGAGTGGGATGAAATATTTCCAGCCCATCCAAACCGTTTGCCGCCAGTTCTTCGATCATATCATCTTTTTTTGTCAATGCGGGATGAGCCATAACGGCCACCCCCCCGGCTTCATGTATCAATTCAATCGCCTCAGCCGGTGTCAGCTTCGCTTTGGGCACATAAACCGGCCCGTTAAGGCCGAGATATTTGTCGAAGGCTTCATTATACGATGACACACAGCCTCTTTTTACCATCGCCTCAGCCAGATGAGGACGCCCCACGACGGCCTCGCCGGCCGCTTCCAGGACATCGTCGTATTTGATATCAAAGCCCAAATCGACCAGCCGTTCTATCATTCTTTTACCCCGTTCGGACCTGATCCGCCGAAATCTATCAAGCGTTTCCAGCAGCCGGCCGTAATCGGGGCGAAAAAGGTATCCCAGGAGATGAGTATCATCGTCGGCTTTCGATGCCGAGAGTTCGATTCCCGAAATAACTTCTATATTTTTGTCACGCGCATACTCTGCAGCCTCGATATAACCCGAAACGACATCATGGTCGGTGATCGAGATCGCCTTCAACTTTATTTTCAGGGCCCGATCAACTATTTCCTTCGGGGTCTGTTTGCCGTCAGAGTGACTACTGTGAACATGCAAATCAACGAAATCAGGCATTCATAATTTTCTGATCGACAATCCGTAAAACCTCTTCGACCAGCGCTTCTCCTCTTGCCTTATAACCCTCAAATTCCCCTGTAAGTTTCCCCACAAAATCAGTATCGCCAAGACCGCTGATATTAATTCTGACGTTCAAGATAGCGCCGTCCATAGCCGCCTTGGCCATGAGGGCCCCCACTCCGGCATCGGAAATCGAATTAACATTTCCTTTTTCGGCGACAACCTTCACCAGCGAAAGCACTTCCAGCGATTTCTCGGCCACTTTCAAGGGCACCAGAGCAGCGCCTTTGTTGGCATCTTCAATCCCAACGGCTCGGGCTTTAACCTCCGCCTCGGTGTCTTTCGGCAGTTTGAAAGCGACCATAACGCGGTCGAAAGCCTCTTTGTCTTTGATAATAAGATCCATCAATTCCCTGCGCAAAACCTCGGATCGAGCCAGAATGGCGCTGATCTCGTCATGCACGGTTTTATATTTTTTCTTGGAAACGGTCAACCGGCTGACCATAGAAGTCAGGGCTGCGCCGAGAGCACCGGCTGCCGAAGCAACCGATCCGCCGCCCGGAGCGGGCGATGAGGAGGCGACTTCATTGAAGAATTCTTCCCCGGAACGCTGCTGCATCTCGGCCGCAGTTTTCAGTTTTTCCTCGAGGATTTGATCACTGGAAAAGTTTTCAAGACGCAGGTAGAAATCGGCCGCCTTGATCAAGGCGGCATTCGGTACCAGCCCGATAATTTCGGTCGATGTCACCGCGACGCCGAAACGTTCGGCTTCGATCTTGATCATTTCAAAAACACGATGCATCGGGGTTTTCTTGAAATTGACCAGGTTCATCGACACCTGGACGCAGTTGCGATCTTCGATTTCAAAGCCGAGCGCTTTGCAGAAGGCAAAACCGCCGGAACGGCTCCGGATCGCCTTGGCGATTTTTTTCGCCACTTTGATATTGTTAGTGCCAAGATAGGCGTTGAAAGCAACCAGCGGCAGACGGACACCGATAACTGTCGCGCCCGCTTTGAGGTTCATTTTATCCGGACCGAAGTCGGGCTTCCGTTTTGGATTGACTCCCATCTCGTCGCGGAGACCTTCATATTCCCCTTTGCGAATTTTCGCCAGGTCCTTGCGGGCAGGACTGGTAGCCGCCTCTTCATACATATAAACCGGTATCTGCAATTTTTCGCCGATATCCTGGGCCAGTTCCCTCGCCAGTTGCACCGTTTCGGCAACTGTCATTTCCGAAATCGGGATAAACGGACAAACATCGGTGGCTCCCATCCGAGGATGCTCACCGGTATGAGTTTGCATATCGATCAATTCGGCCGCTTTTTTATAGGCCAGAAAGGCCGCCTGCTTGACCTCCATCGGGGAACCGACAAAGGTGACCACCGCCCGGTTATGGCTGGCATCCATCTCATGATCAAGCAGCGTGATTCCTTCGACCGAGGTGATTTCGCGGATGATTTCATCTATAACTTCCGGACGCCGTCCCTCTGAAAAATTGGGGACGCATTCTACCAATTGTGCCATAATCTAACTCCGCTTCTTTGCAGTTTTATTTGCAGATTTTGATTTTCGTTTATATCGAGCTTTCAGCCCCCAGGCCAAAAGAGGGATCATCAGTTCGTGATGGCCGACAAAGTTGTAACCGGTTCCGCCATGCATGGTCGGCCGATGAACGACATTGGTCGCCGGGCGATAATGATTGATCATGTCGAAATTGGCGGTGATTATCTTATGCGGTTTGCCGTAGATGTTGCGCGAAACCGTCAGCGCCTTGAGGAAAACCTCCGGCAAAATTACCGCCGATCCGATGTTTATAAAGACTCCCCCGCCTTCGGCGCGGGAAATTTGGTGAGCCAGGATCTTGAAATCATGATGACTCGCGCGAGCCGCGGCGGCGGCGTCATATTGAGGATGCTGGCAGACGATATCGGTGTCGACGGCGATATGGATCATCGCTGGCAGGCCCAGACGATTGCAAGTGGCCAGCAGCGAATGTCGGCGATAACGGTTGGCTTTGTCATCAAGGACAATTCCGGCCGATTGGCCCAGTCCAAGTCCTTGATCCGAGGCATATTGAGTGGCTGTCGTAAATAACTTTGCGGTTTGGGCCGACATGCCGAAACTACCGTCGCCGATACCGGCGGCAACATCCTCGGAGGTCTCGCCCACCATCGCAATCTCTGAATCATGAATCAACCCGGCCCCATTAAGGCATAGCCCGGTAATCAGCCCCTGTTTCATCAAGTCGATCAGAATCGGATTGAGACCGACTTTGATGACATGGCCGCCGGCCATAATTATAACCGGTTTGCCTTTGCGGCGGGCAGCTATAATCGAATCGATCAGCGCCTGGATATCTCCCGCTTTGAGGAATTTAGGCAGGCTGTCAAAAAAGGCTTCGGCCCCGGCGCTGCCGGGAATACCGGCCAGATTTTTCGACGATGCCAGCGACTTTCGCCTGGCCAGCGAAATCGTCTTGACGCGCTTGAGATCGACGGTATCGAATTTCGCCCTCAAAATTCTTCCAGCCTCCCCAGTCGATAATCGGTCAATTCGGCGGTTATCGAACCGACCACCACCTTCGATTTCATCAATACCGGTAATCGCATCCGATCATCCGTAACATAGACTGTCAGTTTGCCCTCATGCTTGAAAATCCCGGATGACCGCAGCAACGGTTCCAGTTCCAGGCATTCAAATTCGCCGGCCTTGGTCTTGATTTTTTCCCTGCCTTTGACTTTCACTTCCAGAGGGTAGTTTTTCCCATCGGTGAAATTTTCGACAAAAACCGACTGGCCGACTTCGAGTTCCTGGGTTCTGACAAAGTACATAACCGAGAGAGCATCCTGAACATAAGGGGCGACCTCTATAGTATCATCTTTGTAAATTACGCTGTGATTTATCTGGTCGAAGGCATATTTTCGATGTGATCGATACTTGCCCTCCCGGATTTCCTTTTCGAAGCGCCACGAAAACAGCCCGATAGCATCGACGATCGATTCCACCCGGTCGCGAACCGGGTAAAAGGATGAGAAGAACTTATTTGAAGTGGCGGTACTCACCAACTGGTATGCCGGGCGGCCGTTGAACTCGATGATATCGGAAACCTCCAGCGTCGCGGTTCCGGCGTTTATGAATCCGTATCCGATATCAAATTGAAGCCATTCCCCGACTCCGAAAGCGATATTGTCGATCCGGCGATTGATTGCGTCATCCCCCGGATATAACGACTCGATTTCCTCGGTCAGCGGTTTATCCTGCGCAACACCGTATTGCACTTTCACAAAATAAGCTATCGGCGCCAGGCCGCAGCCGATAATCATAACTACAATCAGATTTTTAAAAACAGAATTACCCACTCCGGTCCGCCTCGTTTTGTTTGTTTCGGGCCAATTCTATCAGATCGGGAACCATCCGTCCCAGTTCCTCGCCAATTTCCAGAAAGGTCTGGTTGTACATATCAAGCGAACCGCCGATAGGATCGGCAACTCCCTCGCCGTTTCCTCCCGGATCGGGAAACGATTTGAGCATAAAGGTCTTCTCTTCCGCCTCCGGCATCATCGATACTACCGCCTGATAATGCGACCTGGTCATCGTCAGGATAAGGTCGATCTCCTCCAGTAATTCTCTCGACAACGGCCTTGATTTGTGATGGGAAAGGTCGCCGTCCCATGTCTTGACCGCTTCCATAGCATAGAGTGTCGCGGGACAGCCCGGGATCGCGGCTGTTCCGGCCGAAATCACCTGGATAGTTTCGATATCCCTGCCCTCCAGCAAAGCCCGCAATCCGGCTTCCGCCATCGGCGAACGGCAGGTGTTGCCGGTGCAAACGAACAATATTCTAAAATGGCTCATCCCTACTTTTTCTCTTCCTCAAGGCAGCGCCTAATTTCCGCCTCGGGTATAGCTCCATAACGAAGGATAGTCACTTCGTCGGCGATTTTTGCCACCGTCGACGGAACCACTCCGTGGCAAGGGCCGGCATCGACATACAGGTCTACGGCATCACCCAGGGCCTCCCTGATTCCCACCGCCGTATCGGGCGAAATCTCGCCGCTGAGATTAGCCGAGGTCGCCGTTACCACAAACGGTACTTTGTCCATCAGAGCCAGGATCAAAGGCGACGATGAAACTCGAACCCCTATTCCATCTTCCGAGACAAAGCCCGGAGCCACAGCATTTTGATCTTTCCTGACCGGCATGACCAGCGTCAACGGTCCTGGAAGGAAACGGGCCGCCAGTTTTTCCGCGGCCTTATCGACGGAGCAAAACTGGCTTGCCATATCCAAATCTTTTACAAATAAAGCCGCTGTTACGCCTTTCAATCTTTTCTTAACGGCGCAAATTTTCTGCGGCGCATCATTCCGGTCACCGCGAACCGATAGCGAATATTGCGTCTCGGTCGGCATCACTACCACCGAATTATTTGTCAGAGCCTCGACGATTTCATTTATCACGCTGATATCAGGCCTGACAGGATCGCACTCCAGCATCCGGCTCAAAAGTCGTTATCCCCTGTTTCCGGGGCGATCTCATCAGGTGGCACCGCCGTAGAATCGATCTGATCCTCCGGCAAAATCGGTTCATCCGTCAATTCATATTCCGGCGCATCGTTGACACGCAACACCACCCGCGCCACCCAGGCGTTGCGGTAGCCGATCGACTTGATCTCGGCGAGCATATTCTCCGCCTCATCCCTCGTTAAAAAATCCCCCACCCGAAGTTTGTAATAGGGAACCTCGTAATCGAGATAAATCGGTAGATTGAAAATCTCTTCGGCCAACTGGCGTTCACGTCCCGCTTCGGTATAAAGGCGCGAGGTGAAAATTTGAACCCGATAAACTTCGGTAGGAGCCGTGACCGATGCCGCCGAATCAAACTGGAGGTAAGATAAATCGCCTGGGCGCATCAGGGAATCTCCGGCATCGGCAACAGTAACCACCCGCACCGGGTGGACTTCGGGAACTATCTCCCTGTCTTCACTGGTGGCCAGAGGATCGAAGAGCGGCGTGGCCGGATCCTTTTTTTCATCAGGTGTACGGGTGCCGACCCGTCTCCCTCCGCATGAGACGATCATCGATGCCAGAATCATTATTACGACCGCAAAACGCACTATCATAAATATTTTTTCAAATCCTCATTTTCGCCCAGTTTTGCCAGCAGTTCTTTTATTTTATCGAGCTGAGTCTTATGCGCCACCATGACCACATCGCCCGATTTGGCGATAACCAGATCGGAAACGCCCAGCGCGGCGATCATCCCGCCATCATCATTGTAGATGGTCGACTCGAAAGTGTTGAATGTCAGCGCCGGACCGATTATGACATTATTCCCCTTGTCCTGTTCTTTGAAGCGCTGCAACGACAGCCAGCTACCGACATCGTCCCAGACAAAATCGCCCTTGAGCGTCAGGACATTGTCGGCCTGTTCCATTATGGCCACGTCGATCGAAACCGCTTCCGCCTCCTGATACAGTTTTTTGCGCTCTATGAGTTCATTGTCGGTGCCGATATGGGCTGAATATTCCGTCAACAGTTCGAACATTTCCGGCATATGCTGTTCAAACGCCTTGAGAATCGACTTCACTGACCAGATGAACATACCGGAATTCCATAAATGGCGGCCGCCGTAGTAGTATTGCTGGGCTACGGTCGGACGGGGCTTTTCCTTGAACGCCGTCACGCCAAAAACACTGATTTCATCAATTTCTCTCTGAGCGTCGGTAAGTTCGATATAACCATAGCCGGTTTCGGCCCGAGTCGGTGTGATACCGATCGTTATCAGCTTGTCTTCCTTGGCGGCGATCTTGGTGCCCACCTTGATCACCTTAACCCATTTCGCTGCCGGCTGGATCAGGTGGTCGGCTGACAAGACGACCATGATCGCATCGGGATCCTTCTTCTGCAAATGTATGGCAGCGCACCCGACAGCCAGACAGGTGTTGCGCCCGAACGGTTCGGATAGAACACTCGATTCCTCAATCCGGTGGCAACTTTCGACGATGGCGTCTTTGATATTGCTCCCGGCCACGACAATGGTTTGATCGATCGGGATAAAGTCCTCGATACGGTCGAGTGTTTCCTGCAGCAAATGTCTGTCGGAGGTTATTGCCAACAGTTGTTTGGGGTGAGATTCGTTGGAAAGCGGCCAGAATCTCTCACCCTTGCCTCCGGCCATTATTACGCCATAAATCACTGGCTGGTCTCCCTTTATAGAAGTACCGAGAATACGTCAATGATTGATAATACGATGCCCCAAATGCTATGTCAAGTAAACTTTATTTAACACAGTGATTTAGCCTCAGAGAGGAGCGGAAGACCCGACCCGATTGATCTGACGATTCTGCCATTAGGCGCCAAAATTACATTTGTCGAGCGAGATCTAATGAATTATACTTTCTTTGAAGCGGGTATGT
This sequence comes from Candidatus Zixiibacteriota bacterium, assembly GCA_030668485.1. Lineage (GTDB taxonomy): Bacteria > Zixibacteria > MSB-5A5 > GN15 > JAAZOE01 > DAOUTW01. The sequence goes on from DAOUTW010000008.1 coordinate 84,337, forward strand.
TTTTGGCAATGAGGTTATTCGATGAAATCACGCGCCCCTCGGAATAGAACGGTTACTTTATCCGATGCCGACCGTCGGCGTCTTAAGGGAAAACTGATCACCATCGACCGACTGGGCGATGAAATGGACGCCCCCACCGGCACCATCGTGGGCGATTACCGGGAAGCTATCCCGTATCTGCCGCATGGGTTTGTCGACCTGCTGATTCTCGACCCCCCATATAACCTGAATAAGAACTTCAACGGTCAGAAATTCGCAAAGCAGCCAGTCAATAATTACACCGAGAAACTGCGCCAGATGTTTTTCTGTTTGAAATTGACCCTGAAGAAAACCGCCTCTATCTATATCTGTGGCGATTGGCACAGTTCGGCCTCGATCTATACCGCCGCATCACAATTCTTCACCGTGCGCAACCGCATTACCTGGGAACGTGAAAAAGGCCGGGGATCGAAAACCAACTGGAAAAATTCCAGCGAGGATATCTGGTTCTGCACCGTGTCCGATGATTATACTTTCAATGTCGATGATGTCAAACTGCGCCGCCGGGTCATGGCTCCATATCGTGAGGACGGCCAGCCGAAGGACTGGAAGGAAACCGATAAGGGGAAATTTCGCGATACCGCCCCCTCCAATTTCTGGACCGATATCACCATCCCATTTTGGTCGATGCCGGAAAACACCGATCATCCGACTCAGAAAAGCGAAAAACTAATAGCCAAATTGATACTGTCCGGGAGCAACCCCGGTGATTTTGTTTTCGATCCTTTTGCCGGAAGCGGTTCATCCTCGGTGGTCGCTAAAAAACTGGGGCGACGGTATCTTGGGATCGAGATGGATGAGGAGTATTGTCTGCTGGCTGAGCATCGTCTCGAACAGGCCGACGAGGACAAATCGATCCAGGGCTACACCGACGGCGTCTTCTGGGAGCGCAACACCCTCCCCGATCAAAAAAAATCAAAGTAGTAACTCAAACTCAGATGGTCCACGCGACAGCCGTCGGCTAAAACCCGTTTCTGCCACCTTTCGCCTTGACGCCGACACGTTGTTATCTTATAATATTACTGTCTATTAAATACTTTCTCATCCGGGAATCGCAACTTTGATCTACACCATTGGGATAACGCAGGACATCTTGCAGGAGGGTTTTCTATGAAATGGCTAATACTTCTATTGATTCTGTGCCCGGCATTGGCCTGGGGACAAATCTGGAACGACAACTTCGATGACGGTGATATCACCGACTGGGAAATGTATGGTGACGGCAGTTGGGGTTTGGTATCAGACGGCAGCCTGTGCCTCGAACAATCCAATATGTCGGCTTCCGATAGCTGGGCAGTCCCTGATGCCATTACCGATCAAGCTGATTATATAATGAAAGCAAGGGTGAAAGTCATTGGCTTCAGTGCCGACGGAGCTATCGAAATCCTGTGCCGCATGGATAATGGAGATATCCATTTCGGAATTGGGCATATGACTGGGTTTGACGGCATTTATATTTATGACGATAACAACAGCCTGATTGCCGATTCCATGACGATGTCTATTACCTACGGTGAATGGTATCACTACATGGCCTATCTGAACGGCGACGCGGTCAAATTCAAAGTTTGGCACGAAGGCGATGCCGAACCGGTCGATTACCAGCTTTCTGCGATTGTTACCGGATGGAATGCCGGGATGGTTGGAGTCAGAACTTCTAATGCTTCTGCCCGCTGGGATGATCTGATAATAATACCGGCCAATATACCTTTCCCATCGCTTAGTCCAATAGGGATATCAATCCTTGCGCTGATGTTGGTTCTGACGGGAGCTTATGCTCTGCGCAGGGCTTACCGACGAGCATAATTGTTTAATCTGTGAATGGTCCGATCCCCGGGAGCACAGGGCTCCCAGGCTACAAAACTGGGGGTGCCTCACCGCTTGCGGTGAGAATTTGATCCACAAGCATCCCCGGGAGCACAGGGCTCCCGGGCTACGCTTCTGACTTTGTAAACCGGGATCAGAGACCATGGCCACACGTCCCAGTCAAAACAAATAGATTGACGAAATCGACTATTTCGCCTATTTTATGGATAGAACTTACCTTATTTTGGTATAAAACATATCATCGCCAAGAGTCAAATTATTATTCCTGGGAGGGATTATAATGTTTTACAAGTTCAACTCTGGACTGATAGCGACGCTGCTTACTATAATTGCGGTGTCTCCACTTCAGGCCGCTTCACCTCAAGTGACAATTGTCGAACCGGCCCGCTATTCAGCCGGGGCATCCCCCGCTATCGAAATCTCAGCAACTTTCGATATGGCTATGAATCCTGCTTCCATCAATAGCACCTCCGTCACCGTCTTTAGCACACTATCCGGATTGAAATCCGGTACGGTGACTTACGATCCGGTTCTGAATAAAGCGATTTTCACTCCTCTAAGTCCTTTTTTCTACGGCGAGGAGGTGCGTGTCCAACTGGCCGCGACTATTGAATCTGCTATCGGCGAGACATTAAATGGCGGCTTCGGCTGGTCATTTTATGTTGATGTCGACGAATTGAGCTCAGGGAATTTCGCCATCGGCTATGTGACTTCATTCGGACCCTCCATTTCCGATTTCGCAAATGGGGACGTCGATGGTGATCTTGATATTGATCTTATTATATCCCGTTTCGCAAACGAAATCACTATTTACCTGAATAATGGTCTGGGTGAATTCTCCCTTGGAGCGACATGTAACATTGACGGAACTCCATATGGAATCGAGCCGGCCGATTGTGACAATGACGGCGATCTTGATATTGTCGTTGGTTGCGGCGGAGTGTCCGGTATCATTGTTTTGACGAACGACGCCGGTACTTTTGTCCCATCAGATCCCTATATCGTTCTGCCCGGGGGTGTGCCGCGGATGGTTCACAGTGGTGATTTCAATGGTGACGGTTATCTTGATGTCGCCGTCGGTGACTATAATCGCCAATCTCTCACGCTAATGATAAACGACGGCCAAGCCCAATTTTCAATTGGAGGCAGCTTTGCCTTGCCCGGTATTCCCGATGAAATAAACAGCGCTGATCTGAATGGAGACGGATTTTCTGATATTGTCGTTGTCACTTACAATGACGACAGCATTTCCGTTTTCTTAAATGACGGTACCGGGGATTTTGGCAACCGGACTGACTATGGACATGGTGGATTTACCCATGGACTGGTGTTAAATGATTTCGATGCCGATGGTGATGCGGACATGCTTGTTACCAGGACTTTTAACGACAGCGTTGCCTATCTTAAGAACAATGGCGCGGGGGTATTTCAATATCACACAGGCATTGATTTTTATAGGGGACAAAAGGAGATGTCGGTTTCCGATTTTGATGGTGATAACGATTTAGACGTTATTGTGGCAAGCGGCGGCGGCTTCAAGATCTGTCTTAATGACGGCGCCGGCAATTTCGACGACCGTCCCAAGCATTTTACTGATGGCAGCGTGCAATGGGTCAGTTCTGCCGATTATGACGGCGACGGTTCAGTTGACCTGGCCACTTTGATCCAGCATGTTGTTCCGATCTTTGAATTGCAGATATACATAAATCAAATTTGCGTCGATTCCGATTTTGACGGTTATGGCGATCCCGGTCATCCTGAAAATGTCTGCCAGGATGATAATTGCCCGAACGTCTACAATCCCGATCAGGCCGACCACGATGGCGACGGCATCGGGGATGCCTGCGACGAATGCACCGATTCCGATGGCGATGGCGCCGGAGATCCCGGATACTTTGCCAATACCTGCCCGACCGATAATTGTCCCGACACACCCAATCCGAATCAGGATAACAGCGACGGCGACGAACATGGCGATGCCTGCGACAATTGCCTCTATGTTGATAATTCCAATCAATGGGATGTCGACGATGATGATATCGGCGATGTCTGCGATGAGTGTACCGATTTCGATGGCGATGGTTATGGCAATCCCGGTTTCCCGGCCAATATCTGCCCTGTGGACAATTGTTGTTTCGAATTCAATCCCGATCAGGCCGATTCAAATTCGGACGGTGTTGGCGATGCCTGCGAATATTGTGACTGCATCCCCGGCGATGCCAATGGAGACGATGCCGTCAATATTGGCGATGCCGTACATATTATCGATTATGTTTTCAAAGGCGGCCTGCCGCCTATGCCATATTTCGAATGCAGTGGCGATCCCAATGGGGATTGCCAATGCAATGTAGGCGACCCGGTATGGATCATCAGGTATGTCTTTTCGGGCGGCCCCCCGCCAATTAATTGTGAGGATTGGCGCAACCATTGCGGCCCGGTATTGCATAAATGACTTGTACCCCACCTAAGCCCGTCTTAGGGCGCAAGGTGGGTTTACATTTTGATCCTGAGGCGTTTCCTTAATACATCATTGTATCTAATTCCGGGTGCCTCATTCGCCAATTGAAAAACGGTCAGGAAAGCCTGCCGCGGCGGGTGATCGCATTAAACCCAGGTCTGAAGACCTGGGGCACCCAATTTTAATAATCTAAATTAGCTAAATTTCGAGGGCATTAAAGGTCGAACTTAGATATTCTATTAAATCACCGGCTACCAGCGAGCGCGGATTTATTTCACCCACTGCGATGTCGCCGGCGAGGCCGTGGATGAATACGGCACAGACCGCCGCCTCCAGCGGTGCCAGTTGCTGACCCAATAATGATACAATAATTCCGGTCAAGACATCACCCGATCCACCAGTCGCCATCCCCCAGTTACCAGTCGGGCTGAGATAAACATCACCATCAGGTGAGGCAACTATCGTCGGCGATCCTTTTAGAACCACCACCGCATCATATTTCTTCGCATACTCCGCCACCAGATCGAAATTATTAATCGGATTTTCATCGGGGCTCTGCCCTGTCAACCGCGCAAACTCACCCGGATGCGGCGTCAATATCAACTCACCATGATCGGACAACAACGGCGAGTCATCGCCGGACAACGGGTACAAGCCATCGGCATCAATCACCGCCGGAATCTCCAGACTCGGAATCAGCCGCCGAATCAGTTCGCCGGTTTCATGATGTCGCCCGATACCGGGACCGATGGCGACTGCATCGCGCTCCCTGAGTTGCATTCTAATTTCGCCGATCCCGCGTAACGCCAGTACCGACTTCTTACGATTCTCCGGCAATGGCGCGGTCATCACCTCCGTCAGCTTCGCTTCCAAAATCGGATTGAGCGACGAGGGACATCCGACCGTCACCAACCCTGATCCGCATCGCGCAGCCGCCATACCGGAAAGCGCCGCCGCTCCGGTCAGCCCCGGCGATCCGGCAAGGATATAGACCTTGCCAAAGTCCCCCTTATGCCCATCGGCTTTGGGAGTCGGCAGCAGAAACGAAACCGTTTCGCCGGTGATCAGGTTCGTATTGATATCAAATTTATCGACGACATCATTCGGGATACCGATTGGAATCACCGCCACCGTGCCTGACAGTTCGCGCCCCGGTGATATAAAATGACCCAATTTCGGCAAGGCCAGGGTCGTGGTAACATCGGCGATCACCGCCGCGCCCTCGGCCTGACCGGTCGAAACATCGAGACCGGAGGCAACATCGACCGCGACCACAAACGGTTCCGCCTGATTGATTTTATCAATGACGGTCACCGATATATCACGCGGCGCACCGGAGAACCCGGTGCCGAAAATAGCATCGATCACCATATCATAATTTGTGAAATCGGGCACGGATGATTCATCGACAATCTGAACCACATCATAACCGGCCTCGCGCACCCTGTCATAATTTCCCCGGCAATCGTCGGAGAGTTTTTCATCGTTCCCGACGAGGAAAAAATCGGGTTCGAGGCCATAGTCAAACAGATATCGCCCGACCACAAATCCGTCGCCGCCGTTGTTGCCGCGACCGCATACAATCGCGATGCGAGGATTCTCGAACATGGTCAGGACATTGTCCCGGATATGTTCGAAAATCCCCCGCCCGGCGTTCTCCATCAATTCCAGCGACGGGATTTTTTCGACGTTGATCGCCTGACCGTCGATCTCCCGCATCTGATCCGCATTTACCAGCTTCATTTATTCTTACTTTCCGGCTCGAGAGATAATTTTATGACATCATAGGCATCCTCAACAAACTTGAACTTGAGCGCCTTTTTGAGTTCCGGCGGGATATCGAACAAATCTTTACGATTATCCTCCGGCAAAATGATAGTCTTGATCCCATACCGATAAGCCGCCAGCAATTTCTCCTTGAGGCCGCCGATCGGCAGTACCTGCCCGCGCAGGGTTATTTCACCGGTCATCGCCAGCTTATCCTTGACCGGACGGCAGGTCGCTACCGAAGCCAATGCAACCGCCATCACCACCCCTGCCGAGGGGCCATCCTTTGGCGTAGCGCCGGAGGGAACATGGATATGCAGTTCATGCTCCTCGAAAAATTTCGGCGGGACCTTCAGCAGATGTGAAATCGACCTGACATACGAAAGCGCCGCCTGCATCGATTCCTTCATCACATCGCCCAAATGACCGGTCAGCAACAACGATTTCTTACCCGGCATGGCGGTCACCTCAACCTTGAGGACCTCGCCTCCGAATGCGGTCCAGGCCAGTCCGGCAACCTCGCCGATCCGGTCCTTGCTGAATTTGGTATCGGAAGTAAAGCGCGTCGGTCCCAGATACCGGCTCAAATCCTTGCCGGCAATTATATATTTCTTGCGGCTCCCGCCAGCCACCTTAGCCGCAACCTTGCGGCAGAGATTGGCCAGTTCCCGCTCAAGATTGCGCAATCCTGATTCGCGAGTATAATCATTGATGATCGATTTGACAGCATCCTGCCGGATGGCGAGGTGCGAATTTTTCAGGCCGTGGTTATCCATCTGCTTCGGTAGTAAATGCCTTTTGGCAATTTGCGCTTTTTCCAAATCAGTATAACCCGGTATCCGAATAACCTCCATGCGGTCCCGCAGCACCGCCGGAATCGGATCGAGCATATTAGCGGTGGTAATAAACATCACCCGCGAAAGATCGAAATCGACTTCGAGATAATGATCGGAGAAAGCATGATTCTGCTCCGGATCGAGGACCTCCAGCAATGCCGACGACGGATCGCCCCGGAAATCGGTTCCGAGTTTGTCGATTTCATCGAGCATAAAAACCGGGTTATTCGACCCGACCCGTTTCAATCCCTGAATAATGCGTCCCGGCATGGCGCCGATATAAGTTCTGCGGTGCCCTCTGATTTCAGCTTCGTCGCGCACACCGCCGAGTGACAGCCGATAAAATTCCCGCCCCATGGCGCGAGCGATAGAACGCCCCAGCGAGGTTTTACCGACCCCTGGCGGACCGACAAAGCATAGAATCGGTCCTTTCATATCCGGCTTCAAACGGCGCACGGCCAAAAATTCGATAATTCTTTCTTTGACCTTATCGAGATCATAATGATCTTTATCGAGAATCTTGCGGGCTTTTTTGACATCGAGGATATCATCGGTCGACTTGGCCCACGGCACGGAAACCAGCCAGTCGAGAAAAGTGCGGCTGACAGTATATTCGGCCGATGACGGATTCATTTCGATCAACCGTTCCAATTCCTTGTCGGTCACTTTTCTGGCTTGTTCCGGCATGCCCGATTCTTCGATACGCTCTTTGAGTTCGACTATTTCCGGCCGGGCGGCATCATCGCCCAGTTCTTTTTGAATCGCTTTTATCTGTTCTCGCAGGATATACTCGCGCTGCATCTTCCCCAATTCCTGCGCGGCATCGCTCTGGATCTTTTTGGAAAGCTCCAGCACCTCTTTTTCCCGGTTGATATGATATATCAGCTTCTCCATCCGCTTCTGCACGTTCGGCTCAGCCACGAATTTCTGTTTTTCCTCGATCGAGAGGTTCATATTCGAGGCTACCAGGTCGGTCAACTGACCCGGCGTATCCTGGTTGAGGGCCGAGACATAAAATTCTTCGGACAGATACGGCGCCAATTCGATCAATTGCTTAAGCTGATCCATGAGATTGCGATGAAGCGCCTCGTTTTTAACCGATGGGGAATAGGTTTCATCGACGGCATCGATGGCAGCCATCAGGTAGGGATCGGAGGACAATGGTCTCTTAATCCTGATCCGCGACAGACCCTGTACCAAAAAACGGACCGACCCATCCGGGAAACGAAGCATTTTCAGGATATTCCCGGCGATTCCCGACCAGTAAATATCGTCAAACCCGGGATTGACAATATCGGCGTCGCGGGTATTGAAAAGACCGACTGTTTTACCCTGCATCAGGGCTTCGTCGATCAGACGGATATGGCTATTTTCCGTTATAATAAGAGGAACAACCAGAAACGGAAAAACGACCACACCCTTGACCGGGAGGATCGGCATTTCCTTGGGAAGGACCACCGGTTCCTGCTGTTCTTTCATTATCGATATTTCCAATTTATCTTCCTTTCCTGCGATCAATCATTTTTAATGGTCACCTTTAATATGCTAACCAAATCAAGTACGTAACGCAATCCAAAAAGGCCAGTGAAACTGGCCATTTGACACAAACCCTCTTCGATGACCGAAAAACAACTTCCCAAAAACATCTTGACTTTTTTTACGATTTCTTTACCCTGTGGCAACGTACAATTTGCAACAGCAAATAATATAAACGTATTTGTATGGAGGAATATGACGCATGACTCCTGTTAATCCTAAAGTCTTAGAATCGCTCTCATGGGGCATATCGGCTGAAATCAAAGCCTATGTTTTCTATAAAGAGGCCGCCAAGTTTACAAAAAATGAGGAATTCAAGAAAACTCTGCTGGACCTGGCCGCCGAAGAGAAAAATCATTACCGCGTCTTGGAACGGCAGCATCACTCGCTGGTCACCTCCGAAAAATGGGTTACCTATAACGATATCCTTCTGAAAAACGGCCTGCCGGATATCAACGAGGATATGGCCAACAAACATCAGGAAGTCATCGACCAGGTGCGCAATGCCGAATCCGAACTGAAAGTTTTGGAAATCGCCTATGATCTCGAAAAACAGGCCAATGAGGTTTACACTGCCGCCGCCGAACGGGCTACCGACGATGAAGAAAAAGAGACGTTCGAATTCCTTGCCAAATTCGAAAAAGGCCACATGACTCTCATCCAGAAAATGATCGACGCCCTGTAAGTCGTCAGATAAAAATATTGTTGCCATAAAAAAAGGATACGCATTACGCGTATCCTTTTTTACTCACCATCATTCAGATCATCTTCGCGACAGCCAAAGAGTGGCCCCTGCCTGCGCGACAGCCAAAAACAGGCCTCTGCCTGTGGTGCCGCACCGCTTGCGGTGCGAATTCATATCCGGAGTTTCAGGTTATAGTACCTTCTTGCGCCAGGTCTGGCGCGCTATTGCGTCCGCCGCGGCGGATGACCTGACTGAATATCCACACTATTATTTGTTCCGCTGGGTCCTGATCCACATTGTGGATTGTGACCCGGCGGTATTTCGGTGTCAGGTCACACACCTTCAGCGCAAGACCTGATCGTGCATACTATTCTTCCATCCATTGGCAGCAATTATCCACCGGCGGTTCGCCGCCTTTGAATACATAGCTGATCAGATAGACGGCGTCCCCTACGTTTGTATCGCCGTCACCGTTTGCATCTCCAATACAAGGGGGTTCCGGCGCTACGCCGCCCCTAAAGACGTAACTTATGGTATATACCACATCCCCGACATTCACCTGGCCATCGCTGTTGGCGTCTCCACACATATAGTCACAAACATCGCCAACGCCGTCATCGTCGGCATCAGCCTGATCAGGGTTTGAAATCGTCGGGCAATTATCAATATAATTCGGGACCGAATCGCCATCATCATCGTCACGTTTCGTCCATTGTGCCAGATAGGCTGAGACCTTATTCCCTGTTATAGTGAACTCACCCCCCGCGATCAGGTTCCCATTGTACACGGTCAGGGCAGGGACATTGGGAGGATATGCTCCACCCATCCCCGATCCCAGCGGTGACCAAGCCGTACCGTCCCAGGAGGCGATACGGTTGGCGCTTGACCCGCCCGCCTCCGAGAAACTGCCGCCAGCGATCAGGTTGCCATCGTACACGGTCAGGGCATTGACAGAGTTATAATTCATCCCCGATCCCAGCGCTGACCAGGCCGTACCGTCCCAGGAGGCAATACGGTTGGCGCTTGTCCCGCCAGCCGTGGTGAAACCACCCCCCGCGATCAACTTCCCGTCGTACACGGTCAGGGCATAGACATAGGGATAATATGTTTCACCCATTCCCGATCCCAGCGTTGACCAGGCCGTACCGTCCCAGGAGGCTATGTAATTGGCGCTTGTCCCGCCTGCCGTGGTGAAACGGCCCCCCGCAATCAGCTTCCCATCGTACACGGTCAGGGCATAGACCCAGCTGTTCATCCCCGAACCCAGCAGTGACCAGGCCGTACCGTCCCAGGAGGCGATACGGTTGGCGCTTGTCCCGCCCGCCGTGGTGAAATAGCCCCCCGCGATCAGCTTCCCATCGTACACGGTCAGGGCATAGACCCAGCTGTTCATCCCCGAACCCAGCGGTGACCAGGCCGTACCGTCCCAGGAGGCTATGTAATTGGCGCTTGTCCCGCCTGCCGTGGTGAAA
>DAOUTW010000027.1 GCA_030668485.1 Candidatus Zixiibacteriota bacterium
GCCATCCCATTAAGGCGTCTTATCGTTATCAAATCGCCCCTGATCCTTCCGGGCGATAAATCACTAGGTGAACTGGTAGCTCATGAATATTCCCATGTCGTGTTGGCTCATGCGGTCGCATATCGTCCCGTGCCGCGCTGGTTAAACGAAGGTATGTCGATGTATGTTTCCGCCGAATGGGGATGGGGCAATAATCTGTCAATCGGTTGGGCAGTGGTCTTGGGAAGTGTGATCCCGCTCTCGGAGATCGAACGATTAAATCGATTCGAGGGTGACAAAGTCGGGGTTGCTTATTCGGAGTCCTACCTCGCTTTCAAATACTTTGTCGACAACTATGGCGTTACGAGCCTAAATATATTATTGAATAATATCAGAATGGGACAGAGTCACGATTATGCCTTTGTGGCCGCGATAGGAATCGATCAGGCTGCCTTCGAACGTGAGTTTGCGACCTTTTTAAGCGGGAGATACAACTTGCTGACCTTGATTTTCAATAGCAATATTTTGTGGCTTTTTCTGGCCCTGTTTATTGTCGTCGGATTTATCCTCAACCGGATCAAGCGGAAAAAGCGGATGGAGCAGTTCGACGATTACGACAAGTTGCATTCGACCGATTTCGACTACGGCAATGTCGAGGAGCCGGATGAAGATAAGCCATGGGATTGAATATTTCGCCGCCCGCCTGCTGGCTCTGATTTTTCAACTTCTGCCGCATCAGGCGGCGATCAAGCTGGGCGAACGACTGGGAAGGGGCGCCGATAACTTATGGGCGGCGCGACATAAGGTTATTATCGATAACCTGGAGATCGCCTTCGGCGATTCGATGACGGCAGCCGGAAGAGAAGAGTTGTCGCGCGAAGTATTTGGAAATATCGGTAAAACGATGGCCGAACTCTGCCGTTCTCCAAGGTTGGATAAAGACCGGATTCTTGGACTGGTCGATTCCGAAGGTGAAGAGACTTTTCAGGAAGCGCTTGATCATGGCAAAGGAGCGCTGCTGACCGGCAGCCATTTCGGCAATTGGGAACTTATGGGCGCTTATATTAATGCGCTTGGGTTTCCGGTCGATTTTCTGGTTAAAAGCCAGCACAATTCTTATGTTGACCGGTATCTGACTTATCTGAGAAAATGCCTCAATGTCAGGGTTATTCATTCTGAGCGGGGGATGATGGCGATTATCCGGGCCTTGAAAGAAAACCGCCAGGTGGCGATTGTTTCCGACCAGCACGCCGGTTCACAGGGCATTATCGTCAAATTTTTCGGGCGTCTGGTTTCAGTGCCCCGGGCTCCGGCAACGCTGTCGGTCAGAACCGGAGCTCCGATCATCACCGGTCAGATTTTACGCAATCCCGACAATACTCATCATTGCATATTTCAAAAGCCGGTTTACCCTCGTCCAGGAGCCGACCGGGAGGAAGAAATATTTCGGTTGACCAAATTATTCACCGGTCGCATCGAAGAGGCTATCCGCAAGCGTCCCGACCACTGGCTCTGGACTCACCGCCGATTCAAGTACAAACCACTCCGGGAACAAAATGAAGGCTCATACGTAGAATGAATCTATCGAGCTATGAGGTTGCGATTGGTGCTGGCATTTTGTATCATGAGGTTTGTTCTGCCTTTATAGTGTGAACCAGGAGGAGTGGGGGGATGTCTGAACCGTTCTTGATGGTGCAAGAGAGGTCGATTTGAAAAAATATCTAATCATCGCGTCAGCGATAATCGTCATAATTCTTATTTTTGTTTTTTCCGGCATCGGCGGTACCTCGCGGCAAATTCCTACTGCCAAAGCTACACGAGGTGAACTGGTCGTCTCTCTTTCGGAAAACGGCCGCCTGGCAGCAAAAAGGTCGATGTCGGTATCCTCACCGCGTGTCCGCGGTAATTTACAGATAATGAAACTGGCCAAGGAAGGATCACTGGTTGAGGAAGGCGATTTTTTGGTACAGTTCGACCCGACCGAGCAGGAAACCCGCCTGCGAGACGCCGAGGCTGAGCTGAAAATTGCCGAGGCCAATTTGAGAAAGGCGAGAGCTCAGTACGATATGGATATCATGCAACTCGAATTGGAACTCAAGAAGGCCGAGCGTTCGTATTCGGAAAAATTATCCGAGGCCCCGATTATTCGCAAAGAGGCGGAGATGGAACGGGAATTGGCCGAGCTTAAATACACGAGCCAGCAAAATTCGCTGCTGGCTGATATCGACAAAATGGAAGTCGAGGTGGGCAAGGCCAAGGATAAGAAGGAATCGGCGACTCGCGATCTGAAGAAGATGACCCTGACGGCTCCAATTCCGGGGCTGGTGGTTTATCTTGAGACCTGGAAGGGTGGCACAAGGGAGAAAGTCCAGGAAGGCGACATCCCCTGGTCGGGGCAAGCTCTGATTAACCTGCCCGATATGTCGACCATGATCGTTAAAACCACTGTCTCCGAAGTTGATGTGTCCAAAATCAGCCTGGATCAGAAAGTTGAGATAACCCTCGACGCCATCCCCGGGCCGGTATTTACCGGTCTTGTGACCGATATCGGGACCTTGGCTCATTCCAAAGAGCGGGGATCGCAGATAAATGTATTCGACGTCGAGGTGCAGCTCGACAGTAGCGATGAACGTCTGAAGCCGGGCATGTCGGCCAAAGCCGACATTATTATTGATATCCTTGATGAAGTCATATCGGTGCCGATCGAGGCGGTTTTTGAGCGGGACGATACGACGGTGGTATATACCAAGAGCGGCAAAAAAATACCGGTGGCCCTCGGCGCCCGTAACGATGAAGCGGTGATTATTACATCCGGCCTCGAAGAAGGAGATGATATCGCCCTGATCGACCCGACCCGCAAGGCGGAAGATATCGAAATCGAGAGTATGGATAAAAAGCCGCAGAGAAAGCAAAAACAGGGAAGTTCCACCACGACAACGGTAATCATCGGGGGATAAGTGGATTACGGTCGCATCACAGCGGTTTCTCTGGAATCGCTGATGACTCATAAGTTCCGCACATTTCTTACCATGCTGGGAATTATCTTCGGGGTGGCGGCAGTGATCGCCATGCTCTCCATCGGGGAAGGCGCGAAGCAGGATGCCCTGGAGCAGATCGAACTTCTGGGCATGCGTAATATTATCGTCGAGGGTGTCATTCCCGGCGAAGAAAGCGGTTCCGATATCGTCGGCGGTCGAAGTCCCGGTCTGACAATGGGCGATGCCGATAATCTGAGCAGTTTCGATAAGCTTTTTACACGGGTTGTTACGAGCCGGATCATCGACGGTATCAAGGCTTTTCATGCGGACGCTGAAGTGGAAGCGCGCATCGTCGCCACCTCGCCGGCATACCTGCCGACAATGAATATGACGATGCTGCGAGGCAGTTTTATCCGTATCGATGATCTTTCCGAATATAGCCAAGTATGCGCCATCGGGACGAACATCAAGCGCAAGCTTTTCGCATTCGACGATCCGATCGGAAAACAGATCAGAATTCACGATCTGCATTATACAGTGATCGGAATTGTCAGCGAAAAGGCGGTCGGATCATCGAGCTTCCAGGGAGTCGATATCAGCAATGTCAACAACGATATATATATTCCACGATCGACGGCCCTGAAAAAGATCCATAGGGACTTCGATTATGCCGCCACCCGATCCGGAATGGGAGAAGAGGCGAGACGGAAGTTTATTTCCGATGAAATCGACCAGATTATTCTTAATGTCAGCGAAGGACAGCATATCCCGACGGTAGCATCGCTGATAGAGCGTGTCATGGAACGACGCCACCGCGGCGTTCCCGACTATAATGTAATTGTACCTGAGGCGTTGCTGGCCCAGAGCCAGCGGACGCAACGAATTTTCAACATTGTCATGGGTGCTATTGCCGGGATTTCGCTTCTGGTTGGCGGGATCGGTATCATGAATATCATGCTTGCCTCGGTACTTGAGCGAACCCGTGAGATCGGCGTACGCCGCGCGGTCGGGGCGAGCCGCACCGATATCATGAGCCAGTTTCTCATTGAGGCGGTGACGATGTGTCTGATCGGCTGTTTTATAGGTGTTTTCGCCGGTTTGGGGTTGGCCAAAGGGATTTCCACCTATGCCGACTGGCGCACCATAATCTCGATATTTTCCATTATCCTGGCGGTCGGAGTATCCACGGCAGTCGGTATTATATTCGGGTTTTTCCCGGCTCGGAAAGCCGCCTCCCTGGACCCGATTGAAGCATTACGTTACGAATAATATGGAGAGGTTATGAGAAGAACAATAATGGCCATATCGATAATCGGGCTGTTATCGACCACTGCCTGGGGAGAAACGCTCAATTTAAACGGCGCCCTGGAGCGCTTACTGAACGAGACCACTCGCGGCCGCATAATTGCCGGTGAACGTGAAGTTGTCCATAATAAATTCAATGCCGAAAAGATCGGATATTATATCCCCGAGATATCATTTAACACTACTTTGCCGTCATATCAACAGAGTCAGGATTTCGGATATCGGTCCGGATACAAGGAGCCGATATTCTACAGAGACAAGATGTTGGCAAGCTCTGGCAAACTCCAGATGAAGCAGAAAATTATTACCGGTGGAGATTTGACTCTATCTGCGACCTATAATTATAGCGAACAGGATAATTTCCCGATCCCAAGTATCCGAGAAGTTCAGGTCGGGGATACAATCATCTCTATCATTGAAGAAAATACCGCCATTATTCGCAGACGGGGAGCATATTTTTCAATACAATTCAGTCAGCCGATGTTCATCAGTTCCGATTCGCGCTCGGAATATTTGGAAGCCCGTGACAATCTCTCAAAAGCTAATATACAATGGCGTGCCAATGCCGCCGATCTGAAGAGTGAAGGGATTTCCGCCTTTTTTAATTTCTTGATCTCAGATCTTGATTTGCAGATTTCGGATAACCAGAGCCAGTTGGGTGAGTTCAATGCCAAGTGGGATTCGGTCAAGTATGAGGATAGTGTTATTACCGAAGAGGCATGGATTGAGAGTAAATCGAATCGACTGGAAAAGCGTCTGGCTATGTTTGATTCCGAGGCGAATCTGCAGGAAAAGACTAATGAGTTTAATCATCTGATGGATTTGTCTTCGGCGACAGAAATCGATTTGCAGGTGCCCCCCATTCCGCCACAGCCGGATGAAATTGAAAAGCAACGTCTGTTGGCCGCTTCGGATAAAACGTCAGAATCTGAACTGGCTCGCATTAACATGGAGATGGCTGAGCGCCGGTTGAGCAACACTCGTAGCGCCATGGGATTGAATGGGTCATTGAATGCCACATATTCTATGGGGCAGGGACAAATCAAACAAAGTCTTCCGAGTGTGGAGACGAGAGATCAAAATGACACGAAGGATTGGCAGGTATCTTTTGAATTTACCTACCCAATCTGGGACGGCGGCGCTTCCGGAGCCAATCTCCATTCGCAGGAATTGGCCTATGAATCGGCACGCTTGGAATATCAGGCCTCGGAGCGAAATGCCAAAAACAAAATGGAAATTCTGCTCAAGCGGATCGAGATCGGACATGCCAAACTGGCACTTCTCGACCAGGAACTAAATCTGGCTGAAAAAAAGCTTCAGGATGCCGAGGAGCGGCATGAAATCGGCATGATCTCCGATGGCGCTTTACTGGAAAACAGAGTTTTCTATTTCGAGGCTCAAAAAAATCGGCTGGCGACCCTGAGAGATTATTACCTTGGCCTGACCGAATTGGAAAAGACAGACATCTCCTGATATGAAATTAATTGTGCGAGCGCCCAACTGGGTCGGCGATGCGGTCATGGCAATGCCGACCATCGATAACATTCGCGGGCTGACAAGCGCCGATCAGATTACTATTATGGCCCGCAAAGCGACCGCTCCCCTCTTCAAAAACCATCCTGATATTGATCGTGTCGTTACCATCGACGATAAGAGCTCGCGTCTCAAAGGACCGCAAACCGCGGCCAAAGCTATCAGAGATGATAATTACGATATCGGCCTGATCCTGCCGCCGTCGTTTTCGTCGGCGCTGATTTTTAAACTGGCCGGTATCAAAGGTCGGATCGGTTTTACGGGTGACAAACGGTCGCTATTGTTGACTCGTGCCGTTGATCCCCCGGAAGAACCGATGCATCGGGTGCGACAGTACTTATATCTAATCGAAAAACTGACCGGTCGCAAAGCGACCTTTGCCAATCCCCGGCTTTATTTGTCGCATGATGATATCCCGGAAGGCGGCGAAATACTTGAAGCGCATGGATTATCATATGACGATCCCTATGTGGTAATCGCTCCTCGGGCAGTGGCGGCATCACGCCGCTGGGGTAGCGGCAACTACGGACTGCTTGCAACACGTCTCGCCGAACAGTACTCCTGCCGGATACTGTTAATCGGAACCGATGCCGATAGTGAAGAAGCCGAAGCGGTGAAAAGTCATGCTCCCGATTCAATAGTAAATCTCTGCGGGAAAACCGGCCTTCCGGCCGCCGCAGCTATAATTTCTTTTGCCCGCCTTTTTGTCGGAAACGATTCCGGACTGGCCCACCTGGCCGGAGCTGTCGATTGCCCCGTGGTGGTTCTATCCGGCCCGGATAATCCGCAGGAAACATCTCCTCTGTGCAAAAAGAAAAAACTGATAATCAAAGAGCTCGACTGTATCAGTTGCGTCAAGAACGACTGCCCCCAAAAGAGGGAGGAGTTCATGCGCTGTATGAAATTGATAACGGTCGACGAGGTCTTCGATGCCGCTACAGCGATCTACAGAACATAAAATAGGCGTCGTTGGGACTATCAACCGCGATACCATCTACCAGCCCGGCGGGGGACAGGTCGAATCGTGGGGCGGTCTGCTGTACAACCTGAAATTTCTCTGCGAAAGCGGCACCTCCCTAATAGTTCCTGTCGTCAATATCGGGCGGGATAGCTATCGATCCGTCATGGAGATACTCGGGCGTTTTCAGAATATCGACCTGGGGCAGATCAAAAAGGTTTCGGCCAAAAACAACCACTGCTTTTTGCATTATCATAATCAGTCGCATAAATGTGAAATTCTCAAAGGCGGTGTGCCGCCGCTGACATTGGCCCGTATGAAACCACTTCTGAATTGCGATCTGGTTTTGATCAATTTCATCTCCGGCCCGGATATAAAACTTGCTGCATTGGAAACATTCCGCCGTCATTTCCGTGGTATGATATATATGGATATCCATTCCCTGACCCTGGGTCGCAAAAAAGTCACCGGCGGATACCGGCGTTTTCTTAGGCGGCCGCGCCACTGGAAACGGTATGTGTCATGCGCCGATATCCTGCAGGTCAATGAAGGCGAATTTGAACTGCTTTCCGGAGAGAAATTCTCTCGCCGCACAGCAACCGCATTTGTCGACGACCAACCCAAAGGGTTAAAATGTCTGGCGATCACGCGCGGTGCTGAAGGCTGTATAATAGTTTATCGCAAAGGGGAAAAACTGCTTTGCCGGAATATTCCACCTGTCAAGGTTAGTCGGGTACATGATACCACCGGTTGTGGCGATATATTCGGGGCCGGTTTTGTAACTGAATTCTTAGGATCGGGCAGTTTTATCAAGGCGGCAGAAAATGGTAACCGCCTCGCCGCCGCTCGTTGTCGGGAGAAAAAGGAAATGTTTTAGCAGCAGGGCTGATATTATTGTTATCCCTCTTGACCTCAAGCATTTCATTAGATAATTTACCTCAATCGAAAATTCACTCATCCTGCTTGGAGGTTTCATGAAGGATAAACTTAAAGAATGTATAAACTGGCTCAAGAGCAAAGGTGTCGAATACGCCGATTGCCGGCTGGTGCGGCGCGAGACCGAGTCAATCCGCGTCACCGACGGCAATGTCGATACCCTGGCTCGCGACCTTGATGTCGGTGTCGGTATCAGGGTGTTGTCCAATGGCGTCTGGGGTTTTGCCGCCACGGCGGTGATGACGGAGGCGGAATTGAAAAAGACCGCCAACAAAGCGCTGCAAATCGCAAAGGCGTCGGCTCTGACCAAACGTCATCCGGTCGTTCTGGCCGAGCAAAAACCGTTTGTCGATACCTTCAACACCAAATTCCAAAAAGATCCGTTTGCGGTTCCGACCGAAAATAAACTTGGTCTCATGTTTGAGATTACCAATAAGTTGAAAAAAACTAAAAAGATCAAGAAGGCCGAAGCGACCATGGGTTTCTACAAGACCCATAAGATCTTTGTTTCGAGCGACGGGGCGGATATCGAACAGAATTTGATGGAATCGGGCGGCGGATTCAATGCCATCGCATTCGATGGCAAGGAAGTGCAAAAACGTTCCTACCCGAATTCATTCGGCGGTGATTTCGGTACCGGCGGCTATGAGTTCGTCGAAGCCCTAAATATGGGCGATCACGTCGAGCGGATAGGCAGCGAAGCGGTGCAGCTTCTCTCGGCCATACCCTGTCCCGACACGCAGACAACGGTGATCATCGGTGCGCCGCAGATGGCCTTGCAGGTACATGAGTCATGTGGTCATCCGATAGAACTTGATCGGGTTCTGGGGACGGAAATATCGCTTGCCGGTGGGTCGTTTATGACAGTCGACAAATTGAAAAAGCTGCAATACGGCTCTGAGATCGTCAACATCACCGCCGATGCCACCTGTCCCGGTGGTTTGGGGACCTTTGGTTATGACGATGAAGGGGTTAAGGCACAACGTACTCCGATAATCAAGAGTGGCCGTTTTGTCGGTTACCTGACCAGCCGCGAAACCTCTCCGATTATCAAAAAACGGTCCAACGGAACCATGCGAGCCGACGGCTGGAATCGTCTGCCGCTGATTCGGATGACCAATATCAATCTCGAACCGGGGAATTGGGAATATGATGATATGATCGCCGATACCAATAGAGGTATTCTCTTTGATATTAACAAAAGCTGGTCGATCGACGATAAGCGTCTCAATTTCCAGTTCGGCGGCGAATGCGCTTGGGAAATCAAAAACGGTAAACGCGGGCGGATGTATAAAAACCCTGTTTATACCGGTATCACGCCCGAATTCTGGAATTCGTGTGATGCCATTTGCAATGAGGATCACTGGCATATCTGGGGTGTCCCCAATTGTGGCAAAGGCGAACCGATGCAAACCGCGCATGTCGCTCACGGCACTTCCCCGGCACGATTCCGCAACGTTAAAGTGGGGGTGAGCAAATGATTGGAAAAGAAAAACTGTTTGCCCGGTTGGAAAAGGTCCTGGCCTATTCGCCGGCCGATGAAACCGAAATTATCTATGTTGGCAATGAATCGGGTCTGACCCGGTATGCTAATTCGGCCATTCATCAAAATGTTTTTGAAAACAACAGTAAGATATATTTTCGCACCGTTTTCGGGAAGAAAATCGGCGTCGCCTCGACTAACTCTCTGGTCAATTCCGACCTGAAAAAGACGCTCGAAAACTCGTGCGAGATAGCGCACAACCAGCCGGAAAATCCGAATTTCCCCGGCCTGCCGGGACCGGCCAAATATCGCGAGATCGACACGTTCGATCAAAAGACTGCCAATTTCACACCCCGTAATCGCGCCATGGAGGTGAAAAAGATCATTAAAATCGCCGATCGTGAAAAGTTTACGCTAGCCGGAGCGTTTGCCACCACGATGGGGGAGATCGCAATTGTCAACTCCAAGGGTGTCCATGCCTACCAACCGATAACCTCGGCTTCAATCAATATGATCGCCATGTCCGACAATTCCTCAGGATATGCCGCCGGATTATCGCGGGGAGTCGATAATATCGATTTTGAGAAATTGGCTGAGACAGCGGTTAAAAAATGTGCCCTGTCTCAGAATCCGATTTCGCTGGAGCCGGGTGACTACGAAGTGATACTTGAGCCGGCTGCGGTCGGGGCGCTTCTGGAATGGATCAACTATGTCGGTTTCGGTTCCAAATCATTCCAGGATAAGACCTCGCTTTTGGCTGGCAAAATCGGTAAGAAGATCACTTCCAGCATGATCTCGATTGTTGACAATGGCCTTAATGCCAAATCGGTGGCATTTCCTTTCGATTTTGAAGGGGTGCCCAAGAAAAAGGTTACAATCATCGACAAAGGTGTCGCCAGGGGAGTCGTCTATGATCGGACCGCTGCCCTTAAGGCAAAGACCAAGTCGACCGGTCATGCCCTGACACCGGAAAGCTCCGGGATGGGCGCAATCGCACTGAACCTGGAAATGGCCCCAGGCAAAACGCCGCGGTCGCAGATGATCAAGAAGGTCAAGCGTGGTATCCTGGTAACCCGTTTTCACTATATCAACGGTTTTATCGATACCCCTAACGCCGTTTTGACCGGGATGACTCGTGACGGCACTTTCCTGATCGAAAACGGTGAAATCAAATCCGGTATAAAGAACCTTCGCTTCACCGATGCTATGATGCGGTCGTTCAAATCGGTCAAGGCAATTTCCCGGGAAACCGAATTGATCGAATCGTGGTGGGATGCGGTCGGATGCATCAGGGCGCCGACTCTACACCTGGGGTCGTTCAAATTCACCGGTAAGACCGAATTTTAGGCGAATTCCAACTTTAATAAAACCCCGCTTTTGGCGGGGTTTTTTTTGCCTAATCCGAAACCGAAGCGAGATTTCTACCGTAAAGAGAAATGAGGAATAGAGAAAAATGAGGAAGGTACTATGCTAAAAGCAATGATTCTTGTAATTGTCACGGCAGTCGCTTTCTGCCTTTTTTGTCTGGTAGGAGCGACAATCGTCAAGGCATCCGAGCCAATCGTGGAAATAAACGAACTGGGAATCGAAGACCTGGCCGTCAAGGGTTTTGAATTAACAGAGAAAAGCACCATTGATATTTATGCTGTCGGAGCCAGTACCAAGTATTCCAAGAAATTCTTCGCTTATGGCTGGATTCTCAACGCTCAAAACCGGGAAGTTATCTGGTCGATGCAGGAAGACTGCTATGATATTAAGAAACTATCCGAAACTTTGGGCGAATGCGATGAGACGATAAAACTGCGACCCGGAAAATATGAAGTTTATTACTACGTCGGTGTCCCTGGGAAGTTTTATACCACCGATATAAGCGTCGCCGTCGAGGATCTGGGCGATCTGGTTGACCTCGTGGGCGAGTTGTTTTCCGGCAAGGGTGGTGAAGAAGAAGAACGCTTTTACGAGGAGGATGCCGAGGAGCTGCTGATTACCATAAAAACCGAGCAGCCGGCCAGAACTTATATCCCTGAGTTCAGCGAACCGACCGGAAGTATTGTCTATTTCAATCAGCCGGAAAAAGACGAATACCATCACCAGGGATTTACCCTGAAAGATAAAATCGACCTGGAAATTTATGCCATTGGCGAGTTCTCCGATTCTTATGACGTTTTTGTCGACGGCGCCTGGATTGTCAATGCTGACACCCGCAAAAAAGTGTGGAGTATGGACAAGTGGAATACCGAGCGGGCGGGAGGGGTGGCTAAGAACCGGCTTTCGAAAGATCTAATCGCATTGCCTGCCGGCGACTATATCGCATATTATGCCACCGATGACTCACATGATCCCGGCGAATGGAATTCCCCGCCACCCAATGACCCTAAAAGCTACGGCCTGTCGATTTCTGTCGCCGATCCCGGTGACGCCAAATTTGTTGCACCGTTCGATGAAGAATTGAATGAAACCGAAATAGTCAGCCTGACCCGAATCCGCGCTGATGAATTCGAAAATGCCGGATTTATCCTCAATCACGACGCCAAAATCCACATCGTCGGTCTTGGCGAAAGAGATTACAGTAAGGACAATCTGGTTGACTATGGCTGGATTGTCGATGCCGACGACCTCGATCGCATCTGGGAGATGACCGCTGAAAATACCGGGCATGCCGGCGGGGCAGCCAAGAACTGCCGTTTTGATGGTGTCATCGATCTGCCGGCCGGTAACTATATCGTATACTACCGTACCGATGACTCCCATTCCTACGGCGACTGGAATTCCCCGCCGCCGTTCGACAAAGGCAGTTGGGGTGTCGCCCTCTACGGTATTGGAGATAATTTCGGGGCTAGTAGTTTTTCACTGGTAGATAAATTCCAGCCGCTCGGAAACGCTCTGGTAGACCTGTCGGGCCTGGGCGATGATGCAGATGTTGATCAAAGCTTTTCGCTCGATGGCACCACCCGTGTTCGTATCCTGGCCCTCGGTGAGGGAAAAGGCAGTCAGATGTACGATTACGGATGGGTCGAAAACGACAATACCGGTGAAATTGTTTGGGAAATGACTTATCGAAAAACCGATCATGCCGGCGGGGCCACCAAAAACCGGATGGTGGTCGCCAATCTGACTCTGGATAAAGGAGGCTATACCGCCTACTTCGTCACCGACGATTCTCACTCATACGAGGATTTCAACGCCTCACCGCCCGATAATCCTGAACGCTGGGGAATGATCGTGACCAAAAAATAACTATAAATTTCGCAATATGTTGTGCAATACCTAACCCCCTTCCTTTTCTCTAATTCAGGGGCCTGTCTATAAACAGGCCCCTGTCTTTTTTCCCTTTTCATGCATTTATTTTGAATTGAGCGTAAATGCCATAATGATCACTCAGATGGCGAATCAGATAACCGACATCGCTTCCATCACCATTGATTGGAGCCTCGGCTCTAAACCGTTCCGTAGAATATTTCATAGGGGCAATATTATCTCCCGGTTCATAAAGCATGAAATCGATACGATGCTTGCCTTGGCTGTTGTTATCGAACAACCGGTTGAGTCGGTTTACGTCGGCGTCCGAGGTATACCCCGGATAGAAGGCGGCATCCGGATGCAGAACCCGATAGGCATCCTTAAATGACAAGGCCCGCAAGGCATTTTTATACTCCGCTGTTGCCCGGCCTTCATCGTTCTCGGCTTTTATATTGAAGTCACCGCACATGATAATCGGCATGCCGGCGAATTTCCTCCGGATCGCTATCAAAGTTCTCCTTATCTGATCGATTTGCTTATCCCGCGCAACTCGCTCTTCCCGGGCGCTTCCTGCCTGAAGATGACTTGTCAGAAAAACAACTTTGGCTCTGTCCTGCACATTTACCACTATTTGCAAAATACCCTTCTGGCTGATATTGTCGTGTCCCGCCTCCTTGGTATAATATCTGAACCGTTCATCGGAGAATTTATATTTACTGAAAACAGCCAGGCCCGAACCCAGAAGATCGTCTTCCAAATCTCGCATTTCGGGTCGGTACCAGAAGGGGAAATGCGGCGTCAGTTTTTGATGGAGCAGGTTTGCCATATCATCATCCCATATCTCGCATAATCCGACCATATCCAGCTTTTGTGATCCCCGGGATAATTTGATGATATGATTGGCGATTTTCCTGGCGCGGGTTTTCTCCTTGTACTTCAACTTACCGCCTCCGCTCAATTTGATAAAAGCATTGACTACCGGCAGGCGTTCGCCGAATAGATGGGTATTCAAGAACAAAGCGTTTAAGTTGACATGGGAATTGGTTGGTGGTGCCATCTGATGCCTCCTTCCTTATGAATTATCCCTCAAAATTTAATGCCCACGAAACGAATCGGATGGGCCAAAATTATATGTCATACTGAGCCAGGGGATGGGGAATCCGGCTTCCAATACTTCACCGATTAGCAG
Source organism: Candidatus Zixiibacteriota bacterium (assembly GCA_030668485.1). Taxonomy (GTDB): domain Bacteria; phylum Zixibacteria; class MSB-5A5; order GN15; family JAAZOE01; genus DAOUTW01. The sequence goes on from DAOUTW010000027.1 coordinate 13,602, forward strand.
AAATCCGAAATCTGCCGAAAGACGCTCACCGAAAAATCTGATCGCTATTCCGAATGGTTGTTCGTTGAGATCGAAGTTTTCGCCGGTGGCCATCCAGTTCTCAGACACCAGGGCAACACTGTTTGACATGCGAAGATTACCGCCGAACATTATAACCGGATTATCCGCAAACTTAACATCATCCCCCTCACCGGCATACCCCAAACCGATTCCGCCTGTGAATGCCGCATGATCAGGCCCGACGGTGCCGACCGCGAAGATCATTCCGGCCGTAAAGTCCTCACCCACCGTGGCATAGGCGGCACCCACCGAAAATGAAAAATTGTCTCCGAAACGATGACCGATTTTGGGGGCGAAATAGAGTAATTGTTGATCGAGATCCAGGCCGGGAATTATCGATATACCAGCGAGAATAGTAATATTATCGGTTACTCCCAGGGCGATACCGGGGAAGAGCACGTAGGCATTTGAAAAATAGCCGTCGCCCCGCCGGAGCGGCCGACCGGTCGGGGCCAGCATCAGTCGCGAATAGTTGCGGTCGATCCGTTGGAACCGGTATTTCCTGTCAACTCCCTCGTTGGAAATCACACGAAGGAGGTTTTTTTTTCGAACTGTAATTTCATAGTCTTTCAGAGTTCTGATGGTCAGGCTTTCCGAGTCCTCGGCAATTACCACCCCGGTCAATATATCACCGTTATTCATATGAAGGGTGACGACCGAATCGACATCGTCAGCCGCCCAGGCCTGTGCCCCGACGTCTTCGCCGAAAATCGGAATAAATATTATTGCAAAAAAAATGGCAGCAAGAAAGCAATTACTCATACTACCCTCCTCCGGACATAATATACCGGGTATCGACGAAAATAGTATCCTGTGAACATTCGAGAAAGAAGCAATCCGAGATGACCTATTCCTGATCATAGCCAATTGATTATTGGTTGTCAAGATATAGTGGAAACAAGGCTTTTTGATAAATCGGGGCTGGGGAGAAGTTCCTGAGAAAATCAATCTTGACAATTGGGGCCTTTGTCTTAGATTGGAGCAGCTTGCATGAAAAAAATAACTCGGCCACTTTAAGGTAAAATTGAGGATTGTCAAATGAGATTATATGAGTTTGAAGGGAAGATGCTGTTTAAAAAATTCGGGATTCCGGTACCCGAAGGGATGGTGGCAGACAGCCCGGAAGCGGCGGTCTCGTTTGCATCCGATAATAACGGTCCGGTGGTTCTCAAATCGCAGGTCCTCACCGGAGGGCGAGGCAAAGCCGGCGGTATCAAAATCGCCGATTCGCCGGATGCTGCCCGATCGCTGGCCGAAGAATTATTCAAGCTGACGATCAAATCATTCCCGGTTGAAAAACTTCTGGTCGAACCGAAACTGGATATTGTCAAAGAATACTACCTCGGTATCACTATAGATCGCGCCAATTATAACCTGGTCGTGATCGGTTCCTCCGAGGGGGGAGTCGATATCGAAGAAACGGCCGAGACCAATCCCGATGCGATCATCAAATTGGCTTTGGATGTCGATGAGCCGCTCTACGGTTTCGACGCCCTCAAGCTGGCGAAATTGATAGGTTTCGAACCGGCCCAGATCAAGTCGGCGCAGGGCATCATCGGTTCGCTTTTGAAGTTGTTTCGTGCCTATGATATCAAGATGGTCGAGATCAATCCGCTGGTCGAACTGGCCGATGGCAGCCTGATGGCAGCCGATTCCCGGATATCCCTCGACGACGACGCCCTCTATCGCCATCCCGATCTCAAAGATATGGGGATCGAAAAACGTCATGAGGAAGGCGAGATGACCCCGCGCGAACGGCAAGCGCATGAATGGGGTATCCCGTATCTCGATCTCGACGGCAATATCGGAATGTTCCCCGGCGGCGCCGGATTCGGGATCATGGGTAATGATTTTATCAATTACTTCGGCGGCCGACCGGCCAATTTTATGGACAGCGGCGGTGGTCCTTCGCCGGAGCGGATCGCTCAAATGCTGGTGCTGCTGGATGAAAACCCCAATGTCAAAGTCATCTTCGGGGCTCGCTTCGGCGGCATATCCCGTTGTGACGATTATGCCAAAGGTGTCGTCAAGTTTCTCAAGGAACACGGCCTGTCGAAACCGATGGTGATGCGGATGACCGGCAATATGTGGCAGGAGGGGGTCAGGATTTTCGACGAAGAACGGAAGGCCAACCCGGAGCTGTTCAAACATATCGAAGCCCACGGTATCGAAACTCCGATTGAGGAGGTCGCCCGGAAGGCGGTCAACCTGGCCAAAGATGACGGCGGCCCGGCTCATATGGACCTGGAGGTGATGTAATGGCTATTCTGGTTGATAAAAAATCGAAAGTGATGGTCCAGGGGATCACCGGCGGCAACGGCCGTTATCATACCGAGCGGATGTGCGAATACGGAACTAATATTGTCGGCGGCGTTACCCCCGGCAAAGGCGGACAGAAAGTCTACGACCGCCCGGTATTCGATACTGTTGATGAATGTGTCGATTATACCGGCGCCGATACATCGGTAATCTTTCTTCCGGCCCAGTTTGTCAAGGAAGCGGCGATCGAAGCGATCCGGGCCGAAATCAAATTCATCGTCATCATCCCGGAACATATTCCGATTCATGATATGCTCCTGATCCGCAAGGAAGCGAAAGAATACGCCACTACCATAATCGGCGGCAACACGCCGGGAATTATTACCCCCGGTCAGGCCAACCTCGGTATCATCCCCGATGTCGCTTTCAAGCCGGGTCGTGTCGGGACAGTCTCGCGCTCCGGATCGATCACTTATTATGTGGCCGATACCCTGACCCGCACCGGATATGGGGAGACCACCTGTGTCGGCCTCGGCGGCGATCCGGTTTTGGGATCGACCTTCAGTGAAATCCTCTGGCTGTTTGAGCAGGACCCGGAAACCAAAGCGGTAGTCATGACCGGCGAAATCGGCGGTGTATACGAAGAGATGGCGGTCGATACGATTGGTGGCATGAAAACTCCGGTGCTGGCGATGGTCGGCGGCCTTTATGCGCCTCCCGGCAAACGGATGGGTCATGCGGGAGCTATCGTCGAGGGCAAGATGGGTACAGCCAAAGAGAAGTTGGAAAAATTGGCCTCCGCCGGCGCTCATCCCTGCAAGACATTTCTGGACATCCCGAAGATGCTGGAAAAGTTGGAGGTCTAACAAGAAGGAGCCGCCAGAAGGCGGTTTTGACTTATATTTCACACTGCTGAAGCAGTGCGGCACCCGGCTGTCGCGAGGATGGTCTGAAATAATTACCATAGTAAACGCTGGGGCAGACGGGACGTCTGCCGCCCACAAAAATTTTTTTAACATACACCCCGGTATCATTTTATGTCCCATATGAAGATGTCGGGCATGGGTTTGCACGGAATTTGGCTTTGTTTGCTCATTTTTTAAAAAAGTTTTTTTGTTTCCTGTTTTCTGTCGTAATCTTGTTGTATGATGATGTCTCCCATCGGTTTATGGCGAATTGGGTTTGTTTGCTCACTTTTAACATAATTGGTGTATCCTCCTGTCCATCGGCCGCATACCGGCCCTTTGCAATAGCCGGCGAAACCGCATTTAGCAGTGAAGTACTGGTGAAATTGTCATTTGATGGGTAAGCCCTCTTTACTGGTGGGAGGGTCCTTGCGAATTATAATATAGCGTCAGGAAGGCGTGGCCCGGAGCTCTGCTCCGGGTTTCTAACTTCATTTATTGATTCCGGCATCACCGAATTCAAGGGCATCAATCAATAATGGCGTGTCGGCCATCCCAGCTCGATCTCGTGCGCTCGACCAACTCCAGTCAATCGCTGCTGAAACCAATCCCCGGCGTACCGGATTGTATTCAATATACTCGATTGCCTTCTTAACACGAGACATCTGATACATGTTTCGGTCGAACCCGCCTCCCGCCTGCCAGAATCTAAACGAGACCTTGTCCCCGGTTTTCACTCGAAGTCGAGACAATATTTTCGGGGCGTGGTTCCGCCACTCTGCAAGAACGCGACGAGCGAAAGGACCCTTAATCGATTGCATTATTCGAGTGATAGAATAGTTCTCCTCTTCAGGATGGAGAAGCAGATGAACGTGCTCGGGCATAATTACCCACGCCCATAATTTAAAATGGTACTGATCCCGTGCCTGATCTATCGACTGCATGAGCCATGCTCTTGTCCTCTCGTCTGTCATTAGTTGTTGACGCCGGTAACAGGAGAAAGTGAGATAATGCGCATGTCCGGGATCGTTAAATGACCGGCGTTTCATGGCCTTGAATTCTCCTTCTTAAGAGACCCGGAGCAAAGCTCCGGGCCACGCTTCCGGGGCACCCAATTGTGGGGGGGCTACGTGGATGGTTTAATAGGATAAATTATTAATTGCCGGTGAAGGGTACTGAGGCGGGGTGACAGGGGGGCATGAGCTTGAATGAGGTTTTTATATAAAAACGGTTGCTGCCGGATCAAAGGCATGGGGAGGGGCAAATGTGACCCGGCAGAACCGAAGATTCCCTTACCGTCCCGATAAAAACCATAAATACTCCTTAGTTCGCGCGTTTACCTGGTAAATTCCTGATCCATGATATCAGCTTCGATATGTACGCCGGGGTCCGGATGAACCGGATCATCATACGGAAACACAACAACGTCGGGAGTCGATTTTTCCATCGATTCGATGGTCATCAGATCGCCATTTAGAATATCGCCGCTTATTTCCGGCTGGATCAGGATGGCATCGGTTCCGGGTGAATAATATTCGCCACCTGTTCCATCAATAGCCGGGGAAACGGGATTTTCAGCGGTACAACCGGTGATGAGAAGAATTGCCGCTCCGGTAAATATCACCATCCCTGTAAGAACGCTCTTCATGCGTTTCATGATTAACCTCCTGGTCATGAATGTTAATGAGGGTTTGGCATATTGCTGAGGTGGTTACTTATCATTACGGCAAATTGAAGAAAAGGTTGCACCGGAGTTAATATTTGTCGGAAAATTATGATAAATATTATGTGCGGGCTTCGGATGATAAAAAAACCCCGGCAGGACGGAGGTACCTGCCGGGGTCGATTCAACACACACCGTTGAATTATTATTATTGTGTCTGCTTATGGTTTCTCTCTACAACTCCCGCCAGGCCACCAGTATTATTTCTCCGGTGGTCCCTTTGGTAATCTTGGACAGACTGCGGTCGTAGTGGAAACAGGCGCCTGCATCCAGTTGAATTGTACCGCCCACCAGGGATCCATACGCTTCGGTGGTCTGGTCATATTGAATATCGGCATCAGGACCATAGAAGCTGCCATAGAAGATATTATCCTGGTCAAACTGCAATTTGGAACCCTGAGAGAAAATCATGAGATCAAGAGGGCTGCCGCCGTCGTTGACGGTTGACGACTGGCCGAGGATGATATCGCCGGTGACATAAATGGTTACCGCAGCGCCCGGAGCGAGGGTAAACGTTGAACTCTGACCAAGGGTAATATCGGAAAAGTAATACACTCCACTGGTCAGGACGACATTTCCGGTCGAGCCGGTTATCAATGACTTTGTAACGGGATCATAAGTATAGTTCGCACCTGACAATCCGCCGGGAGCTGTATTATTGGCGTTTGCATAATCAAATTCCGATTGAGGGATTATATCAAGTTCCACTGAATCGACGGTGGATGAGGTATCACCATTGACGGTGTTAAAAAGACCCAGGTCAATACCTCCGGGGGTGGCAACGCTGACATCGCCTCCGAAATTCACATCTTTGGATGATGTTACGGTACCATTGGACCCGATACCGCCGAGTGAGTCGAGCACCGTTGCGGCGTAAGTGCCGGAATCGGAGTTATATGAATCGGTGCAGGTGTTTTTGTCGAAAACAATTCCGGCCTCTCCGAATAATCCGTAGGCAAAGGGATGGATATATTCGGGAACGGTCGTCAACTCCACTTCGGAAACGGCATCGTCGAATAATCCGGTTGCTTGCACCAAGACCGTATCGAACAGGGCGACATTGATAGCCGAGTCGACGAGATTGACATCGTATGTCCCGTTGCCAAATGAGACAGTATCAAATCCCGCCCGCCAGGAGTTGGTGTCGTTGAGGACCACGAAGGCCCTCTTGACCCCGGCCTCGGCGATATAGAATGCCTTCTCACTGTGTACTTTGTAGAAGGACAGGTCGATATCGGTGTCTGAATTTTTGACGGCCATGATGCCAATCAAGGCCAGCATCATGGTCAGGCAGATCGCTATCAGCAGGGCGCTGCCTTTCTGGTTTTCAGTGTACTTTATCATCCTAATACCCCTATATCCCTAAATTCCTGAGCTTGATTCTTTCTACCGCGGTATATGATCGAAAACCGCCATTGTCAGCGTAGGCTTCATCAGCCTTTAGCGGCTGCACAACTATCGTGATCTCAATGGTCGATGGATTGACAACATTATATCTGATGTCATTTATGTTATCAGCGAAAATCGCTGCGGCTTCGTGGTTCGTTTTGCGCATCAACTTCCGGGGTTTCTGCGAAGCATCGAGACTGTCGGGAAGTGGCAATTCAAAATCGGAATAATCCTCGAGGTAATACAGGACAGTATCGACCGGATTCGTTCCGCTGAAGAAGATATAGAGACTATCGCCGTTGATACGATAAGGAGCATGGCCGTCGAGCTTAAATCCGGCCATTCGCAAAACCTTTTCCATCTCCTGAAGGCTGGCTCGAGAGCTCTGCTGCATCTCGGACACTTCCTCCTGGGTCAGGGCAGTGTTATGCATCTGGACATAGAACTGGAAACCACCGGCTGCCAGAAGGCCCGTTATGAAGAGAGAAATGAGCACTTCCGCAATCGTAAACCCTTTGCAATTCTGTAATATTCTCATCATGAACCCTCTGGTATTAGTCCTTAACGATAAACGTTGAATAAGATGACGATCTTCGAACCGACTGATTGTCAGCCCATACAACCTGAACATCAACTTTGTACAGCCCCTCCGGAATCAGAGAGTCGGTGGCGTGGTCTTCGATAACGGTTGTCCTGGTAAACTGTCCCCCGAGGTTCAGTTCCTCTTCTTTGTAGGGAACGGTCGGCATCGGATCAAGTCCCTCGAAATATTCCAGCTTTTCCTTGAGGAGGCTGGCTGCGTCAGAATTTTCGCGGGCAATTACATTTCCCTCAACCGACAGGACTAACAAGGGAGCAAAACCAAGAAGACCGACGGCGATGATGACCATCCCGATCAGAACTTCCAGTAGGCCGATTCCTTTGTCATTTCGTATCAACTTCGTTTTCATAAATATCAATCCTTATATATTTCTCAAGAATCGCTTCTATCTGCTTTGCAAATTCGCTGCCATAGAATAAAGGATGTTTTGGCTTGTGTATGGGACGCCTAAGTTGTTATTAGTCACTCTCTTTTCTGCTGCGGGTTTTGTCGTGGACATAAGAACCACCGCCAAATACGCCAAATAATCCTTCATAGTATTGGAATGACACCATACTTTTGTACCAATCTGAACGTATGAAAAGCTCTTGAGGTAAATCTTATAAAAAAGCTCCCTGATTCGACCGGAAGTTGGCCGAAATTTACCCAAGTCGAGTAGAGATTAAAAAATATCGCTTAGACCCTTGTCAAAGCGGCCAAAATCGATTTATTGGCTGTGGTGTAAGAACATTTTCAACATTGGGTAGAGTAGATATGGATAATATTGTAGTCAAAGTTTATAGAGGTAAGGGGCTGGAGTCGGTGCATCATGGAGCGATTTCCGTGGTTGATGCCGAGGGTAACCTGACTCATTACCTGGGTGATCCCGATTTTTCGACCCAGGCCCGATCGGAGGCCAAGCCGTTTCAGTTGATTCCTCTTCTGCGAACCGGCGCCGCCGATCATTTCGGATTTACCGATCGACAACTGGCGATTATGTGCGGATCTCATACCGGAACGGAAGAGCATGTTGAGGTAGTCAAGTCGAATCTGGCCGCGGCTGGGATTGACGAGTCGAAACTTCAATGCGGAACCCATCCGCCGATTCATTATGGGATCGATAAGCGACTTCCGCGGGAGGGTGAGGAGTTTTCTCCGCTGCAGCATAATTGTTCCGGGAAACATTCCGGTTTTCTGGCATTGGCCAGTTTTCTCAATGAAGACCTGGATAAATATCTTGATCCGGAAAGCAAAACTCAGCAATTGGTACTTGACGCCATAAGTGAGTTGTATGGATACCCGCGCGAGAAGATTACGATCGGTGTCGATGGTTGCAGCGCGCCGGTTTTCGGGATGCCGCTACGGCAGGCATCGATCGCTTTTGGTCGGCTGGCCAATCAAATATCCGATGACCCGAAGATGCAGGCGATCCTGACGCGGATCAAAACGGCGATGACGACTTATCCTGAAATGGTTTCCGGCCCCGGAAGGTTTGACCTGGCTTTGGCCAAAACTTTCCCCGGTAATGTGGTCAATAAGATCGGCGCCGAAGGTATCGAGGGGATCGGTTTTAGCGATCCGCCGATGGGGATAGCAGTGAAAATTCTGGACGGTAATGTTCGGGCGTTGTACCCGACGGTCATCGAGGTATTGCGGCAATTGGGTCTTCTTAAAGATGTCGATACCAGCCATCTTAATCCGTTTGTCAATCCGGAGGTTACTAATTATCGGGGACTTGTCGCCGGGCAGATAGTGGCCGATTTTAAGTTGAAAAATGCCTGAGAATGTCTATATTGCATCAGCTTAATGACTAAACTGGAAAGTGGATTATGTCCAAAAAGCCTATAGAACCATTTCGTATAAAAGTGACCGAACCGATCAGTCTTCCTTCCGAGGAAGAACGGCTGGCCAAAATAGAAGAAGCCGGTTATAACATCTTTCGCGTGAAGGCGGAAGATATTTTTATCGATCTCCTCACCGATTCCGGCACCGGCGCTATGTCGCAGCATCAATGGGCCGGAATGATGCTGGGGGATGAGTCATACGCCTGCGGACGCAACTGGTATCATTTTGAAGCAACGATCAAGAATATTTTCCAGAAACGATTTGTCCTGCCCTGTCATCAGGGACGGGTGGCGGAAAATATCCTGTTTTCCACTATTTTGAAACCGGGAGATTTCGTCCCCAATAATACTCATTTCGATACCACCCGGGCTAATACCATGCACAAAGGCGGCGTGGCGGTCGACCTGCCCTGCCCGGAGTTGGATGATGAGACCTCCGATTTTCCCTTCAAGGGAAATATCGATACCGAGGCGCTAAGCGCCCTTATAAAAAAGGTCGGTCCAGAACGGGTGCCGGTGGTAGTTATGACCGTTACCAATAATTCGGTTGGCGGCCTGCCGGTTTCGATGGCGAATATCAAAGAAGTGCGGCAAATTTGTGATCAGCATAATATCCGGTTCTTTTTCGATGCTGCTCGCTTTGGCGAAAACGCATATTTCATCAAAAAGCATGAGTCCGGTTTTGAAGACCGGACGGTCAAGTCGATTGCGCAGGAAATGTGTGCCTATGCCGACGGCGTGATGATGTCGGCTAAGAAAGACGGCCTGGCTAATATGGGTGGATTCCTGGCGGTCAACGACGAAGACCTGGCCGGACAATTGAAGGAATTGCTGATTCTGATTGAGGGCTTTCCGACTTATGGCGGACTGAATGGCCGGGACCTGGAAGCGATATCTATTGGATTACAGGAAGTTCTCAACGAGGATTACCTCGCTTACCGTACCGGGCAGATAGAATATTTCGGAATGTTATTGCAACAGGCCGGATGTCCGATTGTCTCGCCGACCGGCGGACATGCGGTCTTTATCGATGCCGGAAAACTATTGCCGCAAATCGAGCCGGCTCATTTTCCCGGACAGTCGATGACGGTTGAATTCTATCGCCGCGGAGGCGTGCGGGTGGTTGAGATCGGTTCGCTGATGTTTGGGGGAGAAGACCCCAATACCGGCGAAATACTTTCGCCAAAGAAGGAACTGGTTCGTCTGGCGGTACCTCGCCGGATGTATACTAATACTCAATTGGAGTATGTGGCCGAAATCGCAGGAGAAATAGTGAAGGACAGGGAAAAGTTGCGGGGCTACAAGATTACTCAGGAGCCGCAATTCCTCCGTCATTTCACCTGCACTATGAAAGAGATGGTTGGCAATCCGGCGAAGGTTCCTTCCGATTAATCCCGACGGACAGGTATATCCCATAGGCTAAAGACATAGTAGCCCACCCATGCTCGTACGGCTATGAATATCCTATCATCATTCGCATTGAGCGCCAAATTAGTAAAATAAAGCCCCTGGTTCATTGCACCCTTGTTCCGCTCCTCTATATATAGGTCGTCACCATCAATAATGCCAATAGAAGGATCCTGGGTGTCGCCAATATGAAAAAGGTCATTGGAATTATTTGAAAATATAGGCAAATACACATCGATAAAGCACATGGGTAAATCGAATGATGCGACAAAGTTCAAATTGGCATCAAAGAATCCATTATGTTCATCCCATGAATAGGGACACGCCCAGATGAGAGACCCATCATGATTAATTGCCACCTGATGAACTTCCCATCCGGGGTATGTCGTTTTAATTTCTCCTGAGAAGACGTCATATAGTTTAAGCCACCCGGCAGATGATCCGATACCAAGATATTGTCTGTTTCCTGAAACCGCAAGACACCAGTGTCGATCATCGGCTGTTAACCACTCTACTGTACTTACCTCTCCTGATATCAGATCAACCACATATACATTGTAGTTTATAAACACCATGGCTTGATCATTGGCGGTGACTGCCAATTGCCAAAGCTCCGTATACTCCGGCGATCCCAGATGACTGAGATCAATGGTAGAAACGACTTGAGGCGGAAAGCGTGCAAGATCAATAATTTTGAGGGCAGGATCCAGGCGATTGCTTATAACGAGCCGTTTGCCATCGGCAGTGAGGTCTGCCAGTGAGGGTTCGTAGCCCACGGGGATGGCATCTACAATCGATTTATGGGTCATGGAGTATTTGTCAATACGCTCCATCTCGGTGTTAACGAGATAGATAACATCGCGCACGTCATCAACCACGAGATCGGTAATGATGCCTTCGACCGGTATCTCAGTCCTTAGATTAACCTGCACGCGATCGGTAGAGTAGAAATGCCCGCCAAGCCGACCGTAATTGCCAAAAGCATCGGTGCAGGTAATATAATAGGCGTTACCATTATAACAGAATGTAGAATCAGGTACATAGATTGCAAAATAAGCGCTATCAATTGGGGCAAAATACTCGCAGTAAAGGCTATCGCCCCGTGAGGGTAAACCTCTCCAGATATAGTAACTAATCTGTTTTAACGGCACCCGCGCTTTTCCGATGATCCAGAAGCGTAAAGAATCTCCCTTCTGTACCAGAGTGTCCGATTCAAGGCGTATAGATATCTTTGGCGGTATATTTTCGGTCAACATTATTTCATGGGGCAGGGTATCCGCGGCTGAGTTCAACCCGGCATCATAAGCAGTTACTTCGAAGGAAAAGCTGATGTCATAATACGTCGTGTCGGGGAGGAGGAAGACAATCTGAGTATCGATTTTTTGGGGATAGGGCGGGGCAAAAAACAGGGTGTCCCGGGACTCATAGGCACCTGAAGTATGGTAGGTTATATAGTAAAGGCCGTTATTGTCCTCAGCGGCCAGACCCACCTTGACATAATCGCCGGGGGCATAGGCAGTGGTGCTGTCATGGCTTAACGCAAGCGAGGGAGGGATTGTATCGGTCGGTGATATTTCATGAGCATATCTGCTGGAATCATTCCTGATGTCATAGACCAGAATGTTTAATATGATGTTTGACTCGACCGGTGCGTCAGGCGGGATTTCGAAAGAAAAGACTTCTTCAATAGCTTCTGGCGGTGGTGAATATACGACAGAATCTTCGATTACCACTGCTCCGGAAATAGCATACTTCATTTTAGCTATATTCGAACTACCGGCGCTGGCCACCACATTGATCTCAATACGACTACCGGGTCCGATTTGCTCAGAGGCGGTTGTGATGGTAATGTTGACTACAGGTGGTGTCATCTGCGGGGTGTCGGGCACGATTCCTTTATCTTGGTTACACCCGCCAATGAGGGCAACAGCGATAATAGCCAACAGGAAATGAAACCTGCCGGTATGACGAATCATTCCTAAACACGACATGATGAATCTCCTTATAATGCTTAAAAATTTAGTCCGAATCGGACATAATGTCAACTATAATCAAGATTGCCGTACCGATCCAATTAGGCGGTAAATTTCTGCGGCATTTTACCTGTACAATGGAAGAGATGGTGGGGAATCCGGCCCGGACGGTATCCAAATAATAATGTCGCGAAGAAGAGTCTATTAAATCGATAAGGGCCGGGATGAGAAGGTCATTCCGGCCTTTTTTCTGTTGCCGCTAATCGCTACCGCGGATCGATGGGGATATCAAAAAAGTAAAAAGCCTCCAGACCTCTCTGACCGGTCATAAAAAGCCGATCTCCGGCAGCATTCGTCTCCGACCAACAGAGATTCGACATTTCGAAATGGGGGGGCCAGAGAAGATAAATATGCTCAGTCGACCAATCCTCAGTATTGACGTGTGTGAGAGCTTGATATGCTTGGAAGTAGTAATTCCGATTATCACGTGAAAATACACCAGGGGCATAAGGATTAAAGGGACCTCCGGTTATGGAATCTATCAGGATAAAGTTATTATCGAGAACGCCGGCTGTTTTCCCCCCATTCCAAAGACCGACAATGAAACGTGAACCATCACGGTTACAGGTAAGGTAACTTACACTCCAGTTAATTAATTGAGTAAAGACCACACCGATACCGGACTGGTACATAATCAACCGGTGATTAGGAGATTCAAATGTATGGATAAGTGCATACTCTGAATTCCCGGAAACCGCGATTTCGGCAGGACCTCCCATTCCAATATCAATAGTATCCATTGTATAATTCGTTAAATCGAGGTGAAGTAATAACCATGGATCCTCCCAAAAGGCCAACTTGATCAAGGCCGTGCCATCGGAAAGAGTTGCTATAACGCTGGGAAATCCCGGTAGCGCAATAGTTGTGTCAACATGGGGTACGGATTCATCAATGTCTATTATCGATATTGCAGAATCGAGAAGGTGTGATACCAGAATTGAATTGGTATCAGCGGAAAGGCATAACATTGTGAATCTGAAAGGGACATCAATGGGATCGAGAAACTGCTGAGATGTTTGCGAATAAATATTGATCCGTCGCTGATACATACCTCCAACATAAACCAGGTCCCGTCGATCATCAACATGCAATAAGACATAGGAATTTTCAGGGTATGGGGTCTTGAATATTGTGGCTTGGGAAAAACGGATGCGATCTTCCACCATGATATAACTATTTGCGCCATAATGAGGCCCAGAATTGGCGTAGGCAAAAGGTTTGACATTGACAATATTGCTGAAGTAACAGGTATCCGGTACAAGGTACTCAAAATAGGCGCTGTCTATGACATCAAACTCGCCGGATATGCTATCTCGCAAATCAATAGTAAACCACACTTCATTACGGCCATATTGGAGGCTATACCCGAGGCATGTGAGGGGGGGATTATTGTAGCCGACGACCCAGAAACGTAGCGAATCGCCACGCCTCACCCAGTTACTGCCGCCAATGGGATGGACCTCGACCACCGGGCTATTACCAAAAACAATGGAGATATTATCTTCCCCTGACACCATGGTGGAATTGAAATTGGCATCCACCGCCTCGGCGGTTATCCAGAAATTGAAACCCAAATAGCTGGGGATGGGAATCGGAATCGATATGATCGTATCAATTTCGGTGGGGTACGGCTTTTCAAATCTCAGGGTGTCGTTCCAGGCAAAAGCCCCGGCGGTGGAGAAGGCAATATAATAGAGGCCTTTATTATCGGAGGCTGTAACATGTACCGTGACGATGTCCCGAGGAGCGTAGCCGTGGACGTCATAATCGATTGAGATTACCGGCGGCTGCATATCTATGGGATTGAAGCTGTGCACGTATCTTGCATCAGCTCCGTGATCATCGATGGCGATTATTTTTAGGGTCAGAGACGAGTCCAGGTCAAGCCCTATTTCGCCCGGAACATGAACTACCTCTGATATTTCCATGATTGGCGGTGAGTACTGCAAGGTGTCGGTCTGGCTGGTTTGTCCGGATATCGTATAGATAATTCGCTCAATGCCAGCATCGCCTCCCGATACTTGAACTCTAATGCCAATAACGGAAGCGGTTTCCGATTGTTCGGCTGGTCGATTTACTGATACACTTATCAACGGGCCGGGTTTGGATGATGTCTCGGAAGTAATGTTGTCATTTCTCGAACAACCGCCTATCAGCACCAGGCCAATAACCGGAATTATGGCAAGGAGTGTTAATGATCTTGATAGCAGACGCAAATTCATGACAATTCCTCCCGATTTACATTTCCGGATCGATGGGGATATCCCAGAAGAAGAAATCATACCCTTTCATTCCGGTTACGAACAATCGATTGTCGGTGGCGTTGGTGGCCAGGTCTATAAAGGACGTTATTTCCAATTCCGGCCGGAATCCGTAATAGCCTTCAATAGTCCAACCGTTGCTTACGGCACGGCCGATACTTGTCATACCCTTCAGATAAAGATCTTCACCGTTACGGGAAAAGACTGCCGATTCAAAATCCTGATGGCATCCACGACCGGATATGGAATCAATAAGGCATAAGTCATTATCGAAAATATGGGCCATGAAATTGTGACTCCAAGAACCTGCAAAAAAGCGGGAACCGTCGTGATTACCGGCAACCCGGTGTACTTCCCAGTCAATTGTTCTGGTCGCTATCACGCCAACATGAGCCTGGTATATAAACAATTGGGAATCAGGAAATGTGTTGGCCGAGATGATGGCATACTCTGAATTTCCGGAGGCGGCAATGTATTGAAGATTGTCCATTCCCAGTTCAAGCGAGTCAAGAGAATAATTTGATAAATTCATTCGGAGTATTGATCCACTGTAATCTTCCGAGTAGGCGAAGATAAGCGCCGTGCCATCGACAAGGGTTGCAATACAGTATGGGCTCAATGGAAGCGAAATGGAAGTGTCAACATGCGGACTTAAGGCATCAATATTGATAATTGAAACGGATTTGGCTTCCTTATGCAACACGAGCAACGAATTGGTATCGGGGGAAAGACAAAACCAGTTGCCAATAGCCGGGAGATCTATGACATATGTAAATTCCCGGGCTGCCTGAGAATAAACGTTAATTTGCGGTTGATCTGAGTTACCAACATATACCAAATTACGCCGATCATCGACATGAAGAAGGGAATATCTATTGGGGTAAACTACTTCGAAAGTTGTGGCTTGAGAAAAGCGGATACGTCCTTCAACATTGAAGTAATTTAAATTGCTGGTGTGGCGTCCCTGGGTATCGTAGGCAAAGCTCTTAATGTGTAGATAATTATCGCAATAGCCGGTATCAGGTACAAGATAGGCGAAATAAGCACTGTCGATGAAGTCAAACTCGCCGTTGATACTGTCGCGCAAATCAATAGTAAACATAAAACCGTTGTTGCCATACTGAAGATTATACCCGAGGCAGGTAAGAGGGGTGTTGCTATATCCGACCACCCAGAAGCGCAAGGAATCGCCGCGCTTTATCCAATTACCGCCACCGATGGGATGGACCTCGGTCATTAGCCCGTCAAGTACAATTGTTATCTCATCATCAGGAGAGGCCATGCTGGAATTAAAATTAATGTCCACTGCCTCGGCGGTTATCCAGAAATTGAAACCCAAATAGCTGGGGATGGGAATCGGAATCGATATGATCGTATCAATTTCGGTGGGGTACGGCTTTTCAAATCTCAGAGTGTCGTTCCAGGCAAAAGCCCCGGCGGTGGAGAAGGCAATATAATAGAGGCCTTTATTATCGGAGGCCGTAACATGAACCATGACGATGTCCCGAGGAGCGTAGCCGTGGACATCATAATCGATTGAGATTACCGGCGGCTGCATATCGAAGGGGTAAAAGCTATGCTTAAAGGTGGAACTCAATCCGAACTCATCGATAGCGGTTACTTCCAAGGTGAGGGATGAATCTTGATTAAGCCCGACCTCATTTAAAGCATGAATTATCTCAGATAATTCCATCATTCCGGGAGAGTATAGCAGGGTGTCCGTCCGAATGGTTTGGCCCGACATTGAGTAAATGATTTTTTCAATAACGCCATTCCGACCGGAGGCGTTCACTATCAGTGATAATTCTCCGCCCGGCTCAGCCGATACTGATTCAGGGTCGAGAAAACACTCAAGAGTCGGCGGTTCGATTGGAGTAGGGTGGGAAGTTATCTTATCGTCGCGTGAACATCCGATGGCAATAATGACTAATATCACCACGGATAAAATCAATAATCGTTCGATATTCGAAGCTCTTTTATTCTCAACAGTCAACTGTGACCCTCCCAACTATATCTTATATTTAATTTAGAACGGAGCAGAGAGTCAACAATAACAGGGGGTTGGCAAACCCTGTCAATTGGGCGAAAGATGGGTTGTTTTTGGGTATTTTTCCGGCAAAAGGCTGAAAAATATTTCATTTTTTTCCCATAAATAAGTCAGCTTTTATCCGAAAATTGGAGGGAACGGAATTGGCATAAAATTGTTAAACGATTGGGATATATTATGGTACGTTGATTTGTATTGAATAGGATGATTTCGGCCAAGAATTTGCATTGATCGGGAGGTGAAGGAATATTATGCAAATTACTTGACTTGAATGGCGTAAACGATTAAACTATAAAGCTTAAAGAACGTTATACTAATAGAAGGAGATACTATCGAACGTAGTTAAAGAGTTTTTGTTGTAGGATGAAACAGCGGAATCGTCCGAAAAGTAATATGGGACTTTTCGCAGAACAAAAATGAAGGATTACTCTTTAACAGCGGTTGGATAGTATTTTTGTTTGTCCAGCCGTGTTAGGGCCAGGCCCATAACATGGTTTTTTTTGTGAGACATAGCCTGACATCAATAACAATCCTGACTATCAGTTTTATCGTTGTTGCGTTACTGCCGATGTCGATTGCTATGGCCGGGGCCGGCCCTCATTATCCGGACTGTGAAGTAAAAATTATATCGGATGAGCATATCATCCTCAAATACAATCCTCAATTATCAGACGATCTCAACACTGTCGGCAGAACTTGCCTCTATCCGGTCGATGGGCGCGAGGTTCTTGGACGAGTAGTATTAATGGCGGTGCCGTCTGATGGTGAGATATCCTACAGCGTTAATTTTAGCCGAGCCGGTTCGACTACGCCGACCGCGACAGAAAAGTATATCTCGGCCTCGACGCCGTTGGTGATGCGCGGGACTGCGTTCGATGCCCGCGGCCATCGCCTTGTACGCCTGGTGATTTTCCCGCAAAGGATGGAAAACGGCAGTCTGGCGGTTTACAAAGATTTTGTCATCGATATTTTTTTGACGGGGTCGAATCGGACGGTCGATCTTTCTCCACGTTTGACCCGCCTCGATACGGTTTTGGCGGGAAGTGTGATCAATCCCGGGCAATTTTATCGTTTTGGAGCTGCTCCAAGGCAGCAGATATTGCGTAAAGAATCGGCCGGTTCTTTCGACGACAGGCATGACTGGATAAGGATTGCGGTAAATGAAAATGGAGTGACGAGAATAAATGGATCGGCACTGGCGGCGGCCGGTCTCAACCTGACTGACCTTTCTTCCGATTCTATTCGTTTGTACTATGCGGGAGGCAAAACAGCTCCCGAGAGTTTGGCCGAGCCACAACCGGAATTGTATCAGGTCACGATCAAGGTTGAAGACGGTGGCGATGGCAAATTCGGTTCCGGGGACCATCTTTTGTTTTATGCTCAGGCACCCGACCGATTTGAATTTGATGTCCAAACGCTGGTCTATGTGAAAAATTCCTATAACGACGAAAATTACTACTGGTTTACCACCGGAAGTCTCGCCGGTGACGGTCCTGAACGCTGGTCGATTATCGATGGCGGACTTAACGGTACTCCCAATCTGATAGTCTCGTCGGCTCGGCATATGATGAGAATCGAGCAGGAGAACCTGAGTAAGATTGAAGGCGACGGCCGGGTTCGCAATTATTTTGACTGGTTCTGGTCCGATGAGCGGGAAGAAACGATTGCGTTAAATCTTCCCAATCTGGTACCCGGCGATTCGATTGATATTTTCATGGAAGCCTTCAGCAGTTATGGCTCATCGACCATATCGATCAACGGCACCCCGATGAATAAAGCGATGATAGACAATACATATTTTCGTTTCTGGGATAACACCGGCGCAGCCGTAAGCGGATTAAATAATCTGAGAATAAATCTTTATCATGTCAGTGGCCAGTACCTCGATTATCTCGACATCGATTATCAGATGTATCTTAAAACATCCGGACCGCAGATAACTTTTAATTCTCGCGGATACTCCGGTATTGTTCGATATTCCGTAACCGGGTATACACCGTCCCATTATGTGCTCAACATCACCGATCCCGATTCAGTCAGCCTTGTCAGCGATGTGGAGATAATGAGCGATACGGCCCGCTTTCAGCGGCCCGAATCGAGCGCCAGAGTTTCGCGATACCTGATCTATTCTTCAAATTCCCTACTGTCGCCGGCGGCGGTCGAGGCGATCGATCCCGGCAACCTGCGTCAGGACCTGACCCAGTATGATCAGATTGTCATCGCTCCGCAGAAATTCATCGGAGCAATGGCGGAATACGCCGTTTATCGTTATGAAAACGGCGAGTACCGGATCAAGCTGGTGGCGGTGGAGGATATCTATAACGGCTTCGGTTATGGGATGTTATCGCCGATGGCGATTCGCAATTACTTGAAATTCGCTTATGAAAATTACAACGACCCGGCGCCTTTTTCGGTTTTGCTGGTCGGGGACGGCTGTTATGATTTCCTAAATAACACCGGACATAATGCGGTTTCGTATATCCCTCCGTTTATCTGGTCTCAAGAATATTCTGCGGGCGACGACAACTATGTTTATTTCGACACCCTCAATCTTCTTGATTCCGACAGCAGTTATATTTATGAATCTGACCGGGGCTGGGATATGATGGTTGCCCGCTGGCCGGTTCGCACCAAGGCAGAGATCGCCGCTCATATCGAGGCGATTAGGAATTACGAGTCATCCACCAGCCAGGGAAACTGGCGTACGCGGATTACTTATGTGGCCGATGATGAGTTCAAAGGGCAGATCACCAATGAAATCATCCATACTGCCATGGCCGAAACTCTTGCCGTTTTTCACACGCCGCCGGAATTTATCCATCAGAAAATATATGCGACTGATTATCCCTTCGCCTCCAACGGCGAAAAACCGACCGTCAATAATGCTGTCGTCAAAGCCATTAATGACGGCACCCTGATCCTAAATTATATCGGCCACGGTTCGCCCGATGTGTGGGCCGACGAGCATATTTTGAAAAAGTCGGTCGATCTGGGCCGGATGAACAATGAAGATAAGCTGGCAGTAGTAATTGCCGGTTCTTGTTCCATCGGGTTTTTCGATGATCCTGCCAAGGAAGGGATGGCGGAGATATTGTTCCGCCAGCAGGGCGGGGCGATCGAAACGGTTTCGGCCACCAGACTGGTTTATGCCACCGACAATGCGATTTTCAATTATGATTTATATGAGGCTCTTTTCGGAAACAATTGCAATGTATCCGAGGCGGTATATACGGCCAAGGTTATGCATCAATATAATTTTGACCGTTCATTGATCAAGAATGACCGGACCTATGTCGTATTCGGCGATCCTCTGGGCCGTTTCGGACTGCCTGAATACCGGCTGCAATTCAATCTCACGTCGGACAGCGTTCTGACACCTCTGGACTATTTCAGTTTTTCGGGTACCGTCACCGATCTGGATGGAAATCCCAAAGCGGTAAGCGGCGAAATTGAGATCACCGCCTTTGATTCCCATATTATGCGGAATCACGAATTGGGTATCAGCTATTCTCTCGGTGGTCCGGCTATTTTCAGGGGAACAGTGGTGGTTGAATCCGGTTCTTTTGAAGGAGGATTCATAGTTCCTCTGGATATAGATTACGGCGCTGATGCCGCGTACCTGATCGGTTATGGAGCCTTCGGCGCCACCTCCGCGATGGGGGGAGTCGATTCTCTGTCCATTGCCCTAAGTGCCGTATCGACTGAGGATAATAACGGCCCCGAGATAAACTATCTGGTCGAAGATATTCCCGATTTTGTTTCCGGCGATCAGGTGTCTTCCAACGCCACGGTGATACTGCAATTGAATGATGAGTCGGGTATCAACCTGACTGGCGGGATGGGGCACCGGATTGAGCTGGTGATAGACGATGATAACAATTCGACCATGAACCTGACCGATGAATTTTCGTATAATTCCGGCAGTTATCGGGACGGCGAGTTGCAGTTTTCTCTACCTGATCTTACGCCCGAACTGCACCGTTTCAAAATCCGGGCCTGGGATAATGCCAACAATCCGGCCACCGTCGAATTTGAGGCTACGCCTACTCAAGAGAGCCGAATAGCTCTTTATGATGTAATGAATTACCCGAACCCGATGGAAGAGAGTACGGAGTTTTTCTTCAACCTGACCGAATCAGCCGAATGGGTTGAACTTCAGATATTTACCCTGGCCGGAAGGATGATAAAAGATTTTCGCGCCGACAACCTGTCCATGGGCAAGAATCGCCGATTTAACTGGGACGGGCGGGATTTGGACGGCGACCGGATCGCCCAGGGAGTATATCTATATAAAATTACGGCTAAAGGACGTCTTGCCGCGAATACAGGATCTGCCGATAATATGGCAGAGGTCTTCGGCAAGCTGATCTTGTTGAACTGAGAAATGAGTGTTTTGATACTAAATGTTTGGAGAATGAAGTCATGAAACAGATTCCTGTCCTAACCATCCTCATAACTTTGCTTATTCTTGTCACCGCCTCTACCGCAGGCGCGGTGTCGAATGCCGCTGTTTTATACTTGCGGGTTGCCGCCGGTGCACGCCCTGCCGGTATGGGAGAAGCATTCGTATCCATCGCCGATGATGCGGCCGCGACCTTCTGGAATCCCGCCGGTTTGGGAAACGCCCCGATTGCAGGCAAACTCGAGACGAAGAAGCTGCCGGAACGTTTTGGGGAGATCACCGACGTCGTGACCATAAAATCCTACAATAATAACATCGAAACCTGGGCCATTGCCGGTGATGAACTGATTATGTATGATGGCGTGACGTGGAACCGGGGACGTATTTACATGACCTCCTCCGATCAAAATCTCCATGATTTTCTCCGTACAATTCTGGATATCGAGGACGAGGGAAAAATGGATATGATGGCCAGGCGGGTTGTTCGGGCCAACAGTGGTGTATCCAATGAAGAGATGGCCTCCTTTGTCGATATGGTGGCGGCCAATATTCCCGAAGATTATAAGGAAAAGGATGAACTCAGACGAGGCCTGGATACTCTTCAATCCGGTTATAATATGTGTCTTCTCAATGATCAGCGTTTCAGAGGTCTTCAGAAAAAGCTGAAAGATATGATGAAGGACAGCCTGGTTGAAAATTCAGAATTGGACAAAATTACATTTTCACTCGAACAGGCTGTTTTGCGTTTTCTCCCAAGTCGGCTGATGGTACCGTATGCGGCGGCAATCGGCGGCCGGATGTTGACCCTGTCCAGCACCGGAACTTATCTGTGGGTGGGAACCGATTATGGTCTGTATCGACGTTCGGCGATGACGTGGGCCCGGTATACCACCGAACACGGGCTACCCTCGGATACCATATTGGACCTCGATAGCAAAGAAGAACATCTCCTGATCGGGACCGGAACCGGTGTTGCCGAATATTCCAAAGGTACGTTTAAAAGTTTTGACAATCTCCCCCATGCGCCCGCAACGGCAGTATCTCACGGTGCATTAAACCAGAATTATGCCGTTATCGGCGGTATCATGTATCGTTTTGATGGCCAGACCTGGCAGGAAAGTTTCCGCTATACTGTGCGCATTGACGATACTATCGAAAAAATAGTCAAGCGGATCGCAATTTATCATACTCAGGCCGAGTATGAATATCTGACCGGCCGTATAAAAGTACTCAACCAGAGTCTTGTTTCGGCCGCCGAGGTTGTGAATACCGAGGAACTGTCGGATCCGACGGCTGAGATTGCAACCGGCGATTCGGCTGCTGTGGAAGCGGCTGAAGCAGTTGCCGAGGAAGTCATCGGCGAACCGGAAACCCCGGCGATTACAGACGACGCCGGAGAAGAGGTTGTCGATGAGATTCCGGTTGAAGTTGAAGAGTCAACTTCCTGGCTGGTTCAGGGTACTGTGATTCAATTGCCGTACAGTCCTATCTTCCGCTTTGATGTCACCGCCCTCTATGCCGATGATGTGACTGGAAATGTCTGGGTGGGAACAACGAGTGGTTTGCTGCTCTTCAACGGTCAGACCTGGAGAAAATACGGATACGATACTTTTATCGTTCCTCGTCCCGATTCGACCGGAACGGTTGTTTCAATGACGGCCAAGGATATTGCCCGCGAACAATTACCTTATGGCGATTCAGCTCGAATCGAAGCTCTGGCTGAAAATATCGACGACTACAATGATTTACACGGGCAGTCGGCAACTTCCGGCCAGACGGTTTTTGTCTACAATCATAATACCGGCTCCGAAATTCGCACGATCGGATCGGTGTTCGGCGAATTATATGTCGGAACCAGATACAGTCTGGAAAAATACAATTCCGGGTGGTGGGAGCCGTCCGAATTAGGGCATCTTGATCGACAGCCGTTTGTCGGTATCTATGACTTTGACGGTCAGGGCTACTATGTTGCATCTCGCGGAATAGGTATAGAAGCCAAGGGTAAACGAGAGTTTATCATGATGTTTGTAAAGTGGCTGCCGACTCTCAATTTGGATATGTATTACGGATTCATTTCATATGTTCATCATGCCCGCGGACTGGGCACTTTTGGAATAAGCGGCATTTACCTCAGTTACGGTTCCATAGCCTTTACCGATGCGGAAGGGCAGCCGCTTGGTGAGGAGAATCCATTTGAATTTTCACTGGCACTGTCTTATGGAACGGCGGTGAATTCCAGATTATCGCTGGGTGGTTCGGTAAAGGCAATCCATTCTCATTTGTCCAGTATCGGCGCCGGAAAAGAGGAGGGCAGCGGTATAGCCTGGGCCTTTGCCGTTGACGCCGGTATTTTGTTCAAGATCACCAGGCGGTTGCAATTGGGTACCGCTGTTACCAATCTCGGCCCGAACATCTCCTATATTGATGCCGCTCAGTCCGACCCGTTGCCGCGTAACCTGGCTTTGGGATTGTCATACCGTCTCTGGGACTCGCCATACAACAGCCTGATTGTTCAGACTGAAATGAATGAAATGCTTACCACGCCGTATAGGATTAGAAACGCTACCTATCATTTCGGCGCCGAATATTGGTATGCCAGGTTCATCGCCTTAAGGGCGGGATATAAACACGATGATGAAGGCGAGGTCAAACATTTGACGTTTGGCGCCAGCCTGCAATACGAAATGGTCCGTTTTGATCTGGCCTATGTGCCGTCATCGGTCGATTCACCGTTGGCTAACACCCTGCGTATTGCCTTTAGCCTCGGCTTTTAGCCGGTCAAAATTAAATATCTCTGCGGTTGACAGCAGGATAAAAAGTTTTTAGATCATGGGATGATTATGAAAAAAACAGGCCTTTTATTCTTTGTTGTGGTCATGCTGATGACTATCCCCGTATGGGGAGGTAAACTGCTCACGATCGAAAGCCGCAATACAATTCAGGATGACCAGGGCGATCCGAACTGCAATCGCTGTTTCAAAACCGGGCGGGCTAAAGAGAAGTTGCTGAGTTTGGAGCGGGAAACACCTTATGGCCTGCCAAAGGCGGCGCTGCCTGCCGACTTCGTCGATACCATCGCAATCATGGCTATCAGAGTCGATTTCGTTTACGAGGAACCGGACGATCCGACGACGACCGGGCGAGGATATTTTGATCTTCGTGATACCGCCACCTTTTTGGCCGAGGAGGGACATGCTCTCGACCCGGCGCCTCATAACCAACATTATTTCGAAGCTCACCTGCGATCTCTGGCACAATATTATAACATAGTCTCCAATGGAAAGCTGCAACTGGTTTATGAAGTATGGCCCCGGGCCTCGGATTCGGCCTATCATCTTGACAGCACGATCGGTTATTACGGCAGCCAGCCACCGGCTTATGGTCTGGGCGAATATTTTCATGATGCGCTGGATGCTTTTGTCGAGGCGGAAGGGGACAGTATCTCGTTTCGCGATGAGCGGGGCAAGCGTAAAGCGGTGATGCTTTTTCATGCCGGGGCCGACCGGCAAACCGATTTGTGGTTCTCGGCGACGCCAACACCGAATGATCTTTTTACCGGCTTTTTGACATTTGAGGGTGAGAACCGATGGTTTATGAATCCCGACACATTCTTTGTCGGCGAGGATATGATTGTCACCGGGCAGGATACCATCGTGGAGGGCGTTGTTATGCCGGAAACGATGACTCAGGATAATCGGGTCACCTGTATGAACGCGGTCATCGCCCATGAATTCGGCCATCAACTCGGTTTGGTCGATCTGTACAATACCGGCAGCATACCGTTTCTGACTCAGATGGGCGATTTTGCCCTGATGGATAATATGGGGATGAATACCGCTGCCTATATCGGTGAGTATGGTGTCGGCGCTTTCGGCACGGTGCCGGTGTTTCCGATGGCCTGGTCGCGGGCCTATCTTGGATTCGACGAAGTCGTGGAATATACCAAAGGAACATCCATCGAACTGGCCGCGGTAAAAATGGAAACAGACGGCGTAAAGATTGCCAAAATTCCGATATCATCGACCGAATACTATTTGGTGGAAAACCGCCGTTCGGATGTCGACACCGAAGTCGGGTTACGACAGGACAGTACTTCGAATGTTATCCTTTGGCCGGCGCGCTATGATGCCGAAGGGGATAGTCTCATTACCCTTCGCGAATATGATTTGTATC
The DNA here is from genome assembly GCA_030668485.1 of Candidatus Zixiibacteriota bacterium. Taxonomy (GTDB): domain Bacteria; phylum Zixibacteria; class MSB-5A5; order GN15; family JAAZOE01; genus DAOUTW01. The sequence continues at coordinate 38,685 of DAOUTW010000027.1, forward strand.
TCCCGCTCGGGTCGGCTGGATTGGCCATCTGGCATATCGACGAAATGGCCGCAGCCATGGATTATTTCCCATTTGACGGTTTCGATAACAACTTCGACGCCAATACGCTTCAATGGGACCCTGATCGCCGCTTTGTATCGCTGGCTGAGGCCGATGGCAGTATCGACTTCGGCGGCAATTACCACCGTGGTTTCGGTTTGCCGGAGGACCTTTTCTATGCCGGTAATAATTCCACCTTCGGTTCCTATACCAACCCTCCTTCTATTTCCAATGACGGCGGGTATACGCATATCAATGTCACCAACATCTCGAATCCCGGTATGATCATGACCTTTGACTTGAACCGGGAAAAAATGGCGAATAATTTTCCTCGTCGCGTTTCAGTTCCGATCAATCCGAATCTGTCGGCTATTTCTGCTAATCTTGATGGAAGCGTTAACGATGAGATCCTCGCCGTATCGGGCAAACGACTGCTGGCCATGACCGTCGACGGTCACAGTTTTATCGATCCGAATGGGACTTGGGATAGTCATCCCGAAAATATCGATATGATTTTCAGCGCCATCCAATCAGTTACCGATGCCAACTCGGGCAAGCCGATTGATACCTCTTATGCATTAATGCCGGTATTCTCCGATAATGCCACCAGTGAATTGACGACTCCGCCGGTGGTGGCGACCTTTAATGATACCACCCTGGTTCTGGTCGGGGATGCCAATGGGTTAATTTACTCTTATCTGCCGTATGATTCCATGGCGGCGGAGCCGAGCCGGGCGCAGTTGTTTAGGGCGCGTCTAACAAGTAAGGCCGGTGCCGTTAAGGCCATTCTACCGGATGAGTCTCGCGGATTAATTCATGGCGTCTATGAAGACGGCGGATTCGCTTCGGCTCCATGGGATGCAAACGGTACTGTAGATGCCACCTACGATTTTGAAAAAACTTTTGTGGGGGCCTGTTCTTATAGCAATGGCAGGCTGCTCCTTTTTGAAGATGACAGCAGTTCATACCTTTATATGACTCGCGATGTCCCCCTGGAATTGCCCGGGGATTCAATGGTGATAAGCGGTCTATCCTATCATCCGCCGGTTGCGACCGATTTTGACCGCGATGGAAACGACGAGGTAGTATTAGCATCACCAACGGGAAAAATACAAGTCTTCACCTGCGATGCGGATGGATTGATACCTTATGATGGGCTGTCAGGTCTGGATGTAAACGATACTATCGCAGCAGGTCCGGCTATAGGTGATATGACCGGCAATGGATATCCTGAACTTATAATACCGGGCACCAATTGTCTGTACGGATTCGACCGCAACGGCGTTATTGTAACCGATTTTCCGGTGATCCTTGACTATGGTCGGCCCGGTCAGTTGGTCATTACGCCGCCGATCATATCCGATATAACCGGCGACAATGTTCCCGATCTGGTCGTGACCGCTCTCGATTCGACGGTGCATACCCAGTCGATCGATGCCTATTACTTCATTCTGGTGGATACTCTCAACTACCCCGATTCCGTAATCAGAGTCGATACGGTAATCGATTATTATTATTATAACTACTTCAGCAACGTGCATGTCGTTTCGCCCGGGGTGCGGCGGGTTGAGGGCTTTCCGGTTTCGGCCGGCGTTTATGGTATTCGCCAGCCGGGGGATACCGTTATCGGGGCCGGTTCGGCGCTACATCTTGAGGATGGCAACAAAGGTATTCTCGTTACCACCGGCGCCGACGGTTGGCTGAACGCTTGGGAATGCGAATGGTCGGACGATGCGGCCTTGTGGCCGATGGCCGGAAGGACATCGGACGGGTCGGGATTTTTGCCGCTTGAAGAACTTAATTCGGAAGTGGTATTGTCCGACTTTTTACCGGAATCGAAATTTTACAATTATCCCAATCCGGCCACCGGACAGGAAACAACAATCAGATTCTATGTCAGTGAACCGGCGGCGGTAACGATTACGATTATCGATGCCGTCGGTGATGAAATATGGGAGACCGGGTGGGAAGTCAGCGATGGTAACTCAGAGAACGAGATATCCTGGGATCTGGACGGGGTCGCATCCGGAGTATATCATTGCCGCCTTGAAGCGACTGCGTTGTCCGGATCGGAATCGAAGGTGGCTTTCAAAACTATCGCGGTCATAAAATAGGGAGATGTTTATGAATCGGTACCGCCTGTCAATCAGCGGGATTATTACAGCGCTTCTGCTGACGCTTCTTTCGGCGCCGGCAATCTCCTCCAATACCGAACCGGTTCGGCCGATTATCGGCCTTGATAATTCTTCCGAGGTTAATCTGTATCTGGCCGAGATGCAGAACGAGGGAAGGGCTTATCTGCAATCACCTCAAGTAATCGACGAGCCCCGGGGTCTGGATATAGGAGAGTCGGTCCCGGATGCCGAGAAATATGCAAAGCGGAAAAGTCCTCTTAAAGCGTTTATCTATTCGGCAATCCTGCCGGGCTCCGGGCAATTGTACACCGGATCCAAATTGAAGGCGGCCGTTTTCCTGGGACTGGAGGCGCTCACCTGGACCGGGCAGATTGTGTATAATAACAAAGGCGATACCAGAACTGACGAGTTCAATGATTTTGCCGACACCCACTGGTCCGAAAACCGCTATGAAGATTTTTTAGATCGCAACTGGGATGTGCGTGATGACGATAGTGTTTTTGATGATTTCACGGGCCATTCCTATTTTACTCATCATCTTCCCGATAGCCCGACTCAGCAGTATTACGAGATGATCGGAAAATACGATCAATTCGTATTCGGCTGGGATGATATCGATACCGTTTCGACCCCGCCCGACTCGGAATATTACACGGTGGCCTATTCGGCCAACCGGATGCATTATGAAGAGATGCGCCATAAAGCGAATCAGATGTATGACCGGGCGACGGTCTCCCTGATTGCGACCATGACCAATCACCTCATCTCAGGCTTTGAGGCGGCGCTGGCGGCCAGGAATCATAATAAAAAAATAAAGACCGGCGACAATCGGTTGTCATTTCGTGCTGTTACTGCCCATATAGATGATAACTATTTCCCGATGCTGACCATGACCTATAAATTTTAGGATAGTGATGAAAAAATCTGTCATATTAATAGCCACCGTCTATTGTCTCTGCCTGATTTCCGCAAGTCAGGCCGAAAAGTTGAACCTCACTTATTCCGATTTGTTGATTCAGACCACACCGATATCGTCAAGACTGGCTTCCGCGCAGGGCGACGATGACCGTGCTTATCTGGATATGTCGCAGAAGGGGTCAGAAAAACAGATTTCGATGAAAAAGGCGATGGTCCTGTCGATGCTGTTTCCCGGGGCGGGGCAATATTATGCCGATTCCAAATTCAAAGGTCAGGTCTTTATGGGTGTCGAGGCCTCTATCTGGGCCGGGTTTATATCCTATCAAGTTTACGGCGGGTGGAAAAAGGACGATTATAAAGATTTCGCCGCAGCCCATGCCGGTGTCGATAACAGCGATAAGGACGAAGAGTTTTATGACTGGGTCGGCTTTTATGAGAATCGTGAAGAATTCAACCAGTTCGGACGGCTGTACTATCCCGACCGGGCTTACCTGCCCGACAACGGTTCGTATGATTGGCAATGGGATTCCGAGTCCAACCGCGCTACCTTTAAAGAAATTAAAGATCAATCAAAGACAGCTTTGCGCAATTCGACTTTTATGATCGGGCTGGCGATTGCCAACCGGATTATTGCCGGTATTGATACATATCGAACGGTCAAGGCAGCCAAGGCGAAAATTAAGTCATTGACCCAGCTTGGGGAATACCATTTCGCCCTTTCTCCGAAATTGTTCGGAGATAATCCGCGTATGAACCTCACCGTTTCCCGAAAGTTTTAGCGATGCGGGCGGCGGTTGTTATTCTCATTTCCTGTGTCTTTCTCTCCTGTGCCGGAAGCCAGCCCAATCTTTCCAGGAAAGAGTCGGTTCGTCCTGTCAAGGTCCCGATCGGGGTTACCTTCGAGAAAGAAATCTCCGGGCGGATACTGGCTTATAATCTCAAACGCCCGTCCGGCCTGGCCATCGACGCTCAGGGCTATCTTTATATCAGCGATAGCGATAATCATCGTATCCTGAAACTCGACCCGGAATACCGAGCTGTCCGTGATTATGGCGGTTATGGCGGGGGAGTCGGGAGTTTTATCAATCCGGAAGATTTGATAATCGACCGTGGTCTCAATCTCTATATCCTCGATACCGGCAACCGGCGTATCGTTCAATTGGATGTCCGGCTTAATTATGTCGATGAGATTTTCCCGGAAGATGATCCCGAAGAAATTATTTCCAACCGAGGGAAACTGTCGGGGCTGCAAATTTCATCGCTGGGTGAGATAACCGTCTCGGATTATGATAATTCACGGTTGATCAGGATGGATAATTTCAACCGTTTCAGCCGCTATGTCGGTGATTTCGGTTATGGCCGGGGATCGCTTCTCAACCCGGAGGATATGGCCATCGACATAGACGGTCGCATCTATGTCGCCGATGCCGGAAACGGGAGGATTGCGGTTTATGACGACTATGGAAATTATCTCCGCCAGATCGGAGGTGATTTGCTGGGTCGACCATCGGCCGTGGCGGCATCGCCATATGGTACTATATGGACTGCCGACGCCGAGGCGCAGAAACTATACGCCTTTTCATCCGAAGGTATCCATCTGTTGACGATTGAGACGACCGAACAGCAGCCGGCCGGTTTTTCCGATATCGGGGCTATTGCCGTTTCTGCCGACGACAAGATTTATATTGCCGATAGCGGCCACAACCGAGTAATGGTGTACAGCATCGATTATGAGGGTAACAGGTAAAATAATATCCCGCCTGCGATTCGTTGTTCTATTATCAGTCGTATGTCTTATCCTGCTGTTATTACCCGGAGAAATTTTCGCCGGGCGGGTTTCGCTGGTCATACCGGTCGGTGACAGTGGTTCGATGTTTGAGACCGGTTTGCAACCGCTGGCATTCGAATCCGACTCCGTCTATTGTGACGGGCGTTTGCTGCAACGCGGTGATGATTATACTATCAACCTGCAAAACGGCCGACTGATTTTTGCCAATCCTCCGCTGTGCGACACCATAATGTTCACCGCTTTTCAGATACCATCATGGTTGAATACTCCATCGGGCAATCCGGTGCCTCTGGGAAAAAAACTGCTGGAGGTCGGGGGTGAATCCGATTACAGTCCGCTTGTCAGCGGGCGATCGGCCCGCAAACTGACATTATCGGGAAATAAATCGTTTTCATTCCAGGTCGGACGGACCGGTGAGGGGCGTTTTACACAGGGTTTAAACCTTGATTTTGACGCCCATATGACTGATGGCTTGCGGCTCCGAGGCGCCGTTTCGGATCGGGGAGGGACGGGCAATCAAACTTTATCCGGTGACGGCGGCACGGTTATTTTATCGGAGTTGGATAAGTATTTTTTCGAAATCGACGGCAAGCGAATCATAGCCAGAGGCGGTGATATCGCCGCTGCCGAAAGCCGGTATCTTCCGGCCAAACGAATTAAGGGTATATATGCCGCCTATAAATCAGATGCCCTTAATTTGGCTGCAGATATCGGACGTCCCGCGGGAAAATTCGTGAGCCGGAAATTGAACGGCATCGACGGTCGGCAGGGTCCGTATCAGGCGGTCGGCGTCGATGGTTTGCCTACCGGTGTCGTTCCGGGCACTGAAAAAGTTTATGTCGACGGCCGTATCCTTGAAAGCGGCGCCGACAAACATTACCTGATCGAATATCCATCGGGCCGCATCACCTTTTCCCCCCGGGTCCTGATTACATCCCGCAGCCGTATCGAAATCGATTTTGAAGCGGCCGCCAACGATTATGAACAGGTGGTGTACGATATCGCGACCGATGTCAGGTTATGGAACGGCAGAATAAAATTGAGCGCAGGAGGCAGACGAGAAACGGATAATAAAGATAAGCTGCGATTCGGAGCTTTATCCTCATCCGATATCGAAACATTGAGACAGGCTGGTGATACCGCCGGAATGGCTTTCACCTCCGGGGTTGTTTCCGATAGCTCCGGCGATTATCAAGCGGTCATCGACACTTCCGGAATGCAGTATTACCAATATGTTGGAAGCGGGGAAGGGAATTACACGGTAACATTCTCATACACCGGCGAAGGTCGGGGGGATTATCAGTATCTTGGCGACGGTGTTTACCAATACCGGGGGAAAGATGCGGGGGATTACTTACCGATCCGATATCTGTCGCTTCCGACAAGGAATGATTTTTTCTTCTCGATCATGGAATTGACACCCTATTCCGGAGGAGTCTGGCGGCTGGAATATCAGGGCAATAGCCGTGATAACAACCTCTTTTCGACCCTGGATGATGGCGACAATTTCAAAAGCCGGCTGGTCGGCGATATCTTGCATAAAGGCAAAAATATCAGGTCGAATCTCAATGTCCGGTTCCGTCAGCAGGAATATGATCCGGTATACCGTGTCGATCCGCCCGATAACAGCCGTCAATGGGCGTTGTCATCGGTTAGTTCTTCCGGCGATGAGTTGCGTGTGTATTTAAAGAATGACTGGAAAACGAAAAACAACAGTTTGTCAGCCGAAGCAGGGTATCTTGATTACAAGGATAATCTCCGCTCACGGCGTCTTAAATTCGCCGGAAATCTGTTCCGTGACAAGTCAATCAGCCCCCGTTTCGATTATGGGACTGCCTCCTCCGAGAAAACCGACGGCTCATTGGGTGTCGGTCTTTATGAGAAATACAAAGCCGGTCTTGCGATTAGGCCGTTCCGTCATGCACGGATGGAACTTGACTATGATCGAGAGTTAACCAAAGATAATTACGCTACCGCTCCTGATCTCGAAAAATATCATCAATACCGGGCTGCTGTGTTTTTCGGGCGGACGGTGTTATCAGCATCGCACCGGATGGAATACCGCAGCGACGATCTGGGGGTAAAAGGTCCGCAGCAGGATAAAATTGAATTGACTTCGGATGAAACCTTCGGGCGTTTACAGGTTTCGCTGGCCGGGACATGGTTTAACCAGAAGGGGATCGACAGTGATCGCGGGGATCGCACCGAGCAGTTGTTTGTCACCGCATTCCGATATGCACCGTCATCCTCCTGGATGACGCTTCAGGCGGAATATCGCCAGAATCGTCAAAGTGTGCGCGCCACCGGATATCGTTATATCCCGGTTAACAGCGGCGAGGGTGATTATCGGTTGGAGGAAGGTCGCTACCTCTATGACCCGGACGGCGACTATATCCGCATACGCGAAGAACTTGGTGACGCCGCTTCGGTTTCGGTCGGTGAGAAGAATCATAATATTACCGTTTATCCGGGCCGGATGCTGGCGTTGAAACGATATAAAGGACTGTTTTCTCAATTTGCCTTCCGGCTGCGGACGGAGATTATCGAGGAAATGCCGGGTGGCGATCGTCGTGTGTTGTCATGGATACTTCCCTGGACCAGCCGTTCGGGTATAGCGTATATCAAGCGTTATCGCCGGGAGAAGTATACCTGTCTGTTATTCCCGGCCTACAATTTCTATGTCATCAACCTCTCATATGCTAACAGCTTTGAGGAGCAGGAATCAGGTTCGTTGATATTTCGCAGCGACCGGAAATATACGGCGGAGGTAAAAAACCGGATTTTGCCAACCGTGCTCAGTCGCCTCGAATGGCAATATCATCGCAGCGATGCATCGGGCGTCGGGGTCATCGATCTCAATCTAACCAGCAACAAATATACTGCGGGGCTGAGCATCAATCCGGCCCGATTACAACTGACCCCGGCCGTCAGTTATTTAAGATTTACCGATCAATACTCAGGTGGTGAGGGCCACGGAGTTATTATGAGTGCCGAAGCGGTCTGGCGGCAACCCGAAAAGGGAGAGATTCGTATCAACGGTGAAATGCGATCATTGACTGAGAAAATCGCCTTTTCTCAGCCGGAATATCTTGTCACCGACGGCATGCGTTTCGGCCAGTCGGCATTGGTCAATCTGGTCGTAAATTATGAAATCAGCAAACTATGGCGCCTGACAATCAATCTCACCGACCGCTTCTATGAAGGTCGCCCGGCGGAATTTGTCGGAAGGGGGGAATTACTTGCCAGGTTTTAGATTGATCATACTTATCTGCTTCCTCTGTGCGGCTGCTGCCTTCACTCAGCAATTGCAACCTTGTACAGTCAGGTATGGCGAGGAAAATCCGGATCGCCGGGTGATGGTCCGAATCGAAAAAGCGGCTTCCCGTGGAGATTGCGATAGCATCGGAACGATCCTGACCGATGAAGGATACTTCGATTTTGATCTGAAATACTCCGGTGACACCATAATCATAAATCCGAAGGAACGGTTTCATCTGGGTGATGTTGACCTGATTATTGTCGATTCCGAGGGTGAGATCAGGCAGGAAACGGTATCGGGATATCGTGGTTTGGTAGCGACAAAAGTCGCACTAAATGCTGTCAAGGAAAACCTCCTCTTGCCATATCAAGAAAAGGGTTACTATTTTACATCGCTGAACACCGATCGGGTGAGGATGAATGAAGGCATCATCGAGCCTCGATACAAACTCATCGCCGGACCGCAGGTTGCAATAGAACGCGTGCGGTTCAAAGGACTGCGAAAATCGAAACCGGAGTTTGTCCATAAATTATCGGGTCTCAGAGAAGGCGATCTATTCGTGACCGATGCCTATCGAGGGGCGATTCGCCGAATCGAGGCCGGGGATTATCTTCAGAATGATTCTTTGCCGCATCTGACACCTAATGAGAATTACGATGGTGTCGAGTTACTGTTCTATCTCACGGAGTTGAAAAGCAATCGTCTGGAACTGGGTGGCGGTTATCTCCCCGGTCGGGGAACCGAGAAGGGAGAATTTGTCGGGCGATTTCGTTTTGAATCCAAAAATCTGTTCGGGTCCGGCAGGCGGATCAATCTGATGTTCGATCGCAAAGACAGGGCATCGTCGCGAGTCGATTTCCGATTTGTGCAACCGTTTTTCATCCCCGACCATCTGGAACTCGATTTACATTTCCACCAGGTCGATTATGACTCGTCATATCACCTGTTCACGGTCGAGGGAAACCTGGCACTGATCACTCGCGGTCATACCCGGATCGGAGCCGGGCTGTCATGGACCAAGACCGAACCGCAACGATTGAGCCAGCCGCCGTCCCGCATATTGTCAGGATCGGTCAAATTCGAAAGACGAAATCTCGATTATGTTCCTAATCCGTCCACGGGACGTTTTCTGAAAGCCGGTTTCTCTTATCTGCGGAGAACCAGTTGGCCCGATACCGTCGCCTCGGCGATCATCAACGATGAAAGTATGTTTGAAATTTCCGCCGATAATTATTTGCCGGCCGGCCGCGGCATCATCTTCAGAATCAACCTGGAATCCAGAGTCCGAGTAACCTCGCGGGAACTGATTGATTATTCAGAGCAGTTCAAGTTTGGGGGATACGGGTCGCTTCGCGGCTATCGACAGGATCAATTCGCCGGTCGAAGGATATTTCTGGGACAATCGGAAATTCGTTTTCGGCCATCGCAGAAAACGGCGGCTTATATTTTCACCGATGTCGGGTATATCTATTCGCGCAAAGAAATCGTTCCCGGCGAAATCCGGGCGGAGGAACTGGCTCGGGTTGGCTCCGGATTTGGATTTTATCTCGGCAACCCAACGGCCCGAGTTACACTGGAAATCGGTTGGGGGTATCATGATCGAGCGGATGAAGGAAAAGTACATTTCGGACTGGTCACAATGTTTTAACCTTGACCGACATCTAATTTTTGCTCAATGTAATCCGTGAGACTTTTTTGGGCATATTTCACGCTTATTCGCATCCCAAATTGCCTGGTGGCGATGGCCGCCGTGGCGGTCGGGCAGTATTTAACCCCTGAAGCCGATAAACTGGCCTTAAACTCGTATGCCATGGCGGCGGCATTTTTTGTCTGCGGTTTTGGCAATATCATAAATGATATCCGCGATATCGAAAGTGACCGAATCAATCATCCTCAAAGAGCCTTGCCGTCAGGGACGATTTCCCGGGTTGGAGCAGGCACGCTGGCATTTCTATTTCTAATAGTTTCATTGCTGTTACTGATCAAGTTGAACGGAATCGGTCGCATAATTGTTGTCACCGCTGTCCTCTTGGTCGTATGGTACAATATCAGACTAAAACATACTGCCTACCTGGGCAATCTGGCCGTTTCGCTTTTGGGGGCATTGACTTTTCTACTGGGAGGGGCGACCTATGGTTTCAATGCCGTGTGGTCCCTTCCGGGGGCGATAGTTCCTGCCGTTTTCGCTTTTCTGATGCATTTTGGCCGGGAGATAATCAAGGATATCGAAGATAGTGCCGGTGATGCGCTGGCCGGCAGCGTCACCGCGCCTTTGCGATCGGGGGTGACAGCACCTTTGATTCTGGTTGGAATTGTTTTTGCCATTCTGGTTGGGGTTTCACTCGCGGTTTATTGGCAGGGGTGGTTTAGTCAGGTCTATCTGTATATCATATTGATCTTTATACATCTGCCGCTGACAGGCCTTTACGTGTGGCTTATTGTCAGGCCGGAGCGGGAAAGATGCCGGGTGGTTTCCGCAGGGTTGAAAATACAAATGATTATCGGCCTGGTAGCCTTGCTTGGCGGCCGAATATATTGAACCGGTCGGCTCAAAAGTCTCCGTTACTTGCTGCGACCGAACAGATTTTTAAAATTCCTTCAAACCTTTTGTGAAAAAAACGGTATAAAACATCTTTAACCAGGTCTTGAAAGGACTTGACGATAATTGCCTTGATGTGTTAATTAGACGACTACTATGGCAAAGATAAACGGTTACCTGACAACAACGCTGATCCTACTGGCGCTGATGCCCGCAGCTTTCGCGAGTTCCGGCGATATCGGCATTTCGGTCGAAATCAGCCAGTCTTCAATCGCCTTCGATGATAAAGATACTCTAACCGTCATAATGGTCTGGGAGGGAGAGCCGTTTCTTTATCAGATCGATGATTTCCCGATGCCGACCCTGGAAAAGCTTGAAATCTTGGGGTCATCGTCATCGGTTTCGACCGCTTCCGATTCCACCGTTTCTTCGTCAGAAATCACCACCCGTACCTTTAAGTATATTTTACAGCCGACCGATTTCGGTACAGGTATCATTAACCCGTTAAATATCACAGCAAAACATAGAGTTACAGGCGAGGCCAGGGAACTGCAAACCGGCCGCCTGACAATCGAAATTGCCAAACCGGTCCCGAAAGTCATTTCGGAATCGGGCAATACCGCCCTTTATTTAGTAATTATTGTCGTTGTCGTTGTGATCGGTGGCGCGGTAATTGTAATTATGCTTAAGAGAAAAAGACGCGATGATGCAGAATCACCGACCGATATGAGCTATCTGGATAGTCTAGGGGAAATCAAAAAGGAGACGGTTTCGGATAGCAAACTTTTCTATTCGCGACTCTATCGCCTCCTGCTGAGTTACCTCGAAAAAGAGCGGGGATTGGACGTATCGAGTAAAACCGGTGAAGAGGTGGTCAGAATTGTGGGTGAGTTGGAGGATGATTCCGAAAAGGCTAATTTGATGCTGTGGATAAATCAGGCACAAAAAGTCAAATATCGTCCCGAAGCGCCGTCATCCGGCGATGTGGAAAGTTGCTTCAATGCCGTAAAACAGTTTTTCGAAAACAGGTTGCACCAAAGATAGATGGAGGAGATATGGACCTCGACGTCAAACAGATACAGGAAGAGGTAGAAAAGAAGTCACAGTTTGTCGCCCAACTGAGTCAGGAATTGAGTGGGGTTATTGTCGGTCAGCATTATATGATAGAACGGTTGATAATCGGCCTCCTTGCCAACGGTCATATTCTACTGGAGGGTGTTCCCGGTCTGGCGAAAACGCTGGCGGTCAAGTCTCTGGCATCGGCGATAAAAGCCGGGTTCCAGCGGATACAGTTTACCCCCGATCTGCTTCCGGCCGATTTGGTTGGTACCATGATTTACAATCCTCAGAAGGCTGAGTTTACGGTCAAGAAGGGGCCGGTGTTTACCAATATCATTTTGGCCGATGAAATCAACCGCGCTCCCGCCAAAGTGCAGTCGGCTCTGCTGGAGGCGATGCAGGAGCGGCAGGTGACCATCAGCGATAAAACCTATCCGCTTGAAGAGCCGTTTCTGGTCATGGCGACGCAGAACCCGATTGAACAGGAAGGAACTTATCCTCTGCCGGAAGCCCAGATCGACCGGTTCATGCTCAAATTGAAAATTACCTATCCCACGCATGAAGAGGAGCGCCTGATCATGGATCGGATGACGGTCGGCAAGGATATCAAAGTCAATGCCACGGTTAGCGCACAGGATATACTCGAAGCGCGCAAGGTTGTCACGAGCATATACGTTGACGAGAAGGTTAAAGATTATATCCTCAATATCGTTTTCGCCACTCGTGAGCCTGAGAAATACGGTATCGGCGAATTGTCCGAATTAATAGCCTACGGCGCTTCTCCGCGTGCCTCGATCTACCTCAACCTTGCGGCCAAGGCGCATGCCTTCCTCAAAGGGCGCGGGTATATTACCCCGGAAGATGTGAAGGCGATCGGTCATGATGTCCTGCGCCATCGGATTATCATTACCTACGAAGCCGAGGCCGAAGAAAAATCGGCTGACGATATTGTCCAGAAGGTTTTTGACACCATTGAGGTACCATAAAAAGCAATGGTCCCGAAAGAGATATTTAAAAAGATCCGCCGGATCGAAATCCGTACCCGGAAACTGGTCAACGACCTTTTTTCCGGTGAATACCATTCCACATTCAAGGGACAGGGAATGGAGTTCGAAGAGGTGCGGGAATATACACCGGGCGATGATATCAGGCTGATCGACTGGAACGTGACCGCCCGCACCGGAGCGGCTCATGTTAAAAAGTTCAAAGAAGAACGGGAATTGACCGTTATCCTCCTGGTCGATGCCTCTTCGTCGGGACGATTCGGTACTTTTGAAAAATACAAGGAGGAATTGGCCGCGGAGTTGTGCGCTCTTCTGGCGTTTTCCGCGATCAAAAACAATGACAAAGTCGGTTTGATTGTGTTCACCGACAAGATCGAGAAATTTATCCCGCCGCAAAAAGGGAAACCGCATGTCTTAAGGCTGATCCGGGAAATTATTTATTTCCAGCCGGAACATACCAAAACCGATATCGCCGGAGCGCTTGAATTTTTCAGCAAGGTTATCAAGCGGAAATCGGTGGTGTTTCTGATTTCTGATTTTCTGTCGGAAGATTTTTTCACGCCCCTGCGGATAGCCAACAAAAAACATGATATCATCGCCGTAAAGATTTCCGATCCGCGCGAATTGCGGTTCGGAAATTATGGTTTGATCGAGCTGGAGGATGCCGAGACCGGCGAGGTCATGGTGCTGGATACCTCATCGCATGCTTTCCGAAAGGAATTCGAAATCCAGGCAGCGCAATCGACCGATGATCTGAAACACCGATTTCGACTGATCGATTTGGATTTTATTCAGATCCGTACCGACCGGCCTTATACGGGACCCCTGATTCAGTTTTTTAAGATGAGGGAGAAGCGGCATTGATAGCCCCCACCAACAAATCGAATTCCATCCTGGCGATAATCGGGATAGCTCTGGCTGCGACATCACTAGTGATAGTGATCATGGTTTATACTTCGCTGACGGAAAATTCGAAGGATGATCTTGTCACCGGCTCTCGCAAACTGGCCGGAGAATTGGCGGACAATAATCTGCCGGAAGCGGCCATTGAGGAATACGAGAGAATCCTGGAGCATGCGGATTTGGACAGCGGCCAGCGAGGTTCGATTAATTATCTGATCGGGAAAATCTATTTTGAGGATGTCGGCGATTATGAACAGGCGGCGGCATATTATATTCGGGCCAGGTCTCTGGATGAAAACGGTTCGTATGTGACCGAGGCGGGAAAGAACCTGATCACCTGTCTGGAAAAACTGGGGCGGCGTCTCGATGCCCGCCGTGAACTGGATCAGCAGGTCAGCGCGGAACCGAATACGGTTGATCAACTGGGCAAACTGGTGGCCAAAGTCGGCAGTCGGAATATCACGGTGGCCGATTTCAATGCCGCCATGCAGGCTCTGCCTCCCGATATGCAGCAGCAGATATCCGGGTTTGAGGGGAAAAGAAAATTTCTGGATCAATTGATCGGGCGGGAATTGATATATCATGCTGCCCTGCGTGAGGGACTCGATCGAGATGACCGCCTGCAGAAGGATTTGCAAGCACTTGAGAAGGATTACCTGGTTCAGTTTTATACGCAATCGAAAATTGCGCCGACTGTCAAGCCGGACAGCTCGGAGTTGATGCTGTATTACAATGCCAACAAGGATAAGTTCAGCGGTGAGACTTTCGATGAAGTGCGTGACGAGGTAACGAAAGAATATATGAATTACATCGGGCAGAAGGCTCTTAATGACTATATCGGCACCTTGCTCAAGGCCGAACCGGTTCAGGTTTTCGAGGAGAATATCAAATAGATGAAAGGCGGCAGGATAAAAAATATCATACCCTGGCTGTTAATCGCAGTACAGCTATGCCTGCTGGTGTTTTTCGCCTTCAATCGGCTGGTGGACGGCGATGAAGGGTTTTACCTTTCGGCGGCCCGTGAAGTGGCCGAGGGCCAAACCCTGTATGCCGATTTTTTCTATCCCCAGATGCCGTATCTGCCGCATATTTTTTCCGTATTTGCCGGTAAGGGGTTTACAACTCTCTACCTGACCCGACTCGCATCGGTCTTAATGGGCTTGTTGACCACCGGTATTTTCTATCTCATACTGAAGAGGCTGACTACCGATAAGGTGACGATTAATTTCATCCTTGCCCTATACGTATTTTCCGGCATGATAATCAGTTGGCATTCGGTGGCCAAAACCTTTGCCTGGACCGACCTGTTCCTGATCGGGACGTTTTATTGTCTGGTGAGCTTTGTCCGTTCGCCACGGTTATGGCACCCGGTGGTTGCCGGAGTGCTGATGGCGCTGGCGGTCAATACCCGACTTGTATTTGTCCCTTTGGTCGTTCTCTTTCTTATTCCGTTTATCGTTGTTTCAGGACGGAAATGGGGTAAATATGCTCTGGCATATATCGTCCCGATGATTATCACCGCAATTCCGGGGATCATCTACCTGCTCCGCGACACCCGGCGCTTTATGTTTGATAATTTGTATTTTCATTTCATGCGGAATCCGGGTGTCGAATTCCCGCAGTCCTATTATCAGAAGCTCTTTGTGATCGGCAAGCTTCTCGTTAATCCACAGATAATGCTTCTTTTAATACTAGTCGTTGGCGCTTATCTGTACGGCAGGAAAGTTCATGCCAATAGCGCGGGTGGCAGTATTTTCACTTCACCGGCAGGAATCGCGGGGATAACGGCCGGTGTAATAACCATCGTTTACTTTTTGCCCAATCCGGTCCTTCAACAATATTTCGTGCAGGCGATTCCGTTTGCCCTGATCGTTTCGGTTAAAGGTGTGGAACATTACCTTTCGGCGATCCGGAGGGGGATGGCCGGTGCTTTCAAATCGAAGCTGCCGGCGATTGTGACAGCCGTTTATATTCTCGGCATCATTCCGTATTTTGTCGTTTTCGTCGGGGCTGTCCGAGAGTTTGACGGTCATACCGATATCGGCAATATGACCCGGATATGTGCTGCGATCAATGAATATCCGGGGGATGATCCGATCCTTGCGGAGTTGCCGATGGTTTCGGTGCTGGCTAATAAGCCGGTTGTCAAGGGCGTCGAGTTTCTCGGTTTTGAGTACCCGTTACCGCTCGATGACAGCGAACAAAGGTATTTTCGCCTGGTTCTGAATGAAGATTTAAAACGGATATTGGATAACAAAGAGGTGTCATACTATATCGTCGTCAACGATCCTCCGGATGAGCTGGTGGCATCGACAGAGGCCAATTATCAGCTTCAGGGAACGTATGAGCGCTTCAAGGTTTACCGGAGGAAATCTTGAAATACGTCGTTCGCATAGCTATTGCCGTTCTTCTCGCAGTTATCTGCAGTTATGCCTGCCGGGCGGCCGAGTTGATTGATGTGACCGCTTCGGTGGATAAGCAGACGGCATATATCGGTGAC